>NZ_KV804555.1:0-330 GCF_001811325.1 Eikenella sp. HMSC071B05 | reverse complement strand
AACGTAAGTCATCGGAGTGTCGAATTTAACTTCGGTTACGCCGTTGTTGGTGTTGACTTTGGCTACGGTGCCTTGGCCGTTAACAAAGTTGATGGTATCGCCGTGGGTCACGAAGTCTTTATTTTGACCGTTACCCTGTACGGTGAAACCGGCGTTCAATACGTCATTAACAGTGGCGGCATTATTGCCTTTGTTACCAGCAGCTAAGGTGGCACGATCGTTGCCGTTCGGGTTACCTGTAGCAGCAGCAGTATCAGCCAGGTTGTTCTTCACGTTGGCCAGGGTGGTCGGGGCTGTGGTGGTACCGTCAGCATTTTGCATGCTGGCAAT
>NZ_KV804554.1:15188-32120 GCF_001811325.1 Eikenella sp. HMSC071B05 | reverse complement strand
GATAGTCTAACCTAGTTATCTAGGACAGCCCCTTATCTTTTCCGCTCACCTGCACCTAAACTCTGCTTATGCAGAAACTACTTTCCTGCTTTTCAGGTAGCCCCCACTATTCTGCTGAATCAGCGGGGAAATTTATTCACAGCCAATCAATTTGCCTGTTGCCTGCCGCTTTTTCCGTTGTTATACTCATTTCCCGATTAATGAAATAAATCTGCGGCCAATGTCCATCCGGCCACAAAGCTAAAGCACTTATTTCTCCACATCGGGCAATAAACGGAGAAATTGGGCTTTGGCTTTTGCTTTTGGCGGATGCGGATTAGGCGCAGGAAAGGAGAAAGCAAAATGAATGCCGTAGTGTTGGCTGTGCTGGTGATGCTGATTTTATCAGCGGCACGCGTACACGTTGTGTTAAGCCTGGTTATCGGCGCATTTGTGGGCGGCTTGGCCGCCGGGTTGCCGCTGGCGGATGTTACCAACCCGGCCACCCATGAAGTCGTCACCAAAGGTGTAATTACCCATTTCCAAAGCGGTTTGGCCGGCGGCGCAAAGATTGCGCTCTCCTATGCCATGCTCGGCGCGTTTGCCATGGCGATTGCCCACTCCGGCCTGCCCTATCAGCTGGCCGGCATGGTAGTGCGCAAAATGGGCGGCAATGCCAGCCGCGACCAAATCCCTTCCAGCGTAAACGGCCTGAAATGGGGGCTGATTGGCGCGCTCTTGCTGATGAGCATCATGAGCCAAAACATCATCCCAATCCACATCGCCTTCATCCCGATGGTGGTGCCGCCGCTTTTGCTCGTGTTCAACCGCATGCAGATCGACCGCCGCCTGCTGGCCTGCGTGCTCACTTTCGGCCTGGTAACCACCTATATGTTCCTGCCTTATGGCTTTGGCGCGATTTTCTTAAACCAAATCCTGCTGGCCAATATTCAAAAAGCCGGTATGAACGTGCAGGGCGTCAACGTGATGGAAGCCATGGCGATTCCCGCGGCCGGCATGCTTGTGGGGCTGCTGCTCGCCTTCGTTCACTACCGCAAACCGCGCCACTACACCAATAACCAGGTGGATTTAAGCTCCGAGCAGGCTGCGGCCAATGCGCCGAAAATCTCCACCTACCGCAGCGTGGTGGCCGTAGTGGCGATTGTGGCCTCCTTTGTGGTACAGCTGGTATACGACGACGCGCTGCTCTTGGGCGCGATGATCGGCTTCGGCGTATTCATGGCCACCGGCGTGGTGCGCCGCCGCGAAGTGGATGCGGTATTCGACAGTGGTCTGCGCATGATGGCGATGATCGGCTTCATTATGATTGCCGCCCAGGGCTTCGCCGAAGTGATGCAGGCCACCGGCCAGATCAAACCCTTGGTCGATACCAGCGCCAGCCTGTTTGCCGGCAACAAAAGCATGGCCGCCCTGGTTATGCTCGCCGTCGGCTTGTTGGTAACCATGGGCATCGGCAGCTCCTTCTCCACCCTGCCCATCATTGCCTCCATCTACGTTCCCCTGTGCGCCAGCATGGGCTTCTCGCCGCTGGCCACCGTGGCCATCATCGGCACCGCCGGCGCGCTGGGTGATGCCGGATCGCCTGCTTCCGACTCCACCCTCGGCCCCACTTCCGGCCTGAACGTAGACGGCCAACACGACCACATCTACGATTCGGTTATCCCCACCTTCATCCACTACAACCTGCCGCTGATGGCCGCAGGCTGGGTGGCTGCCATGGTGCTGTGATGACGCAGAACGACACCGAAGCGCGACTGGCCGAGCTGGAAATTCAGGTCGCCCTGCAAAACGACCTGCTCGACAGCCTGAACGATACCGTCGCCCGCTTGCAGCAAGCCTTAGACTTGCAACAGGCCCAGCTGCGACTGCTCTACGGCCGCTTGCAGGAAAAAGACGGCGGTGGGGCGAATCAGTCCTTTAATCCCGCCGCCGAAATCCCACCGCATTATTAAAGGCCAAGCGTGTATCAACCAAGAGGCTACCTGAAAACGTTTCATGTTTTTCAGGTAGCCTCTTGCCAACTTGCCTATTCCTTTTCTATCATTCCGCCCCTCATTTCCACCATAAGAAAGCACATCATGCCCTCCCCAATCTCCATCAGCCGTACCGCCCTCCTGGTCGGCCTCGTTTGCCTCACTGCCGGCTGCGCCAGCCTAGACACACGTATGAAACGCTTTGTTGGCAAACCCATCGATGCCGTTATCAAATCCTATGGCGTCGAACCGACAGAAGGTAGAGTCAAATCGGGAAACAATCGCTATGCCTACCTCTGGCGCTATACTTATTACTCCTACGGCGGCCGTGAATACGAAGGCAGCAGTCAAAACGGCCCCATCATTACCAACTACTATAGCGACGTCTGCTACGGCCAAAACCAAGACCGCATCTTCTACACTGATAACCAAGGCATCATCGTGGATTATTATTGGCAAAACAGCAACAAATGGCGCGTGAATTGCCGCACTCACCAAATTGGCCGGTATTTCCGAAGATCTCTGTAATCAACCACATCCTTCAAACTGCATTGATGCGTTTGCCATAACGGAAACGGTTTAGCCACAGCAAAACTTTATCAAATAGTGGGAAAATAAGAGTGGAATAAAGCGAAAAGCCTCAGACAATACAACCTAGCGAACTTACACAGTAGCATTCTTATTTTGATCCACTACAAATCAAGGCTACCTGAAACTTTCAGGTAGCCTTTCTACACTGCCAACACACTTCAAACACACAAAAAATAGCAGCCCGAAGGCTGCCCAAACAAGTTTTACAAAAGGAAATCTGGTGGAGGCGGGGGGAATCGAACCCACCTAGCCCGTAACCAGTAGTATGTGTATAGACAAACGCCCTTGATTTAGGGCGTTTTTTTATCTGTTCATATACTACTGGCTGCGGTCATTTGTGCCACAATTTGTGCCAAAGAAAATTATGCCTGACAACATTGTTTATACAGGCTCTAAGCAGTTATAGGACTCAAGTCGTTTCCTAAACAATCTCCCACCTGACTGAAAACAAAGTCTCCATGTCTTTTTCAAATATCGTCTGACGGCGCAGCTCCTGAATTAATGCCTCGTGTTTTTCATCAATCTCGTCTTCTTTGTCGTCCAATGTGTTTCTCAAGCGGCGCTTTTGCTGTTCCAATCTGCGGATTTTCTCTTCGTATTGTGCCAATTCGGCGGTGTTTTGTGCTAAATCGCGTTCCCGTTTGGCATTTTTGATTTTTATTTTGACTTCTCCCAATTCGTCGCCCAAGGCGGCCTTTTGGTCTTCCGCCCAGCGGTCGAATTGTAAAACACGCTCGCGGTAGTGGCGGTTATTTTGTTCTTGGTATTGGGCAAAAAAGCTGCCGCGCCGTAGTTCGGCACTTTGGGTAATATCGGATGGGACGGCTTGGGCTCGGCCGGTTTGTTCCGCGCCAAGAAGAAGGAGTTTTTGGCAAAAATCTTCATCCAGCCATTCGCCGTTGTCGGTGCGGACAGTAAACAGCAGGGTTTCGAAGGTGTCCGCGTGGGAGTGGATTTTGAGTTTTTCCACCGAAAGCCAGCCGCTTTTGCCTTGGTTCTGAGCCAGTATGCTGATTTTCCCACCTTTAAAACCTATGTAGTCAAATGTGATTTCGGCAACTGGCGTGTAGGCATTTCGGCATTGTGCGATGCACCATTGCCCCAAGTCGGTATTCGGGCGGTGCAGGGCGGCGGTTTCGTCATCGTCTTTGAGCAGGCGGTATGCACCCAAATGCAAATGCGGCTCGGGGGCGGTTTTCAGGTCGAAGCGGTAGCTTTGCGGATTGAAGTCGGCGTAGTTGTTTAAGGCGAAGCGGCTGGCCAGCCAAAACCAGCGTTGAAAATCGTCCAGACGCTCGCGGGTTTGCTGCAAACGGGTTTTGAATCGGTCGTGCACATCGGTATCGAAATATTCCAACAGTCGCTCTTCCGCCAGTTTCCGCGTTTCGGCGATTTGGCTTTCCAGTTCCTGTTGCAGCCGGTCGAAGGCCGTCTGAATCGCTTCGGGCGTGCGGCAGGTGTTGTAAATTTCCAATATTCTCTTTTCAAAATCCAGGTCGTCTGAAATCCTGCCCAAAATTTCGTCGGACGCTCCAAATACGCCATCAAACAGTTTGAATTTGTCGGTTAAAAGTTCCAACACGCGGCGATCTGCATCGTTGCGGGTGTTCAAAAAATTAATCACCACGACATCCGACTGTTGCCCGTAGCGGTGGCAGCGGCCAATACGCTGTTCGATGCGCTGCGGATTCCACGGCAAATCGTAGTTGATGAGCAGCGAGCAGAATTGCAGGTTTACGCCTTCGGCGGCGGATTCGGTGGCAATCATGATTTTTGCCTGATTTTTAAAGGCATCAATCAGCGCGGTACGTTTGTCCACGGCGGGCGAGCCGGTGTGGTGCGGGCTGCCCGCGTTTTTATCCAGCCACACCTTATAACGCCGTTGGCTGTCGGGATGTTTGTTGCTGCCGGAAAACAGTACGATTTGCCCTTCGTAACCGTTTTTACTTAAAAATTCAAACAGGTATTCTTGGGTGCGTACCGATTCGGTAAAAATTACCACCTTGTCCGCCGCACCTGCTTCCTGCATTTTTTGCAAACCGGTTTTCAAGGCTTGCAGCAGTGCTTGAGCTTTGCTGTCATGCGTTAGGGCACGGGCATGTTTGATGAAGCCGTCCATTTCAGCGATTTCCGCCGCCAGCAGTTTGAAGTCTATGGGTTCCGCATCGCCGTCGTTTTCGTCATCATCAAATGCTTCCCAGTCTTCCAAATCTTCGCCCAAGGCGGCAAATAGGCTTTCAGACGGCTTTTGAGCCGTTTTTTGCATTGTATCCAGCCTTTGTCGGATAACGCCCAGCGCCCCAGAAAGGGCGGGTGTGGAAGATGCTAAAAGTTTGCGCAGTACCAATCCCGTCAAATGCCTTTGCCGTTTCGGCAGGGCGTAGGATTCACCTTTGGCCAAAAAATCGGAAACCGCCATGTAAAGCGCGTATTCGTCATCGTTCAGGCGGTAATTTTGCGTGATGGTGTGGCGGCGGGTGTATCGGATATATTCCAACACATCCTTGCGGAGCGTGCGTTTCACATAAGGCGATAAGCGCGTCCGCAATTCATCCGTATCACCACGATTGATAAAACACTTTTGAAATTCCTTTTTGCTGCCGAACAAATGTTCGTCCATAAAAAGCGACAAGCCGTAAAATTCCATCAGTGAGTTTTGCAGCGGGGTGGCGGAAAGCAGTAGTTTTTGACTGCCTGCAAACGCATTTAAAAGCGTTTGCGTCTGCTTACTGCCGCTTTTATAGACATTGCGCAATTTGTGTGCTTCGTCAAACACCACTAAATTCCAGCCGGCGGCATTGATTTCGGCGGCACATTTGGCGGCAAACTCATAGGAAACCACCAAAACCTGCCTGCCTGCTTGCGAAGTCAGAAAATCGGTCAGGCTGCGGTTTTGCTGCTTTAAAACCGCTTTGTCCAGCACCAAAGACGGCAACGAAAACTTTTCCCGCAATTCCGCCTGCCATTGCTTTCTCAACGCGGCGGGGCAAACCACCAACAGGCGGCGTTTGCGTTCCGCCCAAAGCTGGCACAATACCAAACCTGCTTCTATGGTTTTGCCCAAACCCACCTCGTCCGCCAGCAACACGCCTTCGCGCAAAGGGTTTTCCAAAGCAAACAATGCGGCATCGATTTGGTGCGGCTGCAAATCCACCTGCGCTTCAAACAAAGCCTGCGACAGCCGCTCGTCGCCGCTTTTTTGGCACAAAAGCTGGTGCGCGTAATATTTGGCCTGATGCGGCGTGATGTTCATACTTTATCCCCGTTTAAAATCATGTCGAACATGGTTTGCAGATAATTTTCGTCTTCCATAAACAGGATATGTTTTTCGCGGAACTCGTCTTCGGTTTTGTCGAACACGGCTGCCGCGCCGTCGTCCAGCAAGCCCTTATACGGCGTAACGGACAAAATAAAGCTGTTCAACGTCAAATCTTGCAGCTTCAAAGACTGTTCCAGCTTTTCCACTTCTTCGTGCAAACCGAATTTCGGATGTTCCCACGTCATGTGGCGTATGCCTTTGGGGTCGATGAAGGTCAGCCACTGCCTGCCGCTTTCCCTGTCCACCAGCCACAACAAAAAATCGGGATAGAAATTGCCCGCCAGCGCAAAACCCAAACCCTTGGCTTTGTTTGCCGCGTTTCGCAGGAGATACAAATCCTTGTCCCCCGTCCATTCTTTCAGACGGCCTTTTTCCCCCGCCGCCTTTTGCAAATCCTTCACAAACTGAATTTCGCTCTCTTCATTCATGGACAGCGGCTTCATGGTAAAGGGCAAAGCCTCTTTGTTTTCCAACACCATAATCGGGTAAAACAGATGCGGGTCAAAGCAGATGGCTTCCACATTCGGTGCAGTCCAGCCCACCATCTCCGCCAATTCGCCCGATTCCACGCGGCGTTTCAAATCGTTCAATTTGGCTTCATAGCCGCCGCCGTCTTCTGTTTTGTTGATGGAGAACAGATAGCTGTCGAGCATGGAACCGTTTTTTTCGTCCACGATTTTCTCGCGGTAAAACTGCCCTTCGTAGGCGGCTTTGAGCGACTTGTAAAACGCATCGGCATAGTCCAGCAGCAATTCGATCAAAAGACCTTCCTGTTTTTTCACGTCGGCAAAGGATTGCACTGCCAATTGGGATGACGGGATATAGAGTTTGTACCAGCCGGTTGTTTCAGCAAAAGTTTTCAGACGACCTTTGTCCAAACGAAGATTGTTCCAAGACTGCAAAAGCTTGTGCTGCTGCAATTTCAGGTAAATCCTGTCCCAGTCGAACAGTTCAAACAGATTGCTGTTCAGCGCAGCCGTCTGTTTCTGCCTGTCTTTGGATTGGGCAATCTGATTACCCTTGCTAGCAAGTGCCTGAATGCGCGGATAACAGTCCAACACGGCAAAAGGCGGCTTGATTTTGCCCTGCCATTGTTTGGGAATGTCGAACAAATCCACATTCATACTGCGCTTGAAACTTTTTTGGCGGTTGCCCTTGTATTCGTCGTCCAAAGCCAAAGTCCGCAATTTCACGCCCTGCGGCAGATTGGGATGAACTTTAAAGTCCAGCGTGATGATGTCTTCGGTATCCACGCCTTCTTCCGCCAAATATTCGCGGAATTTTTCCATATAGTCGGCGTTGATGCCGAAAATATTGAGCGTTTCCAGCTTTTCCAGATGCACACCGTACGGACGCTCGCCCGGCAGGCTGCGCTTGAGCGAATAGCCCTGTCCCTTGAGGCGCACGCCGCGACCGAAAAGCTGGATAATCTGGCTGCCTTCGCTTTTGCCCATGTTCAAAAGCCCCATGGTGGAAACGCGCCAGCTCGACCAGCCTTCGGTAAATTTTTTCGAGCCGATCAAGAAATTGATATTCCCCGAAGGCGTATTAATCGTATCAAACAGGCTACCTGAAAATTCATCGCCCGAAGTATCGAATTCATCGCGATAGTTTTCGCCCGATTTGGCAAAATCCGCCGCATTGCCGATATTGATGACGCCGAACGCGGGGAAACCGCCGACCGACAGCGACAATTCGCCCTCCGCCTTTTTAAGCTGCTTGAGCTGTAAGCGTCCGCCGTTTTCGGCATTGAACACCAAACGTAGAATATCGTCGTACAAAGCCGCCGAATTGCCCGGAAAATCCATCAATGGCGCAAAGCGACGCAGGAAGATATTGTTGTCCTTATCGTCCAAAAGCCTTGCCTTGTCCGCCACCAAATCCGCCAGATAGCTTTCCACTTTTTCCCGCTCGTTCAGGAAAAACGCCAAAAACGACAACACATGGAACATGTCCGATTTTTCCGTTTTCTGTTCGGCGGTTTCGCTGCTACCCGTTTTGTCGGCCACGCTTTTCCCGACAAAAATCATCAAAGGCTTTTCGATATTCCAAACGTGCAGGCTGCTTTCGTGTTTCCGGTACAGATACATCTGCTGGTAAAACGACAGCAGGCAGGCGGTGAAATACAACTTTTCATGTTCGGCGAAATACGCGCCTTTTTTCAGGTTCAGAATCAGGCTTTCCTTGCCGTAGCCGTCGGCGTAGAAATATTTGTAGGAATAGTCGAACAAAATGGATTTGGCGTATTTTTCGCGCAGGGCATTCTTTTTGCCCGCCACCGCCTGCCCCAAAGTGGCCGAATATTCAAAGGAAAAGCCGCCTTTGGTTAAGGCTTCGCGCCGCTTTTGGAACGCGCCGTCTTCCTTGCTCGAACCGCTGTGTCCCTCGTCCACAAGCACCAGATTGTTACCCGCAAACGCTTCCACCGACACCACCTTTTCGCCCGACTTTTCGCCTAGCTTGTGAATATCGATGACTTCCACTTTGATTTTGTCCGCCGACCAATCAAACGCATATTGCGAAGACTGCCCGTTTTCAGCAAACAAGGACGCGCCGAAACCCGACAAAGCCAAATCCGCGACGTGTTGCCTGCTCAAGCCTTCTCGCGGGGTCAAGACGATGATTTTGTCAGGCTTTTTGTCCGAATATTCCAAATACTGCAGAATATTAACGTGCATTAACAGCGTTTTGCCGCTGCCCGTGGCGTTCCAAAAGGCGGTCATATTCAAATCTTCCGCCTGATAGGGCGCGAACTTTTCCGCCGCCTTACCCGTTTCATTTTGATATTGTTCAAGCTGTTCGTTCAACGCCTCCAGCAGCGCATCGCGGCGGTTGAAATACCAATCCAGATAAATCTCGGTAAAAATCAGCGACAGATATTGGAAATATTTCAGCTTCAATTCCTGATGGTAGATTTTATTGCGCTTTTGCGTGATTTGCCGCCAATGGCGCAACACGTTCAAATCGTAGCGGCGCAAATCGTTTTCCGACAAGGCAGAGCCTTCGCCGAAAAACAAAACGCCCGTCAGTTGGTGGAAAAAGCCGCTTTGTTCATCTTTGGCTTCGCCCTCGTATTCATCGCCGCCCATCTGCGCCTTGAGTGTTGCCAAATCTTTTTTGTGGAACAGCGAGAGCAGCCAGCGGTTTAAAATCAGATGGTCGTGGAAAGTCGGTTTTTTCGCCATTATTGCGCCTCCCCAAACATCAACGCCATAAACTCGCTTTCAATCTGGCGGATTTTCAGACGGCCTGTAACACCGTTTTCGTTTTCCCACACCGTGGCGATGTTGTGGTCGCCGTTGATATACACCGTGCCGTATTCCGAATCTTGCGGTTTGATTTTCAGACGGCCTAGCAGCGCATCCAAACCTTCGTATCCCACCTTTTCGCAATCGCGCCAAAGCACCAGCGCGGTTTCCCCGTCCGGCAGCGTACCTTCCACGGCCAGATAGCCGTCTTTTTCAATGCGGTCTTTGACGGCATGGACGCGCAGGCCCAGCAGGTAATTAAACGTTTCCACCAAGTCGATGTCCATCCGTTCCGTTGCGCCTGCCGAATTCGTGGCGATGTCCATCTGATAATTGAAAGGCCGTCTGAAAACATCGATATTGAGCAGCGAATCGCGGCTTTGGTCGGCCAGCATGTAGCGTAAGAGATAATCTTCTTTCACACCGTCATTTAACTGATTGAACAAATCACCGTTGTCTTTTAACACTAGGTTGTTCAACGTGTCTTCGTAGCTTTCCAGCTTTAAGACTTTGACGATTTGCGGCACGCCGTGCAGGCTGCCTGAAACCTTGTTGGCTTCGGGCTTGCCGTCTTTCCAATTTTCGGCATAAACCACTTTTTGCATGCGCGGTTTGAGCACCGTGTCGAAATATTCGCCCTGTTCGACCAGGATGTATTTGCGCCTGCCGCCGTCTTCGCGGTTCAGGTTGATGACGGCGTGGGCAGTTGTGCCACTACCGGCGAAGTAGTCTAGGATCAGGTCGGTTTTACTGGATACTATTTTTATGCTATCCAAAACAGCATATATTGATTTTGGAAAACTGAAAGATGAAACGATACCAAGAATATTCTTTAATAGGTTTGTGCCATTAAATTCAGATTGATATTTCTTCTGAGACCAGAAATTTTTAAAAACTTGCTGTTCTCTATATTTATGATAGATAACAATCTTTCCTTCTTCTGAAACAGCTTTAAAATAATTATCTTTGTTTAACTCTATAAAGGAGCTTGGAATATTTTTCCAAGTAAACTCCCCTTGATTTGTAGTCGGATAAACTTTGTGATAACCAGAAGTTTCTTCTAAGGTCAGATGTTTTAAATCAGGACTAACGTAAATTGGATACCAATTATTAGGCTTATTCTTCCTTGACCATGACGTTCTTGCCCTAATAAAATTTTCATATCGAAACCTTCCATCATTATCCTGTTCAATAAAAGTATCTAGGACTTCTTTATCGATAGCTACTTGGTTGAATGAAGCTCTAGATATATCTTTTGCATAACACAACATATATTCACAATTTTCTGAAAAGAAAACAGCTTGGTTACGTCCTTTCGGGTTGTGCTGGATTGGAATAATGGCAATCCTGTTCTCTTCTTTAAATATGGAGTCTTCAATTTTTCCCAAGTTAAATAACTCAGCGTGGTCAATGGCAGTAAATTGAATAGCCGTTTGATTGGCGAGATTTAGCCCTAAATTAATCCTATCTTGAATTAAACTCGCCCAACTTGAATGCTTATACCCATTTTTATAAATAATGGGGGAAGCATCCGTGTTATACGGCGGATCAATATAAATACATTTCACCTGTCCGCGATAACGCGCCTGCAACAGGTTCAGGGCTTGGAAATTGTCGGAATGGATGAGCAGGCCGTCTGTGGCTTCATCTAAATCATGGTCGTTTGAGAGGGCGGCAAGGAGCGCGGTTTGAAAGGCGGCAGGGAAAAGGGATGTATCAACCGTCAGATAAGGGTTTGATTCGGCAAAGGAATCCGAATTTTCATCGGGGGGGGGGTAAATCATTGATTGCAAAAAGATTTTTCCATGTTTCGCGCTGTTTGGCATTGGCAAACACGGTTTTTAGCATTTCTTGGGGAATATGGTTCAGCGTGATGAGCCAGTGGCTTTTGGCGACAAATTTCTTTTTCAGCCACAGCTTTTTCTGAAAATCTTCCAGTTGGGCGAGGAAATCGATGATTTCTCGGGCGATGGCGCGCAGGGTTTGGATTTGGTGCAGGCTGCCATCGATGTTGGCGAAGGTGGGCGCGTCTTGGATGTTGTCCAAGTCCATCACTTCGTTTTTGATGTAAAAATCCAATTCGCGGCGCAAAAAGCCGCCCAAGTCTTTGTGGATGAAATAATCGGCGGTGTTTTTGGCGGTGTAGTCAGCAAGGTGCTTTTCCAATAGCGTGCGGTTTGGGTTTTTCTCAGTCGGTGCAGGCTGCCAAACGGCTTGCCAATCTTCGCCGATTAGGGCTTTGAGCGCGGCGACGGTGTTTTCGTTGGCTTTTTCCTGCGGCTTCTTCTCGCCTTTGGGCGTAACGATGTATTCGAAGCGGATTTCCAGCGTTTTGCCGCCCGAAGCGTCTGAAATTTCGCGGACGGGATAAACCGCTTCTTCGTAAATGTCGCCGTTGTCGTCTTCTTTTTCAATCACGCGCTCTTGTGCCAGCGCAAATACGCGGGCGGCATCGTTGTCTTTGCGGTTGTCTTTGGCGGTGTCGGCTGCGGTCAGGCGGAAAAATACTTCACAGCCGTCTGAAAGTTTGAAGCGGTAGTTGCTGAAGTTCTCGCCCGATTTGGTGTAATACTGGTCTTTGTTCGCCCAGTGCAGCAGCACTTCTTCGCCGCTGTACGACACGGCGTAGGTATCGCCCTTGTAGCGGCGTTGGCTGATGAAGTCGCCTTCTTCGTAGTAGCGCGAAAAGAAGGTGAGCAGATGGTTGTAAACCGCCGCTTCACCCACCGCCCCACTTTTTTGCGCGACGGCGATTTTACCTTTTAATTCATTGACTTTTGGCAGGTCGGCAGGGTTTGCGCCCAGGTCTGCGGCGGCTTTTTCGGCTTCTGCCAATTCCCGTTTCCAGCCGTCAATCTGCGTTTGGCCGGACGCGGAAAACGCAGCCTGAATTTTGGCAGGCAATTTGTTTTGCAAATAATCGCCGATTTCCTGCGAACGGCTGTTTAAAATACGGTAAATACCGAAATCAAGGTCGGCTCGGTCGATTTGGAAGATTTCCTGAAGTTTCTTAATCAGCTCGGTGTGGTGGGACATGGGGGGTTCCTAGGATTCATCATGTTAAATCAAGTAAATTTGGTTATTCTAGCAAACGTAAGGATATTTTGCTATTCATAATGATTTGTTATGTAATCGTTTTACCTGAATTTAGTTGCTAATATAAAAGCAATAATCAGAATTATCGAAAGATATTATTTGCTTCCTCTACCTTTCGCCAATAACCAACAAACCAAAGCAACTAACAAGCCGTAATAGCTTACAGATAGCAACAGCCTCTACCTACTCTTCATTACCACCCAATGGCTCAAAACTATAGTGCTACAGTTTCTGAATGGACGGTAAAGAGACCGTTTCCTCTATTGGCTCCTACCCAGTATCAATCTAGCCCACGCCTGCTCCGCTAGAGATGCCACCCGCAAATTGGTCAAACAAGATATTAATTCCACACTCAACCGAGCAGTTATGCTTGCCGAGCTGATTTCCGACACTAGTTACATGTAGAGATTAACAGTATTGTTTACACTTTTGATTTTTGCTTGAAGACCCAATTAAGCAGCTACCCGGCATTATCAAGAATGTCGATAGGCACAGGAAACCTACTCTGTTCTTGACAACACCGGATAACTACTCAAAAACTATTTCAGCAAAAATGGAAGCTTTCAGTAGCGGAAAAAGTGTAGACAACGCTACTGATTTCTACAGCCTTTCGGAGGGTGGCGTACTTTTTGTGATTGGAGTAACAAAGCTAAAAAAGACATCTTTCAGAAATGAGGCAGCTTTTTTTGATACTTTACTCTTTCTCAAGAGACATCGGGGCTTGTTGTAATTGCTGGGAAACCGTATCTAATGCGGTTAGGATGTCCGCATAATACAAGCTGATGAACTCTTTCACGGCAGAGTTATCTAACAATCTTTTCAAATAACCGCCAGCCACAATCAAAGACAGATTGGTATCACTAATTTCTTTCTCTGTCCGAGTATAGTCCTCCTTCAACCTGTCCATTTCTTGTTCCAACAGTGAAAGTTTTTCCAAGCTATCCGAGTGCTTTTTCTTTTTCTGAGCATGATCAACCAAGTCTTCCTGGGAGGAGGCCACCAAGATCATCTCAGCATAGGACTTGGTGAACTTGTTGGCTGCAATCATCATATCTGCAGCTTCCATCTGTCGGATGGGTTTCATTTTTCGGAGAATCCGAAACGTATCTTGTGCCAGATGCTTGTCTGCGAGTTTCGCGGCTACTTCGGGCGCGATATCATTCAGCAAATTCAACTTGCTTTCGATTCCGGATAAGTTGATATTCAGGGTTTTGGCAATTTTCTCCCTTGATATGCCTTTGCCAATTGCACGGCTGATCATCCGGTATTCCTGAATTGGGCTTAACCGGTTAATTTGCCGGTTATAGGTAAATCCTTCATCGTCTGTGGACAGCAGACATACTACCGTGTCGATTCCTAGTTCCTGTAAGGCAAGCAGACGGAGATGACCGTCCAGTAAGAGATACTTACCGTTTTCTTCATAAACAGCCAGCGGCTCAATAACACCAATTTCCTCTACTGAGGCCAAGATGCTTTTGAACTTCACGCTTTCCCGTATCCCTGCGGGGAAGGGGTGCATGGTTTGAATATCTTTGAGCGCGATGTTCTTCAATGATGCTTGGAAAGCATAAGCGATGTGTTTAGGCTGATTCATTGATATATGTTTCCCTATAATGGCTCAGGCATTTACTGAGGTTCTCAGGCATATCTACGATTCTCTCTGCCCGAAGCAGTGTTTTGAAATGATTATCCTCAAACAAACGATTTAACCCAGAAAGGATGATCAGCAGCTGTTGTTGGCAAAATTCAGCCTGTGTTGCCATCAACTGTCTTCGCTTAATCTCATTCTCATACATTTGAAGTAGCTTCTCCTTATTGATAGGTGTATTACGCCTCGGAGTGAAGTGGTAAGTTTTACCATCACGCTTTCTCTGTTGGATCAGTCTCCTGATTTTGGCAATATCTCCGCGCTTTAGCTTCTGTTGTTGGTAGAGATCGGATAAAGCCGTTTGAACTTCTTTTTCTTTTGCACGGGAAATATCGACAGCAACGTCAATCGGCAAATAGCCTTTTTCTACGCCTGCAATCAGGCGTACCTCACCTTCTCGCAACAAATGTAAAATTCCCCGTATGTATGCTTGATGAAGGCCGATTTTTCGTGAAATATCTTTTTCGGAATATCCACGTTCATACAACACCCGAATGGCAGACAGTATTTCCAAATTGGTGTGCTTACGTCTAGCAATATTTTCAGCCAGGCTGATTAAAAATCCTTCGTCACCACTAACCTCCACAATGTGACACGGTATGTACTCTTCACCTAGCTCTTGGCAGGCGGTCAATCTTCCTTCGCCGCATAATAGGCCATACCATTGTTCTCCATCCAATATTTCCGATTTGGTAACGGTAATCGGACGCTTTAGACCGACTGCCGCGATGCTGGCGACCAATTGGTTAAACACTTTGGGGTTCCTACTGCGTGGATTCAGGACCTTGATTCGATTGATCGGTAGTGTTTGAATCACCATCCTCATAAAATTGCCTCCTTAATCAATACCCGTTTACTCATGGCAAAAAAACGACTCAAATCTTTATGGCGATAACAATCCCAGTCAATCGGGTTTTGTTCCGTCAATCTCACTTTGGCACAATGGGTTTTTTCGGAAGGAAGTAGATAGTAATCTACTATTTTTTCCGCCGTTTCATCCAGCCGCACAGCTATGGTCAAATCAGGAGCAAGGCTACTGTCAAAACGTATAAACCAGCGTTTGGTACCAGCATCGGTTATCCGACAGCGTGCCAGCACTAGAGAAACAAAAAACTCCTGATTAATATGGAGTAAATCGTTTTCCGGAATGCGGGATACCGCTCCCCCCAGCCGCTCAATTTCTGCAATCGTCTGCTCAACCAGATCTGCATGAGTCCGTCTCAAGGCACGATTGATTTTCAGATAGCGATAGTCTCGGCTGGGTGTATAACCTACTTCCTGATAGCTCTTAAGTAGGCTTCCGAAGCGGCTACGAAACATACTGCTGGAAGGGCAATCTGCGGCTTCATCAATGATCAAGCCAGACAGCTTGCCGTTAATTCTGAGTAGCTCCTTTAATTTATCCAGCATTTCTTCATTGCTCCAATGCCGGCTTCTTTGATGGATAATGCTTTGGGCGGCATTGAACAGTACGGTGGAAACAATGGGTTGAAAGACTGAATTGGCCCGTACCCATTGTTCGGAGGCATTCTTGCCTTTATGTGGTTTGAAGGGCGAATAGCTGCTTTTGTTCCAGACATTATTGCCGATGTATTTTTCGTTAATCAGGATTTGATGCACAACACCTCTAGTCCAAGAGGTGCCACGGTCGGTCAAAATGTGCTGTCTGTTTAAATCATCAGCTATCGCCTGTTCGCTCATTTTTTGGTAAATGAAGTCCTCGTAAATTTTCCGGATAACGGCCTGTTCATGTTCCGGGCCGGGAACCAGAATTACCCTGTCGGTTTGGATACTCTTATGTTCCCCGGCCTTAAGCTCAAATTTTGGCTGCCTGTTCTCGTCTACCAACAAACGGCGCAATCCGTACCCTGCAGAGCCGCCTTGTCGAAAACCGAGCCTGATCAAGTTTTCCTGTCCGAGAAAAACCTTCTTTGATAGTCCCTTGCTAAAGAGACCGGCGGAAGTTTGCTGGAATACATCTATGATACCTGTTACTACTGGATCCAACTCTTCTGTTGCCACTGGAATCGGTTCCGCACATTTGTGCAGAATGATGTTTTGCTGCTGACAGAGGTATTGGTAATAACTAGATTCTTGCGGGTCAATAAAGCGTCCCCAGCGACTCGCGTCATAAACCAAAATATGACCGAAATCTGCTTTGCCGCTTCTGACCAAATCAATTAAGTTCAAGAACTGATACCGTTTTTGCGTCACGACTCCGCTGATGCCTTCGTCAATAAATTCACCAACAACGGCCAGTCCGTTCTTATTGGCATATTCCAGCAAAAAAGCTTTCTGGTTATCAGGCGAATATTTCTGATGATCCGTGGACATACGGATATACAGAACCGCTTTTTGCTGTTTTGATAACTGTTCCTTTGGATCCATAACAAATGGTAGGTAATTTATTGATTAACAAAATATAAAGGAACAGTTAGGAAAAATGTTGCACTCAAATGGAAAAAAACTTCCCTTGAAGAATATCAATGAAGATATGTGGAAAGAGTTACTCTCAAGCGCTTTATACAAAGAATTGCAGAAAAATCATGTCAATGTCAAAAACCTTGCACATTGGACAGGTGTATCAGAGCGAACAGTCAAAAACTGGTTGGAAAAAAGGTTTATGCCTGACAGCTTGGCTATGATCAGATTGATGCAGCATTCGAGCTTTGTCCGTCAAATCGTACTCACTCAGATCTGTTTAAGCGAAAACTTGAAGGCAGCAATGTTCGTGTGTGAATTCAAAAAATTTCTTGCTTCATCAGAAGCATATCTGAGAGACTGATACTAGTAAAACAGGCATCTCCTGAAGGATATGCCTGTTTTGATTTCATAATACAGGGATCTAAGTGTCGAGAATGTCATCTCAGGGAACTTTTCTCGTGCAAGCCGGCGTAGATTAGTTTGATACTCTGCACCGAACGGGGAAATAAAAAATAGTTTGCTGTTTGCTGCTAAAATATTTTTTCGATTGCCCGACGCGCCGCCGTCTCTGCGTTTTGTTTCCATCACTCAACTGCAACCGTCCCCATGATCCGCCTTGCCCTGTTCGCCGAC
>NZ_KV804554.1:0-15088 GCF_001811325.1 Eikenella sp. HMSC071B05 | reverse complement strand
TTAATTGTCCAATGCGGCGATATGGGCGCATTCCCGGATAAGAGCCGTATGGACAAGGCCACGCTGCGTCATGCGGCAAGAGACCGCGACGAATTGGGCTTTATGGATGATTTTGTGCACGCCAAGCCGCCGATCGCCCAATTCCTCGAGCGGCTCAACCTCAATATGCTCTGCGTACGCGGCAATCATGAAGACCATGAATTTTTGGATGAACTGGAACGGCAAAGCGTGCAGGCTGCTTTTCCGATTGATGCTTATCAGCGCGTTTGGGTGCTGAAAACGGGCGAGCCGTTTGTGTTGCAGAAGGATGGCGAGTCGCTGGAAATTCTCGGCATCGGGCGCATTGGCGATAGGAAACAGCGGCCGCACGGCGAATTTATTCAGGAGTACGAACGGCAAACCCTGCACCGCTTTGTTAAAGGCTGCCTGAAAAACAAACACGACCCCGATGTGTTGATAACACACGATAAACCTAGCGACAGCCAAAGCGGTTACGGCGCGGAAGAGATTGCCGATGTGCTGGACCAGCTGGCGTTTGCCTACCATTTTTACGGGCACACGGGCGAGGCATACCGGCAGAACTTGGCGGACAACGGCATCACCCGGTCGGTCAAGATCCGGGAATTGGAATTTGACGGACAGGGCAAGTTGTCGGAAGGCTGTATGTTGATTTTGTAAGTGGAGCAGCAGGAAGGGGGCAAGCAGTTTACGCTTTCGCCCGTGCCGCTAAACGAGATCATTCATTTTATGCGGGACACTTGGCGGTATTGCTGATGCGGAAAGGACGGATTGAAAACCCGTCCTTTTGTTTTGCCGACTGTTTTTCAGGTAGCCCGAACCGTTCAGGCTACCTGAAAATTTATATCTAAAATAACAACTCATTTGCTGTATTAAATGAATTAAGTCAAGTGAATGATAACTTACCAATCCTTCATTAGTTTTCTGGCACAAAACAACAGCTAAAACGAGTGATTGAAATGGGCTGCTATTTTTCTGCAGGACCTGCAATGTTAAGCAGTAAAATGGTTATGAGTTAGTCCAACTCATGCAAATAGAAAAAATATTAGTTGAAACTGATGGCCCTTTGGGGAATTTTAAAAAACAAGCTTTATTCCCATGGAATGCCAATGTTGCCATTGCAATATTGGCAGATATTTGGGGGAGGAATATTTCGGAAGCTGAAAATATATTGAGGCAAAATCTATTTAGCTTAGTTGCAAAATATATATAAACTACAACCCATCCTTATCTTATAAAGTCTCCTTTGGATATATCTATACAAAATGGTTTTTCTATAATGATGGCTTATGTCGTGTTTTAGAATAGAAAATTTATCATTAATTTGGTTTAATATTTGCAATACAAAAGAAAACTTTCAGGAGGAAATTATCATGAAATTTATTTTCTCTGGATAATAACAAAGTTTCAAAAACTTTAACATTCTTATGTTTATAAATATAAGCCAATTATTAAAACAAACAATTAAGATAAACCTCAAGGGAACAAGGGAAATTGGGCCTCACTCTCTTTTGGCCAGATACAACTAGAAAAAGAAAACGCAGCATACCCTATTTTAGCTATTGTTATTGTTCAGAACTACCCAGCTTTCCCTGGCAGTAAACCGCCTAACTGAAAAACGTATTTAGAAAATTTTCTTTTTCAATACCCTAGCTTTTTTACTATCCAATCAGACAATCAAAATTGGCTTAAAGAACAAAATGGATGGTATTTCATCTCTTTTATTCTTTAAGCCAATTTCTCAGGTAGCCTTCTCATCTGCCCGCCTGCCGGCAAACCGTACGATTCTCGCTTTGCCAGACCCGGCCCGGTGGTACAGGGCGTAGGCTTCTGGCTGGTTGGAGAACAGATAGCGCCGGGTGAGGGTTTTCATCTTCAGGCTGTCGCCGTATGGGGCGAACCAGTCGACAATCCATATCCGGCTGCCGCTTTGCCAATTGGCGGGAGTATGCAATACGCTGTCGGATTGTAGGTATTGTGCTTCTGTTTCCGGACTGAGCATCGCCCAAGAGAAATAGCCCAAGATGCTGCCTTGTTCGGCAAACAGGGCGAATTGGCCGTTATCCAAAGCGGGCAGTACGTATCTGCCCAGTTCAATCAGCGGCGCCTCGCTGTAGGGCGGGGTGTGCAGCCACAGCCAAGTGACGGCGCCCAATACCTCCGCCCGGTTCCAATGCTCATGGGGAAACAGGGCGGGGCTGATGATGTCGATTCCTTCAAATTGCATAGCGGCTAGAACGAGTAATTCAGGTTGAAGCCAAAAACGGGCTTGTCGGCCGGGAAGTGGGTGGGTTTATGCAGCGAGCGACCGGCAAAAATATCGTAATACAGATTGCCGCCCAGGTTGAATTGGCCTTTCAAGCCCAATACACCACCGGCCAACGTTTGCCCGAGCAGCCACTCGGCTGAGGGGCCGGACACATGGCCGACATCGGCGCCGATATACACCTGATGGCCGTTGCGGTATTGCCAAGCCAGGGTGTTTTGCCAATACCAGCCGCGCTCGGCGGATAGGGAAAGCTCGCCATCGAAACCGCGCACGGTGTAGCGGCCGCCGATGGCCAGTTTGTCTTGCGGGGTGAGCGGGCTTTTATTCCACTGGGCGTGAATGGAGGTGTCGTAGGCAAAGGCTTGCCGACCGATTTGGAAGGGCTGGTTGAAATCGGCGGTGGCGCTGATGATTTTCATGCGGGAAGTGCCCTCGCCGAATTTCTCTTCCGGAGCCCGCAGCGCATCCTGCATGCCGGTGCCACGCTTGTAGTTAATAGCCAGGTTTAAGATGGCGTTGCCGAAGTATTCTTTATGACTGAGGTTGGCAGACCAGCCTGCGGTACGTCGGCGCTGGACGTCGATTTCGGCATCGTTCACGAAACTCTGCGATTCCCGCCACCATACTTTCATGCCGAAATGGGTTTTGCGGCGGGCATCACGGTAAAGCAGCCGGGTGAAACCGATGTCGGTATTATGGCTTCTACCGTTGTAATCATAGTTTTCCGATAGGCCGGCTACTGCTTGATGGTAGCGATAGCCATTGTGGTTCACCGCCCAGAGCCACTTGCCGAAGGGAAAGGAATAATGCAGGGCATAGCTGCGGGTGCCGCTGCCGGTGCGGATGCCGCTATAATCGGTCAGGGTATTCTTATGCCCCAGTTCGCGGCCATAGGAAACATAAAACAAATCGCTCAGGCCAAGCGGGTTATCCAACGACAACGTAATATTGCCCTGATATTTCCCCGTGGCCTTGCTGCCCGAATCATCCGCTCCGATACTCAGCCGAAACGGCAACAGGCGCTGCCGCCATACGATAACCACATCGCTTTCGTTTGGCTGTGCGCCCGGTTCAATCCGGATATCCGCCTCGGCGCTGGGTATCCGTTTGAGGTTTTCCAGCCCTTGCTCCAAATTGCGCAGGTTGAGGATATCGCCTGCCGCGGTGGGGAACTCATTCTGAAACGCACTAATCCTTTCGGCATGGGTGGTTTCTTTATTAGCCAATTCAACCCGTATGCTGCTAATTTTCCCGGCAATTACCGTGAGCTCCAGCCTGCCTGATTTTAAATCTTGCGGTGCGGCCAAAATACGTGTGGTGGTGTACCCCCTGCCGATTACGGCATTCTGTGCCAAGGTCATAATCCGGTTGATAGCTTGTGCGCCCAAACAATCTCCCGGTTGGAAGTTGCTTTGCCGCAAAGCCGCATCCAAAGCAAATTGAAACTTCTCGGCCGATTCGCCCACCAAGGAAACTTGCTGAATTGGAAAACACACCTCATCAGTAGCCGGTTGGGCATCTGGTTGCGCCTGATTATGTTGTGTGGAATCTAAAAAGACATCTTGCGTGGGCTGCTGTTGCTGCTGCAATTGTTGTTGCTGTTGTTGCTGTAAAATATTCTGTTGGGTTTGCTGCTGTACGGAGCGGTCAATCACCTCTTGCGGAAAAGGTGCAGCCAAAACAGAAGGGACGGATAATGCGGATAGAGCGAGGAAACAGACACTTTGGCTAAAAGGGAGAGATTTCATATAGCGGTGATGTGTTGATGTGGAAATAAAATGATATACGTTTGATTATTGAGCTGGACGCACGGATTGTACCGAACTCCCGGCATGATGGAAGAGGGTGGAGGCAGATAAGGAGCAAACTTGTTGCCAAAGTGATATGAGCAGTCTGTTTAATAACGGATTAAATAAAGGCTACCTGAAAAATGTCCGCATCCTGCCTGCATTATTCGGATAAAAGGCACGCCGCCCATTCTTCCTACTGACGGAATTTGTTCAATTGTTCCCCAATCAGGCAGGTTTAATGGAAAGGCTACCTGAAAACGCAGCGCAGCGAAGTTTCTACGCCGCTGCTGACTTCTTTCTCGCGGCTGCGGCTGCTGTTGCGGCTGGATAGCAGGCGGATGAAGGAGGGAGAGGCTACCTGAAAATTTTCAGGTAGCCTTTGGGCGCTCAGAATAACGGTGAAAGCTGGGTTGTTAAGAAACGGGAGAAAAGCGAACAGGCGATTAAGAAGAGCGGGAGTTTTCAGGTAGCCTTTTACGGGTGGAACGGAGAGGCTACCTGAAAAATATCCTCTTTTACGAGCAATACAGCATTTGGGCTGGACGGCATGTTCAGCCATAGCGGCTGACGGGATTTGTTCAGTTGTTACCCATTTGGGCAGTATTGGGGAAAGGCTACCTGAAAATTCTTCAGGTAGCCTTTGAGTGGTCGGAATAACAGTGAAAGTTGAATTATTAAGGAACAGGAGAAGGGCGAACAGGCAATAAGAAGAGCGGGAGTTTTTTCAGGTAGCCTATACAAATCAGCCAGCCTTGTTACTGTGTTCTGATTTTTCTCAGTAATTTACGCACTTCTTCCAAAGCATACCAACCTTCATCTTCTTCTCCAGCCTTGTAGTGCTGATATGCCTGTTCGACCAGCTGCCTACATTGCTCGAATACCGGCTTAGGGCCTTTTTCCTCTACAGCCATATCTAGACCCAATCGTAATCCATCAAAAGTCAGATCTAATGTCCAATATTGACCAGGATAAGCTATTCTTTCTGTAAAATTACTTGGGGCGCACATTTGCACAAATGTCACATAATCTTTGAAACTATGCAGATCATTAAATCCAAATTCTGTCGATTCCTTCATATTTCATCTCCTTGGAATAATACTATAAGAACCTCTGCTACCAAGTCCTGATGGTACTGTAATCGTGGTGTTTGCGCCATTACCGAATTCATGGAAGTCCCTAATTTGTGGACTGCTATTGGTTTTAAATCCTAATGAACCGTCTCAGATTAGATTTTCGCTTGGTATATATACATTTGGCACATGGTATTGCCCTGAACCGGAGGGATCGTATAACTGACAACTACTTACAACAATTCGCTCAGAACTTTTAGGAATACTTGTTCTTCTAACTACTCAGTGAGAGAAGAAACTGAAATGGGCCACCTGAAAATTTTCAGGTAGCCCATACAAGTCAGCCAGTCTTGTTACTGAGTCCTGACTTTCCTCAGTAGTTTATGTACTTCCTCCAAAGCGTACCAACCTTCATCCTCCTCTCCAACTTTGTAGTGATGATATGCCTGTTCGACCAGCTGCCTGCATTGCTCGAATACCGGTTTGGGGCCTTTTTCCTCTACGGCCATATCCAAGCCTATACGAAGATCGTGAAAAGCCTTTTCGAGAGTCCATCGATACTCTGGAGGCTCATCTTCATATACAGGGAAGTTGTTCGGTGCACATAATTTGACAAAAACAACAAAATCTTTGAATCCATGTAAATCATTAAATGCCCAGGGTTTATCCATTTCTACCTCCTTGGAATAATACTATACGAGCCTCTGCCACCAAGTCCTGATGGTACTATAATCGTGGTGTTTGCGCCATTACCGAATTTATGGAAGTCCCTAATTTGCGGACTTCGATTGGTTTTAAATCCTAACGAACCGTCCAAGATCAGATTCTCACCCGGTATATGCACATCTGGTATGCGGTATTGTCCTGAACCGGAGGGGTCATATAACCGACGATTAACCCGGACAATTTCATTTGGCCCTTCTGGGATTCCGTTTCTTTGTAACCATTTTCTTAATTCAACCCTGGCATAGGCATCTGTTTCCCTGCCAATTATCCGATTATCATTAGGCAAACGGCCTCTTTGTACATCCCTCATGGCATTTGCATAACCCTGATCATAGAACTCTTGGTACTTATTCCGCACCATATCGCCCAATGATTCGGTCGGTTTGGCAGCTTGCTGAGTCACAGGGCGGGGGGCTTGTTGAGCAGTCTGTCCTGAAGCTTGAGCGGCATTCGCTACGTGATTCGTGTTTGTAACCGGAGATGGCGGATTGCTTGTAGTCTGCCTACCAGCCGATGGCTTCGTGGTATTTCCTGATTGTTGTGCCGCAGTTTGCGAACTAGATCTGCCAGATGCAACCGGTTGAGATGGCGGCCTGTTGGGTGAAGCAAACCTATTTGATAATGCTTGCGCACCATAGTGTGTAAGAACAGAAAAACCGGTTTGGAGCAATGCTGGATTTTTAAAGTCCCTATTTTTTATAGCCTCAGTTGCCTCTGAATAAACTCTTCTCTGGCCGGTTATGTCATACATCATAGCCAGTCCACTGTTCACTGTTTCTATTTCCTTCCTGGTGGCACCACCTCTCCGCCTATTAAACTCAACTGCTGCAGCATTAACTAAAGGCAGTGTAGGAGCATATGTTCCCAGACCTGTTGTAATATTTGTTATTCCTTCATGATCCTTTGGATCGTATCCAAACATATTCCTATTTGGTTTCGTTTCTCTAAATGCATTTGCCCGTCCCCTAATCCTATCCCAGAGAGATGGATTCTTTAAAGTATTGGAGTGAGCCAATATTTGCAAGTCTTTGTTCATGTAATCAGATAGCTCTTCAGCCGTAAACTCTCCTCGTTGATAAGCTTGCAGAATAATATTCACGGCTCTGCCTTCATTACTCAAATGAAGTCGCTCTACCCCATCCCTGCATGCATCCGTACGGCACTCTCGATAACGGGTGATAATTTCATTAATATCCAAAATCCCGTTTCTAGTTAATAAATTATGGATACGCTTCCCAACGGAAGACAATCTGGCATACTCATTCCGATTAGGCAGCAATGCGTTATTCTCCACCGCATTCCTACCGACCACCCCGCCAACCTGGGCATTGGACAGCACATCTACGGCATTACCGCCGCCGTCGCGGCTGCCCGACACCCCGCCAACTACGGCTGCTACCGCGCTGCTCAAGGTGCGGATACGCTCCTTATCCTGTTCGGGCAGCAGGTCGGGCCGTTTGGCCGCTTCTTCACCGTACAGGGTGCGGGTCAACACCATGGCCGCAGCTTCGGCTCCGGCTCCGGAGGCGGCACCGGTAGCAGGGTCGCCTCCGTTGGTGTAGGCGAGGGCGGCGCCGAGGATGGCGTGGCTGAGCAGTTGGGCGGCTTTGTTCGGATGGCTGCCGTTCTGCCCGAAGGTGTCGCCGATCAGGGTGGCGGCATAGGGGGCGAGGGTGTTGCTGGCTACCTGAAGGCCGCTTTGACCGCCCAGGCTGCCGGTCAGTACGGTGGTGACGGCCTGGAGGGCGCGGTTCTTGCTCCCGCCCACGCCCCATTCCTGTTTGGTTTGCTCCGCCTGTTTGATCCGTGCGCTGGCTTCGGCCTGGGCCACGGTGTCACCGCTGGCTTTGGCCTGCCGGAAGTCATGCTCGGCCTGCTGTTTCTGCTGCTCGGCTTCTTTGGCCCGGTTGCTGCTGTAGGTTTGGGCGGCACCGATGATGTCGGCGCTGGCTTGGGAGACGGTGCGCTGCCGTTGCAGCAGGCGCTGCAGGTCGGGCAGTGCGGCTATGCTTTCATTGGCACCGTCCAGCCGGGTGCGGATACCGAGTGCTTGGGCGGTGGTACGCTCGCCGCCGATGCGGATGTCGCCTTCGCTCAATACGGCGTAGGTGGTGCTCTCGCTGCTGCCGCTGTCGCTCTGCGGCAGGCCGGGGTTGTATTGGGGGCCGTTGCTGTAGCCGATTTCGGGTTTGTAGCTGCCGTCTGCCTGTTTGATGCCGGGGTTGTGGCCGTAGCCGCCGGAGATGGCGGCGCTTTGGGCGGAATAGTCGCTGTGGTTGTGCAGGTTCTCAAAGGTGAGGCGGTTGGCGGTGAGTTCGTTGTGTTCGGCGGGGGCGGCGGAGGCGATGGCGCCGCCTTTGAGGTGCACTTGGTCGGCCCGGATGTGATAACCGCCTTGGCCGGCAAACAGGCCGCTCTGTTCGGCTACGCTGCGGCTGCTGCCGCTGGTTTGGGCGGCGCTGTAGTTGCCGCTTACCTCCCAGGCGGTGCCGAAGGAGACTTGCACCCGCACGCCGCCCTGGCTTTGTTTGCTGCTCTGTTCGAGCTGGTCTTGCAGGCTTTCTATGTGCAGGCGGCCGCCGACATGGGCATCAATGCGTTCGGCTTGGGCACGGGCGCCGGAGAGGGTGGTGTCGCGTTGGCTGTTGATCACCAGGTGTTTGGCCTGCAGCCGGGTTTGGCCGTGGCTTTGGGCGTCGAGGTGGTTTTCTCCTTTCCCGCCGCCGACTTCGACATAGGCGTAAAAGCCGGTTTGGGCGCCAAGGGAAACGCCGACCCCGCCGGATACGCCGAGGTGGCTGTTTTTGCCGTCGGCGCGTTGGCGGTTGCCGCCGGCTTCGAGGATGATGTCGCGAGCGGAGTCGAGGCTCAGGGTGTCGCCGGCTTTGGCTTGGGTATTTTGCAGGCGGATGTCGCCTTCGCGGCTGGTGAGGCTCAGGTTGCGGCCGGCGGCCAGGGTGTTGCTCTGGCTGTGCTCATAGCTCAGTTCCTGTTGGCTGCGGGCGGTTTTGAAACCGAAACCGACTTCGGCTTTGAACAGGGCGCCGTTGCCGGCGACGGTGGAGTAGCCTTTGGCGGCGGCGGCCATGCCCTGCAGGGCGCGGGTGCGGTCGTCTTCTTTGCCTTTGACGGTGCCTTCTACGGCGTTGATCAGGTCGAGGATGGGGGAGGAGATTTTGGCGAAGTTGCCGATTTTGACATCGCGCTCGGCAGAGTAACGGCTGCCGCGGTTGTGGTCGGTCAGGATGTCGATGCGCTTGGCCTGAATATCGACATCCTGTGCCGCTACGACGTCGGCCACCTGCTGTACGTAGTTTTCACCGGCATGCATGCGTACGCTGCCGTTCAGGCTGCCGAGTTGGCTGCGTACCTGCTCGACCTGCTGTTGCCGCTCTTGGCGGGTGTGTTTCATCCAGCCGTTGAAGTGCTCGGTGTCGGAGATGACGGCCGAACCGATGCCGCTGCTGATCTCGCGCTCGCTGCTGCGGCTGCTGTTTTGGCTGGACAGCAGGCGGATGTCGCCGCCGGCACGGAGGGTGAGGTCTTGTTCGGCTACGGCACTGCTGCCGATCAGGCTGATGTCGCCCCGTTCGGCCTGCAGGCTGGCCCGTCCGCCTGCCGACAGTTGGGTGCCGGTGAGGCGGCTCAGTTCGGCTTCGCCCTGTGAGCGGTCGTTGAAGGTGCCGCCAGCAGTGAGGTGGTCGCGGTTGTCGATGGAGAAGCCGCTGCGCCGGCTGCGGGAGTGTTGGCTTTGCTCGTCGGCGGCAAAGCCCAAGCGGATGTGCTCGGCTGCCTGCAGTACGGCGTCGCCTTCGGCACTCAGCTTGGCACCTTGGCTGTTGATGCTGCCTTGTGTGGCCACGATGTTCAGGTTCTTACCGGCGGTGGCGGAGGTAACGACGGCTTCGCTGTGCTGCCGGGATTTTTCCGAAAGGGAGCGGCTGCGGCCGCCGGTCACCACCAGCGGGGTGCTGGCAGCCATGGCGGCTTTGCTTGCGGCACTGTCGTGCTGCATCCATTTGCCTACCCAGCTGTCGCTGTAACCGCCGTTGCCTTTGGTGCGCTCGTAGGCGGTTTTGCCGGCGGTGTAGACATCATAGGTGAAGCCGACGGCAAAGCCGGACTGTTTGCTGCGTTGCTCGGTCTGCTGGCTGCCGCTGACATGGCCGGCATCCAGGTTGACTTCTTTGCCTTGCAGGTGCAGGTTGCCGCCGGCAGCCAAACGCGCGGCTTGGGCATCCAATTCCTGTCCGGCGACGATGACGGTATCGCCACGGATACTGCCGACCTGGGATAGGGTCAGGCTGCGGTGTTGTGCGTTTTGCTGCAGACTGTTGTCGGATTTGCTGTAGCCGACGCTGGCCACGCCGTCTTTGAAACCGCCCACCAGGCCGGAGCGCTGCTCGCGTTCGTAAGTTTGGCTGGCGGCGGTGTTTTCTGCGGCACGGATCTGGATACGCCCGTCGGCAGTGAGCCGGTTTTGCTCGTTAGCAATCACTTGGCTACCTGAAACGGTCATGTCCCGACCGGCATGCAGTTGGAGATGGTCGGCCAACACGCTGCTGCCGACGGCGGTTTGCGCTTCGGTGCGAATGTTGCTGGTATTGGTTTGTTTGCGACCACCGCCGGTACGTCCGGTATGTTTGGAGGCATCATCTACCAGCTCGGTTTGTGTGCCGCTGCCGATAACGATATCCCGACCGGCTTGGGCCAGCACGGTTCCGCCACTGATGTCGGCGGCATCGGCCCGCAGATCGCGGCCGGCAGACAACAGTAGCTCGCCACGGGTACGGATCGTACTGCCGGCATCCAGGTGCTCGCCACGGATGATGTGGTTATCGTTGTCGAAACGGTTTACCTGCAACTGTTCGGTACGCTGCGTACCGAGGGTAATGTCCTGGCCGGCACGCAGCAGAGTACGGCCATTTTCGGATTGGTTGGCCAACTCGGCGGCATCCAAACGAATATTACCTTGGGCAGTCGCCGCCAACGTACCATCTTTACCGGCTGTCAGATAAATACCGGCCACACGGTCGAGATGAGTAATATGACCTTGACCGTTGGCATTATTAGCCAGCGTACTGCGGCTGTTGATGTCCCCGCCGGCCTGTAACAGCATCGTTTGGCCGGCATCCAGTACCCCGCCGGTATTGTTGATGTCGCCCGATGTGCGAACCTGTAGGCGGCCTGCACTGATACGGCCCGAGTTTTCCAGTGTGCCGGCATTCAGATATATTGCCTGCCGGCCGGCAATCGTGCCACCATTATGCAGTGTTTTGGCAATATTGAGTTCGGTTACATTTCCGGCCAGCAGGGCACCGCCGCCGTTTACATCACCCGGCCGTACCCGTAGATAAACTTGCGGTACCCATACCTTTTGACTGCCTCCATTGGGCAGGGAAACCGTTTGCTCCACCAACCACACAATATCGCTCGTCAAGCGGGCAACCTGCTCGCTGCTGAGGGCGATACCGGGGGTCAGATTGAAGGATTTAGCCGCCGTCAGGCCATTGTTCATCAAGGCCTTAAATTGTTCCTCATCATTGCTGTAGCCATTCAAGAAACGGTGGCCGGTCAGTTTGGCAATCTGCTCACGCAGCAGGCGTTGTTCATAGAAGCCGTCACCCAGCCGTTTATGCATATTGTCTTGATTGAGCCCTAATTGACGCAGCATATAATCGCTACCGAGCCATTGCCGGTAGTTGGTAAACCGAGGATCGGTTTCCACCAGATAGTGCGGTGAATCGGGGTTGACGATGAAGAAACTGCTGCCAGGCAGCTGAATAGCTGTCGTATCAACCCGCACCGATACATCCGGTACATTGGCCGAGCGATTGTCCGGAGCCGAAGTACTGGGCAGGGTGGTGGCAAATTCACGATAAGCATGCGAACCTAAAGAGAACTGGCGGACTTGCGGGGCTGGACGATAGGCTTGCCAACGGTGTCCGGTACTGTCGCGGCCCTTTTCCCGATGCCGCCAGTAACTGTGCAGGACCCCCTCATCGCTTACCGTGGCGGTACCGAAGGTCTCATGTTGGTGTACATTGCCTTGGGCAGTAGAAACAGCCAATTGGCCGCCGGCAATGATTTGGCTGTCCGCGTTGTGCAGTTCATCAGCATCAATCTCCAAACGACCGCCGGCAATGATTTTGCCCGGAGCGGTTTCCTGCACTTCGGTCTGCCGGGTAACCCGGTCGTAATCGTATTTGTACCAGCGTTCATGGTTGATGCCGTCGGGTGTATGCAGGTGGTCGGATTCATCGTTATAGACATACCACCCCTGCTGATGCTGCGTACCCTCCTTCAACCGCTCATTACGCCCGTGAGCCTCATATTCGACATGCCGCTCACGGGCGGTCTCAACAATATCAGTGACCAGATGGGCATTGGTATTGCGCACGACTTGCGCGGCAATCCGTCCTTCTCCTGCCGCTTCAATCGTGGCACTGCGGTTATCGACTTGTTCGGCCTTGCCTTGCGCCAAATGGTTGGCTGTTAACCGGGCACCGATAGACAGCTGATTGGCGCTATACAATACGGCCTGCTCCCGGTTATTCAAACTGCGTACACCGATATCCAGGCGTTCCCGAGCGGCCACAACGGCAGCTTGTGTATTTTGCCCGACTGTTTCCTCTCTGTTGGTGAGCGTATCGGCTGAAATGGCGACATGATTGCCAAATATCCGACCGGTGCCGATGTTGTCGAGTGTTTGCCCGGCCTGTATTTTAGTTAGGCCGTTACTATTAATCAGACCCCGGTTGCTTAGAGTTTGTGTAGCCGCCAAGTCGACAAGTTGGCCAGCTTGTATTGTGCCAGCTGCTGTATTATCGACTTTGGCAGCATTAAGCTGCAGCTGATTGCCAGCTGCTAAATCAGCCGTGTTAGTTAGTTTGCCTTGGGTGGTAAAGGTTGCGTCACGGCCACTCTTTACGGTCTCGGTTAACAATAAATCCCGTTGCGTAGCCAAAGATAAATCACGCCCTGCTGCCACGGTGCCGCTTTGATCCATTTGCCTGGTCTGTATACGGATATCTTGGGCGGACAGCAGTTGTCCATGTTGATTTCGAACCGTTTCCCCGGATACCTCTAATTGCTCCACGGTTTCTACTTTACCAGCTCGATTATCAAATGCCCGGCTGGAAACATCCGCTTGGACGGCACGAATCTCACCATTTTGGTTGTCTAATAATTGACCGGTCGCAGAGAGTTGATTGAGGCTGAGTACACCTTGGTTTTGTAAGGAGCGTCGAGTATGCAGATTGGTGGCACCATTGGCCTCGATTTGCCCGCTGTTGTCCAAGCGTTCAGCGGCATGGATACGGCCATCAGCCAACAGTGGCAGTGAGGTGGCGGTATTCGGCTGCTGCACCAGTTCTCCGGTGCCGGCGGCCTGCCCGGGCAAGGGGGCGCTGCCATTGCCGCCGTTGTTCTGATTGCCTGATGGATTGCCATCCGGCCGGGCTGTCCCGATATGGGCTTCGGCAGTATTGCTTAGCGCCTGGGTGTCGATAGACAGAGACTGCAAACCGGTTTGGCTGATCTGCCCTTGATTATTTAACCGACGGGTATCGATATCCAACCTGGCAGCCTGAATCTGCCCGTTTTGCTGGTTACGTATCGTGTCGGCATGATTCAGCAGCATCTGTCCCGATGCCGCCAACACACCTTGATTGGTGATTTGTTCTGCTTGAACGGTTAAATCTTGTTGTGCCGATACAGTGCCGGTATTTTCCAGGGAATGCGCCTGGATATTGACTGCTGCTGTCGATTGATCTGCTGTGTTGGCATGTGTTTTGGCCGCCGCAATGCTGCCTGTATTCTCCAATTTCCCATCGGCTGAAATGCGGATGCCGCCGGCTGTCGCAAACATTTGCCCGGCATTGTTGATCCCTACCCCGCGGTCGGTACTGACCAAGGAAATTTTACCGGCATACATACCACCTAAGCTGCCAGTATCAATAGCAATGGCCGGGGTGGTCGATGAGGTGGATACCGGTTGGTAAGCCCCTCCAGCAGAAGAGTCATAATTCCCGGCAACCACCTCTAAATCCTTCGCCCATATTCCGGCCTGAATCTGACTGGCTTGCGACAGAATACGGGTATAGTCGGCCGTAGAGGTGTCTAGACCGCTACCGGTCACCGCAATGTCGCCACGGCGCACCCGGAACCCTTCTAAACTGGCACCTTGAATCACGGGCATCCCGGTAGTCAAGGTCACACCGGACGCATTGATAAAACCGGCGCCATTGACCTGGATACCGGCCGGATTAGCCATCACCACCTCGGCACGGCGGCCGGCGATTTCGATGTATCCGTTCAACAAAGAGGGATTGCTGCTGTTTACTTGGTTGACAATAATCCGTGCTTCCCCTCCAGCCAGTAAAGGGTTGCCTTGTATCCAGCCAGCCAGTTGGGTCGGCACATTGCGCCGGCTGTTATTGAGTACGGCACCGCGGTTGTCCACGTCAAATCGGCGGTACTCATTCACAGAAACCCCGCCGGCAGACGGGGTTTGAATATTAATCTGCGGCAATCCGTTCCCAGTCTGCAAAATAACCGGTTGATGGGCCGCAGGCGCGGTTTTATCCGCCTCAATGCCTGCCGCGAATACAGGCGGAACCAAGACCGCAACAGACAAGGAGGCAATAATCAGGGAAAAAGACAATAAAGAACAGGCAAAGCCGTGACCGCCCCGACTAGCAACACCAGAACCATGACCACCAGAATCCCCTATACTTTTTCCTTCCCGCAACGTGTTTTCAGCAACAACGACGACACTGTTACGTTTTTTGTTAAAAATCACTTTATGCAGATTCTTGTTCATGATGGTATGTAGTTATAGGTTAGGTTGAGAATATGAAGGGGAAGCAGCAAACCGGTTAATACGCAATTGAATGTTTGCGATTTTTTAGTTCATGATAAACATAAAACAGGCAGAACCGACATGAGTTTGCTTGCGGACAAACAAACTTTATTGCAAGCAAACGATATGCCACCTTATGGAGGCAGGGGGAATTTAAGCACTGGATAACCTATTCGCATCCAAACTTCGTAGATTTAGATTCCAAGCATAGACAAGCACTATTGATTTATATGTTAGCATCCAATGAATAACTAAAATGCAGAAACCACTAGCACTGTTTACCATTTACCCGCCCTATCTGCCGGTCAATACCAACCGTCGGCAGAAGGCTTCCCAATCAGCAAGGTGCACA
>NZ_KV804553.1:0-8252 GCF_001811325.1 Eikenella sp. HMSC071B05 | reverse complement strand
AATGTCTTGGCGCAGCCGAGGCTGAGTTTCTGCGAAGCTAAAAGCCACCCCCTCAAAGAATATGCCGTGCCTAATATCCCCGCCAGCCCATCCCATCTGAACATCCCCACGACTTCGTCCTCTCCCTCTGCGTACTACTGCCGATGTGGCTGTGGCGGTAGGTGGTACTCTCGCCGTTACCTTTGCCATTACTGCCGCTACCGGTATTGCCGGCAGCTTTGGGGACATCCCTGATGTTGACGCGGTCGTGGCTGCTCTGCTCGGCGGAATTAGCGGCGGTGAGCTTGGTATCGGTCGCTGTGGTGGGTAAGCAAATAAGTAGAGGCTACCTGAAAATTTCAGGTAGCCTTTGGGGTTGCAAACAGGGTTGAAGTAGCGGATTATTAAAGAACGGGTAGGCTGAAGGACGAGACAAAGGGGATTTTTCAGGTAGCCTAATGCTATTTTCTATCCTATTATCTTCACTAGATCATTTATCCAATCCATCGTGCCAGACAGGCGTTCCTAGGCGACGCATACACCTGTTATAACCAGTTTCTTTACCACAAATTAAGTGATTTTTTCTACGTAACTCTCGTTGTTCCGGCGATTCGGCAGCATAGTAGGCTGATTCTTTCCTCATAGAATCAATAAATGCAGCTCTTGTTGCATAATGCCCATTCCACCAATCAGACATACTGCAAGCACTAAGCAGCAGGCTGGATATCAATATTATCACCAGTGAATTAATTGAATGGTTTTGCATGATATCTCCTTCCTTGGAAGTCAAAATAGTCTGTTCCATTAATCCGTATTTTGGTTGCTTGAGGAGGTTTTACTCCTTCTATTTTATCTAAAGTTTTTTGATCGTATGCGCTTACGTTACCAAAATGGTCAATAGTATATAAGCTGCCATCTGCTCCATGTGTAAGAACTTTAGATAGCGAGCTGGATTGATAAAACTCTATTTACCACCCTAACTAAGATTACTTATCCAATCCATCGTGCCAAACAGGCGTACCCCTACGGCGCATACACCTATCATACACAGGAGTAAATAGAGACCTATCTTTTTCATGTACCGCTTCAGACCAGCAAATAGGGTGATTTTTCTCACGTAGAGCCTTTGTAGCAGGAGATTCAGAAGCATAATAAGCTTCCGCCTCTTGTTGATCAGCAATAATTGCTGCTCTTGTTGCATAATGCCCGTTCCACCAATCAGACATGCTGCAAGCACTAAGCAGTAGACTGGATGTCAATATTATCATTATGGAATTAATTGAACGGTTGTGCATGATATCTCCTTCCTTGGAATTCAAAATAGTCTGTTCCATTAATCCGTACTTTGGTTGCTTGAGGAAGTTTTACTCCCTCTATTTTATCTAAAGTTTTTGGATCATATGCGCTTACGTTACCAAAACGATCAATAGTGTATAAATTGCCATCTGCTCCCTGCGTAAAAACTTTAGGTAGGGTTGGATTGATAAAACGTCCTACATCATTCTGTTTCTCTAGAGGTTCTACAGTTCGATTGATTTTACTAAACTCTGGATTAACAATAGCTTTACCTGTTCTAGCATCCAAAATATCTTGACCATTTGCATCTTTTAAGTTTCTTTCTATCGTCTCCCAACCATTATAACTACTATGGTTATAGCATTTACCAAAAGGCAAACCTACGCACGTCCCGGCAGTTGTGGGATTGGCACCAACTCCGCCGCCCACAGGATCGGTATTATTGCTGGCCAGGAATAAGGTGGTTGCCACACCATTGCTGTCTTGATAGCCGTTTTCGCGCAATTGGCGTAAAAAGCGTACTCCGTTGGCTGCCGGCCCGTGGAATTTGACGCTTTCCAGCGGGATATTTCTTACCCCCAATATGTTGTTGGTGTATTGCAGGCTGACACTTTCTGTGAGCGTACCCCGGCTGTGGTCGCTACCACGGATTTTGGTGTTGGTTTGGCTTGCCAGCAGATTAAGCTGCACGTTTGTCTTCTGTGCATTGGTCAGAGGCAGGTGCGCACCCGTCATTTCGTTGATTTTGTCGTAACCGGCATAGAAGACGACTTCGCTTAGGCCGGGGACAACGCCGGCAGAAGGGTTGTTTACCACCACATAGAGTGTGCCGTTCTGTGCTGCCCGGGGATTGTGTAGGACAGCGTTTCGGAAGGCCTGCTCTTTATTGTTGTAAATGCCGGGATTCTTGCGGACGATGGTGCCGCCTGTCATGATGCTTCTCGGATCGAAGATTTGGGTGGCAACGCCATCAAATGGAACTTTTTCGTTGGCTTCCTTGGTTATCAGACTACCATCATGTTTGGCTGCGGCCTCTAGGGTGTTGTAAATGTCGCGGCAGAAATATTGCAGGTTCGGCCCTGTGCATTCCACCCGGTAAATCTGCCCGGCGGTGATGTGGGTGGCGGCATTCTTGGCGTATTGGGCATGCTGGGCGGTTACCTGTGCGGCGGCCACGTCGGGCTTGCCTGCCCAAAGAATGCCTAAGGCTGTATCTAAATATGAAGCGGTTTGCTCCAGTTTGGCGGCTTCGGCCTCCAACGCTCGGGATTCTGCAGTTTCCACCCCGTTGTTTTGGGCGCGGATTTCCATTGCCCGAATGTATTTGTCGGTGGCACGGTTGATGATGGCTTGGCGGATACCCGGCCGGGTTTGTTGATCGAATTGCTGCATGACGCTCTGCTGCAATGCTAGTTCTTTTTCCACCCGCTCGCGGTCAAAGCCGTTTTTCAGGTAGCCTGCGGTGGCGTCGGCAGTCTCGGTACGCCGATCGGTGTAGATGCCTTCCACAGCCTGTTGTACGCTCTGTCCGTTGCGGCGCTGCTGTTCGGCGGCGTCGGTAATCTGGATGTTTCTCGTGCCGATGCCGCTTCGGGTGGTGCTGCTTTGGCTGTCCTGATCTTTGCCGAAACCGAAGCCTTGGCTGAAGCGGCCGCCCCTGCCTTGGGCGATGCCGTTGGCGTCGCTCTGCCCTTGGGCGGCCCAGCGGACGTTGCCGCTGTCGCCGATTTCCTGTTTGCCTTTGCCGTTGATGCCGCCGCTCATGCCGAAGCCGAAGCTCTTGCCGCTGTAGCGGCTGTGGTTGGCCAGGTCGCTTTGGCCGAGGCTGCCGGTTTGGAAACGGTTGCGGCCGTTCTGTTCGGCGCTTCGGCTGGAAACGATGAGGCCGCCGTTGAGCTCGGTATGGCGGGATACGGCTACCTGAAAGCCGTCGTCGCCGGCATACAGGCCGGATTGTTCGCTGGCGCTGAGGTGGTCGGCGTCGGTTTTGCTTTGGCTGTATTCGGCGCTGCCGGAGAAACCGTAGCCGATGGTGACTTGAGCGCTGCCGTGGAATTGTTTGCCGCGGTAGCGTTCGCTGTCTTGCGGGGTGATGATGTTGAGGTTGCGGGCGGTCAGGCCGATGCCTTTGCCTTCCACCCGGGCGCCGTGGATGGTGGTGTCGGCGCCGCTGACGAGTTCGGTGCGGCTGCGGCTGCTGCCGATGTGGCTGTGGCGGTAGGGGGTGCTCTCGCCATCGCCTTTGCCCCGGCCGTAGTTGCCGCCGCCGGTGAAGCCGAGGCTGAGGCCGTTGCCGACGGAGAGGGCGACGCCGGCGTTCCAGCCGGCCTGGCGGCTGCGCCGGGTTTCGTTGCGCTGTTCGCGGGCGGCTTCGAGCAGGAGATTGTGTTCGGCGGAGAGATAGGTACCGCGCTCGCCGGCGACGTCGGAACCGGTGATGCGGATATTGGACTGTTCGCCGGCGCCGGCGGCGGTGAGGCGCACTTGGCCTTGGGCTTGGATGCCGGAGGCGGTGGTTTGGTTGCCGTCTACATGGTTGTGCTCACTGTTGTGTTGTTCGCCGTAGGTGATGGAGATGTTGATCGGCCCGCCTTTGCTGCCGCTTTTGCCGTTGCTGCCGGTGCCGGTATTGCCGGCGGCTTTCGGGGCGGTGGCGTTGCGGACGCTGTTGGCTGCCATTTGGTAGGCTTGATAGCCTTGGTAGGCGCTGTTGGCGGCGGCCATGATGTTGACGCGGTTGTGGCGGCTTTGCCCGACTTGCTCGGCGGAAGCGGCAGCGGCCTGGGCGGTTTGCATCAGGTCGGTTACCATGGTGCCGACGGCGACGGTGAGGCCTTTTTGGGTGTAGCTGTGGTAGTAGTCGGAACGGTAGGGGCTGTCGGCGGCTTGGACGGTGATGTTTTGGGCGCGGATGTCGATGTTGCCGTCGGCAAGCAGGCGGCTGCCGGTTTGAGTATAACTGCGGCCGGCCTGAATCAGGGTGTCGCCGCTGCCGCTGCCGACAACGCTGCCGCTTTGGATGATCTCGCTGCCTTCTTGGCGGCTGCGGTCGGTTTTGTTGCCGATAAAGCGGCTGAAGGCGCTGTCGCCGGGCATCAGCCCGGAAATGCGGCTGCTGCCGCGGTAGTGTTTGTCCAGCGGTTCACCGGCGGCGAGGATGTTGACGTCGCGGCCGGCAGTCAGCTGCAGCCCTTCGCGGCCGAATACTTGGGAGCCGATGATGTTGATGTCGCCTTGTGTGGCATCGATGCGGACGGTACCGCCGGCATTGGCGCTGCTGCCGACGGCGCGCAGATAGCGCTGGGTGTCCTCACCGTGGCTCTTCTGCCGGGTGAGGCTGGAGCTGGCGGCGGGCATCCATTGTTCGAAAGCGGCGGCAGCATGGTTGGTTTCCCAGGTGCGCAGTTTGTCGGCCATGCCGCCTTGTTGCTGCCGGGTTTTGCTGAAGGCCTCGCCGTATTTCTGCAGCTGGCGCAGTTCGGGGGCTTTCAGATTGAGGTTGAGGCCAAAGCCGCTGCCGCTGCTTTGCTGCTCGGTGCGAGTGTTTTCTTGTACGTAGGCGGCACCGAGGTTGACTTCTTTGGACTGCAGCGCCAAATCGCGCCCGGCAAAGAGTTGGGCGGCCTGGGTGTCGATGCGCTCGCCGGCGGCAATCACGGTGTCGCCGTTCAAACTGCCGACCCGGCTGGAGACGGCGGCGGTGAGGTCGTTGTCTTGAGTGGTGCGGTTGCGGGATTGGCTGTAGCCGATATTGGCTACGCCGTTGCGCATGCCGAAAGTAAAGCCGGAACGGCGGGAGCGGTGGGTGTCTTCGTTACGGTAGTGGTTCTCGGCGGCATTGAGCTCGATTTTACCGCCGGCGGCCAGGGTGGTGCCTGCGTCGCTGACGATGCTGTTGCCGCGTACCAGCAGGTCTTGATTGCTCTGTACGGTGACTTGGCGGCCGGTGAGGCTACCTGAAACGGCGGTGTCGTGTTGGCGGCGGGCTTGGTATTGGTCGCTGCGGCGGGTCAGCAGACCGGAAGAGCGGTTGTAGGCGGATTCGTCCGAATTCAGGGTGGCGCGGCCTTCGGTCAGGCTGATGCCGTTCTGGGCGGCCAGCCGGACATGGCCTTGGCTGCTGTCGATTTCGGCGGCACGGGCATCGATACGGTCGCCGGCGGCCAGGGTGAGGTCGCCTTGGGTTTGGATGCGGGTGCCGACTTCGGCAGTTTGGTGCACGTGGCGGTGGCGCCGATCATCGATCCCGCCCAGGGTTTCGTGGTGTTCGGTTTGTACGGTACCCAGACGGATCTGTTCGCCGGCCAGCAGCCGGGTTTGGCCGTTGGCCGAGGCGTTACTGATTAAAGCGGCATCGGCCTCCAGCCTTTTGCCGGCCTGCGCCTGTAGGATGCCGCCCTCAGGGGCGGTTACATACAGCCCGGCCACCCGATCAACAGTGGTGTTGCCGTTTTGCCGGTCGCCGCCGGTAGCGGTGGTGGAGCGCAGCCGGATATTTTCGGCTTGCAGCTGCAAGATGTTTTCCGCAATAACGCTGCCGCCGGTGAGGTTGATGTCTTGTGCGGCACGCAGACGGACGCTGCCGCCTCGGATTTGACCGTCGTTATCGATGTTTTTCGCACCCAAATCCACCACACGGCGGCCGGCTACCGTGCCGTTGTTTAGCATGCGCTCCAGACCGGTGAGGCTGATTTGCTCGGCGCTGATCAGCGCGCCGGCGGTATTCACGTCGCCCTTTCTGGCCACTACATAGACTTTGGGCACCAGCAGGGTTTGTGTGCTGCCGTCGGGCAGGCTGACACTTTGCCGTTCCAACCAAACGATGTCGCTGGTCAGGCGGGCCACCTGTTCGGCCGACAAGGCAATACCGGGCACCAGGTTTTGCGAGCGGGCGAAGGTGATGCCGGCATCCATCAGGTCTTTGAACTGCTGCTCGTCGTTCTGGTAGCCGTCCAGCCGCCGATAGCCGGTCAGTTTGGCGATTTGCTCGTTGATCAAGCGCTGCTCGTAATAGCCGTCGCCGAGGCGTTTGTGGGTATAGTCGGGATCTTGCCCGAGGCCGCGCAGCATATAGTCGCTGCCCAGCCAGCTGCGATAGTCGGTGAAGGCGGGATCGGTTTCAATCAGCCAGCCGGCCCGGCCGGGATTGATTTTGAACAGGCTGCCGTTGGGTAAACGGGTGTCGGCAGCCACGCTGTGGATCTGCGGCAGGCGGCCGGCAGCATCGCTCACGGCAGTCGGATTCGGGGCGGCGTTGTCGGCCTGCGCCTGCGGTGCCGGCACGTTGGCTGCCTGCTGTTCGACCGTACCGACCGGATGGGTAAACGGCCGATGGCGGATACCGATGATTTCATTCATATCGCCACCACCTTCCCAACGCACATGTTTTTGGCTGGGACGCCATTTATTGCGTCGGCGGTAGGTACCTTGACGGTAGTCACCAATCTGTTTAGTGACTTGTTCTTCTTCGCGGGACTGGCTGTCCAGCAGGCCGACCCTGCTTTCGGACAGGCTGCCGCCCACCAGGATACGGCTGTGCTGGTTAAACCAGCTATCACCGGATAAAGCCAAATCACCGCCGACGATGATTTCGCCCGGCCGGTTTTCTACGATGCGTTCGCGATAAACATTTTCGTGATAGGTATAGCGGGTTACTTTAGACACCTCGCCCCGGTCAAACCGCTCTTCGGTGCGACCGCTCTTGCGCTGCCCTTCGGCAGAATAACTCCAGCGCAGATTGGTGCGGTGTTGCGACATATGGCCGTCCACACCTTCAACGTAGCGGTTCGGGTCGCCGAGGAAGCTATAGGCCTGCCCCGGGGTGCTGCTCTCCACATAGCGTTCGGTACGGAAATGCGGATTCAGGTTCCGCCCCTGTTTTGCAGCCAGCCATGCCTTGCCGGCCACTTCGATCCGGGCACTGTTGTTGACCAAGCTGTCGGCCTCGCCAACGGCCTGATGCTGACTGTCCAAGCTGCTGCCAACAAACATACTGCCTTGGCTGGCAATCAGGGCGCCTTCTTGGTTGGTAATGTTTTTGGCGCCGATATCCAAACGCTGCCGGGCCGCAATAGTGGCAGCCTGGGTAGTACCATTGGTGGTTTCCTCACGGTTGGTCAGGCTGTCGGACGCCAAAGAAAGCTGGTTACCATAGATACGCCCACTGCCGATATTTTGCATTGACTGGGCGGCACGCACCAAAGTCAGGCCGTTGCTGTTGATCAAACCGCGGTTTTCAAGGGTCTGGGCAGCCTGCACTTCGGTACGGCTACCGGCCTGGATGATACCGCCTGCAGCATTGTCGACTGCGTCGGCCTGTACCGATACGCTCTCGCCGCCCTGCAGGGTATGCCGGTTGGTCAGCCTGCCGCGTACCGCTACATTCAGGCGGCGACCGGCTTCGATGTTCTGCTCGGTCAGTAAATCGTGATTCACGCGTACATCGGCATCGCGTCCGGCGGCCACGGTACCTTCGCCCAACAACGAACGGGCGGACAGCTGTAAATCCCTACCGGCCAAGATATGGCCGGCAGCATTGCTGACGGCAAGTCGGCCTCCGTTGCCGTCATGAAGGTGTAATTGGTCGGCCGAGCTGATTTGACCGTGCCGGTTATCCAGCTGCCCGGCAATACTTAAGTCGGCGCTTTGATTACTGCGGATAGCACCATTTTGGCTGTTGTCAACCTGCTCAGCCTGCAGTTGCAGCCGCTCGGCATCAATCTGTCCGCCTTGGTTCAGGATGCGATTGCCGTTTACTTCGGCAGTTTGTCCGGCAGCCAACTGCCCGTGTTGATTGGACAGGGTATCGGCCTGCAGCTGCAAGTCTTTGGCCGAAGCCACTTTGCCTTGCTGGTTTTGGATCGTACGACTGCGGATGGCAGCCTGCTCGGTAGCCACCAAACTGCCCTGCCGGTTATCTAAATTTTGTGCACCGATTTCCACCCGGTTGGCCAGTATGCTGCCTTGCCGGTTATCCA
>NZ_KV804552.1:0-443 GCF_001811325.1 Eikenella sp. HMSC071B05 | reverse complement strand
CGCGTGGCAGTAGCTGGCCGGGTGGCAGAAAGCGACGAGGATTTACGCGCTCGTTACGAAACGGGCGTATATGCACTCGGCGCGGCCACACATGCCACTATTCTTGCCAACCTAAAACGAGATATTCCGACCGCCCGCGATATTCACGTTTTCGAGAATGATACAGATACACAAGTCGGCGACCTGAAGCCGCACTCTATCAAGGTTCTGATTGATGGCGGCAAGGATGATGAAATCGCTCAAGCTATCTACCGCGTAAAAGCGGCTGGCATTAATACCAATGGCGATATAGCTAAGACTATTACCACGCCGACTGGAAACCAGATTATCCGCTTCTCCCGTCCGGCCTATCGCTATATTTGGGTGCAGGCAACTTTAACCCTGCTTACAGGCACAGATGCTGCCTTCCCGGCAGACGGTTACGAATCGGTACGCGCAGACTT
>NZ_KV804551.1:867124-888669 GCF_001811325.1 Eikenella sp. HMSC071B05 | reverse complement strand
AAGTTAAATTCGACACTCCGATGACTTACGTTGACAATGCAGGCAATCCCACCAGCGACCCGAGTAACAAAGTGAACCTGGTAGGCGGTAATGCGAACGCCCCAGTTACCTTGGGTAATGTTGCACCTGGTACGCTGAGTGCCACCAGCACCGAAGCCGTAAACGGTAGCCAACTGCATGCCACCAACCAAAATGTGGCCAAAGGTATTAACTTCGGTGGTACTACCGGTAGCAACAACTACCAGCTGGGCGACACCATCAATGTGAAAGGTGATAACAACATTACCAGCACTACTGTAACTGGCGGTGCACAATTGGCGTTGAATCCGAACCTGAGCGTAACCAGCGTTACCACCACTGATGCAGCCGGTAACCAAACCGTTACCAACGGCGGTGGAGTAACCATCACTCCGGCAGGTGGTGGCAATCCTGTGAGCCTCACCACAGGTGGTCTGGACAATGGCAGCAACAAGATTACCAATGTTGCCGATGGTACAGCCGGTACGGATGCGGTAAACGTGAGCCAGTTGAATGCAGCTTTAGGTGCTATTAATGGTGCCGGCAATGCCAATATCGCTGCTTTGGATGCCAAGATTAACGATGTGGCCGATACCGCTAATGCCGGTGTAGCCCAAGCCATTGCTACTGCTGGCTTGCCGCAGGCTTATCTGCCTGGTAAGAACATGGTGGCTGTGGGTGGCGGCTACTACAAAGGCGAAACCGGTTATGCAGTCGGCTTCTCCACTATCTCCGACAGCGGTAACTGGATTATCAAAGCCACCGGCAGCGGTAATTCACGTGGTAACTTCGGTGCCTCTATCGGTGCCGGCTATCAGTGGTAAGCTAAAAGAGGCTACCTGAAAATCTAGATATAGAGTTTTCAGGTAGCCTTACCGGGTTCTCCAAAATAAACCAATTCAAAGGAAAAATTATGAAATTGTCTCAAGTAGCTCGTCGTACAGCAGTTGTGGCCGCTGCCGCGGTGGCATTGTCTGCCTGCTCCTCATTAACAAAAGTAAGCTCAAGTGGCACTACTGATCAGCCGGTATGGCCGAAGTGGGATCGGGTAACACTCAATAAAACCCGTGGTACCTTCCCCGATCTGGGTAGTCTGAGACAGGTGAGAGCTGGTCTGACCAAAGACGATTTGTACTACTTGATCGGCCGCCCGCACTACGGCGAAATGTGGCGTCCGCGCGAATGGAACTACCTGTTCCACTTCCATACTCCCGGCCAAGGTACGAACGGCGTAACCACTTGCCAATTTAAAGTACTGTTCGACAAAAACATGTTCAGCAACGAAACCTACTGGCACGCAGTTGATCCTGAAAACGCCACTTGCCCGCCGCAGCAGCCGGCTCCTGCCGAACCTATGCAACAGCAACATCATCGCTACACGCTGAGCGCAGACGTACTGTTTGCGTTCGATCGCAGCAGCGAACAAGATTTGCAACCGCGTGGCCGTGAAGAGCTGACTGAACTGGCCGCTCAGTTGAGAAACTTTGAACAGCTCAATAGCATTACCGTAATTGGTCATACTGATTACCTTGGTTCAGATGCCTACAATCAAAACCTGTCACAGCAGCGCGCCGAAACCGTGCGCCGTTATTTGGCAGCCCAAGGCTTGCCGGCTGACAAAATCCGCGCAGTTGGCATGGGTGAATCCCAGCCGGTTAAACAGTGCGACAACCACGGTGGCCGCAGCCAGTTGATTGCCTGCCTGCAGCCCAATCGCCGTGTGGAAATCCAAGTAGACGGCTACGGCCGCCGCTAAACCTGTGTACTGGTAGTTTTGCCGGTATTCTTGCCGGTAATCAATAAACCTTTCTGTTTCGGCAGAAAGGTTTATTTACGTCAGTAGAGGAAGCTGGCATAATACTTGCTAGGGAGAAATAGAAAGATTATTACAAATTTGTTTTCCATACTGCCGCAGTTATGGTTGGCAGATTTTCGGTTATATGAAGGTTGCCGCCAGGCAAGGGAGTTAAATGCCGGGTGCAATCAGTTTTTTGTTTACTTGATGAGGGATACGCTATGCCTTTTGTATATTGGACTTCCGATTTGGATACCGGATTTGACGATATCGATGCACAACACAAGCAGCTAGTTGATTACATTAATAAACTGTATGATGCTAGAGAAGCTAACGATAAAGAAGCTGTCGAGCAGGAGTTCCAACACCTGATTGACTACACCGTAGAACACTTCAGCTACGAAGAAATGATGCTGGAAGAGGCACAATACCGCCTTGTAGAACAGCACAGAAAAGTGCATCAAAATTTCGTAACCCGTATGAGCACCCTGCAAGCCCGTTATCAGAATGGCGACGCTGAAGCTTTGAATGAAGTAATCGATTTGTGCGAAGGCTGGCTGTTCCGTCATATCCGCATTAATGATCACGGCTACATCGACAGCGTGAAAGCATCTGGTATCCGTTCTTAATTCGAGCAGATTTTGCCTCTACAGGCTACCTGAAAATAGGTTCAGGTAGCCTGTTTGTATGTATGGGGTAGATCCCAACAGAATGCAGAAATGATTTGCCGCGCTGGTATATAATGAACCTTATTGATTTTTGCATCAATTTGCGGCTCCACCCACAACTATCGAAGGAAACTTTCATGAATCTACTCAATGAAATAATCGATCACAACAAGCGCTTCGTTGAAAGCGGCAAATACGTAGAATTTTTTAGCGATAAATATCCTGAAAAGAAACTGGCCATCCTATCGTGCATGGATACGCGCATTCTTGAGCTGCTGTATGCCGCCTTAGGCTTGAAAAACGGCGATGCCAAGGTGATCCGCAATGCAGGTGCGGTGGTACTGCATCCGTGGGGCTCGGTCATGCGCAGCCTCTTGGTGGGCGTGTTTGATTTGCATGTGGAAGAAATCATGGTGGTGGCACACCACGACTGCGGCATGTGTGGCTTTTCCCCTGAACGCCTGCTGAACAAAGCCCGGGCTGCCGGCATCCCAGAAGCCAATATCAACACCTTGCGCCATGCCGGTATTGACTTGGACGGCTGGCTCACCGGCTTCGATAATGCCGATGACAGTGTGCGTCATACCGTGAATCTCATCAAACAACACCCGCTGATGCCCGCGCACATTGCCGTACATGGTTTGGTGATCCATCCCACCACCGGCAAGCTCACCGTGGTGGTGGACGGCAATAAAAAAACTGCTGAGTAAACCTGGTTTCAGCTAACAGCTTGCGCCTTGCATCCAGCGCTTCAGTTTTCAGGTAGCCTTACGTTTAATGGGCTACCTGAAAACCTTTGGCATAAACGTTCATATTAGACAGCCGGGTAGGTGGCTCAACCATCTCGCCATTTCAATTTTCAGGTAGCCTTTCCACCGATGATACAGGATTCCCATGCCCACCCAATTCAACTCCCAACCCGTACTGACCACTGCGCTGGCTCATCGCTCTATCCGCAAATTCACTGCCGAGCCCGTTGCGCCGGAGCAGCTTGCCGCTGTGCTCGAGGCTGGCCGTGCTGCTTCTTCGTCCAGCTTCATGCAGTGCATCCATATCATCCGTGTGAGCGATTCCGCCGTGCGCGAACGGCTGTATCAAATTGCTGCCCAACAGGAATACGTCCGCCGCGCACCGGAATTTCTCGTGTTCTGCATCGACTACACCAAACACCGCCGCCTCGTGCCCGATGTCCAAACCGACTATACCGAAGCCCTGCTGCTGGGCGCCGTGGACGCCGGCATTACCGCGCAAAACGTTTTGCTGGCTGCCGAATCGCTCGGCCTGGGCGGCGTGTACATCGGCTCCTTGCGCAACGATATCGCCGCTGCCGCCGAAGCCCTCGGCTTGCCCGATACTGCTGTGCCGTTGTTCGGCCTCTGCCTCGGCCACCCCGCACAAGACCCGCTGCACCGCCCGCGCCTGCCGCTTGACGCCATCGTGAGCGAAAACCGCTACCGCGAATGCAGCAGCGATACTCTTGATGCCTATAACCGCGAACTGGCTGCCTACTATCAGACCCGCAGCGGGCTGGATTTGGATTGGCGTGGCCAAATCGCCCGCACGCTGGCCCAACCCCTGCGCCCGCACATCCTACCTTTCCTGCAGGCACGCGGCTTTGCCAATAAATGAGGAAAGGCTACCTGAAAACGCAAATGTGCAGCTGAAACAACTATTCGCTTCTGGCAGGCGGTAAAAGGCAGGCGGCATCGGTAATGGCAAGGCGAGCCCAAGCCGCATGAAGTGAAAAGTCGGGTCGTGAATAAAACCGCGAATGTTACGTGCTTGTTCACCTAGCCATATGTGTGTACGGTCTGCGGCTCACCGCTGTTTAATTCATGATAGCGATAGGCTGTCAGCCATCTATACCGCTACCCTACAGACAAAAAGGCTACCTGAAATCTTTCAGGTAGCCTTTTTTGATGCCTGCAGCGGGTATTTAGTGGCCGCCCACGGTGTCGGCGGCGCGGTTGAGGCCTTGGGACAGGGATTCCACCATGGCGGGGTAGCCGTCGCCCTGCTGCGGGGTTTGGATATTGAACGGGGTGGTGCGGCCGTTCGGCCATTGGGCATAGCCGCTCACGAGGGTGTGGCCTTGGAAGCTGCCTTGGAATTGCTCGATATAAATCTTGAGCACGGGCAGGCCGTTGCCGCGGCCGTAGGGCACGAAGCGGGCGCTGCCGTGGCGGTTGAGCCGGTTGCTGAAGGCGGCGGCAAGGCTTTGATCCAGCGGAGCGGCCCACAGATGGTGACGGGCGAAGTTGAGACGGTGGGCGTCGGTTTGGTAAACAAGGCCGCCTTGGCCAAGCGGTTCGGCCAGGATGATTTGCACGGCGGTTTGGCCGCTGCTTTGGCCGGCGGGCGGTACGAAGGCGCTGTCGGGCAGGCTGAAATACTGGGTGGCGGGGACAGAGGCGCAGGCGGCCAGCAGCAGGGCTGTGGCGGCGGCGGGCAGTTTGACAAACAGGGACATCAGCGGCTTCCTTTCGGGGTGGGGTCGGTAGCTGAAGAGTTGAAAATCAGGGCGTTGGGCTGCTCTTTGAGGGTGTTGAGTACAGGCGCGGCCTGCTGCAGGGTACGGTCGATGCTGCGCAGGGTTTTCTGCACATCGCCATACACGGGCGATTGCGGGGATACGCCCTGCAGGGTGGTTCGCAGTTCAGCCAGGGTACGGTTGAGCTCACCGGGAAGTTGTTGGGTTTGCGGCTGGCCGAGCAGGCGGTTGGCTTGGGCGAGCGTGCCTTTCAGCTCGGTCAGGCTGCCGTTGAGTTCGCGCACGGTTTTATCCAGCGGTAGGCGGTTGAATTTGTCGAGCAGGGTGGATACTTGCTGTTGCAAATCACCCAGGCTGCCGCCGTTGCGGCTGGCGATTACGGTGTTGCCCTGATAGCTGGCAGCCGGTTTGAGCACGCTTTGGCCGGGGGCTTCGGAAAGCTCGACAAACAGGGAGCCGGTGAGCAGATTGTTGTTGGATAGGGTGGCGCTGAGGCCTTTATTGAGAGCACGGCTGATTTGGTCGGCCCAGGCTTCTTTGCTTTGGGTGTCGGCGTTGATTTCGAGGCGGGAGGGGTCGATGCGGATGCGCACGGGAACCCAGCCGTTGTCGAACAGGTTGAGGCTGTCGTTGCGGCTGAAATAGGGCACGTCGGTTACCGTGCCGATGGGGATGCCTTTGTATTCTACGGGCGCGCCGGCGGCCAGGCCGCGCACGCTTTGTTTGAAGAAAACTACATAATACAGCGAGCGAGCGTCGGCCTGGTTGTCCACGTCGGCACGGCTGTCGTAGAGAGGGAAGAGGGTGTTGTTGCCCACTTGGCTACCTTTGTTGCCATCGGGCGGGTCATCGAAGGCGATGGCGCCGGAAATCAGGGCGGGCAGGGAAGGGGTATCCACTTTGAGGCCGCTGCCGCCGAGCTCGATTTTAAGGCCGCTTTGCAGCCAGAAGCGTACATTGTTGCCGATGAGCTTATCGTTGGGGCTACCGATGAAGATTTGGTAGTCGGTGGTTTTGGACACGGGATCGAATTTCGCGCTCTCCACAATGCCCACCACGATGTCGCGGTACATCACCGGGCTGCCGCTGCTGAGGATTTTACCGCTACCGCCTTTTAAGCGCAGCCGCAGGCCGCCTTGGGCGAAGGCAGACACGGGTGGCACATCGGCCACGGTGAATTCGCGTGCTTCTTCCGGGCTTTTCCCTGGCATCAGGGCGATATACGAGCCGGACACGAGCGTGCTCAAGCCGGTGATGCCGCTTTGATCCACGCGCGGTTTCACCATCCAAAATTGGCTGTCTTTGCGAACCATGTCTTTCGCTTCGCCGGTGAGCTGTGCGGTGAGCGCCACGCCTTCCTGGCCGGGGCGCAGGTGGATGGCGGTCACGCGGCCCACGTCTACATCCAACACCTTAATCACGGTGTTGTTCACTTCGATGCCCTCGGCATTGGCCATATACAGCGTGATTTCCGGGCCGGTGTTGCGGATGTGGTCGAACAGCAGCCAGCCGCCGGTGAAGAGGGCGATGAGCGGGATGAGCCACACCATAAAGGAAAAACTGCGGTTGCGGCGGATTTTTGCCTGTGGTTCGCGTGTGGAAGAATGTTTATTCATGGTGTGATTTTGCGTTTTATGTGAAGAGGTTTTCAGGTAGCCTATGCTGCCTTGTGGCTACCTGAAAACGGTTCGGGCAGCCCCTAATGATTTCAGGTAGCCTTTGTATTGCGCCTGGCGGCTTTGTCCCACATCAGGCGCGGGTCGAAAAAATGTGCCGAGAGCATGGTGAGCAGCACCACCAGGCAGAAATACAGCGCCGCCGGCCCGGGTACCACCCGCGCCATGTGCGTGCGGAAAGTGGACATCAGCATGATGATGACAAAAATATCGATCATCGACCAGCGCCCGATGGATTCCGTAATCAAATACAACTTGGCAAGCTTCTGCGGCGCTATTTTCATGCCGAACTTCGCCGCATACAACAGCACGCCCATGGCGATAATCTTCAGCCACGGCACCATAATGCTGGCGCTGAAAATAATCATGGCGATGTAGTGGTCGCCGTCACGCCACATAAACTGAATGCCGCTGAAAATCGTGCTGCGTTCGATAACGGTGGGGTTGGACGACACCATAATCGTCATCAGATTGGCCGGCAGCAGCAAAATCACAGAAGTAATCAGCAGAGCCAAGCTCAAACCTAGGCTGTTTGGCCGACGCTTATGCAGCCCCGAGCCGCAAATTTCGCATTCGATTTCGTGTGCCGGCCGTTCAAACAAGCACTTGCCGCAAAACACCGAACCGCCTTCAGGCCGCACCAAATCTTTATCCCCGCGCAGCCGCCGGATTTGGTAATACACCCAATGCTCCGGCACGGAAAGTGCAGTGCGAATAAGCAGCACGGACAGCACAAACATCAAATAAAACGCCGGCCCGAAATGCACTTCCGCCACTTTGCCCAGCTTGATATAGGCCACCAGCGTGGAAATAAAAAACACATCCACCATCATCCAGCCGCGCAGCCGCACCAGCCAGCGCGTGGCGCGCAGCACGCCCGGCGGCGGCTTGCCCCACAGCAGCCCGCCATACACATACAAACACAGCAGGCAGAAGAAAAACGGCGCGCCGAAGGTGAGCACAAACATCACCTCGGCTAAGAAGCCAGATTTCTGCAAAATCAGCACCTTCATCATTTCCGGCATGGTGAGCGGCACCTCTAAGCCCAACACCGTCACATGCATATACAGCCCGGAAAACACCACCGCCAGCATAATCAGCGAGGCCAAGGCCAGTGCCGGCGGCAGCAGAAACGGGTTGGCTTCCACCCGCGCCAACGGATGGCCGCAGCGCGGGCAAAACGCTGCTTTCCCCGGCTTGAGCGGCGGCAGGCGCAGCTCAAGCCCGCAGGAATGGCAGGAAATATAGTGTGCCGGCATTACTGCCTTCGGCTGATATGGCCGGTAGCGGCGCGCGCGGCGCAAGCGGGTGGCGAATTTCAAAAGGAAACCGGAAGATAATGAAAAATGGCGATTATAGCCTAAAGCGGATTGGCAGCAATAGCTTAGGGGCTGTTGGCAACTGCTGGTTTCCGCGTCTTTTTGCCTCCAAGGCGGCATCTTCCGCGTTGGGAATCCTCGCAAGGTGTCCGACCTTACTGCGGTTTCAGCCTTGAATCTGCCGCCTTTGGGGCACAATCCACTTGGAAAAGTAGCTACTAACAGACCCTAGTAAGTTTTCAGGTAGCCTTGGCTGGTAAGAAGGCTACCTGAAAATGGTGGAAGCGGTATCTGCTGTCCGCAAAAAAAGGCTACCTGAAAAATCATGGCTGTTGCGGATAGGAGTTTGGTGCGGAAGTGCGGCACACTATTTTCAGGTAGCCTGAAGCAGCAAGTTAGGATTGAGTTTAGACGATGGCGGTGGCCAGCCACAGTTTGGCCGCAAAGAAGATAAACAGGGCGCCTGCACCGCTTTTGCCGAACGCAGCCGCACGGCTGTATTTGGTGCCCACGCGGCCAACCGAGTTCGCCATCAGAATCAGCGTGCTCATGCACAGCAGGCTGCATAGCTGGAAGGTGCCGCCCAAGAGCAGGAAGCTCAGGTGCGGGTGTTCGTAGCGAATATCGACAAACTGCACCATGATGGCGGGGAAAAACAGCAGGCTTTGCGGATTGAGCAAGGAAATGGTGAGGGATTTGCGGAACACTTGCAGCAGGGTGCCTTCAGCAGTATGGCCTTCGGCTTTGGCAGCGGCAGCATGATGCAATTTGAGCCAGCCTTCACGCAGCAGCATGATGCCCAAATAGGCCAAGTATGCGCCGCCGGCCAGTTGCAGCGCGTTAAATAAGGAAGGATAGGTTTGCAGCAGGGCGCTGGCGCCGAAAGTGGAAGCCACAATCAACACGCCGTTGCCGACAAAGATGCCGGCGAAGGCGCTCCAACCCGTTTTGGTGCCGTATTGCCCGGCCACTGATAAGCAGTAAATCATATTCGGCCCGGGCAGCAACACCAGCAGCAACACGGCGAGCAAATAAGCAGAAAAATTAATAATACCGAACATTTACATACTCCCAAATACTCAGGTAGCCATACTATACAACCGGTTTCTTGATATATAAAATACTGCTTAAGGAAGCCTGTGATAGGGAAAGCAGATGATAAATTTCCGCCTCATTCGCCATTTGTGGATGTTTCTTGCCGTGGCCGAAGAAGAACATTTCGGGCGTGCCGCCGAGCGGCTGAATATGTCGCAGCCGCCGCTCACCGAACACATCAAACAGCTCGAGCAGGCCTTGGGTATGGTGCTGTTTGAACGCTCGCGGCGCGGCACCAAACTCACCGCCGCCGGTTATTCCATCCTGCCTGCCGTGCGCAAATTTGTCGAGCAGATGCAGCGGCTGCAAACCACCGTGCAGGAAATCGCCGCCGGCCACAGCGGCATTCTGCACATCGGCGCGATTACCGTGGCGCTGTTGGAAGTGGTGCCGCCGCTCATCGAACACATCCACCGGCACTATCCCACGCTCACTGTGCGGGTGCGCGAAATCGACAGCGGCGACGCCGAGCCGCTGCTGCAAGCGGGTGATATCGACCTTGCCTTCGCCCGCCTGGAAATCCCGTGGGACAGCACCATCCGCCTGCACACCCTGCGCCGCGAACCGCTGGCGGTGGTGTTGCCGAAAAGCCATCCCTTTGCCGAGCGCGAGTCGATAGATTTAAAAGACCTGGCTTGCGAAGGCTTTGTGATGTTTGAGCGCGCAGTCAGCCCCGATTCTTTCGATGCCCTGCTTGCCGCCTGCCAACGCGCCGGCTTTGTGCCCAATATCCTGCACGAAGTGCGCTCCATCGCCTTACAGGTAGCCTTTGCCGGTTGCGAGCAGGGCGTGGCACTGGTGCCCGTGTCTTCTGAGCGCTACCTGCCCGATAACGCCGTGCTGCGGCCGCTGAACGACGATATCCAAATCACCAGCGTGACCCTGGCTTGGCACGAAGGGCAGCACGATCCGCTGTTGGAGAATGTGCTGGATTTGGTGCGGGGGTATTTCGGCGGAGTAGCGTAATAAATGGGAGGCTACCTGAAAGCTGTGGTGGATTAAGTTTCAGGTAGCCTGTGAACTGAATAGGAAGAAGCAAAATGGCTTGGTTTGAACCAGATGAATGGGAGCCGTGGAATAAGTTGGCATTAGTGGTGGCGGTGTTGCTGGGATCGCTTTTGCTGCTTACCCGGCCGCTGGTGTGGAAGGCAGATGCTTCGCGGCTGGGCATCATTGTGTTTGTGCCGCTGGCGGTATGCTGCGTGCGTTGGCTGCTGCGCTGGCCGTTGAACGGAAGGCAGGGCGGTGCGGGTGCGGATAATAAGTTTAAATCGAATATGTCGCGCGTGATGTGGGGCGTGTTGCTGGCTTGCGTGATGACGCGGGTGGCGGTAAACGGCATCGTGCTGGCTACGTTGCTGCCGCTGCAGCCAGCTTTAGTACAAGCTCGGTTGTTGGAAACACGGGGAAGCCGGAGTGGGTTCAATACGTGGGTGCTGGAGCTGGAGAACGGTACGCAGTTTGATGTGGAATACGGTTTTTTGCGGAATGCGCCGCAGGAGATGATCGGGCAGACGGTGCGGGTGAAGGTGAGGGAGAATCGGCTGGGGTATTATGTGGAGGCTGAGTAAGCATGGGGATGGGAAATGGGAAAAGGCTACCTGAAAACATAGCGCGTGTTTGAATTTCGTTGACGCTGTGCTTTCAGGTAGCCTTTATGCCGTGCGGGCGTATCAGGCAGCCAAATGTGGGGCGATGGTTTGCAGCATTTGCGCTAGCACTTTGGGCGGGGCGGCTACGATGTTGCCGCTTTCGAGCCAGCCTTCGTTGCCGCGCATATCGGTTACGATGCCGCCTGCTTCTTGCACGATCAGTGCGCCGGCGGCGATGTCCCAGGGTTTGAGGTTGAACTCGAAGAAGCCGTCGAAGCGGCCGCAGGCCACGGCGCACAGGTCGAGCGAGGCGGCGCCTTCGCGGCGGGCGCCGGCGGTTTTGGCGAGAAAGTCGCGCAGGATGTTCAGGTAGCGTTCCATCATGCTCTGATCGACCACGGGGAAGCCGGTGCCGATCAGGCAGCGGTTGAGCTCGATGCGGCTAGATACGCGGATGCGGCGGTCGTTGAGCAGGGCGCCTTCGCCGCGTGAGGCGAGGTAGAGGTCGTTGCGCTCGGGGGCATACACGAGGGCTTCCTGCAGTACGCCTTTATGCAGCAAAGCCATGCTGATGGCGTATTGGGGATGGCCGTGCAGGTAGTTGGTGGTGCCGTCGAGCGGGTCGATAATCCATTCGTATTCGGCTTTTTCGGGGCCGCTGCTGCCGCCTTCTTCGGCGGTAATTTTGTGCTGGGGATAGGCTTCCTGCAGGATTTCGCGGATGATTTCTTCGGCGGTGCGGTCTATATCGGAAACGAAGTCGTTGAAGGCTTTGCTGTCGATTTTAACTGCGGGCAAGTTGTTGGCAGCACGCAGCATCATGTCGCCGGCGCGGCGGGCGGCTTTGACGGCGGTGTTGAGGACGGGATTCATATTTCTCCGATTGGGGTGGTGGGGGCAGGCTGCCGCTGGCAGGCTACCTGAAAATGGAAAGGCTGTGCCGCAAACGGCAGCCAATGTTTGGGGCGGCATTATACCTTGGGCGGCAGATGGGCAAAAGCGCCCAGGCTTTAAATTGGCGGCGGCGGCCTTATTTGGTTGAGCGTGTGGGAATTTGCCCGCCTTGTTTGATAAAGGAATTTACGATGACGGTTTTGCTGATTATTTTGGCGTTGGTGTTGCTGTTGGCGGGTTTGGCGGGCTCGATACACCCGCTGCTGCCGGGGATGCCGCTGATGTTTGCGGGTACTTGGCTCTTGGCCTACAGCCAGGATTACGAGGTGATCGGCACCACGGCGCTGATGGTGTTGGGGCTGATTATGGCGCTGGCCTGGACACTGGATTATGTGGCGGGGTTGTTGGGGGCGAAATTTACCGGAGCGAGCAAACAGGCGCTGTGGGGTTCGCTGGCAGGCGGTGTTGTCGGGCTGTTTTTTGCGCTGCCGGGCATGGTGTTGGGTCCGCTGATTGGTGCGGCAGTGGGGGAGTTTGCGGCGCAACGCAGTTTGTGGGCCGCCGGCAAAGTGGGGCTGGGCACGCTCTTGGGCTTTGTGGCGGGCGTGGTAGCGAAGTTGGGCTGTGCGCTGGTGGTGCTGTTTAGCATTTTCGGGCTGTATGTGTATTATTGGTTGAGTTAGAGTTTTTAGGTAGCCTGTTGCCCAGCAGAGGCTACCTGAAATTTTGTGATTGCCGGAGGATGGCGTTGACGCATCTGCTTGCTGCCTGTCTGTTGCCAAAGGCTACCTGAAAACGGAAAATCGCCGATTAAACACTTTCAGGTAACCACCAGCCTGTTTAGCGTTACCCATTTAACTGGCTCAAGGCTACCTGAAAAATTTTGCAATGGAATGAGAAACACATGATTGGTTTGATGATTATCACGCATGAAACGCTGGGCGAGTCGTACACCAAGCTGGCCCGGCATTTTTTCGGGCAGATGCCGGCGCATTTGGCGATTGTGGGCGTGAACCCGGATGACGATGTGGATGCGGCTGCCGCACGAGCCCAAGCAGCAGCGGAGAGTTTGGCGTTTGCCGACGGCATTTTGCTTTTGGCCGATGTGTTTGGCGCCACGCCATGCAATATCGGCCGCCGGCTGCTGTCGCACCACCGCATGGTGATGCTCACCGGGCTGAATGCGCCGATGATGGTGAAGGCAGTGCAGGAGGCGGAAAAGGCCGATGATTTGCTGGCACTAGCCGAATCGGTACGCCAATCGGCCTTGGCGGGGATTATGCTGTTGTTGCCGGAAGAGGAGCAGGGCGTATGCTGAAACAGGAAGTGGAGATTATCAATAAACTGGGGCTGCACGCACGCGCGTCGAGCAAGTTTACGCAAACCGCAGGCGCGTTTGCGGCGGAAGTGCGGGTGTGCCGCAACGGCAGGTGCGTCAACGGCAAAAGCATTATGGGTTTGATGATGCTGGCGGCGGCCAAAGGCTCGGTGATTGAAATTGAAACCGAAGGCGCCGACGAGCAGGCGGCCATGCAGGCGCTGGTGGCGTTAATCAACAATTATTTTGACGAAGGCGAATAAACATGAGCGTGGTGTTGCACGGATTTGCAGCAGGCGGCGGGATTGCCATCGGGCGGGCGCATTTGGTGGTGCGCGGCATGGAGGAGGTGCCGCAGCTGGATTTGGCGCCGGAAGAAATTGATGCGGAAGCCGAACGTTTCGATGCCGCCATCAAGGCCACGCGCCGCCAACTGGAGCAGTTGCGCAGCGCCATTCCGGAAAATGCGCCAACCGAATTGGGCGCGTTTATTTCGTTGCACCTGATGCTTCTGACCGACGTTACGCTTTCCCGCGAGCCGATTGATATTCTGCGCGCGCAGGCCATCAATGCCGAATGGGCGCTGAAGCTGCAAACCGACAAGCTGGCCGAGCAGTTTGATGCGATTGAAGATGAATACCTGCGCGAACGCAAGCAGGATATGCTTCAGGTAGCCGAACGGATTTACCAAAACCTGATGGGGCAGAACACCGATTTCATGCCCGAAGCAGACGAGTTAGAAGACGATATCATCCTGATTGCCCACGATTTGTCGCCTGCCGATGCCGTCTATTTCAAAGAACACCATATTGCTGGCTTCGCTACCGATGCCGGCGGCCCCACCAGCCACACCGCTATTTTGGGTCGCAGCCTGGATATCCCGTCCGTGATCGGGCTCTACAACGCACGCGAACTCATCAGCCAAGATGATTGGATTATCGTGGACGGCATCAGTGGCGTGCTGATTATCAATCCCGACGATTTAATCCTCAGCGAATACCGCAAGCGCGACCGCGTCTACCGCAGCCAGCGCCGCCTGCTCAACAAGCTAAAAGACATCACCGCCACCACCAAAGACGGCGCAGACATCGAGCTGTTGGCCAATATCGAATCCGCACAGGATGTGCGCCTGATGCACCGCCTTTCTGCCGACGGCGTGGGGCTGTTCCGTAGCGAGTTTTTGTTTCTCAACCGCGATAATCTGCCCGATGAAGACGAGCAATACCGCGTGTATGCCGGCATTGTGAAAAAGCTCAAAGGCAAGCCGCTTACCGTGCGTACCGTGGATTTGGGCGTAGACAAAAACCCGCGCTGGTTCGGCGAGGGCCACGCGCTCAATCCCGCGCTGGGCATGACCGGTATCCGTTTATGCTTGGCCGAGCCGACGATGTTCCGCACCCAAATGCGCGCAATTTTGCGTGCAGCGGCACACGGGCCGGTGAAAATCATGTGGCCGATGATTACTTCGGTGGACGAAGTGAGACAATGTATCAATCATTTGGCAGTTGCCCGTAAACAGCTGGACGAACGCGGCACGGAATATGGCGAAGTACAGGTGGGCGCGATGATTGAAATTCCCTCAGCCGCGCTCACAGTGGGCCATATCCTGCAACACTTGGATTTTATCTCGGTGGGTACCAACGATTTGATTCAATACACCTTATCGGTAGACCGCGGCGACGATAGCGTGAGCTATCTCTACCAGCCCGCCCATCCGGCAGTATTAAAACTGCTACATCATATTTTCAGCACCGCTAAGCGCATGGGCAAGCCGGTGTCGGTATGCGGCGAGATGGCCGGCGATTTACATTTCACCCGCCTGCTGCTCGGCTTGGGCTTGCGCCGCTTCTCCATGAATGCCAGCAATCTTTTGGCTGTAAAGAATGTAATCATTCAAAGCCATGCAGGGGAACTGGCGGCGCAGGTGAAAAAGCTGCTGCGGCTAAGCGATCCAGAGAGGGTGCGGCAAGCCGTTAAGAAGATGAATGCAGCAGATGATGACAAAAATGCAACACTTGAAGTAGCATAACATTGCACGGTATAAACAAGCTGAGAGTGAAGAAGTGTTAAAAAATACTGTTTAAATACCGATGTTAATCTTAAGTAGAGTAAGCAGTTGGATTGTTGGTAAAGTGTGTGTTAATGCAAGTTTATTGCAGTAGATTGCCGTATTTGGGTAAATAACGACAATAAGTGGCGACAAGGTGAGAAGTGTTCTATATAATGCGCCGCGTCTGTGCTGCTTCTTGGTAGGCAGCATGGATAGTAAGTAGACGTTTTCCCGCAAGTTGGCCATCAATACTTCCTCCCTTGGTATTGATGGCTTTTTTTTGTGCGGGCTTGATGGAAGAATCATTTATATCAGCCAACCAAAGCGCTGGGATCAGTTTATTCAGGCTGGTGCTTTCAGGTAGCCTCTGCCCACGGAGAAATGTGGCCAGCTTATTTCAATCTGTATGCTTGTTAGAATCACTAAATTGCCACGGGCAGCTGTTTCAAACAACAGCTGCCCGATTATTTTTCCTATTGCTATCTTGTTTGGCGTAGCCCCTGCTGCTGGCTTATAATTCGCAGCTTTCCAATCTATCCGAAAATCATCGGCAAAACCTCATCATGCAAGAACACTACCAACCCTCCCTCACCGAGCCCGCCGCCCGCGAAAAATGGGCGGCACACCGCGTTTTCAACGTTAAAGAAGACAGTAGCAAACCCAAATTCTACTGCCTCTCCATGTTTCCCTATCCCAGCGGCAAGCTGCACATGGGGCATGTGCGCAACTACACCATCGGCGACGTGCGCAGCCGCTTCAAAAAAATGCAGGGGTTCAACGTGTTGCAGCCGATGGGTTGGGACGCGTTCGGCATGCCCGCCGAAAATGCGGCGATTAACCACCAAGTCGCGCCGTCTAAATGGACGTATGAAAACATCGCCTATATGCGCAAGCAGTTGCAGAGCTTGGGCTTTGCGCTGGATTGGGAGCGCGAAATCGCCACCTGCCGCCCCGAATACTACCGCTGGGAGCAGCTTTTGTTCACCAAGCTGTTTGAAAAAGGCATTGTGTACAAAAAACTGGGCACGGTGAACTGGGACCCGATTGACCAGACCGTGTTGGCGAACGAGCAAGTGATTGACGGCCGCGGCTGGCGTTCCGGCGCGCTGGTGGAAAAGCGCGAAATCCCGATGTACTACTTCAAAATCACCGATTACGCCGAGCAGCTGTTAAACGATTTGGATGGCTTGGATTGGCCCGAGCAAGTGAAAACCATGCAGCGCAACTGGATTGGCAAATCGCGCGGCATGACGGTGCGCTTTGCCATCGCCGATGACAGCAAAGCAGGGCTAAACGGCGATGACGCGCAGTTTTTGCAGGTCTATACCACCCGCCCCGACACGCTGATGGGCGCAACCTATGTTGCCGTTGCCGCCGAGCATCCGCTGGCCACCGCTGCGGCTGCCAATCAGCCCGAATTGCAAGCATTCATCGCCGAATGCAAGGCGGGCAGCGTGGCGGAAGCCGATATGGCGACCATGGAGAAAAAAGGTATGCCCACCGGCCGCTTCGTCATCAACCCGCTCAACGGCGAGCGGCTGGAAGTGTGGGTGGCGAACTATGTGCTGTGGGGCTACGGCGACGGCGCGGTAATGGCCGTGCCCGCGCATGATGAGCGCGATTTTGCCTTTGCCAAACAATACAACCTGCCGATAAAACAAGTGATTAGCGTGGACGGCCAGCCGTTTGACGCAGCGCAATGGCAGGACTGGTATGCCGACAAGGAAAACGGCGTGCTGGTAAACAGCAACGAATTCAACGGTTTGAATTTTCAGGCTGCCTTCGATGCCATCGCCGCCAAGTTGCAGGCTGCTTCTGCGGGCGAGCCGAAAACGCAATACCGCCTGCGCGACTGGGGCATTTCGCGCCAACGCTATTGGGGCTGCCCCGTGCCGATTATCCATTGCGATACCTGCGGTGACGTGCCCGTGCCGGCAAAAGATTTGCCCGTGGTGCTGCCTGAAAATGTCGTGCCCGACGGCGCAGGTTCGCCGCTGGCCAAAATGCCCGAATTTTACGAAACCATCTGCCCGAAATGCGGCGGCGCGGCCAAGCGCGAAACCGACACCATGGACACGTTTATGGAATCGAGCTGGTACCAGTTCCGCTATATGTCGCCGCGCGACGACGCGCACATGGTTGCGCCCGAGGCCGCCGCGTATTGGGGGCAGGCCGACCAGTATATCGGCGGTATCGAACACGCCATTCTGCACCTGTTGTATGCCCGCTTCTTTACCAAACTGATGAACGACGAAGGCATCGTGTCCGTGCGCGAGCCGTTCAAACAACTGCTTACGCAGGGCATGGTGCTGGCGGCGACGTATTACCGCGAAAGCGCGGATGGCAAAAAAACCTGGTTCAATCCCGCCGAAGTGCGTGTACAGACCGACGACAAAGGCCGCCCCGTGTCCGCCGTGCTGGAAGCTGACGGCCAGCCCGTGGTGATTGGCGGCGTGGAAAAAATGTCCAAATCCAAAAACAACGGCGTGGACCCGCAGCAAATCATCGATGCCTACGGCGCGGACACCGCCCGCCTGTTTATGATGTTCGCCAGCCCGCCCGAGCAGTCGCTGGAATGGTCGGACGCAGGCGTGGAGGGGGCGCACCGCTTCCTGCGCCGCCTGTGGCGCACCGTGTATGAGTTCAAACAGGGCGGCACGGCCGCAGTGTTTGCAGGTAGCCACAACTCACTTTCAGGTAGCCTGAAAGAGTTGCGCTTCAAGCTGCACAGCACCATCGCCAAAGTAACGGACGACTACGACCGCCGCCAGCAGTTCAATACCGCCATCGCCGCTGTGATGGAGCTGCTGAACCAGTATGATGCCACTGCCAAAAACGGTGCATTCGCCGAAGCACACGGCCGCGAAGTAGCACAGGAAACCCTCGAAATCGTACTGCTTTTGCTGTGGCCCATCGTGCCGCATATTTGCGAAAACCTGTGGGAGCAGTTGCGCGAGGGCGGTAATGTGTGGCAACAGCCCTGGCCAAAAGCCGACCCTGCCGCGCTGGTGCAAACTGAGATGGAGATGATGGTGCAGGTAAACGGCAAACTGCGCGATAAAATCACCGTTCCGACCGAGGCCGACAAAGCCACTATCGAAGCTGCCGCCCTCGCCACCGCTGGCGCGCAGAAGTTCATGGAAGGCAAAGCACCGAAGAAAATCATCGTCGTGCCGAAACGGCTGGTGAATATCGTGGTGTAAGGCCGTTTGGCTGAATAAAAGGCTACCTGAAAACCAATTTGGCTTTTTCAGGTAGCCTTAAATATAATAATCAAGGAGTGAGCTATGTTTAGAAAAATTCTAACCTTATCCATGCTGTTTCCCGCCTTGGCCGTGGCTCAACCGCCTATCCAGGATTGCCGAGCTTTTCTGTTGGATATGAGTGCGTTAGGTTTTCGCGCCGGAGTATGCCGGAAAAATGTTGAGCAGCCGGAAGTAATCCGTTTGCGGGAAAGGCAGCAGGAGTGCTCAGCTATCTCGGCCGATCCGACATTGCAAGTAGAAATTAGGGCGCTGCATCTGACCATGCATGATGAATTCATTAATGAAGTGGTAACACAGGATGCGCTTGAGGCAGCCTTGGCCGGCAAACAGATAGATGCTAGCCAAACGGAGTTCTGTAAGGCATACGACAAGCAGCTAGAGGGGATGACACGGCATTATTTGCAACCGTGAGCAAGAAAAGGCTACCTGAAATTTTCAGGTAGCCTTTTCTTAATCGGCAGATGCGGTTTGCATCAGTTATATGGGTTGTGCACGCTGCGCACCAAATCTTGCAGGAATTCGCGCACTTGTTTTTCGCTACAGCCCATTAGTAGGGCGTCTTCGAAGGTGTCTTGCGCAAGCTGATAAAGCTCTTGCATGTTTTCCTGCATCACTTTCACTTTTTCGGTGCACGATACGATGCTGCCGTCGTCGCTGTGCCATTTGGGCATGGTGGGCATATTCATGATGCAGGCCTTTAGCGGGTGAAGCGGGTGGAGCGGTCTACCCGGCGGGCGGTGATGTAGCGGTTTTTCCAGTAGGTGCCGTTCATGCTGGTGATTTCGATGTCGCGGCCGGTGCGCGGGGCGTGGATGAAGCGGTCGTTGCCGATATACATGCCGACGTGGGAAACGCGGCCGCCGCCGCCGAAAAATACCATGTCGCCGGGTTTGAGATTGGCACGGTCTACCTGCTGGCCTACGGTGGCCATCTCGGCGGAAGTGCGCGGCAGGGTAATGCCCATGCTGCGTTTGAAGATATATTGCATGAAGCCGCTGCAATCGAGGCCTTGGGTGGGGGAGTTGCCACCGAAGCGGTAGGAGAGGCCGATTAGGCTCATGGCGTTCATGATGAGGTCGCCGGCTTCGTCTTGGCTGCCTGAGGAGGAGCGGCTGCCGGAAGATGAAGACTGTCGGCTGGATGCGGGGGCATTGTTGCTGTGGCTGGTACGTTCGCGGATCAGGCGCTCGAGTGCGTCGTTATCCAATCCTTCCGGGGCGGCGTATGCGGCGGGAGCGAGGCCGAAAGCAAGGGCGGCCAGGGCGCAGAGGGTTGCTTGTTTTATCCACTTCATCAATCTGAAACTTTCTTGTTTTGCCCATGTTATAGCATAGTGCGGTAAGGCGCGGCAATGTGTTTGGCAGGGCAGTGTGCAATAGGGGCAGTTTGTGCGCACGGGTGGGCGCGTATGTTATGCTGTGTATCTGTTTGTGCGGACACTGGTTCCGCAAGGGGGTTGTATGGTTAGATCTGCCATGCCCGCTTTGGGCGATATCAATCGTTTGCGTCAAATCGTGGCCACGCTGGCGCGGCACGGTTTAGGCGGTTTTCTCAGCCGGATTAAGCTGAACCGGGCTTCTTGGCTCGGCGGCTCGGCCGCGCAGGAAGATGCTGGTGATTCGAGCACGGCGCATCGTTTCCGGCTGGCGTTTGAGGAGCTGGGGCCAACCTTTATTAAGCTCGGCCAGATTTTGGCCACCCGGGTTGATATTTTCAACGCCGAATGGATTGAGGAATTCGAGCATCTGCAAAGCAGTGCGAATCCCTTGCCCTTCGAGGCAATTCTCTCCCTGCTCACCGAGCAGCTTGGCTGCCCGCCGGAGCAGGTGTTTCAGCACATCGACAGCGAGCCTTTGGGCAGCGCCTCCATCGCGCAGGTGCACCGAGCGGTGCTGCTCGACGGCAGCGAGGTGGCGGTAAAGGTGCGCCGGCCGGATATCGAACCCCTCATCCGGGCGGATTTGCGTATTCTAACCCATCTGGCGCAGCTCACCGAATCGGAAATGCCGGAAACCCGCCGCTATCAGCCGGTGCAGATGGTGCAATATTTTGCCAAAAGCCTGGCCAGGGAAACCGATTTGCTGGCTGAAATGCGCCATTTGCAGCGGTTTGCCGCACTGTATGCCAACCATCCGGCGGTTCATATTCCCAAGGTATATCCTGAATACAGCAACCGGCAGGTGCTGGTGCAGGAATACGTGGCTGCCACCCTGCTGAAAGATACCAACATCGAATTGCTGGGCGCTGAAGAGCGGCATATTCTGGCCTGTCGTATCACCGACGTGCTGCTCGATATGATACTGGGGCAGGGCCTGTTTCATGCCGATCCGCACCCGGGCAATATCTTTATTTATCCCGATTTGCGTATCGGCCTGATCGACTTCGGCATGACAGGCTACCTGAATCCGGTGCGTCGGCAGGAAATCAATGCGCTGATTGAAGCCCTTATCCACCGCGACCCGTTTGCCGTGCAATATATTCTGAGCAACTGGGCACAGGGCGATATTCCCGATGAAGACCTGCTCGGCGCCGACGTGATGGAAATGCTGCTCGACTACGAACACACCGCCGTGCGCGATTTGCGCGTCAGCCAGGTGATCAACGATTTAACCCGCATCATGCGCGAGCACGAGCTGGCCTTGCCGGGCGATTTGGTGATGCTGTTCAAAGCCCTGCTCACTCTCGAAGGCGTGGTGAAAAGGCTGGACGGCAGCTTCCAACTGCTGGAGCACGCCAAACCGATTGTGCAGAAGGTTATCCGCCAGCGCCTTTCGCCGCAGCAACTTTGGCGCCGAAGCAGCACGCAAAGCCGTATGCTGGGGCAGATGTTGGGTGAGTTGCCCAAAAACTTGTTGCGCCTCAACCGCAATCTGCAAAGCGGTCGGCTAAACGTGAACCTGGATTTGAAACGCCTCGACAGTTTGAACCGGCACTTGGAATACAGCGCTAACCGGCTCACCATGGGTATGGTGACGGCGGCGTTGATTATCGGCTCGTCCATCCTGCTTAGCAGCAATATCGGCCCGAAGCTGTTCGGCCTCTCGTTTCTGGGTTTTCTCGGCTATCTCTTGGCCTTTGCCAACAGCCTGTGGATTATCTGGTCTATCTGGCGTTCGGGCAAACATTAAAACAAAACTTTTCAAGCACGTAAAAAAGTGTATGGCAAACGGTGTCGACAGCTAGGAGAAGATAGGCGGCAGGCCAACCGTTAATATCGTATAGCCGAAGCACTTAATTCCCAATGGCGTAGGCTCGCTTTGCCAAGTGATTCATACTGTTTGCAGCCCGCCGCTTGGTAGAGGAAATAATTGCTTTGGCTATGGCTACAATCAAAAGGCTACCTGAAAAACCATTTTCAGGTAG
>NZ_KV804551.1:801712-867024 GCF_001811325.1 Eikenella sp. HMSC071B05 | reverse complement strand
AGGCTACCTGAAAAACCATTTTCAGGTAGCCTTCTCGTCTCTGCGGCACTAAACAGCATTAAGTCTCAACACATCACATGCATAACGTGCGTGGCCAAGCCGCCGGTAGAGGTTTCGCGGTATTTCGGGTTCATATCTTTGCCGGTTTCATACATGGTTTTTATGACTGCATCCAGCGACACTATGGGATCGGTGGTGCGTTGCAGCGCCATGCGTGAGGCATTGATGGCCTTGATGGATGAAATGGCGTTACGTTCGATACACGGCACCTGCACTTGGCCTCCCACCGGGTCGCAAGTGAGGCCAAGATGGTGCTCCATGGCGATTTCGGCGGCAATACATACTTGTTCGACAGTGCCGCCCTGAATCTCGGTCAGCCCGGCAGCGGCCATGGAGCAGGCCACGCCCACTTCGCCCTGGCAGCCCACTTCCGCGCCGGAAATGGAAGCGTTCATCTTATACAGGCTGCCGATGGAGCTGGCCGTGATTAAATAACGCAGGATGTGTTCTTCATCGGCGTAGAAAATGAAGTGGTCGTAGTAGGCCAATACAGTGGGCACGATGCCGCAGGCGCCATTGGTGGGCGCAGTAACTACCCGCCCACCGGCGGCGTTTTCTTCGTTGACGGCGAAGGCCACCATATTTACCCAGTCTACCGCCGCCATCGGGTCTTTATCGTTCAGCCCGTTTTTTTCAAACTGTTTGCGTGAAAGCGGTGCACGCCGTGGTATTCGCATGGGACCCGGCAGTACGCCTTCGGCGTGCAGGCCACGCTGAATGCAATCGCTCATGGTCTGCCACACGGCACGCACATAGTCGCGCACTTCCTGCTCCGGCCGCAGGGCGCATTCGTTGCGGAACATCAATTCGGAGAGGGAGAGATTATGTTCGTTGCACTGACGGATGAGGTCATCTGCATTGGTGTATGGATAGGGCACGTTGACGGGGGCAGATTGCTTGCCGCTGTCGGCAAACTGTTTTTCGGTTACCACAAAACCGCCGCCGATGGAGTAAAACACTTCTTGCATCGCCAACTCATCGCCGACATAGGCTTCCAGGCGCATGCCATTTTCGTGCAGTGGCAGGAATGAAGAATGGAACACGAAATCGTGTTCGTAGTCGAATGGAGTTTCGTGGCCGCCAATGTCGGTGAGGGTTTTGCTGCTCAATACTTGCGCAATGAATTTTGGGAAAGCGGTGGTGTCCACCGTATCCGGCTCGTAGCCCGCCAAGCCGCCAATGATGGCATGGTCTGTGCCGTGGCCTTTGCCGGTAAATGAGAGCGAGCCGTACACATGGGCGCTGAAGCGGGTAATCTTATCCAGCAGTCCCTGTTCGATAAGCTGTTGGCGGAACAGCACACCGGCACGCATCGGCCCCACGGTATGCGAACTGGACGGACCGATACCGATTTTGAACATGTCGAAAATACTGATCATTTTTTCCACCCCTTTAATTCATAGTGAGCCAACCAGAATCAGAACAAGGCGGCCGGCTGCAAATAATACATATACACAGCATGGGGAGCCAATACCTTACTGATTTGAAGTTAATCCACTATAGTTATTCAACTTTTCGTATCCATCAATATCTTACCAAATCTGCCTGTGGCAGCATAGGGTGTACCGCTGTGTGCCGAGCAGCGCGAATGCAGTTTTCCCTTGAATAATGCTGGACAAGTTGCCGCTACCTAGGCAAAATGCGCACATTGCCTGTTTGATGTAGCTAGGATGTTGTGGGAAGCGTAAGGAATTTTGGCAATATTTTTTATGATGCATACTGCATAATTGCACAAAAACAGTGCAGTATGGAGAGCTGTTTATTTTTAATCAACTACATTATTTAGAGGTTAATATGCCACAAATGTTGATTCAAGTGTCCGGTATGAAGAACAAAACGGATGGGGACCGCTTGGTTTTGAAGGGTGAAACTGTTGCGGGTGTGAGAATGGTGAATGCCAATCATGATGACGGCCGCGTAGTGATTACACACGGCGACGGCTTCGACATTGAAGCATTCAAAGCCGCCATCTCGGCAGATGGTTTTACCGTGGCATAACCATATCGGTTAAACAAGCACAAACGGCTTCCGCATAAGTGAAGCCGTTTTTCTTTTCGTTTTGTCTTTTCAGGTAGTCTTTCTGAAGTGAGGCTACCTGAAAACTGTCTGTACGAGCTAATCAAACAAATCCTGCTGCCCGGTACGCTGCGGCAGCACCTGCGCCTTGGCCGTACCGGTTTCAAAATGCAGCTGCAACACCTGCCCGCTGTGCAGCCTGCCCGCATTGCGTACCACTTTCCCCGTGCGGTCGGTAATCACGCTATAGCCGCGCGACAGCGTATGCTGCGGCGAGAGGGCATCCAAAATGTCCGCCTGCTTTTGGCATTGCGCTTGCTTTTGCGCCAAGAGCGCGGCCATGTGGCGGTTGAGTTGCATGGTCTGTGTTTGTAACTGCCGCGCAACGGTTTGCACTTGCGGCCTGCCACGGCGACACAGCTCGGCCAAGTAGACCAACTGCTCCTGTTTGCGGCGTAGGTGGCGCAGCATATGGTCAGCCAGCATTTGGCGGCTGCGCAACAAGCCGGTCTGCTGTTCCTGCCATTTCTGGCGCGGATGGCGCAACTGTGCGGCATGCCAGTCAAGCCGTTGCGCCGCGTCTGTGCAGCGCCGTTGCAGCGTGTGGCGCATATGGCTGTGCAGACGGCACATTTTGTCCAGCTGCTCCGCACGGTTCGGGCTGGCCAGCTCGGCGGCGGCGGTGGGCGTGGGTGCGCGCACGTCGGCGGCGAAATCCGTGAGCGTGAAATCGGTTTCGTGCCCCACCCCGCTCACCACCGGAATCGGGCAAGCCGCCACCGCGCGCACCACCGGCTCTTCATTAAACGCCCACAAATCCTCAATGCTGCCCCCGCCACGGCACACAATCAACACATCTGCCTGCGCGTGTTCTGCCGATGCCGCAATGGCTGAGGCTACCTGAAACTCGCTGCCCGCGCCCTGCACCGCCGTGGGATACACAATCACGCGCACATCCGGCGCTCGCCGCCGCAACGTGGTGACCACATCGCGCAATGCCGCCGCGGCCAGGCTGGTGACCACGCCGATACACTGCGGCGCGGCAGGCAGCGGTCGTTTGCGTGCCGCATCGAATAAGCCTTCCGCCTGCAGGCGCTGTTTCAGCCGCTCATACGCCTCAAACAGCTGTCCCAAGCCCTTACGCCGCACTTCCTGCACATTAATCTGAAATTCCCCGCGCGCCTCATACAGCGTGATTTTGCCCAACACCTCCACTTCCTCGCCCTCGCGCAACAGCGCGGCCAGCGAGCGGGCGGCATGCTTAAACAAAGTGCAGCGCACCTGGGCGCGTTGGTCTTTCAACACAAAATAATAGTGTCCGCTGGCCGCCTTGACCAAATTCGATACTTCGCCGCCCACCCACAGCCCGGCGAGCTGGTCTTCCAGCAGATTTTTAGCCAAATGGTTCAGCTCGGAAACAGAAAGCGCGGCGGGGGCGAATAGGTCGGACATGGCAAGACGGCAGAAAAATAAACAAAGGCGGCATTATACAAGGGGAAGGCTACCTGAAAAATCGGGCGGTAGATTTTCAGGTAGCCTTCATACCGCTCTATAAGGCTACCTGAAAACGGATGCGGCACCTTGTGTTCAAACAGCCTGCACGTTTTTCAGGTAGCCTTTCCCTACGCGGCAATATGCTAAAATACGCCGTTTTCAATTCGGATTTTCCGCCATGTCCAATATTCCAGACCAAGTGCGCCGCCGCCGCACGTTTGCCATCATCTCCCACCCCGACGCGGGTAAAACCACGCTGACCGAAAAACTGCTGCTGTTTTCCGGTGCGATTCAAAGCGCGGGTACGGTAAAAGGTAAGAAAACCGGCAAATTCGCCACCTCCGACTGGATGGAAATCGAGAAGCAGCGCGGCATTTCCGTGGCATCAAGCGTGATGCAGTTCGATTATAAAGACCACACCGTCAACCTCTTGGACACGCCGGGACACCAAGACTTCTCCGAAGACACCTACCGTGTTTTGACCGCTGTGGACAGCGCCTTGATGGTCATCGACGCGGCAAAAGGCGTGGAAGCGCAAACCATCAAACTGTTGAACGTCTGCCGCCTGCGCAATACGCCGATTGTCACGTTCATGAACAAATACGACCGAGAAGTGCGCGATTCTTTGGAATTGCTGGACGAAGTGGAAAATATTTTAAAAATCCGCTGCGCGCCCGTAACCTGGCCGATCGGCATGGGTAAAAACTTCAAGGGCGTGTACCACATCCTGAACGACGAAATCTATCTCTTTGAAGCCGGCGGCGAACGCCTGCCGCATGAATTCGACATCATCAAAGGCATCGACAATCCCGAATTGGAACAACGTTTTCCGTTGGAAATCCAGCAGCTGCGCGACGAAATCGAATTGGTGCAGGCTGCTTCCAACGAGTTCAATCTCGACGAATTTCTTTCAGGTAGCCTCACGCCCGTGTTCTTCGGCTCGGCGATTAACAACTTCGGTATTCAGGAAATCCTCAATTCATTGATTGACTGGGCGCCCGCGCCGAAACCGCGCGATGCGACCGTGCGCATGGTCGAGCCGGACGAGCCGAAATTCTCCGGATTTATCTTTAAAATCCAAGCCAATATGGACCCGAAACACCGAGACCGCATCGCCTTTTTGCGTGTCTGCTCCGGCAAATTCGAGCGCGGCATGAAGATGAAACACCTGCGCATCAACCGCGAAATCGCCGCCTCCAGCGTGGTTACCTTCATGTCGCACGACCGCGAGCTGGTGGAAGAAGCCTACGCGGGCGACATCATCGGCATCCCGAACCACGGCAACATCCAAATCGGCGACAGCTTCTCCGAAGGCGAACAACTGGCGTTCACCGGCATCCCCTTCTTCGCGCCCGAACTGTTCCGCAGCGTCCGCATCAAAAACCCGCTGAAAATCAAGCAACTGCAAAAAGGTTTGCAACAACTCGGCGAAGAAGGTGCGGTGCAGGTGTTCAAACCGATGAGCGGCGCGGATTTGATTTTGGGTGCGGTCGGCGTGTTGCAGTTTGAAGTCGTCACCTCGCGCCTCGCTAACGAATACGGCGTGGAAGCCGTGTTCGACAGCACATCCATCTGGTCGGCACGCTGGGTGTCGTGCGACGACAAGAAAAAGCTCGCCGAGTTTGAAAAAGCCAATGCAGGCAATCTGGCGGTGGACGCAGGTGGCAACCTCGCCTACCTCGCCCCCAACCGCGTGAATCTCAATCTGACGCAAGAACGCTGGCCGGATATTGTGTTCCATGAAACCAGGGAACATGCGGCGAAGCTGAGTTGAGTGAGTTGATAAAGAGGCTACCTGAAAATTTTCAGGTAGCCTCTTTACAATGTAGCGGATATGGATAGGAATAAGCCCGGCAAGGCTGTTTAATCCGAATGCAGATGCCGGGCCGGCTTTGTTAAGTCAGGAAGAAATACGCCCAAGCCGATACCACGATGATGGATAGGATATTCAGCAGGAAGCCAACCTGCATCATTTCTTTCTGCTTAATCAGCCCCGAGCCGAATACAATCGCATTGGGCGGCGTGGCCACGGGCAACATAAAGGCACAAGATGCACCGATGCCGATAATCAGCACCAACACTTCCTGATTCATGCCCATTTTGGCGGCAATGGTGGCAAATACCGGTACCAATAGTGCGGCGGAGGCAGTGTTGCTGGTGAATTCGGTGAGGAAGATGATGAACGCGGCCACCACCAAGATAATGACCAAGGGAGAAGCATGGCCGAAAGAGGCTGCTACTTCATTACCCAAGGCGGCAGAAGCGCCGGATTTTTCCATTAATACGGAAAGGGTGATGCCGCCGCCGAACAGCATCAGCGTACCCCAGTCGGTGTTGCGGGCCACTTCGCGCCAGCTCACCACACCAAACATCACTACGGCCACAGCCGCCACCATGGCGATGAAGCTGTCGATGGATTTGATGCCGGTGGCTTTGCCCAGCTCCCCGCCAAAAATCCAGCACAGGGCGGTAACCACGAAAATGATGACGGTAATCACGCGATGCAAGGTCCACGGAATGTCTTCTTTTTGTTGGAAATCCACTTTTTCGGCAAAGTTCGGTTTCAACACCACAAACAGGGAAAACAGCATCAGCGGCAGCAACACCAGCATCATCGGCAGGCCGTGCTTCATCCAGCCGGCGAAATCCAAATTGAGCGCTTTGGCGGCAATTGCATTGGGCGGAGAGCCCACCAGTGTGCCCAAACCGCCGATGCTGGCACAGTAGGCAATGCCCAGCAGCACGAATACGAAGGTTTTGCGGTCTTTTTCCTTATCGATATGCCCCATCAGCCCCATGGCCAACGGCAGCATCATCGCGGCGGTGGCGGTGTTGCTGATCCACATGGAAAGACCGGTGGTAACGGCAAACACCATCATCACCGCCGCCAGCATATTGCCGCGCGAGAGCGAAATCACCAGCATGGCGATTTTTCTATCCAGCCGCTGCACGTGCATGGCTGCCGCCAGCGCGAAACCGCCGAAAAACACATAAATAATCGGATCGGAAAAGCCGGCAAAGGCTTCTTTGGTGCCCATATCCGGAATTTTGAAGAAAATCGCTAATAGTGGCACCGTGAGCGCGGTAACGGTGATGTGCACCGCTTCGGTAAACCATAAAATGGCCACAAACAGCAAAATAGTCAGCCCGGCATTGGGATAATGCCCATAGGGCAGAATTTGGTAGGCAATAGCAGATATCACGGCCGCGATAATGGCGATAATCAGCCCGCGAAAGCTGGTTACCGGTATTTGCGCACTTTGCAGCTCGAAGTTTTCTGGCAAATTGGTTTGGCTTGGGTTCTCTAGGAAGTTCATGAATCCTCTCCATCAAGGTGGTTAAGTTTTATCTTCACGTTTTTATTGTTTCAACCATGAGTGTGTGTTCACTCACGGCGGCAGAATAAGAGCTGGTAAAGGTTCTGTCAATTATTGATACTTTTGTTTTAATCTATTTATATATTTGTATATCAACCTGACTGCTGAACAGGCTACCTGAAAAAGGCTACCTGCAAGTTTCATTTTGCTAGAACTTCGCTGCACTGAGCTTTCAGGTAGCCTATAATCCGCGCCGTTCCCGCCACTTAAACACATCCATCATGAGCCACACCGAATCCCCATCCGAAACCGAAACCCAAGCCGAAACCGAAACTTGTTTCCACTGCGGCCTGCCCGTGCCGCGTGGTTTGGATTTGCCGATTGAATTTGAAGGCGCGCACCATCCGGCCTGTTGCGTGGGCTGCCAGGCGGTGGCGCAGAGCATCATTACTGCCGGGCTGGGTAGCTACTACCACCGCCGCACAGCGGAGGCGGAGCAGGCGGTGTTGCCGCCGCCGGAAGTGTTGGAACAGCTGAAACTGTATGATCTGCCGGACGTGCAGGCGGAATTTGTGGAAGTGAAGGCGGAAAACGAGCGCGAGGCGGTGCTGATGCTGGGCGGGGTAACCTGTGCGGCCTGCGTGTGGCTGATTGAGCAGCAGCTTTTGCGGCTTTCAGGCGTGCTGCGTGCGGAAATCAACTACAGCACGCTGCGCGCACGGGTGGCGTGGGACTGCTCGCAGGTGGCGCTGTCGGACATTTTGCTGCGGGTGCGCCAGAGCGGCTACGAGGCTTCGCCTTATGACGCGCAGCGGATGGAAACGCAGGCGGCGGCAGAGCGCAAGCAGGCGCTCACGCGCTTGTGGGTGGCCGGGCTGGCCATGATGCAGGTGATGATGTATGTGGTGCCCACTTATCTGCATGCGGGAGAAATCGAGCCGCGTTTTTTGTGGATGCTGCATTGGGCGAGCATGATTCTCACGCTGCCGGTGTTGCTGTATTCGGCAGTGCCCTTTTTCAAAGGGGCGTGGCGCGATTGGAAAAACCGCCGCGCGGGCATGGATACGCCGGTGGCGATTTCGATTGCGGCGGCGTTTTCAGGTAGCCTTTGGGCGCTGTTTCAGGGGCGGGAAGAGGGAATTTATTTCGATTCGGTGTCGATGTTTGTGTTCCTGCTGTTGGGCGGGCGCTATTTGGAACAGCTGGCGCGGCGCAAGGCGGGTGATGCGGCCGAGCGGCTGGTGAAGCTGGTGCCGGCGTTTTGCCACCGGCTGCCGGATTATCCGGATACGGCGCAGGTGGAAGAAGCTGTGGTGGCGCGGCTGTCGGGTGGCGAAGTGCTGCTGGTGAAGCCGGGCGAGGTGCTGCCGGCCGACGGAGTGGTGCTGGAAGGCGAGAGCGAGGCGAACGAAGCCATGCTCAGCGGTGAGAGCCTGCCCGTGCCGAAAGCAGTAGGCGATGCGGTAACCGCCGGTACGCTCAACGGCGGCAGCCCGCTGATTATCCGCGTGGAGCAGGCGGGCAGCCAAACGCGGCTGTCGCATATTGTGCGCCTGCTGGATCGGGCGCTGGCGGAAAAACCGCGCATGGTAGAGCTGGCCGACCGCTATGCGGCTTGGTTTGTGGGCGCGCTTTTGCTGCTGGGCGTGCTGGTGTTTGCTGGCTGGGCTTGGTATGCCGATGTGCAAACCGCGCTGTGGATTACCGTGTCGCTCTTGGTGGCTACCTGCCCGTGCGCCTTGTCGCTGGCTACGCCTGCCGCGCTGGCGGCTTCCACCGGCCACTTGGCGGGCGAGGGCGTGCTCATCAGCCGTGGGCACAGCTTGGAAACCTTGGCGCGAATCGACACCGTGGTGCTGGATAAAACCGGCACGCTCACCACCGGCCAGCTGGCCGTATGCGCCGTGCACACCGCCGAAGGCATCAGCCAAGATTTGGCCGTGGCGCTGGCGCAACTTCTCGAGCGGCAGAGCGAGCACCCCGCCGCCCGCGCCATTGCCAACCTGCCGTCCGCCACGTTGGCGCTGGAAGCAGAAAACTATTTAAACCGCGCCGGGCACGGCATCAGCGCGCAAGTGTGGCATGAAGGCCGGCTGGAACAATGGCGCATCGGCCGTTTGGATTACGTGACCGAACTCTCGGGCAGGCTACCTGAAAGTTTGCAGGCCGAGCATGCGGGCGGCGCGGTGTATTTGGGCAGCGTGGCCGGCTTTGCCGCCGTGTTCCTGCTGCAAGACCAAGCCAAACCCGAAGTGCCGGCCATGCTGGCCGAATGGAAACGCCAGGGCTTGAGCCTGCACCTGCTCAGCGGCGACAGGCAGGCCGCAGCCGATGCCGTGGCCGCTGCTTTGCCGCTGGATGCGGTGCGCGCCGAAGCCACGCCGGAAGACAAGCTGGCTTATGTGCAGGATTTGCAGGCGAAAGGGCATAAAGTGCTGATGGTGGGCGACGGCATCAACGATGCGCCCGTGCTGGCGCAGGCCGATGTGTCGGTGGCCGTGGCCGAAGGCGCCGACGTGGCACGCGAAGGGGCGGATGTGTTGCTGCTCAACGGTAATATGCGCACGCTGCCCTACCTCACCACCCAAGCCAAACGCACCGCGTGGATTGTGCGCGAAAACCTGTGGTGGGCGGCAGGCTACAACCTGATTATGGTGCCGCTGGCAGCGGCGGGCTTCGTAACGCCGTGGGTAGCCGCACTGGGCATGAGCCTGAGCTCGCTCCTGGTTTCCGCCAATGCTTTGCGCCTGTTGCGTCGGGCGAAATAGGGGAAGGCTACCTGAAAATAGATACGGCAGGGCGGAGAGGATAAAATACTTGTTAAATCAACAGTTCGCTGTTTTACCTGGTTGCTAATTCAGTACGACTAAAAATCAAGGAGAAATACCATGGACATTAAACGGCTGAAATACTTCTGCACCGTGGTGGAATGCGGCAGCTTCACCAAGGCGGCGGAAATGCTGCATATTTCCCAGCCGCCGCTGAGCAAGCGGGTGCAGGAGCTGGAGCAGGAAATCGGTACGCCGCTGCTGTTTCGCGACGGCGGGCGCATTCGGCCCACACCCACCGGTTTTTTCCTTTATGAGCGGGCGCTGGAGATTTTGGTGGGCATTGGCAATATTGAGCGCGATACGCTGATTTTCGCCCAACAGCAGCAACATGTGTTGCGCATCGGGCTAACCCATTTGTATCAAAAATATTTCACGCCGTTGATCATGGCCATCCATAGCCAGTATGCCGATACGGAAATTAATGTGTTGGTATCGGATTCCAGCCATTTGGAAACATTGCTGAATAACCAGCTGATAGATGTTGCTCTTATCCAGCAGCTGAAACGGCTGGAGCGATACCGCTATTTGGCGCTGCCAGCGGTGCAGATGGCCGCAGTAGTATACCGCAGCCTACTGCCGAACGGGGTGCCCGATACGATGACGCTGAAACAGCTAGGTGGGCTGCCGCTGATTCTGCTGCGCCGCAGCAGCGGGGTGGGCACGTTTGAGCAGCTGATGGACCAGCTGCACAAGAGCGGTACTACGCCGCAGGTGATTATGCACGTGTCGCAGCCGAGCGTGATTGTGGATTGGATTGAGTCGGGCATTGAGGCGGCGGCGCTGCTGCCGGAATCGGAAGTGTGCCCTTCACAGCTGCGCAACAGTGTGTTGGTGCGGGTGTCGCCTGATCCGCAGGTGTTTTTCCCGGCATTGGTGAAGCTGACGACAACGCCGGAAATCCGCGGGCTGGAGGAGGTGATGGCCAATGGCTATCCGTTTGTGGCGCCGAAGTGCCGCTGAAAATTTGCCTCAAACAGTTTCAGGTAGCCTTTCGGTGGGATATACCCGCTGAAAGGCTACCTGAAAATATTTGGTTGGTTGTGGAGTGGATTAGCTGTTTTCTTCATTATTGCGCCGCCAATGGGTTTTGTGGGCGAAGACGGGGCGGTTGCTGGTGTATTTGATGTATTCAAGCTGGAGCTGCCAGATATCGCTGGGAAAAACTTTGGCGATGGGGTGGGCTTTGGCGTAGAGATCGAGTGCGGCGCGGCGTTCGGCGGAGTGGTCGATGCATTCGGCGCGGGCGGCAAACTGGATGCCGCAGATATCGCGGATACGCGCGGGCTGGCCGGCGATGGTGCCGGCAATATGCGGGTTATGCAGCATCAGGCGGCCGTGTTGGGTGTTTTTGCCGGTGAGCACGATGAGGCGGGCGGCAACGGGGTCGAATACATAGAAGCAGCTGGCACTCCACAGCTCGCCTTCGTGGCAGGCGGCCAGGCTGACAACGTGGTGTTCGGTGAGGAAGGCGTGAATATTGGCGGGCAGGAGCGGCATGGTGTTGCTCGATTGGGAGGCAGGGCTGGTTGAAAACAAAGCTTCTGTGAAGCTAAAAGGTGGTGCAGGCAGGGAAACAGACGGAACTGTTTACAGTACGGCGAATGGTATCAGGCGGCAGGGCTGCGGTATATGAGGCTACCTGAAAATAATCAGGTGTTCGGCCCGCAAACGGAAACGGCGTGGCAGGTTTCAGGTAGCCTGCCGCGCCGTTTTGTTTTGCTAGGAGTTTGACGTTTGATTGCAAAAACCGGGTTCGACTAAGCCTCTTGATGGAGGCACTAGTGTGCGGCGATATAGGTTGCCCACAAATAGGAGATGGGCATAATCAGCAGCAGCGAGGGCAGCATATTGGCCACGGGGAAGGATTTCATGCCGGTGATGCGGAAGCCGGTGGCCAGCATGATCAACCCGCCGGCGGCAGCGAAGTCGGCACGCATTTCGGGCGTGGTGAGCGGCACGATGAGGGTGGCGAGGAAGAACAGAGAAAGTTGGATGGCCAGTTGCGGCACGGCAATGGCGGATACGGCGTAGCCCAGCGTGATGGCGAAGATACCGGCAGTAAAGAAATCCAAAATAGTTTTGATGTAGAGGATGGAGGGATCGCCGGTCATGCCTTCGTGCATGGAGCCGAATACGCCGGTGCCGCTGGCGCAGAACAGGACGACGATGGCAACGTATTTGTCGAGGAACTCTTCCTGGCTGATACCTTCTTTGGGCGGAAAGATTTTGTCGATCAGCCCGCGTGCGCTACCGGCGGCTTTGCCGATGCCTTTTTCCAGGTAGCACAATTCACCAATCACGAGGCCGAGCACGGCGGCCAGCACCACGGCGGCATAGTATTTCACGCCGGGAATGCTCATCACGCCCAGGCCGATGGAAGTCAGGCCGAATAGCGGGTTGAGGCTGGTGCGCACGAGTTCGGGCAATTTTGCGCCCATCCATGCGCCGAGTAGGCCGCCGAGCACGACGGCGCTGCCGTTAACAAAAGGACCGATTGGCATAGTCATGATGTATCTCCTTGGTGGGTTGCAGGCCATTTTTAGATAAAGCTCTCCCCAGCCTGGCGTCGGTAGGATGCCATTGGCTTGCTTGGAAAACGGGAAATGTTGATGGCCTTGCGGGTGGGATTGGGTTTTAGTTGGCTTTCAATATGGTTTGGGCTACCTGAAAGCTTTATTTATCTTCCTTGCCGCCGCTCCAGCGCGGTAGGTGTTTAACCGAAATGCCGAACAAATCCAGCGCACGGCCCACGCTGTGGGTGAGGATGTCGTCCACAGTTTGCGGGCAGTGGTAGAGCGCAGGCACAGGCGGGAAGATGATGCCGCCCATTTCGGTTACGCGGCGCATATTGTCGATATGCGCGAGGTTCAGCGGTGTTTCGCGTGCCATCAGCACCAGCCTGCGGCGGTCTTTGAGCACCACATCGGCCGCACGGGTGAGCAGGTTATCGCTCAGGCCGTGGGCGATGGCGGCCAGGGAACGCATGGAGCAGGGGGCAACGAGCATGCCGAGGGTTTGGAACGAGCCGCTGGAAATGGATGCGCCCAAATCCTGAATCGGATGGACTACGTCGGCCATGGCCAACACTTCTTCACGGCTGTAGGGCGTTTCCAGTGTGCGGGTCATTTCCGCGCCTTTGGAGATAACGAGGTGTACTTCCAAATCTTCCACGGCTTGCAAAAGCTGCAAGGCTTTATAGCCGTATTGGAAGCCGCTGGCACCGCTGATGCCGAGGATGATGCGTTGTTTGCCCATGATTGCTCCTTGAGTGGATGGTGCGGGATGCGCTTTAGTTTTCAGGTAGCCTCTACGGCTTGGCCGTATAAGGCCGAGTGAGGCTACCTGAAACCGTTTCGCCTATGCTTCAAAGTCAGGCAGGAAGCGTTTTACGTCTACTTCCATAAACTTGCAGCGCTGGAAGTGTTCTTTCAGGCGCAGCGGCACGGTGCAATCGAAGATTGTTTTACACGATGTGCCTTCCTGGATCAGGCGGTTGCTGAACGCCGGCGATTGTGATGGGTCGAGCGGGTGGCAGCGCACGCCGGGGATAAAGATGGTGTCGTTATCGCCCTGGTAGCGCGTTTGCATAGCCCACAAAACATCGTCGGTGTCGAAAATATCCACATCTTCGTCCACCAGAATCACGTGTTTCAATTCAGGGAAAGCGGAGAAGGCGAGCATGGCGGCTTGGCGTTGGCGGCCTTCGTCGGCCGGCGTGGTTTTCTTAAACTGCATCACAGCCAAAAGTTTTCCGCCACCGGAAGAGTGGGCAAACACGTTTTGCAGGCGGCCGGGCATAGCGCGCTCAACCATATCCAGAATGCTGGCTTCGGTGGGGATGCCGGCCATGTTCACGTGCTCTTCGCCCGGGCCCATGGTGGTGCGCAGAATCGGGTTTTTGCGATGGGTAACCGCTTTCACTTTGATCACGGGCAGGGCGGGCTTGGCATCGCCGGTGTAGCCCGGGAATTCGGGCATGGCCTTGCCGGTGTTGCTGTTTTGATCTTCGCGCACGCGCACATCGGGCAGCAGTTCGCCTTCAATCACCACTTCGGCATGGGCAATGGCGCGTTCGTTGATGGTGAGGCATTTGGCCATTTCCACTCCGTGGCCGCGCAGCGCGCCGGCAATGCTTAGTTCGTCGAAGCCCAGCGGCGTGGTGGGCGGCTCGAAGCAGGCGGCGATTTCAATGGCGGGATCCACGCCGATGCTGATGGAAATCGGCAGCGGTTTGCCGGCGGCTTCGGCTTTTTGGCGGAAGGCGTCAATGTGGCGGCCGGGAGTAAGCCACATGGAAAGCTCGTCTTTACTCTGAACGCACAGGCGGTGGATAGTGATGTCGGATTTGCCGGTTTCTGGGTCGGAGGCGTAGCACAAACCCATCGTGAAATAAGGGCCGGCGTCTTCCACTGTATTGGTGGGTGCGGGCAGCAGGGTGCGCAGGTCGAAATCGGGATCGCTGGCTAGGTGCACCACTTCCTGACATTGCGGTTGCTGCCCTTCGCCGAGCAGTACCGGCGGAATGGGATTTTGTACGGAGTCTTTGAGCAGGAAGCCCAGGCGTTCGGGAGCACAATTGAGAAACTGGCCAACACGTTTGCGCGAGCCCACCAAGCCGATGGCTACCTGAATGCCGGGATAGCCTTTTACTTTGTTAAACAGCATGGCCGGGCCGTTTTTACGGGTGGGGCGCTGGCAGGTGCCGCCGGCACCAACGTAGCGGTATACGCCGGAGAGCTCGGCAATCGGATCAACTTCCACATCGGTGGACACCAATTCGCCGGGCAGGGTTTTTAAAAGCTCGAGGGCGGAGCGCAGGTCGTGAACGGGGGATTTTTGCGGGTTCGGCATTTTCTACACCTCTCTGTTGCGTTGGGGGAAAGTTTTGAATGCCGTTGCAGTATAGGCGGCGGGTAGCCAATAGAAAAATACCGTTTTATTTGATGGGGGATACCAAAAAGATATGGGGAGAAAGAGGGGGTGGGGAAAGCTTATTATTAGGCTGGTTTGTTTTAGAAAGGCTACCTGAAAACTGTTTGGATGGTTTCAGGTAGCCTTTTTGTTGTTCGGTATTGCTATTCAGCCGCGGCACATCAGGCGTTGGGTTTCGTGCCACATGCCATCGGGGCGCTGTTCGACCACGGCGATGAGGCCGGGGGCTTGGTGGGCGAGCTCGGCGGCGCTGATGGTTTGCTCAAACGGAACGCGGGCGGGGACGAGGTAGGCGAGGCGGGGCAGGGGGTGGAAGCGTTGTGTGGCTTGGGCGGGGTAGTCTGCCCATTGTGGAAGGAGGAGGCCGCTCCAGCCGAGGGGGTTGAGGGGGCTGCCGTTGAGGATGCCATTTGGGGTGAAGCCGATGCCGCGGATGATGGTGGCGGTGTTGAGGGCTTGGCTAAAGTTTTGGGGTTGGCGGCAATCTGTTTTGCTCGTATTGACTTCGCAAGGACTCGCTTCGTTCGTTTTAGCTTCGCAGAAACTCGCTTTGCTCGTTTTAGCTTCGCAGAAACTCGCTGCGCTCGTTTTCAGGTAGCCTTGGAGTGGGGCGGGTAGTTGGGCGCGGGCTTGGGGGGTGTGGAGGAGGCGGCATTGTTGTTGCAGTTTGGCGGCTTTACCGAGCAGGGTGTCGGTGGGGTTGAGGCCTTGGAAATTGTCGGGTGTGGTGCCGCCGTAGTATTTGCAGGTGAGTTCGAGGTGGTAGGGGGTGGAGTCGAGAAGGCAGAGGAAGTCGGCGGCGCCGAGGGTTTGGCCGCTTTCGCTGCGGATGGGGTGGTTGCGGGCGATGAGTTGGCAATGGGGGGCGTGTGCCATCCAGAAGGCGAGTAGGCTTTCGGCGTAGTGGCCTAGGCGGTGGCCGAAAGGGGCTTCTTGTTCGAGCCATTGTTGCAGCGGGGCGGGCTGGCTGTCGAGGTTGAGCAGGAAGCGGAAGCCTTGGCTGCCGAGCAAGCGGGGGATGGGGAGCTCGCAGCCGCTGTGCCATAGGGGCGGGGCGGTGAGTAGGGAGGCGAGGTCGCGCACGGCGGGGTGGCGCAGCCGCCACCAGATGGCATCGAGGGCGTAGTTCATGCTTGGGCGGGGATGAAATGGGATGGAGGGAATGTAGCGATGGCGGGGTGAGCAGTCAAGTTGTCTCAAAAGGCTACCTGAAAAGGGGGCGTGGTTTCAGGTAGCCTTGGCTTGTTGATTGTGTGTGAAATCATTTGTTTTTTATGGGTTGACACCGGATAATTAGCGCGACGCGGCGTGTGCCGGATGAATTAAAGAGATTGTGTATGTATAAAACGAAAAAGCGTGGCTGGCTGCCGTGGGTGGTTGGGGTGTCGCTATTGTTGGCGGTGGTGCTGTTAATTGTGCAGATGCGCGATGTGCTTTCGCCGTTTGTGGTGGCTGCGGTGTTGGCCTATATTTTGAACCCGCTGGTGGAAAAGCTCTGCCGACACAGGGTGCGGCGTGCGACGGCGGCGATGCTGGTGATGGTGTTTGCGCTGTTGCTGCTGGTGTTGTTGCTGCTGATTGTGGTGCCGATGTTGGTGCAGCAATTTGGCAGTTTGCTGGATAAACTGCCGGAATTGGTGGCGTTTGCGCAAAATAAGGCGCTGCCTTGGATTAATCATATGCTGGGCACGCATTGGGTGTTGAATGACCAATCGGTATCGAAATGGCTAAGCGGCCATGTGGGCAGCGTTCAGGCCGGGCTTTCCAAGGCGCTGCCGGCCTTGTTGGAACAGGGCGGCAGTTTGGTAACCAGTTTGGGCAATTTGATGGTGCTGCCATTTTTGTTGTATTACTTTTTGCTGGACTGGTCGCGCTGGGCAGAGGGAATTAACACCATGATTCCGCGCCGCTATCTGGCGGCTTATACGCGCATTGGCGGTAATATGGATACGGTGTTGGGCGAATTTTTGCGTGGGCAGCTGATTGTGATGCTGATTATGGGCCTGCTCTATGGTTTGGGCCTGATGCTGGCTGGGTTGGAATCTGGCTTTGCTATTGGTATGGTGGCCGGGCTGTTGGTGTTCGTGCCGTATTTGGGCGCGTTCACCGGCCTGCTGCTGGCCACAATGGCAGCGTTGTTGCAGTTTGGCACTTGGCAGGGGCTGATTACGGTGTGGGCAGTGTTTGCCGTGGGGCAGTTTTTGGAAAGTTTCTTCATCACGCCGAAGATTGTGGGCGACCGCATCGGGCTTTCGCCGTTTTGGGTGATTTTCGCCCTGATGGCTTTCGGCAGCCTGCTGGGCTTTGTGGGCGTGCTGCTGGCGCTGCCCTTGGCCGCGGTAACGCTGGTGTTGCTGCGCGAGGGCGTGGCGGCATATATGGATAGCGGGTTCTACCGGCGCGAGAAATAGTCGGGCAGGGCAGGCGTTGTTTGCAAAGGCTACCTGAAACGCAGCACGGCGGAATTTTGGTGCAGCTAAAGTTTCAGGTAGCCTTTCGTTTGGCTTTGGAGGCTGGCTGGGAAATGCGCCGAGCCGCCCCGGTTTTGTTGTATCAGGCAAACGTTCTTTCCCTACTTGCCCGCCGTTTGCCGAAAATAGCTCGTGGCTGCTTGCATTTAGACAACATCGCCAGTAAAATGCCGCGCTTACGGATTTTATTTTACTTATCAGGAGATTTTTCATATGGCCAATAGCGCCCAGGCACGCAAACGCGCCCGCCAGTCGCAGAAAAACCGTGCACACAATGCCAGCCTGCGTACTGCTTTCCGTACCGCAGTGAAGAAAGTTTTGAAGGTTGTGGAAAGTGGCGATAAAGCCGCTGCCCAAGCCGAATTCGTGGCAGCCACCAAAGTGATGGACCGCATCGCCGACAAAGGCGTGTTCCACAAAAACAAAGCCGCCCGCCACAAAAGCCGCTTGGCTGCCAAAATCAAAGCCATGGCCTAAGCCGCTTGCTGCATAAACGCTGCCGCATCTTGCAAACAGATGCGGCTTTGTTTTGCGCGGAAGATTTGCAGAACGGCCGTGAGGCTACCTGAAAATATGCCAATCCTGGCCAGCCTCTGCCGCCTCACCTGTAAGGTTGCGGCCAAAATGCGCTACAATGCGCCCACTATCTTGCACAACAGGAATACTCAATGATCTACGGCATCGGCACCGATATCCTGCGTATCGAGCGCATCGAGCAGCTATACGACAAATACGGCCAGGCATTGGCTGAACGCCTGCTCAGCCGCATCGAACTTTTGGAGTGGCGCTCCGTCGGCAACAAGGCAAACTTCCTGGCCAAGCGGTTTGCCGCCAAAGAAGCCTTTGCCAAAGCCGTGCACACCGGCTTGCGCTCGCCGGTAACGCTGCACCACATTTCCATCGCCCACGACAAACTCGGCCGCCCGGAATTCGTGGTGGAGCCGCCCTTGCAGGAATGGCTGCGTCAACAAGGCATCGGGCGGGTGCATTTGAGCCTGAGCGACGATAACGGCGCGGTGGTAGCCTTCGTCGTGGCCGAGAAAGAGTAGGGCAAAGCAGTTTATAAAAATAATAAAAACAATCGCATCAAGTTTTAGTTTCGCAGAAGCCAGCAGGGCTTGTTTTAGCTTCGTTAAAGCTGCGCTTTCAGGTAGCCTGCTGCACGGGCTGCCCGCTAAAACCATTTAATCCAAAGCAAATAGAGAAAGGAAACACCATGTTCTATAGCCGAAACGTCGTCAGCAACACCTTGCTATACGAACGCCTTGCCGACAGCATGGACGCCTTCAGCCAAAGCCTGGCCGAAATGCGCACTGCCCAGCGTCGCTTTGCTGCTGCCGGCGTGCAGGCGCGGGTGGCTATGCTTGCTGCCTTTGCCGACCGCCTCGAAGCCGAAAAAACCAAGCTCGCCCGCATGATTTGCGAAGAAGTCGGCCGCTGCCTGCGCGAATGCGAAGCCGAGATGGATAAATCCGTCTCCCTCATCCGCTATTATGTGAAGCTCGCCCCCCAGCTTCTGCAACATCAAACCATCGCCACCCAGGCCAGCCTCAGCCAAGTGCGCTTCGAGCCCTTGGGCGTGGTGCTGGCCGTGATGCCGTGGAACTACCCCGTGTGGCAGATTATCCGCTTTGCCGTGCCCGCCTTGTGCTCCGGCAATGCCTGTTTGGTGAAACCCGCGCCCAGCGTGGCCCGTGTCACCGCCGCCTTGTTTGATATTGTTGGCAGCGAATTGCCCTGGCGAGCCACTTGGCTGGCACATGAAGATGTGGAATACGCCATTGCCAAAACCGATGCCTTAGCCTTCACCGGCTCTGCCGACGTCGGCCGCCGCCTGGCCGGCTACGCCGGAAGCCATCTGAAAAAATCCGTAATGGAGCTTGGCGGCAGCAACGCCTTCATCGTGCTCGACGATGCCGACATCGCCCAAGCCGCCGCCGATGCCTGCTATGCCCGTTTCCGCGATGCCGGCCAATCCTGCAACGCCGGCAAACGCATCATTCTCACCAAAGGCATTGCCGCAGAATTCACCCGCCTCTTCCTCGAACACTGCTGCCGTCTCACCCCCGGCTGCCCGCTCGATCCCGACACCACCCTCGCCCCGCTGCACCGCAAAGACCTGCAGCTGCAAGTGCACGAACAAGTGCAAGACGCGCTCGAACACGGCGCCAAACTGCTGCTCGGCGGCGAGCTGCCCAACGAAGCTGACACCACTTTCTACCCTGCCACCGTGCTCGACAACATCACCCCCGCCTGCCGCATGTACCGCGAAGAAGTGTTCGGCCCCGCCGTGGGCATTTTCCACGCCCGAGATGCTGCCGACGCCGTGCGCCTGGCCAACGACAACCCCTTCGGGCTCGGTGCCAGCATCTACTCCGCCAACCTCGACAAAGCCTGGGAGCTTGGCCAGCAAATCGAAGCCGGTAGCGTATTCATCAACCGCCACACCAGCAGCGACCTGCGCCTGCCCTTCGGCGGCGTGAAAGACTCCGGCTTCGGGCGCGAACTTTCCGAATTCGGCTTGTATGAATTTGTGAACGTGAAGGCATATTGGCAGAAATAGCGTGCCATTAAGGCTACCTGAAAATGCGAAACCGTTTTTCAGGTAGCCTTATGTCTGCACATTAGGTCTGGCATTTATGACCGAAACTAGCCGCCACAACATAAAATCGGCGTTCACACACAAATCACATTTTTCAGGTAGATTCCCCGCTTTGTGGCTACCTGAAAACCCATTAAGGATACACCATGTCAGTCGGACACTACGAAAATTTCCCCGTCGGCTCGCTGGTTTTACCGCGCCGCCTGAGCCGACCGGTGCACGCCATCTATGCGTTTGCCCGTACTGCCGACGACATCGCCGACGAAGGCGATTTGCCCAACGAAGAACGCCTGCGCCAGCTTGATAATCTGCGTGCCGAGCTCGATCATCTTGCTGCCGGGCAAACCCCGCACAGCGAATTGATGCAGCGGCTCGAGCGCGAAGCCATCCGGCCGTTTAATCTTCCGATCGAGCCTTTCTACCACCTGCTCTCCGCCTTCAGCCAAGACGTGGTGAAAACCCGCTATCAGCACTTCGGCGAGCTGGTGGATTACGCCCGCCGCAGCGCTAATCCGATCGGCAGATTGCTGCTGCACCTCTACGGCCACACCGACCCGCTCAGCCTTGCCCAAAGCGACGGCATCTGCACCGCCCTACAACTGATTAACTTCTGGCAAGACGTGGCAGTGGATTGGCAGAAGGGCCGCGTTTATCTGCCGCAAGACGATCTGGAAAAATTCGGCGTGAGTGAAGCGCAAATTGCCGAAGGCCGCGCCGATGCCGCCTTCCAACGCCTGATGGCGCACCAATGCCAACGCGCCCACAAAATGCTCAAGGCCGGCTCCCCGCTAGGCAAAACCTTGCATGGCCGCATCGGCTTCGAGCTGCGCCTGATTATCCTTGGCGGGCAAAGCATTTTGCGCAAGCTGGAGGAAAACCGCTACAACGTCTTCACTCAACGCCCCGTGCTCAGCGCGAAAGATTGGTGGCTGATGCTGAAACGGGCGTGGCTTAAGAAGTGAATGGCTGTATTCCGCCCAGCCAAAAGGCTACCTGAAAACAAGTTCACGAGTTTCTGCGAAGCTAAAATTTTCAGGTAGCCTTTTTATTGCGCAGCTATGCCGCCGGGGCTTCAAGGATATTCAATCAGCGCATAGGCCGAATGGTTGTGGATACTTTCGAAGTTTTCGCTTTCCACGCTGAAGCGGTCGATGCGCGGGTCGTTTTTCAGCGCCACGGCGATGTCGCGCACCATGTCTTCCACGAATTTGGGGTTTTCGTAGGCGTGTTCGGTAACGTATTTTTCGTCGGGGCGTTTGAGCAGGCCGTAGAGCTGGCAGGAAGCTTTGTTTTCCACCAAATCGATGATTTCTTCAATGGAAACTTCCTGTTTGTGGCAGGTGAGGGGAACGGTAACGTGCGAGCGCTGGTTGTGTGCGCCGTATTGCGAAATTTCCTTGGAGCAGGGGCACAGGCTGGTAACCGGAGCCAATACTTTGATTTGGTGGCTGTATTCTCCGCTGGCTGACACTTCGCCCTGCCAGGTTACGGCGTAGTCGAGAAACGAGGTGATGCCGCTCACGGGAGCAGCCTTTTTGCGAAAGAAGGGGAAGCTGATATTGATGCGGCCGGCTTGGGCATCGAGCCGCTCCAGCATATCGAGCGTGAGCTGATGCAGGCTGGTGAAATCGAGCACCAGGTGCTGCCGCTCTTCCATCAGCGCCACAAAGCGCGACATATGCGTGCCTTTTTGCGAGGCGGGCAGGGCAACAGTCATGCCGATGCGGGCGATAGTGTGTTGCACGCCTTCTGCGCTCTGGATTTGCAGCGGGAAATGCAGGTCTTTGATGCCCACTTGGTTGATAGGCATATTGCGTTGGTCGGGGCTGCTTTGCACGTCGGCAATGGCATTCATCCGTGGTTTCCTTATCGGGTGTGTGTGGCGGTGGATTAAGGGGGCGAAGTATAGCCCTGCCGCTGCCGCTGGGCAATTGTTGGTGTGAGTTTATAGCTCAGATTTATGGCTGCGATTTTGCTGCCCGCCCCAGCGGCGGGTGTTACCTGCGCTTTTGGTTTATCATATTGCTTTATCTGCATACTGCCGAGAACATCCTCTTTGCAGTCAGAAACCCCAAACACCCACACAAAGGAAGCTACCATGCCGCAACCGCAACTGACTAAACTACACCGTTCCCGCCAACACCGCATACTGGCCGGCGTGATGGGCGGCATTGCCGAATATCTCGGCTGGTCGCCCACGCTGACGCGCATCCTGTTCGTCATCATTTCCTGCGCCAGTGTGGCCGTGCCGGGCATTCTGATTTACATCATCTTGTGGTTTATCATGCCGAATGCCACGCCCGATTCCTACCGCTAGCCAGTTTCAGGTAGCCTACACAACCATTTTGCCCTTTCCACGCACGGAAATCCCGATGAAACACACCGTTCTGATTTTAACTGCAAGCCTGCTGCTCGCCGCCTGCCAAAGTACCGGGACGGTGGCCGAACACCAAAACGCCGCTTTCCATCCCTTAGCCCAAGGCGAAAACAGCCACGAAGAATTCGCACGGCACTGCGCCGCCGAACACGGCACATTGGGCGTGGTGCAGGCTGCCGACAACCGACATGCCTACACGCTGGTCTGCCGCAGCGCCGACGGAACGCTGGCCTACGGCTACGGCATCGGGCGCAGATAATTCAGGTAGCCCGAACCCCGCCAACCGAAAAATCCCCACAAGGACACCCCATGAACCTCCTCTTCATCGCCGACCCGTTGGCCACCTTCAAAACCTACAAAGACACCACCTACGCCATGATGCGCGAAGCCGCCAAGCGCGGGCACAAATTGCACCACACCCTGGCCGGCGAACTCTCCGTGCAAAACGGCAAAGTGGTGGCTCAAGCCGCGCCGTTCCAATTTATCGGCGCAAAAGACGACCACGACCACGAATGGTTCAAATCGCAGGATAAAGTGCAGTCTGCCCTGACCGATTTTGATGCCGTGATTATGCGCACCGACCCGCCGTTCGATATGCAATATCTCTACAGCACCCAACTGCTCACCCTCGCCGAACAGCAGGGTGCCAAAGTGTTCAACAGCGGGCAGGCCATGCGCGACTTCAACGAAAAACTCGCCATTTTGAATTTCGCCCGATTCACCGCGCCCACCCTCGTTTCCACCCGCGCCGCCGACGTGCGCGCCTTTTTAGCCAAACACGGCGACATCATCGTGAAACCGCTCGACGGCATGGGCGGCATGGGCATTTTCCGCCTCACCGAGCGCGACCCGAACATCGGCAGCATTCTCGAAACCCTGATGAAGCTCGACAGCCGCACCATCATGGCGCAACGCTACATTCCCGAAATCGTGCACGGCGACAAACGCATCCTCGTGATTGACGGCGAAGTCGTGCCCTTTGCCCTTGCCCGCATTCCGCAGCAGGGCGAAACGCGCGGCAATCTGGCCGCAGGCGGGCGCGGCGTGGCGCAGGAATTGAGCGATCGCGACCGCGAAATCGCCGAAACCCTCGCCCCTGAACTGAAACGGCGCGGCATTTTGCTCGCCGGTTTGGACGTGATTGGCAGCAATCTGACCGAAGTGAACGTAACCAGCCCCACCGGTTTCCAAGAAATCACCAAACAAAAAGGCTTCGACGTAGCCGCCAAATTCATCGATGCGGTGGAACGGAACGCGTGATAGGCGTTGCTCAATTGAAGCCCGGCTTTCAGGTAGCCTACGGTAGCGATAGAGGCTGCCTGAAAAACGAGAGTTTTTTGTATACAATTAGTTGTATGCTGTATACCCACGACTGAAGGCTACCTGAAAATTTCAGGGCGGCAAACCATAGTTTGGCTCCATGCCGAGCTGCATATTTTCAGCTTCGTCGAGCAGAATTGCCCGTTTCCACTTTGTTGCCGAACTTATTTTTCAGGTAGCCCCGCACATCATTCGGAGCACGCCAATATGACCAAACCACTTACATTATTGCTGTCCGGCTTGTTTGCCGCGCTGTGTTGGACAGCGGCGGACATGCTGCTGGTGGGCTTTGTGCAGTCGCCGGGGCAGTATCCGTTGTTTTCGCACACACTGGCCTCTGCCTTAGGCGACGATGTGGATTTGGCGGTGCTGATGCTGGCCGGATCGCCGCAGCGGCTGTTTTGGGGCGTGTTGCCCGCCACTTTCAGCCTGCCGTTTTATTTGGCCTCGGCTTTCGGTGTGCGCCGTTTGCTGCGCGGCAAGGCGGCAGGTGCGGTGTTGAGCCTGCTCTCGGCAGGCTATGCACTCTCGCCCTTGGGGCATGCGGGCTTTTATTATATGGGAATCAGTGCGCAAACCCTGCTGCATAGCCCGCCTGAAGCCTATCCGATGCTGCTGGCGCAATTTCGGGCATTTCATGCCATGTTGGCGGTGCATTGGTTTGCCTCGGTGGGGCTGCTGGCCGCTGGCTGGCTGGTGCTGTTGGTGCAAACCGTGCGCGGCAAAACTGTCTTGCCGCGTGCTTCTGTGTGGGCAAATCCCTTGCCGGTGGGCGCTGTGGTGGCGGGTGTGTGCAGCCTGTTTCCACAATCGGCCGTAGCGGCCTGTATCGGCGGAGCAACATTCAATATCGCCCAGGCGGTGTTTTTCGCCTCCGCTTGGTATTGCCTTTATTCCAACTACCAACATCAAAAGGAGCATCAATGAAACCCGGCAAACACGGCTTCGCGCGCATCATCGCCGCCGCCCAATATTCCCGCGACGGCCTCACCGCTGCCTACCGCAACGAAGCCGCCTTCCGCCAACTGGTGTGGCTGCACGCCGTGCTGCTGCCCATGGCGTGTTGTTTCGATTTTGATACGCCCGTGCGCATGCTGCTGGTGGGCGCATCGCTGCTCTCGCTGATTGTGGAGCTGTTCAACACCGCCATCGAAGCCGTGGTGGACAGGATTTCCGAAGAGCTGCACCCGCTCTCTAAAATCGCCAAAGATGCCGGCTCCGCCGCGCAACTGGTGGCGCTGTTGCTCATTGGCATTTTTTGGCTGATGGCCTTAAACACCCTGTAGTCCAACCCCGTTTGATAGAAAGGAAAGCATATGAAGCTTAAGCAAATCGTTATCCTCTCCGGCCTGCTCTTGGCCGCAGCCGCCCAGGCAGAAGTGCGCGCCAGCCAGGCTTGGGCGCGGTTTACCGTGCCCGGCATGAATTCCGGCGGCGTGTTTATGCAGCTGGAAAACGGCAGCCCCGCCGACGCGCTGATTGGCGGCAGCAGCCCCGTGGCCGAAAGCGTGGAAATCCACGAACACGTGATGGCCGGCGGCAATATGCGCATGCAAGCCATGCCGCAAGGCCTGCCGCTGCCCGCCAACGAGCGCACCGAGCTCAAACCCGGCAGCTACCATGTGATGTTGATCGGCCTTAAACAGCCCCTCACCGCCGGCAGCCGCTTCCCGCTCACGCTGAAATTCCGCCACGCTCCCGAGCAAACCGTGCAAGTGGAAGTGAAAAGCCCGAGTGATGAAGCGGGCGGCGGGCATCACCACCATCATCATCACCATCACACGCACTAGCCGATAAGGTTTCAGGTAGCCTCTTGGTTGGGATGGAGGCTACCTGAAAATAGATTGTGCTGTTTTTCAGAAGAAGGCTGGGGGATTGATGGATAATAAAATTGTCCGGTTTTTAACAGCTTTATTTATGACGGCAATAATTGTTTATGTGGCTGGCCACTTTTTGATCTGGCCAGCAGTAATGCTGATGTTTATGTTCGGTGATGGCATTATCCCTCTGATCATTTTGGGTTCGATTGTGCTGGTGTGTTTGGTATTCGTTGGTGTGTTTAAACTCACGGGCAAATGAGCTGTAGCTTGGGTTAGGCTGCAAGCCGTAACCCAACAATTGGATACTCTTTATATTGGGTTACGCCTGTGGCTAACCCAACCTACTTTTACTACGCCGAAACATCGTTTTACCTGCGTTGCGGCGCACGCTTTCAGGTAGCCTTATATGCCGGATAGAGGCTACCTGAAACCACAACTACCTGATTTAAAATCATGAAAGACAACTTCCAACTCCTCGACGACACCCGGCATATGTTGCAATGGCTTGCCGATGAGCCTTATGCAGAAATCCGACGTAGCATCGAAAGCATTCTGCGCGAACAAGTGGCCGACAGCCGCCTGCTCGATTTTGCCGTTACCTCCCCGCCCGATTGGCTTACCGTCGGCACCCGCTCCGAAAGCCATCCCGAAGCCGTAACCATAAACCGCACCGCCGTGGCCTTTGAGTTTTGCCTGCATGTGTCCGGCGGCGGCCGCACCCACGAACTCCAAGGCGTGTATAGCTGGGCGGCCTGGCATCTGGATGGCAGCGGCGAAGCAAACCAGCAAGTCTGGTTCGACATCGGCGGCACGCTGGCTGAATTCGGCAAAGACGGTGCGCTGCTCGAGCGGCTGAACCAAGGGGCAGCGGCATGAGCCGGGCGGATAATCGGATTTGGGTGTTCCAGGGCAGCGGCAGCCGGAATGTGTCGGCCTGCTTTTCCGGTAAAGAAAACGCAGAGCGCTGGATTCGGCAATACGCCCTCAGCGGCTTGCTCACCGCCTATCCGATTGATCAGCCGGTGTATGACTGGGCAGTGCAAAGCCAAATCATCCGCCCTACCAAAGACGAGCAACAAACCGCCCAATTCATCCAAAATTTCAGCAGCGCCCATTTGGAGCACTACCACTACGAAGCGGGCAAAGAAGCCTAAAGGCTACCTGAAAACCGAATCTTCAATTCAGTGGAAACGAGCCACGCGAGTTGCGACGAAGCTCGGATAGATGCCAACCCATGAATAAAAAACCGCTACTTGCCCTATTCGGTACCATTCTTCTGCTGCTCGGCAGCGGCTATGTTTTTCTGCGGCACAGCAGCAACCCGCCCGGCAGCCTGCCCAACACCGGCAACAGCGCCGGCCTCAGCCCCAGGCAGCAAAGCCTATTGCAACAGCCCGCCCTGCCGCCGGGCAGCGAAATTGCCAAACTCGTTGTGCGCAAAGCCGAGCGCGAAATGGATGCCTACGATGCGCAAGGCAACCTGCTGAAAACCTATCCCATCGCACTCGGCTTTAGCCCGGTTGGCCACAAACAATTTGAAGGCGACGGTAAAACCCCCGAAGGCCGCTACACCATCAACGACCGCAATCCCTACAGCAGCCACCACAAAAACCTCGGCGTTTCCTACCCCAACGCCGCCGACCGCGACCATGCCGCCGCACAAGGCAAAAGCCCCGGCGGCGACATCAAAATCCACGGCCTGCGCAACGGCCTAGGCCTTATCGGCGCGCAACACCTGCGCCGCGATTGGACCCACGGCTGCATTGCTGTAACCGATGGCGAAATCGACGAACTTTACGCCCACGTCAAACCGCAGGCTGAAATTGAGATTTTGCCTTAGCGGGCAGGGCAGTTTGGCATGGCAAAAGGCTACCTGAAAACGATTTACCGTTTTCAGGTAGCCTTTATCTTGCGCAGTCTGGCTAAAAAGAAAATTCAAAATCTCGATATGGCTTTGACCATTGAAGAAATAAGGGCTGTTTTTTTTGAAAAGCCAATAGTGTTGCCTCGGTTGGGTTGGATAAGGGTAGAGCGTGGAAGTGCCGATAAAGAAAAGCACGATATGCTTCAAACATAGGCGGCGGGCTTTCATACAAATACCATTCCACGGGCTCGAGGATGGCAGAGTCGGTTAGATAGGTATAACGCCCGCTTGGTGTTTGTGGAATGGCAGCCATCATCTGCATGAATTGCAAAATATTTTCGGCAACGACACCCACATATCCGTCATCACCAATCAGCATAACTGGCATTTGGTTGAGTGGTTGATGGCTGCCATCATCCCAGATCGTAAAACGGTCATAGGCGTTATTGGCAGCAAAGGTATAAAAACGTTTGGTAAATTCCTCGGTTGGGGAAAACCAAGTCATAGGGCCGGAAATGCCACGTTTTTCAAAGTGGAAATTAAAATCCCAAACGAAGCATTGTTCTTTGCTCAATTCGTTGTGGAAGCTCAGCAATTCAATCAGTTCTTTGGGTAGCAAGGATGAGGCGATACTCCATTTGTTGCATACTTCATCAATAGATATTTGACTCATAATATTTTGTTTAGCGATTAGCCATATGAAGGGGTGGGCATAACGTGGGCAACATCAGTCTTGGTGATGTCGTTGCAAAATTTCGCTTCATTGAAAAGCACTTCAGGCTCAAGGCTACCTGAAAGTCTCTGGCAGGCCATTCACTATTTTAGCTGTGTAGGAACATAGCTTCGGCTGCACAGAGCACCGTTTTAACTTTGTTGAAGTTGCGGTTTTCAGGTAGCCTTTCGTCCGCTTAAACCACCCGCCCTTATTCCTCCCGCTTCTGCGCCACCGCCCATTCATACAGCGCCTTCTTGTTTGCCCCGCTGATTTCCGCAGCCAGCGCGGCGGCTTTTTTCGGTGGCAGTTCGGCGGCGAGCAGGCTCATGATGTGTCGCGCCTGGTCGTTCAGTTCGTTGGCAGTGGCGGCTTCGGGCGGGTGCAGCACCAGCACCATTTCGCCGCGCGTTTGGTTGGCATCGGCACGCACGGCAGCCAGCACGTCGGCCACACTGCCGCTGATAAAGGTTTCAAATGTCTTGCTAATTTCGCGTGCCAGCACCAAATGCCGGTTGGGCAGGATTTCGGCCATTTGGGTGAGTGCCGCCTCGATGCGGTGCGGCGTTTCAAACATCGCTACGGCATAGGGCACTTCGCGCCAACGCTCAAACCATTGCGCCCGTTCGCCCGCCTTGGGCGGCAGGAAGCCGGCAAAATAAAAATCAGACTGCGTTACCCCGGCCACGCTTAAAGCCGCCATCACCGCGCTGGCTCCGGCCACCGGCACCACTTTGAAGCCCGCTGCCCGCACGCCCGAGGCCAGCCGCGCGCCGGGGTCGCACACCGCCGGCGTGCCCGCATCCGATATCTGCGCCACCACCTGCCCGGCAGCGAGCGCGGCGGTGATGGTGTCGGTCATTTGCCGCTCGTTGTGTTCACGCACGCTCACGAGTTTGGCACGGATGCCGTAGGCCGAGAGCAGCTGCTGGCTCACACGCGTATCTTCCGCGCACACCAAGTCTGCCCGTTGCAACACCGCCAGCGCGCGCAACGTGATGTCGGCCAGGTTGCCGATGGGCGTTGCCACCACATACAGCGTTTGCGGCTCAATCTGCGCGGCCGCCTTATCCAATATTTTTTGCCACATGGTCTTCGGGTATGATTGCGTTTGAAACGCCGCAAACTATAGCAAATTAAATTCGCTTCCGATACAAGGCGGGGTAGGCCGTGGCGGAAGCGGAGCTGATTTGCGGTATCGCACGAAAGGAAAACCATGCGCCTCAACCACGCTGCCGGCCAAGCTGCCGAAGATACCGCCGCAGGCTACCTGAAAAAACAAGGCTGCCGCATCCTGGCGCGCAACTGGCATTGCCGCTATGGAGAAATCGACATCATCGCCGAACAGGGCGGGGTGTATTTGTTTGTGGAAGTGCGGCAGCGGCGCAGCCAAAACTTCGGCGGCGCGGCAGCGAGCATCACTCCGGCCAAATTGGCTAAACTCAGCCGCAGCGCTGAAACCTGGCTCCAGCAAAATGCGCCGAATCAACCTTGCCGTATCGATGCCATTTTGATTGAAGGCAATCAGCCGCCGCAGTGGTTGCAGAATATCGGCGGGTATTGAAGCTGGCGGTTGTGGAGCAGACAGGCTAGCTGAAAAAGGATGAGGTTTTTGGCTTGGTTGAAACTTGTGGTTGTGTGTTGCGCTTCGCCGAACTAGCGCTGCTTGTTTTGGCCGTGTTGCAGCCGATGCTTTCAGCAAATCTCTTCCCGCTTACCTGTTATCGGTAATTGTTCAAACCAGCATATGCCGCTACAATAGCCGGCGTTCTCATTTACTATTTTCAGGTAGCCTGTTGTGAACCCAGCCGCCCAACGCGTATTGCAGCATTTTCAAGAAAGCATTGCCGCCAAACAGCAGTGTGCCGAACAATTGGCCGAGCCGACGGCGCGGGCGGCGGCTTTGCTGTTGGATTCGCTGATGGCCGACGGCAAAATTTTGGTGTGCGGCAACGGCGGTTCGGCAGCCGATGCGCAGCATTTTGCCGCCGAGCTCACCGGCCGTTTTGAAAAAGAACGTATGCCGCTGGGCGCCATCGCGCTCACCACCGATACTTCCGCGCTCACTGCTATCGGCAACGATTATGCCTTTGATCAGATTTTTGCCCGCCAAGTGTCGGCACTCGGCCGCCCGGGCGATGTGCTGGTGGCGATTTCCACTTCCGGCAATTCCGGCAATGTGCTTGCCGCCATCGAAGCCGCCCGCGAGCAGGGTATGAGTGTGGTGGCGCTCACCGGGCGCGACGGCGGCAAAATCGCCGGCGTGCTGGCAGAAGGCGATGTGTTGCTCAACGTGCCGCATCAGCGCACGGCGCGGATTCAGGAAATCCATATCCTGCTGATTCACGCCCTGTGCGATCATATCGATACCACTTTGTTTGAAGAATAAACGCTTCACCCATTTCCGCCCAATTAAGGACAATAAACCATGAAAAAAAGTTTCCGCCTCCTGCTGCTGTGCCTGCTGCCGCTGCCGCTTTCCGGCTGTTTTACCGCGCTGGTGGGCGCGGGCGCATTCGGCGTGATGTCGGCCACCGACCGCCGCAGCACCGGCGCGCAGGCTGATGACCAAGTGATGGAAGTGCGCATCCAAAACACGGCACTCACTCATCTGCGCAACAACAACACCATGCAGGGCTTTGAGCCGAAGCTTTCTGTGGTGAGCTTCAACCGCCAGGTGCTGTTGATGGGCTTGGTGGCCAGCGAGGCCGACAAGGCATTTGTAGAGCGCGTGGCGCGTGCCCAGCCCAATGCCGAGAAAATTTACAACTATATTCAGGTAGCCACCAGCGCGCGCGGTTTTGGCGAGGTAAGCAACGATTCGTGGGTTACTTCCAAAGTACGCACCACTTTGCTCGGCACCAAGGGCGTGTCGTCCAACCATGTGAAAGTGGTAACGTATAACGGCGTTACTTATGTGATGGGCATCCTCACGCCTGAAGAGCAGGCGCTGGTGAGCAACACCGTGAGCACCACTGCCGGTGTGCAGCAAGTGGTTACGCTGTATGAAACCTTCGTGCCCAGCAATGTGCGCTAATACGCTTAACTTTGAATTGTAAGGAAAGTTCATGACCGGCAAAGAAATGCCTTCTTCTTCCAAAAAGCTGCCGCGCAGCACGTTTAGCCGCATTGTGTGGATCGCGTTTATTGTGGCCTTTATCGTGGTGCTTGCGCTGGTGGCCATGGCTTGGCTCACGATGCAAAGGTCCGATTCAGTGCGGAGCCCCGGAGATGCTTCCGCACCGCAGCAGGGCGTGGAAATTTGGCAGCCCAATGGCGCATCGGCCGCGGCCGGCCAAACCTACAGCCTGCCGCCTGCTGCCGATATGAATGCCGCTTCCCAAGCGTCCGAGCCGGCACAAGAGCGCCCCGCTGCGTCGCGTCGCGCCACACCGGCCACCCCTGCAGGGGAAGAAGTGCCGATTCAGCCGATTGCCCCGCAGCAGGAAACCGAAATCCGACCGATTGAGGTGCCGGTGAAACCCGCGCCGCAGCCTCAGCCGCGCCAGTCCGGTGGAGATGGCGGCGGTAATCCGGTGGATAGCCTGTTTTAAAACGGAGGCTACCTGAAAGCAAAACTGCAACGCAGTTAAAGCGCAGGGCAGCTAAGTTTCAGGTAGCCTGTTTATGGCCATGATGTGCGGCAATGCTTCATGGCCGGTATCAGAGGAGAGAAATAATGAAAGTTTACCGCTTGCTCACCGGCACAGACGATTCCGTGTTCTGCCGCCGCGTAACCGAAGCCCTGCAACAAGGTTGGGAACTGCATGGCAGCCCGACCATGGCGCACACCGACAACGGTGTGCGCGTGGGGCAGGCGATTGTGAAAGAAGTGGCGCAATACGACCCGAATAAGCCCTTGAGCGAATATTGATGTGCAGCAAATAGCAAAGGCTACCTGAAAACTTTTCAGGTAGCCTTTATGGTGTCTGGGTGTGCAATTAATTGCTCTGCACCTGAACCCGGCTCGGAAACTTCGCGGCCACTTGGGTGATGATGCTGTGCGTGCGGGCACCGCGTTCAATCACCTGTTTCAGCCGCGCCTCGTCCAGCCCTTGTTTTTCCACTTCTTGCAGCACGCTGTGGTATTCGCTAAAGGCACTGGTGCATTCGGCCAGCAGGGCATCATCGGGAATCGAGTGGCAGCCGCCTCGGTCGGAATTGGCCATAAAACCGGCACTATGCCGAACCGGCATCATCACGGCTTCGGGCACACTACCGAAATCGGTACGCTCATTGAGATGGGTGAGGAAGCGGTTTTCGTTGTTGATAAACACATTGTAGTGTTCGACAAACTCTTTCAGTTTCACGGTTTTGACGGCATCATAACCGCGCCAGCCCAAAAGGGCGAGGGCCAGGGCGCCGCCGATGAGGATTTTCTTGGTTTTAGGGGACATGGTTTCTCCTTTGGTTGAGGGAAATGAAGAAATAAAGTCTTTGGCTTATGTTGGACTTTACATAAGGAACGAATTTTACATTAGTCACAGTGGAAGTTCTGCAGCTACTACGGCATGGGATGACTTTGTCGTATGTTTGCTATTGCCTGTGGCTTGTTATCTTGTATGCAACCAATGATGCCGATATGTTTGATATCGGCATTGTATGATTTTGTTTTATATTAGTTTAGTGTGTTTTTTGGATAGTCCAAACTACAGTTATGCTGTTTGAAACGACAAAATAAACTGGTTCAGATCTTCTGCCTGTGCCTGCCAGCCGTTTGGCACGGAGAGGCGGCAATGGGTTTGCAGATTGGCAGCGGCGAGGCAGCCGTGTTGTTCGTGCACCCACAGCGGCCATAGGGCGCGCATGAAGGGGGGCACTTTTTTTTCTTGCAGCAGGCGGCTGATTTTTTTGCGGCCGTGCGGCAGGGGCAGGGTATCGCTAGGTTGCGGGGTACGCCAGATGCCGCAGTTGGGTTGAGTCAGGTTTTCAGGTAGCCCGTGGGTGGCGGGTTGCCATGCGGGTTGGGCAAGCAGTTTACCGGTGGTCCATTCGGCGGGAACGGGAAATAGGCAGCCGGCGTAGAGGATGGCGCGGCCGTGCGGCAGCGGCCATTGGGCTTGCCGCACGGCGGGGTTGGCGAGGGTAGCGGCGAATTGGCGTACGCTGTCGGCACGGGGGCTACCGAGGTGGTGGTAGTGGGCGAAGGTGTGTAGCTGGTGGGTTTGCCGCAAGGGGGAAAGTTGCCGCCACGAGGCTACCTGAAAACGGCCGGCGGTGTCATACAGGCTGTTGTGTTCGGTTTGGCCATAGTCTTCCAATAGCGCCAAGTCGTGTTGCAGGCGGCCGATGGTGGCGAGCAACTGGCGGGTGAGGTGCGGCACGCGTTTTTGCCACGGGGGCAGGCCTTCGCGGCGCAGCCAGTTGCGCAGCAGGGCGGTGTCGGCGTTGCTGCTGTCTTCCACCCATGCCAGCTTGTGCGCTTGGGCGTAGGCGAGCAGCTCGGCGCGGGGAATGGCTAAGAGGGGGCGCCACAGGCTGACGCGTTCGTTCAGCGCCCGCAGGGCGGGCATGGCGGAAAGCGCGCGCAGCCCGCCGCCGCGCAGGGCGGCCAGCAGCAGGGTTTCGGCCTGGTCGTCGGCATGGTGGGCGAGGGCGACGGCATCGGCGCGGCTTTGGGTGAAGCAGCGGTAGCGTTCGGCACGGGCGGCGGCTTCCAGTCCGAGCTTGCCGAATTGAACCTGCACGCGCTCTATGCGCAGCGGCACCTGCCATTGTGCACAGCATTCGCGGCAGAATTCCGCCCATTGGTCGGCGGGGGCGTCGAGGCCGTGGTGGACGTGCACCGCGCTCAATTCCAGCGGCAATTCGTTGCGCAGGCTGCATAACAGGTGCAGCAAAACCACGGAATCGAGCCCGCCGCTGAAACCGACTTCCACGGCAAAACGGCCGGCGTTTGGCGCCGGCCATTGTTGGGCAAGGTGTTGCCGCAGGGGGTTATTTGTCGGTGAATTTTCCATAGGCCATGATGCGGTCGAAGCGTTTGGCCAGCAGCTGCTCCACCGGCTGGTGTTCCAAATCGGCCAGTTGCTGGCGGATGGTTTTGCGCACGTTGTTCATCACGGTTTCGTAATCGCGGTGGGCACCGCCCAAGGGCTCGGCGATGATTTGGTCGATCAGCTCGAGGCTCTTCAGGCGCTTGGCAGTGATGCCGAGGGCTTGCGCGGCATCAGCGGCTTTTTCGGCGGTTTTCCACAAAATGGAAGCGCAGCCTTCGGGCGAAATCACGGAATAGGTGGCGTATTGCAGCATGTTCACGGCATCACCCACGGCAATGGCCAGCGCGCCGCCGGAGCCGCCTTCGCCGATTACGGTGCAGATAACGGGTACGCGCAGGCGGGTGAGTTCATACAGATTGCGGCCGATGGCTTCGGATTGGCCGCGCTCTTCGGCACCGATGCCGGGGTAGGCGCCGGGGGTGTCGATAAAGGTCAGCACGGGCAGGCCAAATTTTTCCGCCATCTTCATCAGGCGCAGGGCTTTGCGGTAGCCTTCGGGGCGGGGCATGCCGAAATTACGGCGGATTTTGGCCTTGGTATCGCGGCCTTTTTGATGGCCGATAACTACCACGCTTTGGCCTTCAAACTTGGCCAGCCCGCCCACGATAGCATAGTCGTCGGCATAGTGGCGGTCACCGTGCAGCTCTTCAAAATCGGTACACAGCGCTTCGATGTAGTCGAGGGTGTAGGGGCGCTGCGGATGGCGCGAAACCTGCATAATCTGCGCGGGAGTGAGCTTGGCAAAAATGTTTTTGGTGAGCTCGTTGCTTTTCTTTTGCAGGCGTTCGATTTCTTCGGAAATATCCAATACCGAGTCATTTTGCACGAAGCGCAGCTCTTCTATTTTCTGCACCAGTTCGGCAATGGGCTGTTCGAAATCGAGAAAAATCTGTTTCATGTGTCTGTTTCCTTGTTGCGGCTGCACCGATTGACGGAGGCAGCCCAAGCTAAGCACGCTTAGGGAGGCTAAAACACTTTATTTCCTACGGCATGGGTTCTGCTGTGCAGAAAAAGTGTGCTTTATCTATAGCTGTAGCGCGGAGACGGTTTCTTAACATTACTTTGCGGTCTGAACCGCTGCAATGATACGCTAAGATACGCAGTTTGTGCAGCTGTTGCTGCTGATTTTTCGTGGGCCAGGTTGGTTTCAGGTAGCCTTTAAAGTAGCTAACTATTTTGTTGTATTGGGGCTTTTGCTAATTTTTGTTATGTTTATAAATGGAGGCAGCTGGTTTTAGCTGGGCAGCAACTCGGCTTTCTTCGGAGCCCTGGTTTTTATTTCTAAGCCGTGCTTTCAGGTAGCCTGTTGGTGGATGTTGCGAATAGGGCAGCTGCTAAATAATGCTACAGGCTACCTGAAAACCGTTGGATGGGATTTTCAGGTAGCCTGATTGGGCGGAACTATTTATTATCGTTGCTGCCTCGGCGGGAGAATTGAATGCCGAGCTGTTTGAGCTTGCGGTACAGGTGGGTACGCTCAAGGCCGACTTTCTGTGCCACTTTGCTCATGTTGTGCCCTTCTTGGGCGATATGGTATTCGAAATAGCGGCGTTCCAAATCTTCACGCAATTCGCGCAAGGGCAGGTCGAAGTTGAAGCCGCCCACCAGTTCGGAGGGTTGGTTGAGCGTGAATTGGCTAAGCACGGCCTGCACGTTTTCCAAACCGATTTCTTTGCTCTCGGCGGTGAGTACGATGCTTTTCACCACGCTGCGCAGTTGCTCGAAGTTGCCCGGCCAGTCGTATTGGCGCAGGGCATTCAAGGCGGCAGTGTTGAATTTAACGGCGGTTTTGCGGCTCTCGGAAAACTCTTGAATCAGCTGCTCCACCAAGAAAACAATGTCTTCCGGCTGGTTGCGCAAGGGCGGGATGCTGACCATGATGGCCGAAAGATTGTTGAGCAGTCGGCTGTCGTAATCCGGGCTGGTGATCAGCTCTTGCACCGGCTGGCTGCAGGCGCAGATGATACGCACGTTGTAGCGGTCGGCCTTGCCCAAGAGGAAGAGGATGCCTTGCTGGATGCTTTTGCCATATTGGGCAATGTCGCCCAGATAGAGCACGCCGTTACTGGCTTTTTGCAGCAATTCGATGGGACTGTTGCTGATTTGTTCGATTTTGCCGGGCTCCACCCAGGGGGCGTTGCCGGTTTGGAAGTAGTGCGCCACCAGTTCGAACGGTGAACCGGGCTCGCCGGAGAGCAGCACGGGGGCTTGGGTGCGGGCGGCGCGTTCGAGCTGCTGGTTGAGCTGCTTCACGGCTTCGCTGGTGCCGAGTTTGTCCAGCGACATGGTGGAGGAGGCCTGCATGGCGCTGTGTTTAAAGGCGCGTTCCACGGCGGCCAGGAGCTTTTGCAGGGCGATGGGTTTTTCCAAGAAATCCAGCGCGCCGATTTTGGTGGCTTCCACCGCGGTGTCGATGCTGGCGTGGCCGCTCATCATCACCACGGGCATGTTGAGCTGGCCGGATTTGGCCCACTCTTTGAGCAGGGTAATGCCGTCGCAATCAGGCATCCAAATGTCCAGCAACACCATGGCGGGGCGGGTTTGGTTTCGAAGTTGGCGGGCTTCTTCGGCATTTTCGGCCAGGGTAACCGAATAGCCTTCGTCTTGCAGGATTTCCGACAGCAAATCGCGGATGCCCACTTCATCATCTACAATCAAAATATCACTGCTGCGCATCGTTTTCCATCAGTAGGGGTAAAGTAATTTTCACACAAGCCCCGCCTTCCGGGCGGTTGGCCAGCGATATGCGGCCTTTGTGCTCTTCAATGATTTTTTTCACCACCGGCAAGCCCAAACCGGTGCCGCCGGGTTTGTCGGTGACGTAGGGGTCGAAGGCATGGAGAAGCATGTCTTCGCTGAAACTTTTGCCGTTATTGCAAATGTTTAGCGCCACTTTCTCATCTTGCACCGCTGTTTGGATCAACACTTCTGGCTGTTTGTCTGCAGCGGCAGCTTCGGCACCATTTTTCAAAATATTGTGCAACACCTGGCGCATGGCGCCGGCATCGGCCTCGACTACGGCTTCTATATTACTGAAATCCGCTTCAAATGTACAATTTGAGCCCTCATACAGCACCAAAAGCTCGGCAGTCAGAACGTTTAAATCGATACGTTCCAGTTTGAGTTTCGGTGCTTTGGCGTAGTTGCGGAAAGCCTCAACCATGTCTTTCATGGCAGCCACCTGGTTGACGATGGTGTTGGTGGCGCGCTCAAGCATGGCAGCGTCTTTATCGTCCAGCTTGCCATCGAGCTTCCAGGCCAGGCGCTCGGCGGAAAGCTGGATGGGAGTAAGCGGGTTGCGGATTTCGTGCGCCAAGCGTTGGGCCACTTCGCCCCAGGCGGCTTCTTTCTGCGCCTGCACCAGTGCGGTTACGTCGTCGAACACGAGGACAGTGCCGGCGCCGTTGTCTTCGGGCAGACGGGTGGCCTTGCCCAGCAAAATGCAGGATTCGTCGGGTGCGGCATAGGTAAGCTGCACGGGTTTGTCGCTATCGACAGTAGGGAGGATGGCAAGCAGCACTTGGGCGGCTAGCGCTTCGGCTACGCCGAGCTTATGCCATTCGTGCACGCTGGTTTCGCGGCAGGCGGCCAAATCGAGCATCAGGATTTGTCCGGCGCTGCTGTTGCAGGCTTTCAGGTAGCCTTGGTCGTCGAGCGTAACCACGCCGCTGGTCAGGCTGGAGAGCACGCATTCGAGATAGTGGCGGGCAGCCTCCTGGCGGATATGGGAGGAGTTGAGCTCGGCGGTCATGTGGTTAAACAGGGTGGTGAGGCGGCCGAGCTCGTCGTTACGGTACACGGCCAGCTGTTGCGAATAATCGCCCTGCGCCACGGAGCGTGCACCGGCAGCCAAGGAGAGAATCGGCGCGGTGAAGCGTTGGGCGAAAAACAGGGCAATCACCAGCGCGAGCAAAATCGCCAGCAGGGTAGCCATCAAGAGGGTGAACAGGAAGAAGGTTTGCAGGCCTTGCTTGGCATAGCTGATTTCGGCGTAGCGGGCGCGGGCGGCTTCAATCAGGGTGACGTCGTCGGCCACTTGTTTCTGTACCGGCTGGCGGAAGAACAAAATATAGTGTTGACCGTGCAGCTCGGGCAGGGCGAGCCAGCCTTGGGCATAGAGCGTGTGGCCGACGTTAGCCACGCTACGGGCACTACCGGTGGTTTTCACCTGTTCAAGAATGTCGCGTGTGAGTTCGGGTGGCGGCAATTTGTCGGCATCAGGCTGGCGGTATTCGGCGGCAGGGCTTAAGGTTTTGCTGTCGTAGAGCGCAAGTTGGTCGAAATCGCTGTTAGCGGAAAGCTGCCCCAGAGCCTGCTTTGCATCTTGCTGCAACGACATTTCGCCGATTAAGGCTACCTGAACGGCAGCAGCCTTGCGCACCGAAGTATCCAGCGCCAGATCCAGCGCAGATTTGCTTAGATTCAGGCTGCGTTCCAGCGCTTGTTCGGTTTCGTTGCCAAACCAGGAGTCGATACTGTGTGAAATAAATTGGGCCGACACGCCGAATAAGAACAGGCCGGGCAGGATGGCCACCAGCATAAACATTTTGGCCAGGCGCAGAGCGGTTTGCGAGCCGAACACCCGCCTGCGTCGGTCGAGCCAGAGTTTCCACAGTTGTGAGATAAGGATGGTGAGCAGAATGCCTAAGAGGGCGGCGCTGAAGGTGAGAATCCACCAAAAATACTGCGCCAGCTTGCTGGCGTGGCCGGTAGCGAGCGCCAGCACATACAGGGCGAGCATGCCCAGAACAGCGATGAAGGTGAGCAGACGGCGCATGGCTTCCCTTTATTGCTGGCTGATGAGTAGTTTGCGCCAGCCGGAATCGAGCTGCCAGCTCTTTGAGGTTTCGCCGTTGATTTGGAAGGGGCGCGGCAGATCGCTGATGCTCAGGCTCAAGCGGATGTCGGCAGCCACGTCGGCGGGGGCAGTGTCGGAGAGTGTGCCTTTATCGAGCACTTGCCAGTTGGCTACCGCGCCAACAGCCTTCAGTGCGGTGGGCAGGGTGCCGTATTCGGTGGAAAAAGAGCCGACGCTGACACGATAGCGGTCGGTGAGCGGATGGTAGGCGAGCTTGTAGTTGATGGTTTGTGCGGAGCCGACCAGCTGGCCGAGCCGCCAGCGGTAGGCGGCCAGGGTGGGCGATTGCAAGCGGTAGCTAAGTTGGAAGTTAAGCGGTACGCCTTGTTTGAGGGCTACCTGAAGCTGGCCGGGCAGCTCGGTTTGGAAGCGGCTGTTTACCGACAGGCGGCCGTCTGTGGTGAGCGTGGCGCTGGAACGGGTAACGTTGATGCCTTCCGCCTGTGCGCCCACGGCTACGAAAGCCAGCAGGCAGCAGGCGAGCAGGCTAAGCAGTTTTGTGGATAAGCGCGTAATAGAAGCCATCTTGGTGCGGGTTGGGTAACAGGGTTTCGCTGCGTGTACAGGCAGCGTCGGGGTGGCGTTGCAAAAAGGCTTGCAGCTGGCTGCCGTTTTCTTCAGCAAACAGCGAGCAGGTGGACAGGAGCATCCTGCCGCCAGGCTTGAGCGTACGCCACAGGGCATCGAGCAGATCAGTTTGCTGGGCGGCTGTGTTCTTGGCATCCTGTGGCCGGCGCAGCCATTTGATGTCTGGATGGCGGCGGGCAACGCCTGAAGCGGTGCAGGGCACGTCGGCCAATACGGCGTCGAACAGGGAACCATCATAACACGAAGCCCATTGCCGTGCGTCGGCTGCGTGCAGCTCAGCACTCAGGCCGAGGCGGTTGAGGTTGTCGCGTACTTGTTGCAGGCGCGCGGGGTCGATGTCGATGGCGGTAAGCTTGCAGTCTGCCCATTCGAGCAGGTGGCCGCTTTTGCCGCCGGGCGCGGCACAGGCATCGAGTACGCGTTCGCCGTTTTGCACGTTGAGCCAAGTGGCGGCCTGTTGTGCCCCCCAATCCTGCACGGATACGGCACCTTCGGCAAACAATGGCAAAGCGGACACGGGCACGGGCGTAGCCAGCATCACAGCGTGGCTGCCGAGAATTTCGGCCTGCATACCGTGTTCGGCCAGGATTTTCAGGTAGCCTTCCGCATCGGTGTGCCGGCGGTTGATGCGCAGGGTCATCGGTGGATGGTTGTTGAAGGCTTCGGTGATTTGCAGCCAGTGTTCGGGGTAGTCTCGCTGCAGCCGTTCTAGCCACCAGTCGGGCAGGTTGTAGCGGCCCTCTGAGCTTTGCTGCGCCTGCTGTATCAGGCTGTCGCGCTCGCGTAGGAAACGGCGGAGTAGGGCGTTGGTGAGGGCTTTGTATTGGCCTTTGCCGATTTTGCCAGCGGCGCGCACGGCTTCGTTTACCACGGCATGGGCGGCGTTGCGGCTGTAGGCGAGTTGGTAGAGTGCGGCCAATATCAGGCTGCGAATGTCGGCGCGGGGCAGGGGCTTGTTCAGCATCAGGCCGAGTAGAGCACGCAGGCTACCTGAAAAACGTTGGCAGCCGTAGGCAATATCTTGCAACGCGCCGCGTTCTTGGGCAGAGAGCTGCGGGTGGTCGCGCCAGATTTCGGCCAGCACGTCGGACAGGTTGCGCCCGGCTTCAACGGCCGCCACGCTGTGGGCGGCGAGGGTTTGTACGTTGGCTAGGCTCATGGGTGTTCCGCTCCGAATCGGCTGCCGGCGGCAATAGGATGACCGGCTAGGAAAGCGGCAGCTTCCATGCGGGCGCTGCCGGCAGGCTGCAGGGTTTGAATCAGCAACGAGCCGCTGCCGCAGGCTACCTGAATGCCGTTTTTATCGGCTTGTAACACGCTGCCGGCCACGCCATTGGCCGAGCAGGCTTGTGCAGCCCAGATTTTCAGCGGTTTGCCGTGGTAGTCGCACCAGGCGCCGGGCACGGGATTGAAGGCACGGATGCGGCGTTCGATGGCTTCGGCGGGCTGTGTCCAATCGATTTGGGCATCGGCTTTGCTTAATTTATGGGCGTAAGTGATGCCGTGTTCAGGCTGGGGCTGGGCATTGCGTTGAGAATGGTGTTGCAAATCGGCAACAATGGCGTGCGCACCAATTTCGGCCAGTTTGTCGTGCAGGGTTTGGGCATTGTCGCTAGGGAGAATTGGGCAGGGATGGCGGCTGATGACGGCACCGGTGTCGAGCCCGGCATCCATTTGCATGATGCAGATGCCGGTTTCGCTATCGCCTGCTTCAATAGCACGTTGGATGGGTGCGGCACCGCGCCAGCGTGGCAATAGCGAAGCATGGATATTGAGACAGCCGTGGCGCGGAATATCGAGCACGGCTTGCGGCAGTAACAGACCGTAGGCGGCCACTACCATGATGTCGGCTTCCACGGCACGTAGCATTTCTTGTGCGGACTCACTTTTCAAGCTTTCGGGTTGGGCTACCTGAAAACCAAGTTCGAGCGCGGTTTTTTTCACGGGTGAAGCTTGCAGCTTCATGCCGCGCCCTTTGGGGCGGTCGGGCTGGGTGAGCACCAGCGGGATATCGAAGCCGGCCTCGGCAATAGCGCGCAGGGCATCGGCGGCGAAATCGGGGGTGCCGGCAAAAATTACTTTGCGAATCATGGTTTCAGGTAGCCTCTTGCTCGGGTTAGAGCGTGTGTTTGTCGAGTTTCTTCATCTTGGTTTTGATGCGTTCCTGCTTCAGGCGTGACAGGTATTGCACGAAAACTTTGCCATCGAGGTGGTCGATTTCGTGCTGGATACAAATAGCCTGCAAGCCGTCGGCATGGATGGTGTAGGGATTGCCTTCTGCATCCAACGCTTCAGCCACGATGCTTTCGGCACGGGTTACTTTGTCGTATACGCCTGGTACAGAAAGGCAGCCTTCTTCATATACGGTTTCGCCGTCGCGTTCGATAATCACTGGATTAATCAGCACTTGCAGTTGGTCGCGGCCTTCGGATAAGTCCATCACCACCACACGTTCGTGCACGTCTACCTGCGTGGCGGCCAGGCCGATGCCTTTTGCTTCGTACATGGTTTCGGCCATGTCGGCCACCAGTTGTTTGATGCGCTCGTCCACCTGTTCTACCGGTTTGGCCACTAAGTTCAGGCGGGGGTCGGGATAGCGCAAAATATTCAGTAAAGCCATTTGATTTCTCTCTTAAGTGTGCATAGATAGATACGTTCTTGTTGCAGTTGTAACGGTTTTTTCGCCGGAATACTGGCGCAAGATACCTAAAATGTTCTATGATTCCGTTAATTTCATCAACAACAACGTAAATAAAGCGTTATCAGGTTCGTTAATCCTAACGTTAATCCTAAAGGGAAACTCTCTCATGAGAAAACATATTATAACCTTGCTTTGTGCCATTGGCTTGACTGTTTCTGCATTGCCCGCCGAGGCCGGGCCTCTGCGTGTGCGCCCCAACGCTCCTACACGCTACACCGTGCGTACCGGCGACACCTTGTGGGGTATTTCCGGTAGATACCTTTATCGCCCATGGAAATGGCCGCAGTTGTGGGGCGCCAACCGCCGCACCATCCGCAATCCTCATCTGATTTATCCGGGCCAAGTGTTGGTGTTGCACTATGTAAACGGCCAGCCGCGCTTGCGCGTAGATAACGCTGGTGGTATCCCCACCGTTAAATTGCAGCCGCGCGTGCGTGAAACTTCTTCCGGCTACGGCATCTCCACCCTGAATCTGAACTACTACCGTATGTTCATGAAACACCCGCAGGTGATTGCCCGCCGTACCACTCAGGATGCACCGCGCATCATCGCCGGCCCGGAAGGCAAAACCATGTATTCCCTAGGTGACCGTATTTATGCCTACGGCATTACTGAATCGGGTGAATACTTGGTTTACCGCCCGGTTAAAGACATTATTGATCCTGAAACTGGCAAATTTATCGGCCAGCTGGTTGTGTTCAGCGGCAAATTGGCTACTCTGCCGGTAACCAGCACTGCTTTGGCCGAACGTTCTGAAAGCGATCGTCAAGCCTTGCCGGACAACCAATACTACACCCGCCATCATCCGCTGGTGAAAGTGCCGACCGAAACTGCACAAGCTTTGCAGATTCGTGAGCAAGTGGCTGAAATCCGCCAAGGCGACTATCTGCTGCGCTATAACGGCGAAGAAAACGCCTTCAATATGATGCCACATGAGCCGGAAAATCAAGTGCGTGCCCGTATCGTGGACGTATTGGATGGTATCAGCGAAGCCGGCCGCTTTAGCACCATTATCCTGAACAAAGGTTCGGCTGATGGTTTGGATAAAGGTACCGTGGTAAGCCTGTACCGTCAGAGCCGCCAAGTGCGCACCGATATCAATCCTAGCCCAACTGTGAAATATGTAAGTATTCCGGCTGAAGAAATCGGTTTGGCTATGGTGTATAACGTGGGCGAACACGTTTCTTCCGCCATCGTGTTGGAATCTAGAGTAAACGTATCAGTGGGTGATTTGGCCACCGAACCTGGCCACGATTTGGATGATATGGGGCATCAGTACCGCCATGTACCCAATAATCCGCAAGGCCCGTATGAATACGACTATCACCAATACGACTTACGCAGCAATATCGATCCAACCCGCTAAGCGTGAAGAAGTGTGATGGAATCAAAGGCTACCTGAAAATTCAGGTAGCCTTTTGTCATAGGGCATGATGTTGGAGTAGGCAAAAATACTGTTAGGATGCCTTCAAAGGCAGCGGGTATAGTTATTGTATCGATGTTATGTTGTATCTGTCTTTTTCAAGTTTCAGGTAGCCTTGAGTAAGCATTGTACCGGGCACAGGTATCCAAGTGATGGCTAGCTGAAATGTTGCGCCCATAGTTTCCGCATGATAGGGGTGATGGGAAATTCATCATCCAAGTCTTCATCCAGCAGCGACCAATAGCGCACGAGCGGGTGGAAATCTTGCCATTGCTGCTCTAGCAAGGCGCAAACGGTGTGTTCGACTGCCGGATCGGGAGCGGCCTCTATGGCCAGGTAATCATTGAATGAGGCAAGGATGAGTCCCATTAAGGCATGCTGCTCTTGGCGCGAGAAGCCACCAGTTTTGTAGGCGTGGATGAACTCGGGCAGGCGATCCGGGTTGGCATTTTCCAATTCCCAGTCTTGCATGTTGGGATGGTAGGCTAGTCCGAGAAGGCTGCTGAGTTTTTCGTAGAAGTGCATAGTTTAGATGAGTTTTCTATAGGCTGGCTGGATGATAAAGGCTACCTGAAAATTGCTTGCCGGCATTTTCAGGTAGCCTTTTATTGTTTGGGCTGGCAGAACCTGCCCGCCAAACCGATTTAATAGTTCAGCCGTTGTAGGCGGGCGATGCGGTCGTCGAGGGTGGGATGGGTGCTGAACAGGGAGCGCAGGGTGCTGTCGTTGATGCCCATGGCGGCCATTTGGGGCGGCAGGCTGCTTTGGCTGCCTTTGAGCCGTTGTAGGGCGCAGATCATTTTGGGCGCGCCCACCAGTTTGGCGGCGCCGGCATCGGCACGGTATTCGCGCTGGCGGCTAAACCACATCACAATGATACCGGCCAGCCAGCCGAAGACCACTTGCAGCACCATGCTGACGATGGTTTGGATGGCGTTGCTGCCGCCATCTTGCTGCCGGTTTTGGCGCAGGGAGGAAGCAATCACGGAAGCGATGATTTGGGAGAAAAACAGCACAAAAGTGTTCACCACGCCTTGAATCAGGGTGAGCGTAACCATATCGCCGTTGCCGACGTGGGCCATTTCGTGTGCGAGCACGGCTTCCACTTCGTCGCGGCTCATGAGCTGCAAGAGACCGGTGCTGACGGCAACCAGCGAGCTGTTGCGGCTGGCGCCGGTGGCAAAGGCATTGGGCTCGGGCGATTCATAAACGGCCACTTCGGGGGTTTGCAGGTTCCATTGTTTGGCCTGTGCTTCCACCACGCGCACGAGCCAATCTTCGGTTTCGTTGCGCGGCTGGCGGATAACGTAGGCACCCACGGTCTGCTTGGCGCTGCTTTTCGACATGATGAGGGCAATCAGCGAGCCGGAAAAGCCGGTGATGGCGGAGAGCAGCAGCAGGCCGGAGATGTCTTGCGGATTGAGTCCGAGCAGCCCGAACAGCAGTCGGGCAGCCAGGAGCACGGCCATATTGGTGAGGAGGAAGAGGATTATGCGCTTCACGGTATCGGTCTGGGTGGTTTGGTTTCAGGTAGCCTTTGGGCTTCTGCTTTATGTTTACTACTGGCCGCTGCGGCGTGATGTTGTTGTGCCGCCTTGGCGGGAATGTTGTTGGGTGTGCTGTTGGATGCGGTAGTTCCTTGGCGGAACTGGTTTATTGCTTTTATGCGGTAAAACGGAGGTTTCAGGTAGCCTTTTATTGTTGCGGTAATCAGGCAATATATTGCCATAAAATCGCTGCTTTGAGGCTACCTGAAAATCAGTTTCTTGGTTTCTTATCGTTAACTCAACCGGCCATCAATCCAGCTGGGCGACGGTTTTGCCGATGCCGCGCAGCTGGGCAAGTTTTTGTTCCACGGTTTGCTGCTGGCGGCGGAATTCGGCCAGCTCGGCAGTGGTGAGCCGTTTGGCGGGCAGGGCGACCCCGGCGGGGTTGACCGGCACGCCGTTGAGGCGCACTTCATAGTGCAGGTGCGGGCCGGTGCTGCGGCCGGTGGTGCCGATGAAGCCGATGATGTCGCCGGCGCGTACACGCTGACCGGGGGCGGCATTAGCGGAAAATGCGCTCATGTGGCCATAGAGCGTTTGCATGCTGTCGCTGTGGCGCAGGATCACGGTATTGCCGTAGCCGCCTTTGGGGCCGCGGAATTCTACAATGCCGTCGGACGGGGCGTGAATTGGCGTGCCGGCGGGGGCGGCGTAGTCGATGCCGGTGTGCATGCGCAAATAGCCTAATATCGGGTGGACGCGCACGCCAAAGGGCGAGCTGATGCGGCTGCCCGGCACGGGCTGGGTTTCAAAACCTTTCTTCAGCGGCTGGCCGTGTTCGTCGTAGTAGCGGCCGTTGCCGTCTTCGCCGAAGTAGTAGGCGCGGTAGAGCTTGCCTTGGTGGCTGATTTCCACCGCGAGGATGTCGCCCATGGAAATTTGCTGGCCGTGAAAGTAGTTTACCTGATAAAGAATGCGAACGGTATCGCCGGCTTCGAGTTTGTAGAGATCGAGCCGGTTACTGAACAGTTCGCGCAGGGAATCACGGACTTCGGCAGGGATTTCGGCACGCGACATGGCGCCGGCGGTGGTGCCGCTGGAGCGGATGATAACGGATTTGAGCGTGGACAGGGTGGTGGTTTTCACGTCGTCGGTTTTGGCCTGCCAGCGGTTGCCGGCATAGGCTAAATCAACCAGTTGGGTTTCGCCGTTGTCGTCGTCGTTGAAAAACTGCACCTGCACGGGGCGGCGCTGGGCATCGAGCCTGAGGCTGACGGTTTGGTCGGGGTGCAGGTGGGGCTGTTTGCCTTCTGAGGCGGCAGCTTGGGTAATATCCTGAATTTGCTGGGCGGAAAGGTTAAAACGTTCCAACACGTTGCGCAGGGAGTCGCCGGGCTGGATGACTTCATCGCTCCAGTAGCCGGTGGCCGGGGTTTTGCCTTTGGCGCGCACGGTGGCGAGTTTTTCCACAATGCGTTTGCTCTGCATCGCGCCTTCCGGCTTGGCGGAGGCGGCAGCGATGATGGCAATTAAAATGAACACGCCCAGCAGCGCAGTGGCCACAACAAGGGCGATGCGGGCACGGCGTGGCAGGCGGGAAAATAGGGCGGATGGGGACACGATTTGGCAGGATGCCGTTGCGGCAAACGGGTCTATCAGAAGCGCGCTATTTTAATGGATAGGCAGGGCAGGGCGGGTGCCGCTTTGCGGTTTTTTACTTGTTATTGGACTAGGATGCAGCTGGAAACCGACACAGGGGAGGCAAACAGTTGGGTTTGATTGGGGATTTTGGCTTCAGGCAGCCTGTTCTTTGCGTAAAGGCTACCTGAAAAATGTTATGAACGCTGGGTAGCGGCGGAACATGGTATCGGCTTATACCTTTACTGAATAATTTTCAGGTAGCCTTTATTGTTTGTAAAAGGCTACCTGAAAAGCAAAACAACGTTTTGTGTATTAACTATCCTGCTGTTGATTGAGCCGGATAAATTCGGCCATGGTCATATCGGCAGCGGTGATGGCGGGGGTCATGATTTGTTGCACGGTGCGGCCGATGGAATCGTTAGTGTGGGTATGGCTGCCATACACGAACAGCTGGAATAAGTCGGCCACGCGGATGGCTTCGGGGCTGGTTTTCAGCATCCAGCCGTTGCGCAGGCTTTGCGCAATGTAGCCGCGTCGCGCGAGTTGTTCCAGCAGGTCGCCCAGTTCGTCGTAGCCCAGCTGGATGTGGCGGCGGAACTGTTGGGTTTTCAGGCTCTTGCCTTGGCTTTGTGCTTGGGCGAGCAGGGTGAGGATGCCTAAGGCGTCGTGAAACCGCGTGCCGTGGCAGCCTTGGCGGCGGAAAGCGTCGCCTTCCCAATAGGAAAGCGAGGCGGCCAGGAGCGCACCGCTGAGGATGACAATCCAGTTTAAGTTGAGCCACAGCAGGAACATTGGCACGGCGGCAAAGGTGCCGTACACCAACTGGTAGTTGTTGAAGTTGGCCACATACACGCCGAAACCGCGCCGCAACAGCTCGATAGACACGGCCGCCAGCGCGGCGCTGATCAGTGCATGGCGGAGGGGTACATAGCGGGCTGGCACGAGTTTGTAGAGCAGGCAGAGCATGCTCCAGGTAGCGGTGAGGGCAACCGTGAATTGCAGCAGCGAGGCGAGCAGCGGGTAGTGCAGATAAAACAGGGTGCGCCGCCACACGATACCCCACAGCGACATGCCCACGCCTACCAAAAGCGGCCCCAGGCTGAGCAGTGCCCAATAAACCAGCACGCGGGTAACGATGCTGCGCGGGCGTTTCACCCGCCAGATTTGGTTGAATGTGCGCTCAATGGTATGCACCAACATCAGCGAGGTGATGATCATCATGGCGATGCCGATGGCGGTGAGGCGGCTGGCGTGGTCGCGGAATTGGAAAATGTAGTCGCTCACCGCCGCCACGCCGGCCGGCATCATGATTTCCGACACCAAGCGGTGAAACTGAGCGGAAAAATCAGCAAACACGGGAAAGGCAGATACCACCACCACGACCACGGTAAACAGCGGCACCAAGGCCAGCAGCGTGGTAAACGTGAGGCTTGACGACACCTGCGGAATGTTCACTTCATAAAAACGCGCATAGAGAAAACGGGCAAACGCCAGCGTCCGCGAGCGGCGCAGGGGTTCGGGTAGGGAGAATTTTGGCAGTAGGCGCATGGTGTGTTGGGGCTACCTGAAAATCTGTTTTGTTTTTTCAGGTAGCCTGTATATTTGGTTTAAATGATGCCGGCTGAGTGTTTTAAAATAATAGCGTTGCGGGGCAATCGAATCAGTCGGCCTGCCGCATTGTAAAATAATGTTATTGAAAAGACAAAACCACCCTGCCAGGGCAGGGCGGGAGCGAGGCAAATCATGAACATCACCGTATTGGCCGTGGGCAACAAAATGCCCGGTTGGGTGGACGAAGCCGTGAAGGCATACGCCAAACGTTTCGGCCGCGACATCAAATACACCTTGAAAGAAATCAAGCCGGAAAAACGCGGCGCGGGCGTGAATGCGGCGCAGGGCATGGCGGCGGAAGAAAAACGCATCTTGGAAGCCATGCCGGCCGATGCGTTTTTGGTGGTGTTAGACGAGCGCGGCGTTGCGCCCACTTCGCAGGAGCTGGCAGGCTACCTGAAAAAATGGCAGCAGAACGGCCGGCATGTTTGCATGGTAATCGGCGGGGCAGACGGGCTCACCGAGCGCATCAAACAACAAGCCGGCCTGATGCTGCGCCTCTCCAGCCTTACCCTGCCGCACGGCATGGTGCGCGTGTTGCTCACCGAACAGCTGTATCGGGCGGTGTCGATTCTGCATAATCATCCGTATCATCGTGAGTAATAGTTTGGTGAAAACCGCGCATAAAAAATCGCCCCGACAAAAGCGGGGCGCAAAAGGAACACAAACCACTACCAAAATTGGGCATCCCGCCATCAGGCAGAATGTTGAAATTTGGCGGTTCGGCACAAGGCAGAGCAACCTTGCTTCGCCGAACGTGAATGCATCATACCGAAAAGCAGCTAAATTAGCAAATGATAATTATTTTTATTATATTAAAATGATGTAATATCTTGTTAATTTGGTGCGCTATAATTTATGAAAAATAAGTTAAATCAATGCAGTGAAGCCTAAATCTGCCTGTCAGCAGCTACTCTGGCATTTCCCGTCAGCTCACTCTAAATCAACGCATCCTAGGTACGACTGCTAATCCTGATTCAAAGTTAATCTGCTATGGGGTAAGATGCCGACCGTTTGCCAACATTATAAAGCTCTGCCCTGATGAAACATTTGCGCCAAATCATTCTTGATACAGAAACTACCGGTTTCTACTACGACCGCGACGACCGCCTCATCGAATTTGCCGGCCTGGAAATGATCGACCGCCGCCTCACCGGCAACTATCTGCATTTATACGTCCACCCCGAGCGCGACATTCCCGAAGAAGCCGCCAAAGTGCACGGCATCACGTTAGACCAGCTCGAAGGCAAGCCCAAGTTTGCCGAAATCGGGCAGCAGATTGCCGATTTCATTGCCGGTGCCGAGCTGGTTATCCACAACGCCCCGTTCGACGTGGGCTTTCTCAACGCCGAATTCCGCCGGGCCGGCCTGCCGAGCGTGGAGGAGCTGACTGCTAATGTGGTAGATACGCTGGTGATGGCGCGTGCCTTGTACCCCGGCCAGAAAAACTCGTTGGATGCCTTGTGTACCCGCCTCGAAGTCGATCGCAGCAAACGCGTATTCCACGGCGCATTAATCGACTGCGAACTGCTGAGTGAAGTTTATCTGGGCATGACCCGCTCGCAATTCAGCCTGGCCGACCAGTTTGCCGAAGAAGAAAGCGCCGAAGCCGATGCGCCCGCCGTGGTAATCGTGCCTACCGAACGCCCGGCGCAACTGAAAGTGCTGGCCGCCAACGCCGAGGAAAACGCCGCTCACGAAGCCTATCTGGACGAATTAGACAAAAAAGCCGAAGGCGGCAGCATCTGGCGGAAAACGCCATGAGCCGCTATTTTGCCCTCGTGCCCGCAGCAGGCGTGGGCAGCCGCTTCGGCGCCTCCCTACCCAAACAATACGTGCGGATAGCCGGCCGCACCGTGCTGGAGCACACCCTGCGCCGCCTGTTGGCCGAGCCGCAGATTGTTCAGGTAGCCGTAGTGTTGGCGCGGGATGATGCGTGGTTTGAACGGGAAGTGAGGCTACCTGAAAACTTGGCCGCCAAACTGCAAACGCTGTATTGCGGCGGCGAGAGCCGTGCCGAAAGCGTGTTTAACGGGCTGAGTTCGCTGCTGAAACACGGCGTGATGCGGCCGGACGACAAAGTGCTGGTGCACGATGCCGCCCGCTGCTGCCTGCCTGCCGAAGCCCTGTGGCGGCTGCTGGACGAAGCGGGACAGCATCCGGTTGGCGGCATTCTGGCTTTGCCCGTAGCCGATACGCTCAAGCGCGACAACGGCAGCGGCCATATCGCCGAAACCGTGAGCCGCAGCGGCCTGTGGCAGGCACAAACCCCGCAGTTATTCCCCGCCGCATTGCTGCAACGGGCGCTGGCTGATGCCAATCCGGCAGAAATTACCGACGAGGCCTCCGCCGTTGAGCGGCTGGGTTTGCAGCCCCTGTTGGTGCAGGGCGACAGCCGCAATTTAAAATTGACTTGGCCGGCAGACGAGAGGATTGCACGGCTGCTGTTGCAGGAAGAGGCTACCTGAAAAAATTCAGGTAGCCTGTTAAGTAGTAACGAATTTATCAAGCCAAACTTGCTGCTTAATAAGTACGCTAGAAGAAGATGATTATGACTAAAAGAATAATCTTTGCATGCGGCATATCTACTTTATTTTTATTTGTTTATTTTCTTTTTGGCCATAAGGAAATAGATGAAACAAAGTTACAAGGCCTTCATGACGGGCATATCCAGCTTAATAAAATAACAAATTTCAAATGGGATTATGCTGATTTATATGTACATAATGTAGATTTTCAGAAAATAGTTTTCTATAAAAATAATCATGTTGTTTTTACAGAAACGGTTCAGTTAAATAAATATGGCGATTTAGTATCTCAGTATTTGTTTACTGGTGAACGTGATGGCACATTGTACTATAAATGTAGCTTTGAGAGCGGAAAACTGCAATTTGTTGGAAAAGAGAAATTGGAATTATCCGGTGGTTTTCTTTATTTTTATAAGCCGATTGATTGTGTCCCTAACCAGGTTAATCCATTAAAGTAGGCTGGTATGAGAACCTGTTTTATAAAAGGCTACCTGAAAGTGCCATCTGGTTTTCAGGTAGCCTGAAAGAGCGGGCAAACTGCTGTTTGGAAGCGGTTTGCCCGTTGGTTTTGGCCGGATGGTTTAGGCGGCTTCCCCGGAAGTGACCGAATACGCTTTGCTCTCGTGCCCGTCTTCATCGATGATTTGGCGCACGGCGGCGGCGAGGGCGGTGCGGGTCATGTATTGGCGAGGGATGGCGGGGAGCTGTTCGTGCAGCTGGTAGGCGGTATCGTCGCCGTTGGCGAGGCCGCAGGGGCGCAGGATGGTCCAGGCGAGGGGGCTTTGGCGCAGGGCGTTTTCGGCTTCGGTTTTGGTGGCCACGGCTTCGCCCAAGGCTTGTTTGAACATGTCGCTCATCAGGGGGTATTGTTCGCCGCAGCCCATGCTGGTGACGAGGATGAGGCGGGCTTTTGGGGCGTGCTGTTCGAGGGCGCGGATGATGTGGAGGTTGCCGGTGGCGTCGCTGCGGATGCCTTGTTCGTTTTTGCCGCCGACAAAGCTGACGACGGTATCGGGCCGGTATTGCTGCACGGCTTGGGCGACGGCTTCTGCGTCAAGTGCGTCGGCAACGGTGGTGCGGATGTGTTGGTTGGCGAAAAATTCGTCTGCTTGTTGCTCCGGCAGCCTTAATGCGGCGACGGCGGTTTCGCGTTCGAGACGGCTTAATTGGTGGATGAGTTGGCGGCCACTGGGGCCGTTGGCGCCGAATATCATCAGCATGGGGTGCTCCTGTTGGGGGTTGAATGGGTGCAGGCTGCTTTTTGGGGTTTCAGGTAGCCTTTAAGCGGTGTTTCGGGGTTCGGTTTTAAACGGGGTTGCGGTTGCGCGGTTTTGCCCTCTCCCTAACCCTCTCCCGCGGGAGAGGGGATTAGGCTGCTGTTGCGCGGACGGTGTTTGTTTTATAGTGGATTAAAATTGCAATGATACGGCGTTGGCTCGCCTTAACGTACTACTTGTACGCCTTGCGGCTCGCCGCCTTGTCTCATTTTTATTTTAATCCACTATAGCCTTAAATGCTTGGCGTGGGTTTAGGCGAACAGGGCGCGCATGGCTTGGATTTGGTTTTGTTTGAGTTCGCCGGCTTCGTCGCGGCCGACGAAGATTTTGAACATGGCGCCGCCGTTGCGGTTCACAAAGTTGAGCGACACAGTGTCTTTGCCCATAAAGGGGCGTTCGATCAGGTAGATGGCGGCGCAGTTTTCGTAGTAGATGTGGCCGTGGATGCCGCCTTCTTCGGCGTGTTCGAAGTTGTAGAAGCCGCGGCCGACTTTGCCGTTGGGGATTTTTCCGGTCACTTCGGCAATCACGTCGGGGGTGTGGGCGATGAAGGTGACGGCTTCGTTCCAGCCGGCCAAGGCCTGCATGATTTCGACAAAGCGGCTGCCTTCGGTTTTTTTGACGAGCTGGGCGGGCAGGCAGTTGATCACGTCTTCAAAGCTGCATTGGTGCTGCCCGGCAAGCATTTCTAGGATTTGGCCGGGGTTTTCGGCCAGTGAGTTGCGCAATACGGTTTGTTGTTCGCTGGAGAGTTTTTGCATCGTGTTTTCCTTTTCATCAGGTGGGAGGGACATCATCAGTTTACGGGTGAGGGTGGGCGACCAATAACGGCCGCTGGTGTTGAGGATGGCTTGGCCGTCCTCGTGAATGGTGAGCAGATCGGCTTGCTGCCATTGGCGCAGCAGGGTTTGCGCTTCGGCGTTGCCGGCAAACAGGGTGGTGTCGATGCGGCCGAGTTCGATGTCGTGCTGCACTTGGCCGAGCAGGGTTTTGTGTTGGCCGTGGCTGCTCATGAAGGAGAGGGCTTTTTGGCCGGCCGGGGCGTTCAGGTAGCCTTTGAGGTCGCTTTGCACTTGGTAGCTGAAGCCGCCGAAGTTGCCGCCTGCGCCGGAACCGAAGGCGAGGCAGGGCATATTGGATTTGACGAGGGTGTTGTAGCGGTTGCGCTCGCCGCGGCCGGGGTAGGCGAAATGGTTGTTGCTGACTTGTTGCCAGCCGAGCCGCGAGAGTTCGCGCACGGCGTAGGCGTAGTGTTGGGATTGCACGTCGAAGCCGAGCGGCGGCGGGAATGCGCCTTTTTCAATCATGCGGTTGATGGGCAGGAAGGGGTAGCAGTTGAAGGCGTAGGTGTCGAGGCCGGACAGGGGCAGGCTTGCGGCGCGTTCGATGTCATGTGCCCAGATGTCGTCGGTTTGGCCGGGCAGGCCGAAAATCAGGTCGGCCACAATCACGGCATCGAGGCCGCATAGTTCTTTTAGATAGCCATAGGCTTCTTCGCCGCTGTGTTTACGCCCGAGACGGCGGCGAATGGCGGTGTTGAAGGTTTGAATGCCGATGGAAATGCGGTTCACGCCGGCTTCGACGGCGGCGCGGGCTTTGTCGAGCCCGAAGTGGCTAATGCGGCCTTCAAGGGTGAATTCGCAGTCGTCGGCCAGCGGCAGGTATTGGTAGCAGGCGCGGATGAGGCGCACCAAATCGGGCGTGTCCAGCGCGGTGGGCGTGCCGCCGCCGAAATACACGGCTTGGATTTTGCCGTTGCCGCTGCGCTGTTCGGCTTCGGCAGCCAGCTCTTCAATCACTTTGTCCACATACACGCCGCCGTGCTCTTCTTTCCAGGCGTTGCGGTAGAAGCCGCAGAACACGCAGTGGTTGGCGCAGAAGGGAATGTGGAGGTAGGCCAGGCCGTCTTCATCGAGCGAATGGGCGATTTGGCTTTGCCACAGTTTCTGCCATTGCGGCATCGGCACGGGCACGCCGCCCCAAATCGGCATCAACGCCTGCCTTTCGGGAAAGGCCTGCGGCGCTGCTTCTTTCGACGGCCAGCGGATGGTTTGGATGGCGGGCGGGGAGGCGGTGGTGGGCATAGGATTTCTTATGGTTAGATGGTAAACAAAATAAGAATTAATTTTACTACACAGAAGGGTGTTGCTGAAATAGCAGAGCAGGGGCATTTTGCTTGGCATTGTTTTAGCAGTTTATTTTTATAAGCTTTTTATGAATAAAGGCTACCTGAAAAACCACGATGGTGGTTTCAGGTAGCCTTTTCTATGTCTGGCAGAATTGCCGAAGCTTAATTTCACTTTATGCCAGTTTGCAAAAAAATAGGCAGCCGGCGTACAACCGGTCTGCCCATGTTTTGCTGCCAGCGGCTATTTTTCTTCCCGCAGCTCGCGGCGCAGGATTTTGCCCACGTTGGATTTGGGCAGCTCTTCGCGGAATTGGATGTCTTTCGGCACTTTATAAGCGGTGAGCTGGGTGCGGCAGAAGGCGATGAGTTCTTCGCGGGTGAGCGCCGGGTCTTTTTTTACCACGAACAGGCGCAGGGCTTCGCCGGTTTTGTTGCTGGGCACGCCGATACAGGCGGCTTCCAGCACCATCGGGTGTTTCGTCACCACGTCTTCCACTTCGTTCGGATACACATTGAAGCCGGACACCACAATCATGTCTTTTTTGCGGTCCACCAGCTTGATGAAGCCTTTTTCGTCCATTTTCACCATATCGCCGGTGGCGAGGAAGCCGCGTTCGTCCATCACGGCGGCGGTTTCTTCGGGGTGTTGCCAGTAGCCCTGCATGATTTGCGGACCTTGGATGCACAATTCGCCGATTTCGCCCAGCGGCACTTCGTTGCCGTCGTTGTCGCGGATTTCTATCGCGGTATTGGAGATGGGTAGGCCGATGGTGCCGTTATAGTCGCTGATGTTCAGCGGGTTGGCGCACACGCCGGGGCTGGCTTCGGTGAGGCCGTACACTTCCACAATCGGCTGGCCGGTGAGCGCTTTCCATTGTTTGGCCACGTTTTCCTGCACCGCCATGCCGCCGCCCAGGCACAGTTTCCAGCTGGAGAAGTCCACGCTTTGGAAGTCGGGGTGGTGGAGCAGGGCGTTGAATAGGGTATTGACGGCGGGCAGTACGCTCACGCGGTACTTTTTCAGTTCTTTGATGAAGAATTTAATATCGCGCGGGTTGGTAATGAGCAGGTTTTGCGCACCGATGCGGGTGAAGATCATCAGGTTTACCGTGAGTGCGAACACGTGGTACATCGGCAGCGCGGTTACCACCAATTCGCCCTCAACAGTGAGGTTGGATTGAATCCACTCTTCGGCCTGCAGCATATTGGCGCAGATATTGCCGTGCGAGAGGACGGCGCCTTTGGATACGCCGGTGGTGCCGCCGGTGTATTGCAGGAAGGCGGTGTCTTCGAGCGTAACCGGCACGGGATGGAAGGTGTGCGCTGCACCTTGTTTGAGCGCGTGGTTGAAGCGCACGAAGTGGGGTAATTCATAGGGCGGCACCATTTTTTTTACATGGCGCACAATCAGGTTCATCAGGCCGCCTTTGAAGAAGCCGAGCAAATCGCCCACCGAGGCGAGGATGATGTGTTTCACATCGGTTTCGGCCACCACTTCAGCCAGCGTGTGGGCAAAGTTTTCCAACACCAGAATAGTGGTGGCGCCGCTGTCTTTCAGCTGATGTTGCAATTCGCGCGGGGTATAGAGCGGGTTTACGTTCACCACGATGCCGCCGGCCTGCAAAATGCCGAATACGGCCACGGGGTATTGCAGCAGGTTGGGCAGCATCACGGCCACGCGCGCGCCTTTTTCCAGCTTGAGCACGTTTTGCAGATAGGAGGCAAACTGCTCGGCCAGGCGCGCGGTTTGGGCATAGGTTTGCACCTTGCCGAAGTTGGTGAAGCCGGAGCGCTTGCCGTAGAGATAGGCAGTTTCGTGGAATACTTCGCAGATTGAGCTGTAGCGGCGCACGTCGATTTCGGGGCGTACGCCTTCCTGATAACTTTGCAGCCAGATTTTTTCCAATTTGGTCTCCTGATAGGGGCTACCTGAAAATTTAGCTTTGCAGCAATTTGTTGCGCCGTGCTTTCAGGTAGCCTTTAAGGTTTGTGTTGCTGGGTTTTATGTTTGGTTTAAAGGAGTTAAACGCCTGCGCCGGCTTGGTCGATAATGCCGCCGCCCAGGCAAACTTCGCCATCATACAACACGGCGGATTGGCCGGGGGTAACTGCCCATTGCGGTGTGTCGAATACCAGCTCGGCGGAATCATCGCCCAAATAGCACAGCTGGCAGGGGGCATCGGCCATGCGGTAGCGGGTTTTGCAGGTGTAGCGGCCTTCGGGTGGGCGGCTGCCGTGTGCTTCACCGGGGTGTTCAGGTAGCGTCCAGCTTAATTGGCTCATGGTGAGGCTACCTGAAAATAACAGCGGGTGTTGGTGGCCTTGCACCACGATTAAGCGGTTGGCGGCCAAATCTTTGCCGGCCACAAACCACGGCTCGCCTGCGCCGCCGATGCCTAAGCCTTTGCGCTGGCCGAGGGTGTAGAACATCAGGCCGACGTGCTTGCCCACGACTTTGCCTTCGGGCGTCACCATATCGCCTTCGCAGGTGGGCAGGTATTTTTGCAGAAATTCGCGGAAGGGGCGTTCGCCGATGAAGCAGATGCCGGTGCTGTCTTTTTTGGCGGCGGTGGGCAGGCCGGCTTCGGCGGCGATGCGGCGCACTTCGGGTTTTTCCAAGTGGCCTAGCGGGAAGAGGGCGCGCTCGAGCTGATGGGGCTGGAGGCGGTAGAGGAAGTAGCTTTGGTCTTTGTTGGCATCCAGGCCTTTGAGCAGATAATGTTTGCCGCCACGCACTTCTTTGCGGGCGTAGTGGCCGGTGGCGATGGCTTCGGCGCCTTGCTCGACGGCGTAATCCAAAAAGCATTTGAATTTGATTTCGGCGTTGCACAGCACGTCGGGGTTGGGGGTGCGGCCGGCTTGGTATTCCTGTAGGAAGTAGGCGAATACTTTATCTTTGTATTGGGCGGCGAAATTGACGATGTCGATGTCGATGCCGATGATGTCGGCCACGGCGATGGCGTCGAAAGAATCCTGCTTGATGCTGCAGTATTCGTCGTTGTCGTCGTCTTCCCAGTTTTGCATGAACACGCCGCGCACTTGGTGCCCCTGCTGCTTGAGCAGGTGGGCGGTTACGGAGGAATCGACGCCGCCGGACAGACCGACGATGATGTTTTGCGAGGTAGGCATAGTGTTTGGTTTCGGGGTGGGGCTACCTGAAAATTTTCAGATAGCCTTTTAATTTTAAGACTGGCCTTGCCGTTTTTTCACGCTCACTTGGCGTTTTTTGGTTTTGGCTTTGCTGCGGGCTTTTTCATCGCGTTTGGCGATGCGGTTGCTCAAGGTGGTGCGGCGCAAGGGTTTGTTTTTGGTTTTTTCCGCCGTATCTTCGTAGGGGTTGTCGGAAATATTGTATTGGATGCGCAGCGGCGTGCCTTGCAGGTTGAAGGCTTTGCGGAAGGTTTGCGTGAGGTAGCGGGTGTAGCTGTCGGCCACGTGCTGCAGCGAATTGCCGTGAATCACGATCACAGGCGGGTTCATGCCGCCTTGGTGGGCGTAGCGCATTTTCGGGCGCACCAAGCCGGCGCGGGCGGGCTGCTGGCGTTCGATGGCCGATTGCAGCACGCGGGTGATTTTGGGCGTGGGCATTTTAATGAAGGCCGCGTCGTAGGCCGATTGGATGCTGGCAAACAGGCCGTCGATGCCGCGCTCTTTCAGGGCGGAGATGAAGTGGAATTTGGCGAAATCGAGGAAGTGCAGCTTGCGCTCGATGTCTTTTTTAATCGTGTTGCGCCGCTCTTCGGAAATGCCGTCCCATTTGTTTACCGCCACCACCAGCGCGCGCCCGGCTTCCAGCGCGAAACCGGCGATGGTGGCGTCTTGGTCGGCAATGTCTTGCTGCGCGTCCAGCACCAATACGGCCACATTGGAGGCTTCCACGGCCTGCATGGCTTTGATGACAGAGAATTTTTCTACCGCTTCTTCCACCTTGCCGCGGCGGCGCACGCCGGCGGTGTCGATGATGGTGAAGGGTTTGCCGTCGCGTTCGAAGTCGATGTGGATGCTGTCGCGGGTGGTACCGGCCATATCGAAGGCAATCACGCGCTCCTCGCCCAAAATGGCATTCACCAGCGTGGATTTGCCCACGTTCGGGCGGCCGATAACGGCGAACACGGGATGTTTGTTTTCTGGCTGCTCTTCTTCGGCTTCGGGGAAGTTTTCCAGCACTTCTTCCATCAGGTAGTACACGCCGTCACCGTGTGCACCGGAAATCACGTGCGGTTCGCCGAGCGCCAGCTCATAGAATTCGGCGGCCAATACGTCGCGGCGGCCGCCCTCACCTTTGTTTACAGCCAGATACACGGGGCGCGGCGATTGGCGCAGGCGGTCGGCGATGATTTTGTCTTGCGGCGTGAGGCCGGTGCGTGCGTCCACCAAGAAAATCACGGCATCGGCTTCATCCACGGCCTGCAGGGTTTGCTTGGCCATTTCGTGCAGGATGCCGCTGTCCACCACGGGCTCGAAGCCGCCGGTATCTACCACGAGATAGGGCTTGCTGCCTACTTTGCCGTGGCCGTAGTGGCGGTCGCGCGTGAGGCCGGGCAGATCGTGCACCAGCGCGTCTTTGGTGCGCGTGAGGCGGTTGAACAGGGTGGATTTGCCCACATTGGGGCGGCCGACTAGGGCGATGGTGGGTTTCATGATGTTGGTCTTTCTGTATCAGGCTGCCTGAGCCAGGCAGCGAGCAGGTGCGCGGAGGCACGGAAGGGTTGGTGTGGTTTCGTTGGAAGCGGGTTTTCAGGTAGCCTTTGATTGGGAGTGAGGTTGCCTAAAGTATGCAGGCGAGATTATAGCTGGTTATGAATGGTTTGGCTTGGGGAGATGGGCCGGATGGATTGGGAAGTGGTGGTTTTATAGTGGATTAAATTTAAATCAGGACAAGGCGGCGAGCCGCAGACAGTACACACGTTACGGCAAGGCGAGCCAACGCTGTACTGGTTTAAATTTAATTCACTATAGTTTACGGTGGGGCTAATGTTTTCAGGTAGCCTTCTTAGCAGCTGAAGGCTACCTGAAACCAGAAACCTGCCGCTCTTTAAAAACGGCAGGTTTCTATTTGGCTTACAGCAAGGTGTCCGACAGTGGAATATCCTGCGGCTGCACGGGCGTGGCGGGCAGGGGCCGCTCGCGCGGCTCAGTGCGGCGGCGCGGGGCAGGGCGGGTGCTGGCGGGAATCGGGGTTTCAGTGCTGCCGGCACCGTCGGTGAGCGCTTCCACGGCGCTGCCTTCAGGCAGGATTTCGTCTGTTTGCAGGGGTTCGGAGGCATCCACGGCTTGCGGGCGGCTCAGCTCGGCCGCGCCGTTTTGCCAGGCCACGGATTGCAATTTGCCTTGCACGCGGGCGTTGGCGTTTTGGCAGGTGATGCACACCAGGCGGCCGTTACGGCTGCGCAAAACGCTGTTGATGCGGGCGGGGTTGGCGGTGAGGCCGTTGGCCTGCGACCAGGCGTCGATGCTTTGGCGCAGGGCGGTGGTGTTCAGGTTGCGCTGCTGGTAGGGGTCGGCATAGGCGGCGAGCCAGAGGTGTTTGTTGGCATCGGCATTGAGACTGGCCAGTTGGTAGATCACGGCGGCATTGGCTCCGGTATGCACGCTGCGGGCGAATTGCAGCGCGTTGTTGCTGTGCATGCGCACACAGCCGTGGCTGCGGATGCCGGGCACGCTGGCGGGGGCGTTGGTGCCGTGGATACCCAAGCCTAAACGCGGCGGGCCCAAGCGCACAAATACCGGGCCCAGCGGGTTGCTCGGGCCGGGCGGAATGCTGCTGATTTCAGGCAGACCGGCGGCAGCACGCTCGCGGCGGATGCTGGCGGGGATAGACCAAGTGGGGTTGTAGGCTTTGGAACCGATGTTGTAGTTGCCCAGCGGGGTGCGGGTACGGTTTTTACCTACGGCCACGGGATAAACGTTTTTCAGTTGGCCGTTTTCATACAGGAAAAGGCGCATCTGCGGGATATTGATAACGACGTGCTGACCTGTGGCCACGGGTGAAAAATCGGGCAGCGGGGTGTTGTTGGCGGCGGCAGTACCGGCGGCGGCCAGAAGGCAAAGTAATGCGAGTTTCTTCATGGTAATCGTTGGGGAAAATAGGTTTGTGTGTTGTAAAGACAATAAATGGTGGCATGATACCCGAAACTGCCGCCGCCTGATGCGGCAGGCTACCTGAAAGCGGTAAAACGTGTTTTAATGCCACACATTATTCCGATTGCGGCGCCTGCCGTACGCGCGGCCGGCTTGGTTTGATTTGTTTGAATTCAATAAAATCATAAACTTAGCATCCATTCAGGCTGCCTGAAAGCCCCGGCGCCTGACGAAGCCCAAACTACCTCCCCTGCTTTTCTGTTTATCCACCTTATGGAGCAGCCATGCAACGCCATATCATCCAATCCCTGTTGGACACCGACCTCTATAAATTCACCATGCTGCAAGTGGTATTGCACCAGTTCCCACAGGCGCATGGCGTGTATGAATTCCGCTGCCGCAACCTAGACGAATGCGTGTATCCGCTGGTGGAGATCCGCAGCGAGCTGGAAGCCGAGCTCGATGCCCTGTGCACCCTGCGCTTCACCCCAGAAGAGCTCAACTATCTGCGCAGCCTGCGTTTTATTAAAAGCGATTTTGTGGATTATTTGGAGCTGTTCCAGCTCAAGCGCCGCTTCATCCAAGTGACCGTGGACGAGCAAAACCGGCTCTGCATCCGCGTGGAAGGGCCGATTATCCAAGCCATGTTCTTCGAGATTTTCGTGTTGGCGATTGTGAACGAGCTCTACTTCCGCCGTCTCGAAACCCCCGAGGTGCTGGCTGAAGGCGAACGCCGCCTGCAGGCCAAGGCCGATTTGCTGCGCAGCTATGCCGCCGCCCAACAGATAGGCGAGCCGCCCTTCCTTGTATCCGATTTCGGCACCCGCCGCCGCTACAACCTTGCCTGGCAGGAACACGTGGTGCACACGCTGAATCAAGCCGCCCCCAGCTGCCTGCGCGGCACCAGCAACGTTTATCTGGCCAAAAAACTCGGCCTTATCCCCATCGGCACCGTGGCGCACGAATTTATGCAGGCCTTCCAAGCCTTAGACGTGCGCCTGCGCGATTTCCAAAAAGCCGCGCTGGAAAGCTGGGTGCGCGAATACCGCGGCGACCTCGGGATCGCGCTCACCGACGTGGTGGGCATGGATGCCTTCCTGCGCGATTTCGACCTTTATTTCGCCAAACTCTTCGACGGCCTGCGCCACGACAGCGGCGACCCCTATGTGTGGGGCGAAAAAGCCTACGCCCACTACCAAAAACTCAAAATCGACAGCCGCACCAAAATGCTCACCTTCTCCGACGGCCTCGATTTGGAAAAGGCCTGGGCGCTGCACCAATACTTCAAAGACCGCTTCAAAACCAGCTTCGGCATCGGCACCAACCTCACCAACGACATGGGGCACAAACCTTTGAACATCGTGCTCAAGCTGGTGGAATGCAACGGCCAATCCGTGGCCAAGCTCTCCGACAGCCCCGGCAAAACCATGAGCGACAACAACACTTTCCTCGCTTACTTGCGCCAAGTGTTCCAAGTGGACGAAACGCCTAAATAGGATTTAGCTTGGTTGATATGCTTTTATGCTTTCAGGTAGCCTTTCTGCTGTGGGAAGGCTACCTGAAAAATTGTCGGGTTGAGGCTCAGGCCGTGGAGGCTCCACTAATCTGCTGTTTCTCTTGTTGGAGACAAACCTGCTATTTGCTTTGTTCAAAAGCGTTTTCAGGTAGCCTTGGGTTCAATCCTTAAAAGGCTACCTGAAAACTAGTTTGCCCAATCTTTTGGTGTGGCTCTCAAGTTGAAGGCAGTTAGCACAAACTTGTTGGCATCACAGTTGTTTGGGGTGTTCTGGTTTTCAAAATAAAGCTCTACGCCGCTTGTCAGCAACAAGCGCGTGTTGAGGGCAAAAGTTTTCTTTCTGAAATCGATGCCGTGGAAATTGAGTTTTTTGATAACGAAGGCAAGGCGCAGCTTTTTCGGGTGCTTGAAAATCCAAGGTTGTATGGCGATGTGGCTACCTGCATCCAGCTTGCCCCAAGGGAAACCGTCTGCATAAATATTGGTCAGTTCATCCCCCCGGAAGATCAAATCAATCGAGCCGTAACGCCAAATCACGCATTCGGCACCCGGCTCTTCGGGATAGACAGAGTCGGGAGGTGGGAAATAGGCAGCTAAGTGGGCTTTGGTTTGCCCCAGTTTCAGGCCGCCGAATTCGCCGCTGCGGCAGAAGTTGAGCATATTGATGGTGGGGATGGGCATGGTTTTATCCTAAACCGATGGGGTAGATTGGCTTTCAGGTAGCCTGTGGAAGGCTACCTGAAACATATAGCATGCTGTTTTGTATTTGTTTTTATTCAATCCTAGAGTTGGATTAAAGATGATTTGTGTAGCGGCAGCAAAGCTGCTTCACGCCGTGGTGTTGCTGACTTCGTCGCCCAGCAGTTCCTTCAGTCCGGCCTCATCCAGCACTTGCAGGCCGTTGGTGGCGGCGAAATCCATTAAGAATTGGAACATTGGCGGATTGATGGTTTCCAGCCGTTTGCCCACGGTTACGCTGCGCACTTTACCGATGAGCAGCGGGCGCACCCATTCGTGGTAGCAGAGGCGGTGTTCTTTGCCAAAAGAGGAGAGCAGGCCGCACAGCCGCTCGGCCCAATCGCTGGGGCGGAAGGGTTTGCCGTCGGCGGTGGCGCCGTAAATCACAATTTCGTCCGGATTTGGGGTGAACATTTCTAATGCTTCTCCTACAGATTGTTAATGAATTATAGCTGGATGCATGGTTTTGTTAAACCATTGTTGTGCGGCCGGCATCGGCTTTCGGGCGGCCTGAGGCTACCTGAAAAATATAAATTTCTGTAAAATAACACTTTATGATTTAAACCAACCCATTTATTTTTAAGGAAAACCATGCTCCAAACCCTCGAACTTTCCCAAGCCACCCGTTTAATCAACCACGGCCCCGTGGTGATGGTGTCCGCCAAGGCCGGCGGCGTGGAAAACGTGATGTCTGCCGCCTGGGCGTGTGCGCTGGATTATGCCCCCGCGCGTGTAACGGTGGTGCTGGATAAAGGCGCGTTCACGCGCGGCTTGTTGGAGCAGAGCGGCTGGTTTGCGCTGCAAGTGCCGCTGGCTGCACAGGCTGAAACCGTGCTGGCGGTGGGCAGCCAGAGCCACAAAAATAATCCGGCCAAGCTGGCTGACTGCGGCGTGGAACTGTTTTATCAAGCAGGCTTCGATGTGCCGCTGGTGCAAGGTTGCGGCGCCTACCTTATCTGCCGCCTGCTGCCCGAGCCGCACAACCAGCAAACTTATGATTTGTTTATCGGCGAAGTGGCCGCCGTGTGGGCGGACGACCGAGTGTATGCCGATGGCCGCTGGCTGTTCGACAGCGTGCCGGACGAATTGAAAACGCTGCATTATGTGGGCAACGGCCTGTTTTACCGCACGGGCAAGGGTTTGAAGGTGGGGTAGGCGTTTCGACTTTATTGCAGTTTGTGTTTGAACTTCGATGAAGTTTCGCTTTCAGGTAGCCTTTAGGCCTGACTGAGGCTACCTGAAAAATTGTCTGTCCCATTTCGTATTCGCCGCCTGCTGCCCCTGCCGCAGGCTTTGTTTTATAATCGCTTCCTTTTCCACCCCTTCGGACTTCTATTATGAAATGGCTGAGCCGCCTGGCCGTCATCCTCACAACCGTATACCGCTTCGGGCTGGCCGATCTTTTGGCTGCGCGTGGCAAAACCCCTTGGTTTGTCAAACTGTTGCCGCGCTCAGGCAAAATGCGCGATACGCCTCTGCCGGTATGCCTGCGCCTGGCGTTGGAGAGCCTGGGGCCGATTTTCGTGAAGCTCGGGCAGGTGCTTTCCACCCGGCCGGATTTGCTGCCGGCGGCCTATGCGCTGGAATTGAGCCGCCTGCAAGATAAAGTGCCGCCGTTTGATGCGGATTTGGCGCGGCAGCAGATTGAAGCATCGTTCGGGCGGCCGGTGGAAGAAATCTATGCCGAGTTTGAAGCCGAGCCGGTAGCGGCGGCTTCGGTGGCGCAGGTGCACCGCGCGCGGTTGTTTGGCGGCGAGGCGGTGGCGGTGAAAGTGTTGCGGCCGAATCTGGAGCCGGTGATCGAGCAGGATTTGGCGCTGATGCGCACCGCCGCGCGGCTGATCGAAAAGCTGCTGCCCGACGGCAAACGCCTGCGCCCGCGCGAAGTGGTGGCCGAGTTCGACAAATATCTGCACGATGAGCTTGATTTGCTGCGCGAAGCGGCCAATGCCAGCCAAATCGGGCGCAATTTCAGCGGCAGCACCATGCTGCGAGTGCCGAAGGTGTATTACGATTATTGCAGCGAAAGCGTGATGACCATGCAGTGGATGGATGGCACGCCGATTGCCGAAGTGGCCGAGCTGCAGCGGCGCGGCGTGGATTTGAAACGGCTGGCGCGCTACGGCGTGGAAATCTTCTTCACCCAAGTGTTCAAACACGGCTTTTTCCATGCTGATATGCACCCGGGCAATATCTTGGTGGACGACGAAGGCCGCTATATCGCGCTGGATTTCGGTATTGTGGGCAGTCTCACGGACTACGACAAACGCTACCTCGCCATCAATTTCCTCGCCTTCTTCAACCGCGACTATCACCGTGTGGCCACGGCGCATATCGAAAGCGGCTGGGTGCCGGCGGATACGCGACCGGAAGAATTGGAAGCCGCCGTGCGTGCCGTATGCGAGCCGTTTTTCAACAAGCCTTTGGCCGAAATCTCCTTCGGCCTGGTACTGATGCGGCTGTTTGAAACCAGCCGCCGCTTTAACGTGCAAATCCAGCCACAGCTGGTGTTGCTGCAAAAAACCCTGCTCAACATCGAAGGATTGGGCCGCCAGCTGGATCCGCAGCTGGATTTATGGGAAACGGCCAAGCCGTTTTTGGTGAGCTGGATGAACGAACAGGTGGGTGTGAAAGCCTTGTGGCGCAATCTGAAGCAGGAAGCCCCCGACTGGGCGGAAATCCTGCCCGCCCTGCCGCGCAAACTGAATATGCTGGTGGATGAAGCCCGCCAACAGGAAATGCGCGATGCCTACCTGCACCTGGTGCGCACCCAGCAGCGGCAGAATATGTGGCTCGCACTGATTGCGCTGATGCTGTTACTGATGGCGCTGTTGGATTAACTGGCGGCAGGATGAAAGTTGTCTTGGCGTAGCAAGAAATGCTCGTGTTAAAGGCTACCTGAAAAGTTTCAGGTAGCCTT
>NZ_KV804551.1:736659-801612 GCF_001811325.1 Eikenella sp. HMSC071B05 | reverse complement strand
AAGGCTACCTGAAAAGTTTCAGGTAGCCTTTTTTCATCCGAACCGGCCAAACTCTTCCATCTGCATGGAGTGCCGGTGTTTGGCAGCAGAAAAAGTAAAGCGTGCGTGCCGCCTCAACCCCAAAATGCCGCTTCAAATCCTACCGCACATTGAAGCCGCGCGCGATAAATATCCCCACACCGGTATTGCAGGCCAAAGGCTGGTGGGGCAAACAAGACCTGCCGCACCCGGACACCGGCGAAATCCAAACCGTGCGCCTGGGCAGCCCGCACCGCCTGAAAACCATCTACCTGACCAATATGCAGTCGGCCTATATGGCCGGGCGTTATGCCGAAATGATGGATGCCGTGGATACTCACCCATACTGGGAATACGTGGCAGTCAACGACGAGCGCACCCGCGAGACCCACCGCCTGCTGCACGGCAGCGTTTATGCCGCCGACGACCCGGTGTGGGACAGCCTGTATCCTCCCTTGGACTACCGCTGCCGCTGCCGGGTTCGACCCTTATCGCGCAGCCGTGGGGCAGACCGGGTACAACCCAGCCCGAAGCTGGAAACCCAAACCGTGGACATCGGTGTCAACCAATATACCGGCGAAGAACGCCATGCCCAACGCACCGGCATCCGTATCAATGGGAAATTCGTCGCCCCCAATGCCGGCTTCAACGCCAACCAGGGCAAAGCCATGCTTTCGCGCATGGCTGCGGTGGCGGTGGATAAGGCGCAGGCCGCCCATCCCGATATTGCCCGTGTGGCGCTGCGGCAGATGATGGGCAACGAGCGTTTCAAATCCTCGCTCAATGCCGCCCAGCTGGCTTGGGTAATAGATTTATTGAAAGGATGACGATGCTGGAAATCAGCCTGGACGACGGCGACCTGCAACGCGGTCTCGGCCAACTGTTGAAAAATGCCAGCCACCCGCGCCCGATGATGCGAGCCATTGCCGCCGAACTGCTCAGTATTACGGAAGACAACTTCGAATCCGAAAGCTGGGGCGGCAAAAAATGGCCGGCCAATGCGCGCGGCGGCAAAATCCTGCAAAAAAGCGGGTAGCTGGCCGCCAGCATCCACACCGCCTCCGGCAGCAACTTCGCCCGCATCGGCACCAACAAACCCTATGCCGCCATCCACCAGTTTGGTGGCACGGTCAAAGCCAAAAACAAACCCTATCTGGTATTCAAAGTCGGCGACGGCTTCCGCAGGGTCAAACAAGTCAACATCCCGGCACGCCCCTACCTGCCGATGAGCAAAGGCGGTACACTTCAGGCCGGTGCCGAATCCCGCCTGTTGGATGTCGCCCTCGATGCCTTGGCACGGGGTGTCCGAAAATAAAAAAGCGGGCAACTTCGCCCGCTCCGTTTTGTTGCACCCAGTGCAACGTTGTTACAAATTTCCCATCCCCCATCATCCATCCTCATCCAACTTAATCCCATTTATCTCACAGACCCCTTATATTTATCTCACTGGGTTTCAGCACATTCCGGCGGTAATTCGTGGAGCAGCAAATCGTGCAGGGCTGTAAGCAAATCTTCGGGTTTGCCGCCTTCTGCTTCATCATAAAACAGCCCGCCGGCGGCCTGCCATTCTTGTTCGAAGCGGTGTATGGCCAGTAGTGTGTGTATTAAGGCTGCCACCGACGGCGCAATCAGACGGCGGTTTTCCACGGTGCTGTAGCCGGTCGTCAGCCAATAAACGGGGCTGCCGGGCGCGGCGGTGTCGGCGAATAGGATTGAGTCGTCAAACATATTGCCAAATACCGCCCATTCTTCGCGCCAGCCGTCGGTTGGCAAATATTGTTTCGCCTTGTTGTTCCAGCTGAACGCCCAATCGTTCCAAATCTCGGGCAAACCCGCATAAGGCAGCCATTGCAGGAATAAGGTTTGCATTTCCAGCCAGTAGTCGGCTCGCGGATTTTCGCCCTGCCATGTGCCATCCATATGGCGGTAGAAATCTGCCAGCTTGCCTAAATGCAGGTGGCGGTGGTTGGCCAAGGCGGATAGGTTTTGCGGTTCTGGTGTGTAAGGCAAGCCGAAGGTTTGGGCGAAAGTGCGGATGAGGTCGGCGTTGGGCATAGGGTTTTGTTTCTGTGAGGTCGGTTTTACCAGGTGTTGATATTTTCAGGTAGCCTCTTAAGGGCAGTTTCTACATCCGTGGTGCAGGCTACCTGAAAACGCTATTCGGCTGCTCGGGGATTGAATTCGGCCAGTTTTTGCTCCACCCAGATGCGGGCGGCATCGGGAGTATCGGGCATGGGTTCGGCTTCGCCGAAGTGGGACACGGCGGGCAGGGGGCGCAGGAGGGTGTCGATGTCTTGCGGGCTTAGAAATCGGCCGTGCAGGTCGAATCCGACGTTGAGGGCGCGGCCGGAGAGGGGGGCGAGGCGGTCGTGCAGGTGGCCGTAGAGGTGATACCAGCCTTTGTGGCAGCCGTCCCATTCGTTGATGGGGTAGTGGAATAAAATCAGGGTATTGTTGATTTCGGGCAGCTTGAGTTTGAGATAGGGCTGGGCGGAGGCGAGCAGGGGGTGGCCGTCGGCTTTGGTGGTTTGAAAGAATCGGCTGATGTGGCGTTGGATGAGGTCGTCGTGGTTGCCGAAAATCAGGTGGTGGCGGCCGTTGAGGCGGGAGAGCAGGTGGGTGATGTGCTTGAGGTCGTGGGAAAAGCTGAGGTCGCCCAAGTTGTACACTTCATCTTCGGGGGAGACGGTGCGGTTCCACATGGCCACAAGGTGTTCGTCCATTTCTTCAACACTGGCGAAGCGGCGGAACTGGGGGCAGAATTTGGCAATGTTTTTGTGGGAGAAGTGGAGGTCGGAGGTAAAGAAGATTTTGCTCATATTGGTATGAAGTTCAAAACGGTTGCTCACTGCGTTGCCATACGGTTTGTGGCTAGCTGTATGAAGAAATCATTATTCAGCTATACCTGAAAGCAGGGTTTTAATGCGGTTGAAGCGAAGTATTAGTAGGGTTGAAATGGTGGTTCAGCCGAAGAGGCGGCGTTGCCAATCTTCGCATTCGCCGGTGTCGAGGCGGCGTTGGAACATATGCTGCCAGGAAGGGGGCAGGGGCAGTTGCAGCACTTCGCGCATGGCCTGAGGCTGGCAGTTTCGGCTATCGATGAGTTCGAGGATGCGGCTGAGCGGCCATTCGGCATAGGGGCGGGCGAGGAGGTGCACGCTGTCGCCCGCTTGAATGTGGCCGCTTTGTAATACGCGCAAATACCAGCCGCAGCGCAGATTGTGCTGTACTTGGGCGGCGATGTCGGGCACGCCGAAGCGTTCGTTGAGCTTCCAGCAGGGCTGCCGACCTTGGCTGACTTCGAAGCGGGTGCTGCCAATTTGCCATTGGTCGCCGAGGCAGACTTGCCATTCATCTGTGCCTTCGATGCAGAGGTTTTCGCCAAAGCCGCCGGCGCGGAAGTGCGGATTGCCGGGGAATTGGGCTTGCCAGTGTTCGTAGTGGTGCTGGGCGTAGCAATGCAGGGCTTTATCGGCACCGCCGTGGTAGCGCGGGTCGCCCACGCCGTCGCCTACTAGGCCGGTGGGGGTGGCTTCGATGGGGCCGGCTACGGGCTGTTTGTCGATGCCGCTGATTTGGCCGCGGGCAAAGGGTTTGGGCTGGGCAATGCGGATTTCGCTGACGGTGGCGATGGTTTGAGGCATGATGGTTTCCTGCGCAGATGGGTTGTGGCCGATTATAGCGGATGGGCTGGGTTTCTGCTTTAAAGGCTGCCTGAAAGCGTCAGCTTCAACGAAGTTAAAACGAGCTCGTGAGTTTCCGCGAAGCTAAAGTTTCAGGTAGCCTTCCGGCTGGCAGCTTGAACCAAGGCAAATAAAAAACAGGCAAGCCTGAGGCATGCCTGTTTGCAAGTTGGGCGGTTAATCTCGGAAGATTTGTTGGTTGCCCACGAATACATTGCTGCTGTATTGGCAGCCGGAGGCGGTTTTGCAGCCGGGGATGGTTACGCTTAAGGTGTAGCGGCCGGTGCGGGTGGGACGCAGGCCGAACATGGGGGCATCGTCTTCTTCAGTATCGGCTTTGACTACGCTGCCATCGGCTGATTTGAGGGTTAGGTCGATGTTGTTGCAGTCGTGATCGCAGGCGGCGAAGAAGGTGTAGTATTTGCCGGCGGTGAGTTGAACCTGGTGGTTTTTGGTTTCGCCCACTTTGGCGCTGCCTTGGAACAGCTCTGCTTGGCGGGCGCCCGGGTCTTTTTCCTGCATAAGTTGTTTGTAAACCTGCTGGACTTCGGGCAGCCATGAGCTCCTGGGCTCAGCTAGGGCGGCGGGGGCGGCAATTAGAGCGGCTAGGCCCAAGACGGCAAATTGTTTCATGTTTTTTCCTTTTGATTGGTTAGGTGAGTGTGCGCATTATAATGTAAGCTTAGGGAACACTGTAATTTTTTATTCTTTTAAAATCATTCTATTATTTATATATTGGGTGTTTTGTGGGGTACGGATGTAGAAAGGCTGCCTGAAAGTTTCAGGTAGCCTTTATCAGATGGTTCCAGGCAATAAAAACAGGCAAGCCTGCGGCCTGCCTGTTTGCATGATTTAGCGTGATTAGTCGGCGAAAATATCTCGGTTGCCAACAAATACTTGGCCGCTGTATTTGCAGCCGCTGTCGGTATGGCAGCCGGGGATGGCTACGCTCAGGGTGTAGCGGCCGGTGCGATTGGCACGCCAGCTGAACATGGGGGCGTCGTCATCTTCGGTGTCGGCTTTAATTACGCTGCCATCGGCTGATTTGAGGGTCAGGTCGATGTTGTCGCAGTCGCGGTCGCAGTCGGCGAAGAAGGTGTAGTATTTACCGGCAGTGAGCTGAACCTGGTGGTTTTTGGTCTCGCTCACTTTAGCCGCGCCTTGGAATAGGTCGGCTTGGCGGGCGCTCTCGTCTTTAGAGCGAACAGCTTGTCTGTTGAATTGCTGGGCTTCGGGCAGCCATGAGCCATTAGGTGCAGCCAGGGCAGCAGGAGCGGCAATCAGGGCAACCAGGCCTAAAACGGCAAATTTTTTCATATGTCTTCCTTTTGATTGGTTAAGTGAAAGAGTGTGCGCATTATAATGTAAATTAGAGAAATACTCTACTTTTATATTCTTTTTAAATCATTTGATTACAGTTGGATGCTAGTATTTTTGGCTGAGTAAGGAAGGCAAAAGGCTACCTGAAATCTTCAGGTAGCCTTCTTTTAAGAACACTAGAGTTTAGTGATCAAACACGGGTTTGGTGCCCATGAATACTTGGCTGCTGTATTCGCATTGTTCGGTGTCACATTTCGGCATGGTAACAGTGAGGGTATAGCTGCCGGTGCGGTTGGCACGCCAGCCGAATATTGGAGAATCGTCGTCGTCGTTATCTTCTTTAATTACGCGGCCATCGGCTGCTTTGAGGGTCAGGTCGATATCGCTGCAAGAGTAGTCGCAATCGGCGAAGAAGCTGTAGTATTTGCCGGCGGTGAGCTGTACTTGGTGGCTGCGATTTTGCTCTTTGGCAGCACGGCCGTTAAACAGATGAACTTGGCGGGCTTGGGGGTCTTTTCTACGCACGATATCACGGTTTATTTTTTGAGCTTCAGGCAGCCATGGGCCATTTTCAAAGGCTTGGATGCTGTAGGCACAGCCGGAGGAGGCTTCGCATTTGGTTATGTTGGCGGTAAGGGTGTAGGTACCGCTGGTTGCAATAGCGCTGTTGATGACGGGATTGTCGTCGTCATCGTTATCTTCTTTTATGGTTTTGCCGTTGCTATCGGTCAGCTTGAGGTCGATGTCGGAGCATTGGCGGTCGCAGTCGGCAAAAAATACGTAGGATTTGCCGGCTTGGAGCTGAATGGTATGGTTTTGGCTGCGGTTTTGTGCCAGATTGCCATTGAACAGCTGGAGTTCTCGCGCATCGCTACTCCGTTGACGCACGATTTCGCGGTTGATTCTTTGTGCTTCGGGCAGCCAGTCGTCGGCCTGCGCAGGTGCGGCGAAGGCAGGGGCAGCAGCCATCAGAGCGGCGATGGCGGCGAGAGTAAATTTCTGCATGGAATGCTCCTTTTGGTTAAAAAAGTAATAAAAGGGAAACAACGGGCAGATTATAGCCAATGTGCTGGAGTTTAACTAATCTTTTCTTATGTTAGGGTCTGTTGATAACTGCTGGTTTCCGCATTTTTCACCCCAAAGACGGCATTTTCCGCGTTGGAAATCCTCGCAAGGTGCCCAGCCTTACTGCGGTTTCCGACTTGAATCTGCTGCCTTTGGGGCAAAAATCCGCTTGGAAAAGTAGCTGTCAACAGCCCCAATCAGGCTACCTGAAAAACCATCTTCAGGTAGCCTGATTGGGGCTTAGCGTGCCGGTTCGGCTTGCAGGATGACATGCTGCCTGCGGTCGAGCAGTTCCAGCTTATTGCCGTTGATGCGGTAGGCGGCAGTGCGAGCAAAGGCGGCTGAGAGCCATTCTTCCTGCGCCTGAACATTCGGCGGGCAGAGCATCAGCGTGGTGGCGAGCTCGCCGATTTGTAGGTTTTGGCCTTGGTGGCTGAAGTGGCCGGATAGGGAATTACAGCCGAACGAGGCGTTCACGCGATTGTTGGCGTTGAACGCCAACGATCCGTTGGCGGCGTGGCGGCCGATGCGGGTGATGCGCCAGCCGTGGCGGGAGAGTTCGGTTGCGGTTGCATTGGGCGCTGTGGCAACAGGCTGCGCCACGGGAGCAGGCTGCTCAGGGGCGGCGGGGGGCGGGGGGGCGCTGTCGGCCGGATTGGGGCGGGCGGCGCAGGCGGCGAGTAGGAAAGCGGCGAGATAAATCGGTTTCATTGCATGGGCTCCTATCTGGTTGAAAAGCATTTAATACAATGTGTTGTATTGTACACTAGGGGATGCGGTTCGGTGTTGATATAAGGCAATGGGGCGGGCATTTATAGCGGGTTGAAAAGGAACGCTGCTGCGCGTTGGTTTGCTTTGCCGTGCTGCTTATACTTGCTGCGGCTAGCCGCTTTGTCCTACTTTTTTATTCCGCTATATTTTGGAAAACGTGGCGTGGGCCGCATCAACGTAAAAGGCTACCTGAAAATTTTCAGGTAGCCTTTGTTTGCTTGCCTAATCCGCTTAGTGCTCAATCGGTTTGGCCGGGCGGGTGGCGGCTTGGCCTAGGGCGGCGCGCCATTGTTGCGGGGCTTTCACCAGCTCCAAAGCGCGGCGCAGTTGGTCGTCTTTGGCCGGATTGGGTTTGTAGCGGGAGGCGGGGTTGTTGTCGGCCTCGTCTTTGGTGGCGGGCTCGGAGGCGGCTTTGTTTTCGGCGCTGTGGTTGTTCAGCGCGCGGCCGCGCACTTCGTTGCCGCCGTTGGGGTTGCTCAGGTGGCCGGAGAGGTCGGCTTCGCGGCTTTCATAACGGCGGGTTTTATCGGCCACTTCCACGTCGGGCACGATGCCTTGGGCTTGGATGGAACGGCCGCTTGGGGTGTAGTAGAGCTGGGTGGTGATTTTCAGCGCACCGCCGTTGGAAAGGGGCATCACGGATTGTACGGAGCCTTTGCCGAAGCTTTGCGTGCCCACAATCACGGCGCGTTTGTGGTCTTGCAGGGCGCCGGCCACGATTTCGGAGGCGGAGGCGGAACCGGAGTTGATCAGCACGGTGATGGGGATGGTTTTAAATTCGGCAGGCAGGCCGGCAAGAGGATCTTTGCTGCTGCCGATTTGGTAGTCGGCGGGCTGGGCTTTGAGGTTCATGTTTTCTTTGCCGTCGCGGCCTTTGGTGCTCACCACGAGCTGCCCGTTTTGCAGGAAGGCGGCAGATACGCCCACGGCGCCGTTGAGCAGGCCGCCGGGGTCGTCGCGCAGGTCGATGATCAGGCCTTTGAGCGGGCCGCCGTTGGTTTGGTGCATGGCTTGCAGTGCCTCGGTCATGGCGGGCACGGTGCGCTCTTGGAATTGGCTGATGCGCAGGTAGCCGTAGCCGGGCTCGATGATGTCGTGGCGCACGCTGCGCACTTTAATCACGGCACGGGTGAGGGTAACCACGATGGGCTGGGGCGCGTCTTTGCGGGTGAGGGTGAGGGTGATTTTGGTGCCGGGCTCGCCGCGCATACGCTTCACGGCATCGTTTACGCTCATGCCGCGGGTGGAGGCATCATCGATTTTGATGATGTAGTCGCCGCTTTGGATGCCGGCGCGTTCGGCGGGGGTGTCTTCAATCGGGGAGACCACTTTAACGAAGCCGTCTTCACTGCCCACTTCCATGCCCAAGCCGCCGAATTCGCCTTTGGTGGATTCCTGCATGTCGGCGTAGTCTTTGAGGTTCATATACTCGGAGTGCGGGTCGAGGTTGGAAACCATGCCTTTGAGCGCGCCTTCGAGGATTTCGTCGTCGGTTTTGTCTTGATAGTAGTTGGCTTTCACCTGGCTGTACACTTCGGCCATGGTGCGCAGTGAATCCACCGGCAGGGGCTGCTGGCTGCGGGTTTCGGCAAAGCTCTGCATGCTCAGGCTCACGGCGATGCCGCTGAAGGTGCCCAGGGTGTAGAGGGCGATTTTTTTGAAGGTGTTGTTGGACATAATGGGTGTTTGTCTTTCGGGTTTTGTTAATTTGAGCCCGGATCATCGGCTGGGGCGGTAGCTGTATTTTTTCAGGTAGCCTGCCGTGTGGCTCGAAAGGCTGAACTTTAGGCAAATTTGCTTGTTCCAGCAAGGGGGTGGGGGAAAATAAATGTTAAACGGGGTAGGGATGGGTTGTTGGGGGAGATGGATGGCAAGGCTGGCTGGAAAATACGGCGGGTGTTGGCGCTATATTTTCAGGTAGCCTTTGACGCGAATTAAAGGCTACCTGAAATTTTTGCTTACCGGTTTGGCTAGTTTACCCATGAAGCGGGGTTCATGGCTTGGTTGCGGTAGCGGATTTCAAAGTAGAGGCCGTTTTCGCCGTCGGGGAGGCTGCCGCTGCGGCCGATGGTTTGGCGGGCGGATACGCGGCTGCCGGCGCCGGCGCTGATTTGGGAGAGGCCGGTGTAGATGCTGAGGTAGCCGCTGCCGTGGTCGACGATAACGGTGTTGCCGTAGCCTTGCAGGGGGGCGGCGTAGGCGACTTCGCCTTCGGCGATGCTGCGCACGGCGGTGGGCGGGGTGCTGATAAAGAGGCCTTTCCAGGTGCCGCCTCCGGGGCGGGCTTGGCCGAAGCGGCCGCTGATGCTGCCGCTGGCGGGGCGTTGCAGGCGGCCTTGCATGCGGCTGAAGCCTTGGCTTTGCGGCTCTTGGACATCGGGGGCTTCGAGGGCGAGGTCTTCGGCGGTGAGGGTGTTGCGGTTGGGGTTTTCTGGTGTTGGGGTGTCGTGTTGACGGGCTTCGCTGTGTTCGCTTTCAGGTAGACTGTGAGGACGTGGGGCGGGTAGGTTGCCGTTTTGGGCTTGTTGGGCTTGCTGCTGGCGGCGTTGGCGCAGGGCTTGGGCACGGCGCTGGCGTTCGGCTTCCTGCCGTTGGGCGGAGCGGCGGCTGAGACTGGCGATGAGGCCGTTGAGGCGGCTTTCGTTTTGGCGCAGGGTTTGCAGCTTGGCGGTTTCGCGGCTGATGTCTTGCTCGAGGCTTTGCTGTTGGCGTTGCTGCTGTTGCTGCTGTCGGCCAAGGCGGGCGGCGGTGGTTTGCTGTTGGCGTTTGAGGGCGTCGAGCCGCTTCAACTGCTCGTTGATGCTGTCTTGCTGCTGTTTGAGCTCTTGGCGGTTGTGTTGCAGCTGGCTAAGGGCCTGGGCGTTGGCTTGGTTGAGGTGGCGCAGGTATTCGAGGTGGCGGCCTTTCTGCTGGGGGTCGGCGTTTTGCAGAAACAGGGTGATGGCGTTGGGCTGCTGGTTGCGGTAGCGGCTGTTGAGCAGGCGGGCGGCTTGGGCTTGGGTGTTTTGGATGCGGGTTTGCAGGCTGTCGAGCTTGGCCTGCATGGCTTGCAGCTCGCGCCAGGCGGTTTGGCGGCTGCGGGTGAGGCGGTCGAGCTCGCGGCGCACGGTGTCGAGTTCGCTTTGGGTTTGGCGGATGTTGCTTTGCAGCTGGCGTTGTTCGCTTTGCTGTTGTTGGAGCTTGCGGTTGCTCTCGCCGATGGCGCGCTGCACTTGGCGCAGGTCGTCTTTGGGCGCAGCGGCGGCGGGCAGGACGCTGCAGAGGAGGGCGAGGAGAATGAGGATTTTGCTGTGCTTCATGAGGCTACCTGAAAAAAGGAGAGGCTACCTGAAAAGGATTTAGAGGAAATGGAGGTGTTCGGCAAGGATGAGCGTGCCAATGCCGATGAGGACGAGGCCGCCGAGGATTTCGGCGCGTTTGCCGATGGCGCTGCCCAGGAAGCTGCCCAAGCGCAGGCCGATGGCGGCCATGATGGTGGTGGCCAGGCCGATGGCAAGGGCGGTGAGCAGGATGTTGACTTCGAGGAAGGCCAGGCCGACGCCGACGATCATGGAGTTGATGCTGGTGGCGAAGGCGATGGCGACGAGCATGAGCGGTGAAGGCGGGCGGCGGCCGGATTGGCCGCTTTCTGGCTGTGCCTCTGCAGATTGTTCCCCGACGGGCTGTTCCGGCTGTAGTGCACCGTAAATCATGCGCAGACCGAGCAGGAGCAGCAGAGTGAAGGCGACCCAGTGGTCCCAATCGGCGATGTAGCGTTGCGCCATGGAGCCGATTGCCCAGCCGATGAGCGGGGTAAGAGTTTCCACGCTGCCAAACACGGCGGCGGTGCGCAGCGTGCCCCGGCGGGTGGGTGTGCCGATGGCGGCGCCTTGGGCGATGGCGGCGGCAAAGGCGTCCATAGACATGCCGAAGGCGAGGGCGAGGATGGTGAGGAAGCTCATGGCGGGTGGAGGCTACCTGAAAATTTCAGGTAGCCTGCGGCTGGGCGGTCAAACAAACTCAATCAGGCTCTCGCCGCTCATTTCCTGCGGCTTGGGCAGGCCGAGCATGGTGAGGAGGGTGGGCGCGATATCTTTCAGCGCGCCGCCGGCCTTGATGCGGGCGGGGCGGCCGACATACAGGAAGGGCACGGGGTTGGTGGTGTGTTGGGTGTGCGGCTGGCCGTTGGCGGGGTCGAACATCTGCTCGCAGTTGCCGTGGTCGGCGGTAATCAGCACTTCGCCGCCGGCTGCTTGGGCGGCGGCCACGATTTTGCCCACGCAGTCGTCGAGCGTTTCCACCGCTTTGATGGTGGCGGCCAGCACACCGCTGTGGCCGACCATGTCGCCGTTGGCGAAGTTGCACAGAATCACGTCGAAACGCTTGGCGGCGAGGCTGTCGAGGATGTGCTGGCACACTTGCGGCGCACTCATTTCGGGCTGCAAATCGTAGGTGGCGACTTTGGGCGAGGGCACGAGGATGCGCTCTTCGCCGGGATAGGGCTCTTCGCGGCCGCCGCTGAGGAAGTAGGTAACGTGCGGATATTTCTCGGTTTCGGCAATGCGCAGCTGGCTGATGCCTTGGGCGGACAGGTATTCGCCCAAGCCGTTGCGGATGCTTTCTTGGGCAAACAGCACCGGGAAGCGGTATTGGCTGCCGTAGCTGGTGAGCGAGGTGAAATAGCCGGGGCGGAAGCGCTGTTGGCGCGGGAAGCCTTGGAAATCGTCGAACAGCAGGGCTTGGGTGAGTTCGCGGGCACGGTCGGCGCGGAAGTTCATGAAGACAACCGCATCGCCATCGTGCAGGGCGGCTGCGGGGTCGATGACGGTGGGCTGCACGAATTCGTCGTGTTCGCCGCGTTCATAGGCGGCGGCCAGAGCTTGCAGCGGGGTATCGGCGCGGAACGGGGCTTGGCCGAACAAGGCGTTGTAGGCCTGCTCAACGCGCTCCCAGCGGTTGTCGCGGTCCATGGCGAAGAAGCGACCGACCACGCAGCCCACTTTCACTTGCGGGTGTTGCTCGCAATAGCTTTGCAGGGTTTTCAGGTAGCCTTCCGCACTTTGCGGCGGGGTGTCGCGGCCGTCTAGGAAGGGGTGGAACACGATTTTCTGCATGCCGGCGGCCAGGGCGGCGTCGGCCACGGCGAAGAAGTGGTTGATGTGGCTGTGCACGCCGCCGTCGGAGAAGCAGCCGAGCAAGTGCACGGTTTTCGTGGGGCTTCGCCAGGCGGCGGTGAGGGCGGGGTTTTGCGTGAGCGAGCCGTTTTCGATGGCCATATCGATGCGGGTGATGTCTTGCGCCACCACTCGGCCGGCGCCGATATTCAAATGCCCCACTTCGGAATTGCCGAACTGGCCGGAGGGCAGGCCCACCATGCGTTCGGAGGCATCGATCGTGCCGTAGGCGTATTGGGCTTTGAGGCGGTCGAGATTGGGGGTGTTGGCGAGGAGGACGGAGTTGTCGTCGCCTTCGAGGCGGTGGCCGAAGCCGTCGAGAATGAGAAGAACGATGGGTTTGGTGAGCTTGCTCATGGTGTGCGTTTCAGATGGAAATTGGGATGACGGCATTATATAGCGGATTGGGTGGGAATTGAATGCGGGGGTAGGGTGGGGAGGGCTACCTGAAAATATAAGCTTTAGAGAAATTTAATCATGTGGGTGGGCAGGATGGGGTGGATATTGTGCTACGTAGCAGCTCGTTTGGTTTACTTTCAGGTAGCCTGAGGTGGTTTGGTAGAATGCAACGTGAAATGGCTGATGGTTTTACGAAAAGGAATAGCATGGATATGCTGGCAACGCCTTTGGGCGAATGGGCAAGAGTACGGGAAGAAACCACAGGCAGCGTTTTCTTGGTGGGGAAATTTTTGCAGATGCCGGTGTCGGTGGCGCTTGAATCGGCTGATGTTGAGCGGGTGGATTTTAATTTTATTCAAGACAAGGTGTCGAAGTTTGCCCACATCAAGCGGCAGACTGAATTGTTTTTTGAGCGCATTGCCAAAAGCCGCCCCGATTGGTTGGGCATGGCGGCAGGGGCGCGGTTGGCGGATTATCGGGATTGCGTTGCTTGCCCTGAATTCGCGTTTGGCAGCGGGGCGGAGAGTTGGAGCATTGTTTATCGGGAAAGTGTGTTTCCGATTGCGGAGCCGTATGGGATTTTGGTGAATTATTTGGGGGATGATGTGGTGGGGTTTGAAGATATATCGGATGCGGAGGAATGCTAGCGGGCAGTTTTGAGGCTACCTGAAAGTTGCCAGCCCAGATAAAACAGCACGGTATTAAATCGGGCATAACCGCTATATAATCAAATCATTTCCACACACGCCGAAACCGATTATGGATTTAACCAACCATTTCCTCATCGCCATGCCTGATATGCAGGATAATTTCTTTGCCGAGAGCGTGGTGTATGTTTGCTCCTATTCCGCCGAAGGCTGCATGGGCGTGATTATCAACAAGCCCTCGCCGCTGCCGTTGCGGCAGATTCTGTCTGCCCAGCAGCACGCCGAGCCGCAGCATTTGTTTGACGACTATATCTTCTTGGGCGGCCCGGTACAGGTGGATCGCGGGTTTGTGTTGCACAGTCCGGCGGGCAACTGGATGAGCAGCATCGTCGTGGGCGACAACCTTGCGCTTACCTCCTCCGGCGACATCCTTCCCCACCTGCACGACGAACAAAGCGTGAAGCAGGCCATGCTGTTTATGGGCTACACCGGTTGGAGCGCCGGCCAGCTCGAGCGCGAGCTGGCGGAAAACAGCTGGCTCACCGTGCCGGCCAGCGAACACATCATATTCGGCATGCCGCACGAGCAGCGCTACCACGCTGCCATGTCGCTGCTTAATATTGCACCCGAACAACTCATCCGAACCGGCGGCCATGCTTAATATCCCACACGGCACCACGCTGGCCTTCGATTTTGGCGAAACCCGCATCGGCGTGGCGCAGGGCGATGCCGAAGTGGGCATTGCCCACCCGCTGGCCACCATCAGCGGCGAGGGCAACGACAAAAAATTCGCCGCCATTGCCGCCCTGGTGGCCGAATGGCGGCCGGTGCAGTTCGTGGTGGGGCTGCCGCTTTCCACCGACGGCGGCGAACACGAAATGACCCGTCTGGCCCGCAAGTTCGGCCACCGCCTCAACGGCCGCTTCGGCTTGCCCGTGTATTGGGCAGACGAGCGGCTCACCTCGCTCTACGCCGCCGAACTCCTCAACCAAACCGGCCTGCGCGGCCGCAAACAAAAGCCCGTGCTTGACCAAGTGGCCGCACAGGCGATTTTGCAAGGCTTCTTTGAAGGCGGCTGGGTGGAAGAGTTTCACGGTTGATGGCATGAAGAAATGCTACCTGAAAACGGGAATAAGGTTTCAGGTAGCCTTTTTGGCAACGGGTGGGCAAATCTTTGCAGCAGTGTGCTGCCCGCAGCCATCTGGTTGGATCTATCCCCACTCCAATAAAAGGACGAAAACATGAAACTAAACATATGGCCGACCATATTGGTGCTGTTGCCCGTGGTGGCTCTGGCCAAACCTGCCCCGCGCGGCGAAGAAATCGTTTATTTCAGCGCGCCGCCGGCAGGTTTTGAAATCGGTTATCGGGCTTCTCAGGGCGGGCAGACGATTGTGGAACTGGTGCCGAGAGGGCAAACGGTGCAGAATTGGGAGCGGATGGTTACCCTACAAACCTTCGCCGGCAACACCCGCTCGGTAAGCGAGTTCCGCCGCGCGGTGTCGGACGGCTGGCGGAGCGCCTGCCCGGGCGGCAACACAATCAATCTGAGCGAAGGGCAGGAAAACGGCTACCCCTTCGCTTTGTGGCAAATGAGCTGCGAGCACAATCCGCAAAGCGGCAGGCCGGAATATACTTGGATAAAAGCGATGCGGGGCGAACGTGCGCTTTATGTGGCGCAATACGCTTTCCGCCACTTGCCGAGCCGGGCGGAGCTGACCGATGCTGCACGCCGCCTGCGCGGTATGTCGCTGTGCGATACGCGGCCGGGCAGGGCGCGCCAGCATCCTTGCGGCCGGCGTTAGGCGTATGCAAAAGGCTGCCTGAAAGCTCACTATATCCGCTTTTAGGTAGCCTCTAAGCTGAATGCTGCCGCATTCTTGGCAGGCAGGGAACTGTCGATGCAAAGTTGAGCTATGGTGATGTGGTAAGAGTTGGCTGAAGTTTTTCAGGTAGCCTGTGGGGGAAAGGGGCTACCTGAAAACATATGGGCTGCTTCTCGACAGTTCTAAAGCCAAACAGCAATCTGCCCCGATTACTCCGTTTCGTTATCATGCTTCCCGTTCGGATTTGCAGGTGTGCGGAACCGCAACGGCTGGGTGTGGAAACATTTTTGCCGTTGGAATCATTCAACCATTTGGCGTGTCGGCGGCCTTTGCTGCCGCAGCTTGAAAAAACAGGGCGGCGGGGTATAATCGCGCCCAATTAGTCGGGGTGCTGCTTTGGGCGGCTGAGAGGATACCCGTTGTACCTGATCCGGTTAGCACCGGCGTAGGGAACTATCAGGCAGAGGAATGCGGGCGGCGGGTGCTGTTCGGGTTGCTTTGCCCCATCCGGAACGGATGGGTGTCTTCTCTGCTTTGCTCTGCTCCCCCGGCTTGGTGTGCCGGGCTTTTTTGTGCGCATTTGATACGCGGCTCGGTGGAATAGTTTTTCACAATATAGAGGAAACAGTTTGATGGAACAGCAGGCAGATAAACTTTCGGTTACCGCTTCGGCGGTGATTTGGTTTGGGGCGGCGGTGTCGGTGGCGGAAATTCTCACCGGCATGCTGTTTGCGCCGTTGGGTTGGCGCATGGGCCTTTTGGCAGTGGCTATTGGCCATGTGATCGGCGGAGTGCTGTTTTATCTGGCCGGGCTGATTGGGGCGCAAACGGGGCGCAGTGCGATGGAAACGGTACAGCTTTCCTTCGGCCGTCGTGGCTCGCTGCTGTTTTCGGCGGCCAACGTGGTGCAGCTGGTGGGCTGGACGGCGATTATGATTTTTACCGGGGCGCAGGCTGCGGCGGCGCTCACGGCGGGTTGGAGCGGCGCACAGATAGGGTGGAGCGTGATTATCGGCGCGCTGATTTTGCTGTGGCTGCGTATTGGAATGCGGAATTTCAGCAAAATCAATTTTGTGTCGATGGGCACGCTGTTTGCGTTAACGCTGTGGTTGAGTGTCCAGGTAGCCTCGGGCGAGCCGGCGGCTACCGGGCAGGCAGATGCGGAAGCGATGAGTTTCGGGCTGGCGGTGGAGCTGGCGGCGGTGATGCCGCTGTCGTGGTTGCCGCTGGTGTCGGACTACACCCGCCGCGCAGCCAAGGCACGGTCGGCCACGCTTTCGGCTACACTGGCTTATTTCTGTACCAGCTCGTGGATGTATGCCATCGGGCTGGCGGCGGCGCTGTTTGCCGGCCAGAGCGAAATCGCGCCGATGCTGCAATATGCCGGGCTGGGCGCGGCCGGAATTTTGGTGGTGGTGTTGTCCACGGTGAGCACCACGTTTTTGGATGCGTATTCGGCTGGGGTGAGCTTTCACAGCATCAGCAGCCGTTTTGGTGAAGTGGCGGTGGCATCGGCGGTTACGCTGCTGGGCACGCTGCTGGCGTTGGTGTTTGATGTGAGCCGCTTTGAAGGGTTTCTGTATTTTATCGGCTCGGTGTTTGCGCCGATGATTGCAGTGCAGATCGCGGATTATTTTGTGCTGAAACGCAAGCCGGCTTCGGGGGAAGTGGATTGGGTGAGCTTGGTATTGTGGCTGGCGGGTTTTGTGTTCTACCGCCTGATGCTGCAATGGCAGCCGCCGCTGGGCACCACGCTGCCGGTGATTGCGGCTACGTTTGCGCTGACGCTGCTGGTGCGTAAGTTGCTGCCGGCATCGGACGGGGCGGCAGTGCACGAAAGTTGAGTAGCACCAAGAGCAAAAGGCTACCTGAAAATTTTCAGGTAGCCTTTCGTTTTGTTGTAGATGGAGGAAAGTCTGTTCCCCATCATTTTTCAGGTAGCCGCTATCCGAAGGCTACCTGAAATTTTGGGCGGGTATCAGCCATTGAATACGGGCAGGATATTGGCACGGCTGAGGATTTGAGCGGCTACGTTGGCCAGCCCGAAGAAGAACACCCAAGCCATCAGCCATTTCCCGCCGTACACGCGGTAGCCTTTGCCTTCGCCGAATTTTTTGCGGCAGGCGTAGAGCAGCAGGGCGGGCACGAATGCTGTCCACACGGTGGCGGCAAAGCCGACGTAGCTGATGGCGAGCACGAAGCCAGTGGGGAATAGCAGGCAGGCAACGAGCGGGGGCAGGAAGGTGAGGGCGGCAGCTTTGCTGCGGCCGGCGCGGCTGGTGCCGAAACCAAACAGGTCGGTGAGGTAGTCGAGCAGGCCGAGGGTTACGCCGAGGAAGGAGGAGGCGATGGCCATGTAGGAAAACAGGGAGAGCACGCGCACCAGCCCGCTGCCCGCCACTTGGGCGAGGGCGGCGAGCAGGGCGGCCACGTTGTCTTGCGCGGTAATCACGGGGCCGAACTGGCTGCGCGGCAGGTTGCCTTGCACGGCGAACTGCCAGAGGGCGTAGATCACCAGCGCCACTAAAGTGCCGAGCCAGAGCGAGCGTGCCACTTTTTTGGCGTCGCCCCGGAAGTAGTCGAACAGGCCGGACACGTTGCCGTGGAAGCCGAAGGAGGCGAGGCAGACGGGCAGGGCGGTGCCGAGATAGATCCAGTAGCTGCCGTTTTCGCTGCCGGCAGTATCGAATAATATGGCGGGCTGGGCGGAAAGGAGCAGGCCGCCGTTGGCCCAGAGGAAGGTCATAATCATGCCGCCGATGAGGATGGTAGTGCCGCGGTCTACCCAGAAGGTGGACCACCACACGCAGCCGGCGAAGACGAGGGCAAACACAATCTGCCCCACCCAAAGCGGGGCTTGAAGGGCTTGGGCGGTGAGGTTGCCGCCGGTGAAGATGTAGGCGTAGGTGAGCAGGTAGAGCACGAAGGCCACGGAAAGGCCGGTGATGATGCTCCAGCCACGGCCGAGCAGGTCTTTGACGATGGTGTCGAAGTTGGCGCCGGGCGGGTAGTGGGTGGTGGCTTCGAGAATCATCAGGCCGCTGGAGAGCATGGAAAACCAAGTGTAGAGCAGCACGATGAGCGAGCCGACAAACCAGATGCCGGCAGTGGCGGTGGGGTTGGCGAGCATACCGGCACCGATTACAGTGCCGGCGATAATCATGGCGCCGCCGAGTACGGAGGGTTTTTGATTCATGGTGATGTGGGTATGGAGTGGGTTTCGGTATGGTTAATGCACTAAATTGCTTCCTACTGCGTTGGCTTGCCTTGCTGTCTGTGGCTTACTGCCCTGTAGGAACAAATCATTGCTTCCGCCACACCCTGGGGCAGGAAAATAAAACGGCCGCCCAAATCTGCAGCGGCCGGAGGCGGAATTATACAGGGCAGGGGCTTGGCTTGACTATATGGTTTGCGATTTTTGTGCGCTGAGGTTTTGGCATATTCTCACGTTATTGCTTATTTAATGGCGTTTAGTTTTTAATATGCGGTTTTGTTGTCATGTTGTTGCTTGGATGGTGTCTGGCGGGCAGATTATACTGTTTGAGCCAGAGGCTACCTGAAAATAAATTGTTAGCTTTGCGGGAACGGGCAAAGCTCGTTGGAACTTGGTTGAAGCCTTATGTTTTCAGGTAGCCTGTGGCGCAGAACAAGTCACTTGATGCCCACGCGGCAACTGTGATTGGCTTGGTGATGTCGCATATATTTCGACTAGAGAAAAAGGCTACCTGAAAATACCGGATAGGGTTTTCAGGTAGCCTTTTCAATCAGGCAGAGCGATTGGTTTAGAACAGGGCGTCAATCTCTGGTGAGGGTGCTGCGCCTCCACCGCCGTTTTGCGGCTGTACCGGCTCTACCGCGGTTTCTTCCGGAATCACCGGATCGCCGCCTGCGGCTTGGATATCTTCCGCATCAGGCGTAGCGCCACGGTTGTCGATAGCCAGGCGCGGACTGGTGCTCTGCTGCTCTTGCAGGAAGTATTCGCTGCCATTGCGGACAATCTTCGCTGGCATCGGCATGCCTTTTTGCGGCACGCCTTGGAGCGCATAGCGCATGTATTCCACCCACACCGGCAAGGCAATCGTGCCGCCGAAGCCGGCACGACCCATGCTGCGCGGTTTGTCGAAACCGATATACACCACGCCCACTAAGTCGGGATTGAAACCGGCAAACCAGGCATCTTTATTTTCATTGGTGGTACCGGTTTTGCCGGCAATATCGCGTCGGCCGAGCGCACTGGCGCGGGCACCGGTGCCTCGGCGTACTACGTCTTGCATGATGGTGTACATGATGTAGGCGTTGCGCGGATCGATAACTTGTGGCGCACTTTCTCCGGCCACCAAGGGCTTCATCTGGGCGCGCAATCGGCCTTGGCTGTCTTCAATGCGGTCGATCACATAGGGAGACACTTTATAGCCGCCGTTGGCAAACACGGCATAGGCCTGCGCCATTTGCAACGGGGTAACCACACCGCTGCCCAGAGCCATAGACAGCGAATCGGGAATCTGACGGGCATTAAAGCCGAAACGCTGCACATATTGATGTACTTCGTGTATGCCAAGCGCCATCACAATGCGGATGGAAACCATGTTTTTAGACGCAGTCAATGCCTGACGCAGGGTGATGAAGCCGGAATAGCGGCCATCGGAGTTTTTCGGGCGCCACGGCCGACCGCCGGTGCCCATGCCGGGCAATTCGATCGGGGCATCGTTGATGGTGGTGGCGGCAGTCATACCTTTAGCCAAAGCGGCTGAGTAGACAAAGGGCTTGAAGGTAGAACCCGGTTGACGCTCGGCCTGAGTGGCACGGTTGAAGCTCTTACTATGGAAGTCGAAACCGCCCACCAAGGCGCGGATGGCGCCGGTTTTGCTGTCTAATGCCACAAATGCGCCTTGCAGCTCGGGCATTTGGCTGATTTGCCAACCGCGATCGAGTTTGCGTACGCGGATAACCGCACCGGGGCGGATGGCGTTGTCTTTGCCATTGTTGATGGTGCGCGCTACATAATTGAGCGCATTGCCACTGATTTTGATGCGGTTGCCGCCTTGCGTATAGGCTTCAATCGAAGAGCGGCTGGCCTGCAACACCACGGCCGGTTGTAGGCCGTCTACGGTGTAAACCGTATCCAGATATTGATCTAGGTTTTCGTCCAGGGTCTCTGCTTCTATCGTGTTCAAATCGATAAATGCTTCTGCACCACGATAAGCGCCTAATCCGAAACCTTTCAGGGCTCGGCGCAGGGCTAGGGTGGCCACGCGCTGGCTTTCGGAGCTAACGGTGGTGTACACGCGGAAGCCTTGCGTATAGGCATCTTCGCCGTATCGGTCGTACATTTCTTGGCGAACCATTTCGGCCACATATAGAGAGTTTTGGTCAATCTCTACTTGTTGGCGTCGGTAATGCAATTCTTCAGCCAGTGCCTGATCGCGTTCTGCGGGCGTAATCATCTTTTCTTCAACCATATTGTTGAGAATGTAACGTTGGCGTAAACGGGCACGTTCGGGGTTCACGATCGGGTTGAAAGAAGAGGGCGCTTTAGGCAGGCCGGCCAGGATGGTGGCTTCGGCCAAAGTCAGCTCTTTCACTGGCTTATTGAAGTAAATCTGCGAAGCGGCAGCAAAGCCGTAGGCGCGCTGACCCAAGTAGATTTGGTTGAAATACAGCTCCAAAATCTGTTGCTTGCTTAGCGATTGCTCAATTTTGTAGGCCAATAATGCCTCATTGAACTTACGGCGGTAGCTGCGTTCGTTGGTGAGGTAAAAGTTGCGGGCTACCTGCTGGGTGATGGTACTGGCACCAGAATATACGCCGCCGGGACGGAAGTTGCCGATCAGGGCGCGAGCCACACCGGTAACGTCTACCCCCCAATGTTGGTAGAAGCGTTTATCTTCTGCAGCAATAACGGCATTGATCAACACAGGCGGAAATTCGTCAATTTTAGTAAACGCGCGGCGCTCTTCACCATACATGCCGATGAGTTTGCCATCTGATGAATAAATAGTCAGCGGCATTCTGGGTTGATAATTAGTTACCGTCTCTAAGCTGGGGAGTTTCGGATAAGTTACCAAAACTGCAATAGCCAGCAGTCCGATACCGAATAAGGCCAGCCCCAACAGTAATCCAAAGACAGTTTTAAATATTTTTCTAAACATAGTTACAAATTTTTCTATCAATAAGTACTTTGACTAAAGTAAACTATACCTTAATTTATGCAAGAAAACGCAAAACCTGATATAAATTTACCTGTGACCATTCAACCGGTCTTTTAAAGGGAGGCTTAAAGATGCGAATATCAAAAAAACCAAGAAAATCAAAACAAAAGACAAAAATGTCTTTTGGCAGCAAAGGCTGCTTGGGCGTGGATATTACGCCAACCGCCATTAATATGGTACATCTTGCCGGCAGTGTTCCGGGTAATCTTCGGTTGGAAAATTACGCCATCCAGCCCCTACCTAAAGGCGTTATTATAAACGGCAACATCGAAGATCATGACCAACTCGTGTCATATTTACAACAAGCTTACCAACAGCTTGGTAGTAGTTGCAAGAATGTAACAGCAGCCCTGCCGCAGGCTTTAACCAATATACAAACGATTACTTACGATGCCCGTAGCTCTGATTTGCCGATAGATGAGTTCGTTGAGTTGGAAGCCAGCCAAACCATCGGTTCTGATAATCTGAGCTATGATTTCCAAGTTACCGCCGAGCTGCAAAACGGTAATGTACAGGAAATCGTCATGGCTGCCGCTAAACGTGATGATGTGGATCTGCGCACAGATTTGTTCGCGGATGCTGATATCCCGTTGTTACAGCTGGATGTGGATACTTTTGCTGTTGTAAACGCGTTCTCTGTGTGGATTGATCAATTTGCTCCCGATTTGGAGCATCAAAAACTGGCTATCTTCCATGTGGATGAAGATCAGACCAAAGCTTTAATTCTCCAAAATGGCAATATTGTATATAAGCAAGAAACCAATTTTGGTAATAAACAGCTGACTCATAACATCCAGCGCCAATATAAATTGAGTGAGGATGATGCATGGAGTATGCGTTTCAAAAGTAATAAACCTGCAGATTTTCAAGGTACTGTGGCTGATCACTTTAATAGCCAGCTTACTCAAGAAATTCAAAGGGTTTTGCAATTCTATTACACCACGGTTAGCAGTGATTACCAAGACAGTGTTAAGCACATCTTAATTTCTGGATGTCCGTTTATGCAGCCTTTCGGTCTTGCAAAAAGCGTGTACGCTCAAACCAATATTTCTACCCAACAAGTGGAGCCTATTGCCAGTACGCAAGGTGGTAAACAAGCCGAAACTTCGAAATTCAATTTAGAATCCGGGCAACTGACTGTTGCATTTGGATTGGCTGTAAGAGGATTGTAAAATGATTCCATTAATTCAACTAAATATGCTTCCCTATCGTGAGGAGCAGGATAAACAGAAAAAAGCTCAGTTTACCAGGCTGATGGTGTTCTCTGGTTTGGTTGGGGTTGGTTTGCTGGTGCTGACTTATGTGTCACTTAGCGGCATGATTTTGAACCAAGAGTCTCGCAATCAGCAATTAACTGATGGTATTGCGCAACTGGATATCCAAATCAAAGAGGTGGAAACCTTGGAGGCTGAAAAACGGGACTTCTTGGCTCGGAAAGCAAAAGTAGAAGAACTGGAAAATAAACGTTTTGAAGCAGCTAGGATGATTGACTCCTTGAATACTGTTGCACCTGAAGGTGTCTATCTAACAGGAATTAAGGCAAAAGATGTCAGCACTTATACTCTGTCTGGTAAGGCTACTAGTGATAGCAAAATTGCTGATTTTATGCGCGTGATTCCAAGTACCAATGTGTTTGGTCAGCCTTCATTGGATAGCATCAATAAAGTAGAGTCGGTACAAGAGTTTGAATTAACTGTAGCTGTTTCTGCCTCTGCACCGATGAATAGTGATTCTGCAAATATTGCCCCTGTTGTAATGCCGTCAGAATCTGCTTCTGCTACTGGCAATATTTCTGCATCAGTACCCAATACGCCTGTAGCACCTGCGTCATCTGCTACAGCCACTTCCTCCCCCGCGAATTAATGGAAGGATGAAATCATGGCACAAAAAATTGATCTTAATACCTTATATAAACAGAACAAGCTAGTTCAGCTTGGTGCTGGTATCGTTATTGTTCTTCTCCTTTTGGTTGCAGGCTACTTTGCTGTGTTTAAAGGGCAATGGGAAGAGTTTGAAACTTTGCAGCAGAAAGAGGAACAGTTGAAGCAGGAGTATCAAAGCAAAGCGGATCAAGCAGCCAATCTGCCAGTTTTGAAGGATGAGCTAGAAAAAATCCGCACTGCATTTAATGTGTTACTGAAGCAGCTGCCAACGGATGCAGAAATCCCGAACTTGATTCAGGAGCTGCATCAGGCTGGGGCTAAAAATAGTATGCGCATGAATAGTGTGAAACCTCTACCTCCTGTGGATCTTGATAACGTACAGCAATTACCTTATGAAATTTCCATTTCAGGTAACTATGAGCAAATTGCACAATTTATACGTGATGTGGGTCGTCTGTCCCGTATCGTAACCTTAGATAAGATCAATCTTGCTCCTGCAGATGCAAAAGATAGTAATGGCATACTCACTTTAACTGCTAATGCTAATACTTATAAGGCATTAGCTCAGAGTGAGGTGGCTGCTGCCTCGGCTGCGTCACAAGCTGAATAAGCTGAATAATAAGACTGATTCTTTATAAAGGATTTTATAATGAAGAAAAATATACTATGGTGCTCAGCAATTTTTTTGCTGACAGCCTGCTCTTTGACAGAGGGTAATTTGCAGCAGTGGATGGATAATGCCCAGGCAGAAGCAAAAAATAAAGTTCGCCAACCTGAGATACCTACTATTTCAAAATCTCCTGAGTATATTGATCCCGTGATTAATGGGTTAAATATTTTTGATCCTAAACGGCTTCGGGTGAATCAGCAGTCAGGTATTAATGCTCCGAACCCGGATAGGCCGAAAGAAATTCTGGAGAACTTTAGTTTAGAAAGCTTGCGTTATGTGGGTTCCATTAAACGAGGTGGTCAGATTTCTGCCTTCGTTGAAGCTGGTGGGCATACCTACACAGTACGCGTTGGCAATTATCTTGGCCAAAACTATGGGCAAATTACAGCTATTACTCCGGATAAGTTGATCTTATCGGAAGTAACTGAAGACAGCTATGGTGCATGGCAACGTCGAACAGCGGAGTTGGAGTTAAATACTTCAGACGCTTCTAACCAATCAAAATCTAATTAAACTTACCAAGGGATTTACGCTATGAAAATCAAAAAACTGCAATATCTAACCGCTTTAGGTATGAGCTTAGCCATGCAAGGCGTACTGGCTGGTAATATTACAGATATTAATGTTTCTGCTTTGCCAAATAATCAAAAAGTTATCAAGATTCGTTTTGATCGGGATATGCTTAAACCAAGTGGTTTTATTACTACTACCCCTGCCCGTATCGCTTTGGACTTTCCAAATACTGGTGCTAACCTGAGTCAGCCGGTACTTCAATACAATGACTCATTGCTCAGCCAAATTGCAGTTGCTCAAGACAGCAATAAGACTCGTGTTTTGCTCAATTTGAATAGACCTGGGCAGTACAATGCTGAAATACGAGGTAATGAAGTTTGGATTTATTTAAATGAAACGGGACAGGCATCCTCTTCGGCTGTAAGAGCCACTGCTCCCAGTAATCAAATCCAACAAGAGTCTCTTGGTGTGACTGAGACCAGAGCAACTGCAGGTCAGAATGCGCTTGGCAGTAATACTGCAAATGTAGCTGTTGATTTCCACAAAGGTGCAAATAATTCAGGAGTGATTGAAATTAATACTGCTGGCTATCGTGGTACTCCTGAAGTTAAACAGCGTGGCAATAACTTGGTTATTTTGCTGAAAAATAACCAACTGCCAATTGCTGCACAGCGCAATCTGGATGTAACCGATTTTAGTACTCCGGTTCGTACCATCAGCTTGCGTCGTTTGGGTAACGATACAGAGATTACGATCAAAAATCAGGGTGGTTGGGAACATAAAGCTAGCCAATCTGCTGGTCGGTATACTATTACAGTTTCTCCTAAATCTACAGTAGCTGAAGATGGTATTAACCGTAATCGTAACCGTAATTTTACCGGTAAACGTGTTTCTTTAGACTTCCAAGACGTAGATGTACGTACTATTCTGCAGATTTTAGCTAAAGAATCTAATATGAATATTGTGGCCAGTGACAGCGTTTCTGGCAAAATGACATTATCATTGAAAGATGTGCCTTGGGATCAAGCCTTAGACTTGGTAATGCAGTCACGTGGATTAGAATCGCGTCGTAACGGTAATATTATCCGTGTTGCTCCGGCGGAAGAGTTCCGTAAAATTGATGTTGAGACCCTGGAAAATGCTAAGCGTATTGAAGAACTTGGTCCTCTAGTGTCTCGTACGTTCCAGTTGAAATACAAAGATGTCAATGAATTCCGCAAGATTCTGAATATTAATGAGAATGGTGGATCCAATAGTGGTAATAACAGTAACTCTTTATTGAGTAGTCGAGGTTCTGCTGTTATCGATCCAGCGACAAATACCTTGATCATTAAAGATAACCAGAATGTCATTAAAGAATTCGAGCGTCTAATTGAACAGTTGGATGTTCCTGCACGTCAAGTGATGATTGAGGCTCGTATTGTTGAAGCTACAGACGGTTTTTCTCGTGCTTTAGGTGTGAAGTTTGGTTATAACAAGACTTCTGGCTCAACTAGAATCGGTAGTGGCTTGGGTAGCAGTGGCGCCAACGGTAATACTTTCTCTATTGCTCCTAACGTGAACCTGCCGGCAGCGTCTGCAACTTCATCATTAACTATTGTTCGTGCTTTGTCTTCTGGTGCGCTTGGTTTAGAGTTGACCGCAATGCAGGAGCAAAACCGCGGTAAGATTATTTCTAGTCCGCGCGTGCTGACTCAAGATCGAAAAGAGGCAACCATCAAAGCTGGCCGAGAAATTCCTTATCAGGAAGCTTCTTCCAGTGGCGCCACTAGCACCAGCTTCAAAGAGGCTGTATTGGGATTGACGGTTACTCCACAAATCACGCCTGACGGTAATGTGATTATGGACATCAAGCTGAATAAAGACTCGGTGGATGAAAACTGTAGTGTATTGGGTACTCCGTGTATCAGTACTAAAGAGCTGGTTACCCGCGCGATGGTGGAAGATGGCGGTACCATTATCTTGGGCGGCATTTATGAGGAAGACAATTCCAATGCCCAATACAAAGTGCCGCTGCTGGGTGATATCCCTGTTGTTGGTAACTTGTTCCGTGGCACTAGACGTAATAACAGCAAAAACGAATTGCTGATCTTCATCACCCCGCGTATCATGGGTAGTGAAGGTAACGTTCTGCGCTACTAAGCCACACTTTACCGATTGATTCGGTTACAATGCCTGCCATGGATACCATGGCAGGCAATATTTTTTTTATCGGATTGATGGGTGCGGGCAAAACCACTCATGGGAAGCAGTTGGCAGCGTTGTTACAACGCGATTTTATTGATAGCGACCAACTGATTTGCCAACGCACCGGTGTTTCTATCTCCACTATTTTCGAGCTGGAAGGGGAGGGTGGTTTTCGCAAGCGCGAAGCTGCCATTATTGACGAACTGACCCGCCGACATCCCATTATCCTCGCTACCGGTGGAGGAGCTGTCTTGTCTCCCGACAATCGCCATTATTTGCATACCCGAGGCACGGTGATCTATCTGCACGCAACCCCTGAAATCCTATACCGGCGCATCCAATATGATAAGAACCGTCCTTTGCTTCAGGTAGCTAACCCACTCGATAAGCTGCAAACACTCTACCAACAGCGCGATCCGCTTTACCGCGAAACAGCCCATCTCGTGTTTAATATTCCGCCGCAGCACTCCTGCCCGCAAATTACCAAGCAGCTATTGCAGCTGATTCAACAACATCAACATAGCCAAGAAAACCGATAATGCAAACCCTGCACGTCCATACCCCCGGCCACAGCTATCCCATCCACATTGGCTCTCGCTTGCTCGATAATTTAGCCGAATATATCCGCCCGCATATCAGTGGTAAAGCCGTTATCATCAGTAATCAAACTGTTGCCCCGCTTTACCTTGATCCCGTGCAAGCAGCCTGCCAACAACTCGGCATCAGCGTTTGCGACATCATCCTGCCCGACGGCGAACAATACAAAAACAATGAAGCTCTCCAGCAAATCTACACTGGCCTGCTGCAGCATCATGCTGATCGGCGCACCACGATCCTCGCTCTCGGCGGTGGCGTAATCGGTGATCTTGCCGGCTTTGCTGCCGCCACCTATCAGCGCGGCATCCCCTTCATTCAAATTCCCACCACCCTGCTCAGCCAAGTCGATTCATCCGTGGGGGGAAAAACCGGTATCAACCATCCCCTCGGCAAAAACATGATCGGCGCGTTTTACCAGCCCCGAGCCGTCATTGCCGATACTGCCACTCTGCAAACCCTTCCTCCGCGTGAATTTTCCGCGGGGCTTGCCGAAGTCATCAAATACGCCTTGCTCGGCGATATTGATTTTCTCGCTCGGCTCGAGCAAACCATGTCCAGCATTATGCAGCAAGAGCAAACCGCTCTTGCCGATACCATCCGCCACTGCTGCCAAATGAAGGCGCACATCGTTGAGCAGGACGAAAAAGAACAGGGCATCCGGGCCCTGCTCAACCTTGGCCACACCTTCGGCCATGCCATCGAAACCCAAATGGGCTACGGTAACTGGCTGCACGGCGAAGCTGTGGCTGCCGGCATGGTGCTTGCTGCGCGACTTTCCGAGCATAAAGGCTACCTGAAAACCGCCGACACCGAACGCATCATCCGCCTGCTGCAAGCCGCACTATTGCCCGTTGCCCCGCCAAAGTTTGCGATTGATACCTGGCTTGCTCACATGCAGCATGACAAAAAAAATCAAGCCGGCCAAATCCGTCTTGTTATTCTCAAACAGCTAGGCCAAGCTGCAGTGGAAGCCGGCTTCAGCCGTGAAGATATGGCAGCCGTGCTGCAAAGCATCTGATTGCCCGTTGCAAGCCGGTTGGCTAAATTTATCAAGTTGATACAGCAATACAGGCCGATGCCATATCGGGAATAAAAATCTTAGTTTTGCAGAAACTCGCCTTTTTGTGGAAATCTTACTTTCAGGTAGCCTCTCATACAGCAGGCTACCTGAAAATTATTTTGGCTGTTGGGCAAGGTTTAAGCTTAAGGTTTGCTGAAAAATAAGGCTTTGTCTTTGGTAATAATCCAGAGGATCAAGATAAGTAGCAAACCAGTTTGGATGATTTTACTGTCGGGATGGGTGGCGAAAATTTCGTTGCCGAGGTTGGCAGATAGGTGGAACAACACGGCAATCAGGATACTGCGGCCGCTTTTCAAATACAGCCAGTTGGAAAGCAACACGAATACAATCATGCTGAACACAAAATTAGCGGTATATAGTGCGCCTTCAGCTACTACTTGGCTGTGGTAGTAGCCCTGAATAAAGGCCAGCGGCAGATGCCACAGCGCCCAATATACGGTAAAGATCATGGAGGCGGTGAACATACTGAATCAGCTCAATAATGCATCGGTGCCATAGCTGTGCCAGGCCAGTTCTTCAATGATGGCTGCAGAAATGAGGAGGAACCACGGCGAGACCATAGCTGAGCTAAATGAGGGGTTGCCGGAGATGTGGAATTACGCCATGCTGTGCCAAACAGCAGGGAGATAAATTGTGCCAATATCAAGGTAAATGGTAGGAGCAGAAGGGTGCACAGCAGATAGCGTTTGGGAAAACCGCCCAGCTTCAGCAGCCGGTTGGCAGCATCGGAACGCAAGCCGGGATTGCTTCGCAGCAGCCATAGCGCCAGCAACATTGGCGATACCAGCCCGATTATGCTTAAACCGGTTTGTATGTATAGCATAGTTTTTGAAGGCTGATGATGGCTGATATAGGCGGCGGTGAACCACAACAGCCAGGGAATGAGCAGGGAAAGGGAGAAGAAGGTGAGGGGGCGGTAGATTTGTTGTATGATGGTTTGGTGTTTGCTATGCTGGAAAAATTTTCAGGTAGCCTTCTGTGGTGGGAAGGCTACCTGAAAATATTATTCCACTTACTTAACAATTTCCACCGGGCCGTGGTCGTCGCAGTGGTCGCCGTGTTGGTGGTGCAGACGGCCGTTTACGATGTAGTCGATGTGATCGCCGTGCGGTACGGCTTCGTGGCCGCAGCCTTCGCCGTGAACATGACCGGCACAAGTTTGCACGGGGTGGCAGCCGTCGGGGTTGGTGGCGTTTACATCGAGGCTGTGCTCGTCGTAGTGGCCGTTGTGCTCGTGGTGCAGGTGGCCGTCATGGATGTAGTCGATGTGGTCGCCGTGTTTGATCGCGGTATGGCCGCAGCCTTCGCCGTGAACGTGTTGGTGGTTGGCATGGGTATGGCAGTTGCTCATTTTGTTTCCTTTCATAAGGGTGTGTTTATAGATGGGGCAATGATAGCGGAAACAGATGTCGGTTGCAAGTAATTTGTTGATTTATATGAATTTATAATTCAGTATAACGTAACGGGGTAGGGTATAACATTGGTGAGTGCGGCAGGGTTTGTTTGGGTTGAATTGAAAAAATTTCAGGTAGCCTGCTGGGAAAGGCTACCTGAAAAATATTGTGCGGCTTGCTTAGGCTTTGGCCAAGGCGGCTTTGAGCTGTTTGAGGCTGTGCCAGGCTTGGGCTTTGAGCTCGGGCTGGCGCAGGAGGATGGCGGGGTGGGGGACGGTGAAGGCGGGGGTATGGCCGATGAGCTGTTCGAGCAGCCAGCGGCGGGCGGGATCGTAGAAGCTGTTGCCGAGCAGGAGAACGGCTTGCGGCTGCACCCAGGCGAATTCTTGGCGGATAAAGGCGGCGCAGCGCACTTGTTCTTCGGGGGTGGTTTTGAGGGCGATGCGCGGCGTGCAGCGCAGCCAGGCGGTGCGAAAAACTTGTTCGGGCGCCAAGCCGATAGCAGCGAGCATATTGTCAAGCAGCCGGCCGTGCCGGCCGCTGATGAGCCGGCCTGTTTCGTCGTCGCTGGGGGCGGGGTTGAGGCTGATCACCATGAGGCGGGCGGGCATGGCGCCGTAGCCGCTGAGGGCTTGTTTGCGCTGGCTGTGCAGGGAACAGGCGGCACAGACGGCGGCCTGCCGTTGAAATTCTTCAGGGCTGGTGAAGGCGGTGTGGGGCAATGCCGCCCACAGCTGTTGCACGGCAGCGAGCGGGTCGCTTTCGTTTTCGGCTGGCGCGGGAGCAGGCTGGAAAGGTTGAGGAGTGGCGATGGCGGCCAGTACGTCGGCACGGTGGCCTTGCGGGGGCAGCGTGGTGCGGGCGGCCGGTTGGTTTGGCGCAAGGTTGTGGTTTGGATGTTGCTGAAGTCCGCCGGCCTCGATTTGGCGAAGTTCACCTCGTTCACTTTCAGGTAGCCTAGGTTGGGCTGCGGGGGTGATGGAGTGGTGCGGGTTGGGTTGAAGCGCGTTGTGTCCGCTTGGGCGGGGTTCGCTTTGTCTGTTTTCAGGTAGCCTTTGTCCGGCGGTGGGAGCAGTGCGGAGTTCGGTTTGCCCGTTTTCAGGTAGCCTTTGCGATTCGGGACGGGTGTTTTCGGCAATGCGGGCGCTGCGTTTGAGCCACATGGGGCCAAGGCCGAGGGCTTCGTGCAGGCGGGGATAGCGGCTGCTCAGCATGGTTTCTCCATCAGCAGGGCATCTTCGCGGCTGCCGTCCGGGCAGGGGTAGTAGCCGGGGCGGCTGCCGCAGGGGATGAAGCCGTGTTGTTGATACAGGGCAATGGCAGCTTGGTTGCTGTGGCGCACTTCGAGGAAGATGCGGCGGATTTTTTTGGCATCGGCCTGTTTGAATAGGTGATCAAGCAGCAGGCTGGCCACGCCTTGGCGGCGGTAGGCAGGGGCGGTATCGATGAGGTGCAGCTCGGCTTCGTCGAGGATGGTTTGCCACACGATGAGCCCGGCCAGCTCGCGGCCTTGTTCGGCCAGCAGCACGGTTTCGTTGGTATGGACGATGCAGGCGGCGAATTGCTTTTCCGACCAAGGGGAGGGATTGCATTGCGCATCGAGCGCGGCCAGGGCAGCACTGTCGCCTGGGCGGGCAAGGCGGACGATCATGCCGCTCCTTTGCGCGCGGCCTGTTCGGCTGCGGTGAGGGCAACTTTGTTGCGCACGTAGAGCAGTTCGGCCTCGGCGGCGGAAACGGCGGGGTAGCGGCCGGAGGCGGCCAGCGCCAAGTAGTGCTCGGCGGTGGGCATATCGGGTCGGCCGGGGAAGGGCGGGGGCTCGGGCAGGGCGAAAGCGTTGCCGATGCCGCTGATGCCGTCAGGGTTGAGGCTACCTGAAAGGTTTTCAGGTGGCCTGATTTCATCGGCTTTGCCCACTTGGTAGTCGCTCAGGCGTTGTTGGGTTTGGGCGTTAAACCAGGCATAGAACACTTCGCCCATGCGCGCGTCGGTGGCAGCCAGTACGGCAGCTTGGCCGGAGCAGAGCGAAGCGACTGCATCGAGGCAGGGCACGGGAATGAGCGGAATGCCAAACGGCGCAGCCAGGCCTTGAGCCACACCGGCGCCGATGCGCAGGCCGGTAAATGCGCCCGGGCCTTGGGCATAGGCGATGGCGACCAGTTCGCGCACAGTCAGCCCGGCTTCGTCCAGCAGGGCGGCAATCTGCGGCAGGATGAGTTCAGACTGCCGGTTGCCGGTCTCCTGATGGAATAGACTGGTATGGCCGTTGTGCCGCAGCGCCAACGACAACCACTGGGTGGAGGTGTCGATGGCGAGCAGCGGCTGTTCGGCAAAAATGGTGTGGCTCATGCTATGTAGTTTCAGTCTGCTGCCACGATTTTGGACAGATTGCGTACTAGCGCGGAGAGCATAGACAAGTCGGCCGGTTCATAGTGCTGCATGTCGGCAATCTGGCTGCGGGCAGCGGCAATTTTGGCAGCGGCACGGCTGTTGCTGCCGGCCTGCAGGAAGTCGCGCGTGAACGCCAAATGGATGTTGGTGGCGTCTTCATACATGGCCAAACCGGCTTGCGACTGCCATTGGTTGTCGCTCGGCAGTTTGGCGATGGCGCGGTAGATCCAGCTCATGTTCAGTTTTTCGGAGAGCATGAAGTAGGCCTTGGCAACGGTGGCGATGGGTTTGTCGATTTTGGCGGCCAAATCCACCACGGCCAACACATTGGCGGCGAAGGGCAGGCGTGCGAGCATGGCCACATCCTGCTGGCTGAGCACATCGTAGCTGCCGAGCCAGGTTTCGCGTTCGGCGATGCTGGGGTGCTCTTCGGCCTGGATGCGCTCCGGCAGTTGCTGCATGAACTCGGTGGTGGGAGCGCGGTAGTGGCTGATGAGGCTGCCGATGTTGTCGAAGGGGCGTTTGCTGCGCAGCAGCTGGCCGGCTACATGGCCGATAAGCTCGGCAATGTCGGCACACAGGCGCATTTGCACTTCGGCAGGCAGGCGGTTGTCGAGCGCCTGCACGGCGCGGAAACGCTCTTCACCGTCGAGCAGGATGTCGGCCACCCAGTAGGCGCGCACCACATCGGCCACGGAAGCTTGGTTTTCTTCGCTGCAACGCTGGATGAAGTGCATACCCATGCGGTTGATGACGCGGTTGGCCAGTTGGTTGGCGATGATTTCGCGCCGCAGGTAGTGCTGCTGCATTTCGCTGCCGTATTGCTGCTGGAGCGGGGCGGGGAAATAGCGGATAAGCGCGGGCAGGAAGTTGGGGTCGTCGGGAAGGTCGCTGCCCAAGAGGTTGTCTTGGCAGTGCATTTTGCTGTAGGACAGCAATACTGCAATTTCCGGGTTGCTCAGGCCTTTGCCGGTTTCGGCACGGCGGTTGATTTCGGCTTCGTCCGGCAGGAATTCCACGGCGCGGTCGAGGCCGGCGTTTTCTTCCAGATAGCGGATGAGCGCGGCAGCGGTTTTCAGGTAGCCTGCCGGGTTGAGCTGGGCAACGGATAGGGCTTGGGTTTGCAGATAGTTGTCTTGCAATACCAATTGCGCCACTTCGCCGGTCATGTCCCGGAGCAACTCATCGCGCTCTTCCAGCGTTAGGCGTTCGGCGCGCACGGCTTCGCCGAGCAAGATTTTGATGTTTACTTCGTGGTCGGAGCAGTCTACACCGGCGGAGTTGTCGATGGCATCGGTGCAGCAGCGGCCGCCGCTTTGCCAGTATTCGATGCGGCCCAGCTGGGTGGCGCCGAGATTGCCGCCTTCGCCCAACACTTTAGCGCGCATTTCGCCGCCGTTCACGCGCACTTCGTCGTTGGCTTTGTCGCGCACGTCGGCATGGCTTTCGGAAGCGGCTTTGATGTAGGTGCCGATACCGCCGTTGTAGATCAGTTCCACATCGGCTTTGAGCAGCTCGCGGATGAGCTCGTTGGGGGTGAGGCTGTCGGCTTCGATACCGAGCCAGGCTTTCACTTCGGGCGTAATCTCGATGGACTTGGCACTGCGTTCATACACGCCGCCGCCCTGTGAAATCTGCGCACGGCTGTATTTTTCCCAACCGCCGCCGCTTTGGAACAGGCGTTTGCGCTCTTCAAAGCTCTTGGCAGCGCTGGGGTTCGGATCGATGAAGATGTGGCGGTGGTTGAAGGCTGCTTTGAGCAGGATGTGTTCGGACAGCAGCATACCGTTGCCGAATACATCGCCGCCCATGTCGCCAATGCCGACTACGGTGAAGTCTTCGTTTTGGATATCTTTACCCAAATGGCGGAAATGGCGTTTTACCGATTCCCACGCACCACGCGCAGTGATGCCCATGCCTTTGTGGTCGTAGCCGGTGCTGCCGCCGGAGGCGAAGGCGTCGTCCAGCCAGAAGCCGTGTTCGGCGGAGAGGGCGTTGGCGGTGTCGGAGAAGGAGGCGGTGCCTTTGTCGGCAGCCACTACCAAGTAGGGATCATCACCATCGCGGCGGTGCAGCTGCTGCGGCGGCTCGATGCCTTCGGCGGTGCGGTTGTCGGTGAGATCGAGCAAGGCGTTGATGAATATCCGATAGCAGGCGATGCCTTCTTTCAGGTAGCCTTCGCGGTCGGTAGCGGCATCGGGTAGTTGTTTGCACACGAAACCGCCTTTGGAGCCGCCGGGCACGATCACGGCGTTTTTCACCATCTGTGCTTTCACCAAGCCCAGCACTTCAGTACGGAAGTCGTCGAAACGGTCGGACCAGCGCAGGCCGCCACGTGCCACTTTACCGCCGCGCAGATGAGTGCCTTCCACGCGCGGGCTGTACACCCAAATTTCAAACAGCGGGAGCGGCTTGGGCAGGAAGGGGATGTCTTTAGATTTGATTTTCAGGCTGATTTCGGATTTCAGGCCGCCTTCTTTGTCGGTTTGCCAGAAGTTGGTGCGGCACACCGCCAAAATCACGGAACGGAAGGCGTTGATGATGCGCTCTTCATCCAACGAGGGTACGTCGGCTAAGAGGCCGGTGAGCTCGCTGTTGATCATCAGGGCACGGTTATCGTCGGCTTCTTCAGGATGCAGGCGGGCAGCAAACAGTTCCACCAGTTTGTCGGCGATGGCGCCATGGCGAATGAGGGTTTGCTCGATGCGTTCTTGCGAGAACGGCAGGGTAGCCTGTTTCAGGTATTTGGCGATGGCGCGCAGCAGCACGCTGTTGCGCCAGGTGATACCGGCGGAGAGTACCAAGGCGTTGAAGCGGTCGTTTTCCACACGGCCTGCCCATACTTCGGCAAACAGCGCGGGCAGTTCGCTGCCCAAGGCATCGCAGCCATCGGTTTGAGCGTGGACAGCCACATTGGGCTTGAGAGAGAAGTGGTTCAGGCCGACAGCGCTGTTCTCGGTGTGCAGGGTATAGGGTACGGCAGTATGCACATCGAACCCCATGTTGCCGATGATGGGCAGAGTTTGCGACAAAGGCGGGCTGATTTGCGGGGTGTAGAGGCGCAGCGCGTAGGGCGCGGCCGGGTTTTCCTGCTCGGTGAAGACGGTAACCAGCACACGGTCATCGTTGAGAAGTTCGGCGTGTTTGAGATCGGTAATGGCCTGATCGGGGCCGAAGGCTTCGCGGTAGGCGGCAGAGAAGGCGGTGTCGTCTTCGTGGGCGGCAGAGGCAGCTTTGGCCTTGGCTTTGGGTTTGGCTGCGGGCTGCTTTTTCTGCTCGGCTTGGGCTTGCGGCACGGCAGCCTGCGAAGCGGCTTCTGCAGCATTATCGGTTCCGGCATTGGCCGCCAGGCTGGCAACATGTTGTTCCAGCTCGTTGCGGGTAAAGGCAGGCAGTTTGCCGGCATTGGTGCGGCACAGGAATTGGACGCAGGCGAGCGGATTGTCGTCGGTCAGTTGCACGGCGTATTCGCAGCTTTCGGCGGCCAGAGTGGTTTTCAGGTAGCCTGCAATGCGTTGGCACAGTTGGCTGCCGAATTGTTCTTTGGGCAGATAGCACAGCACGGAAACGTAGCGTTTGAATACATCGCTGCGGGCAAACAGGCGCACGCGCGGGCGATGGCCCAGTGCAAGCAGGCCGTCAGCGGCTTCGGCTAGTTCTTCGTTGCTGGATTCAAACAGCTCGTCGCGCGGGTAGGTTTGCAGCAGGTGGCGCAGATTGTGTTCTTGATGGCTGCCATCGGCAAAATCAAAGTGTTTCAGTACATATTCGGCTTTGCCGCGCAGTACGGGGATGCTCCAAATGCTGTCGGTGTAGGCGGTGGCGGTGTAGAGACCGATGAAGCACCATTGGCCGATAACTTGGCCGTTGGCGTTGAGTTTGTGGATGCTGACTTGGTTGAGATAGGCCGGGCGGTGGATGCGGCTGCGCTGCTGTGATTTGTTGAGTAGCAGGCGGTTGTGGCGCAGCCATTGTTTCTTGTCGGCATCGGAAAGGGCGGCAAAATCATCGGCAATCAGATTGCTGTTACCGGCGAGAATGCCTTGCGCCGTATTGGCTTTAGCCTGCAGGCGCGGGCTGCCGGAATGGTTGACCAAATCGTATTCGCAGAAGCCCATCAGGAGGAAATGACGGTCGGCCAGCCAGCTGAGGAAGGAGACGATTTCCGCATCTTGGCTACGGCCTTCGTTCAGAATCATCTGGTTAACCAGCAAGAGTTGACCGCGCAGTTTGTGTTCGCTCTCTACCACTGTACCCAGTTCGGCTAAGAGGTTGCGGATTTGCTCGGCCAGTTTTTGGTCTTGTGCGGCCTCGCCGCCTTCCAGATATACAGCCACCAATGTTTCCTGCGCGCTGCCTTCTTTGGCGGCTTCGTCGAGAGTGGCAGCTTTGCCGTCTGCATTGCGTTTTACCTGCCATGTGCTGTGCAGCACGGCCAAAGGCGCACGCTGCTCACGGTTGAGCAGCATCAATAGGGAATCAAGCAAGAAGGGGAGGTGGTCGGCCACAATTTCCACCAGCGTGTGCTGCACGGTGTCGCCGGTGGGCGAAACGCGTACCACTGCTTTGCCCGCGGCACGGGGCTCTTGAGCGAGCTTGCGGTGCGAATCGGCGGCAGATAAGAGTTCGGTGTCGCTATAGCAGGCCAGGTCGGCAAAGTCGGCCTGGCGATAATAGCTGGCAAGGAAGGGGAGGAAATCTTCTGCAAAATTCTGTTGGCGGGCACTGTCTTGCAGGCGCAAAACGGGGGTCGGCAGGCTCATGCTGGGGCTCCTCTTGAGCTTCTTGGGTTGGTATGGCGGATTGCAATCTGAGCAACGCAGTTGGTCGCGTTTCTCTTTGCCGGTTTTAACCCATCATAATGAAAATTAAGACTGGCTAATGATACGCGAAATATGCCGTTTGAGGTAGGGTGTGGCGGGGTGATGGTAGTAGGATGTGGCAGAGAGGTTTCAGGTAGCCTTAGAGGCTGGTGTGGCAATAGCTGAAATACTTTGCTTTATAATCTGTTATGGCGAAATTGAGTATTCTTAGATACAGGAGAGGCAGCCCGTAGGGCATCATAATCCATCGTGGGGAAAAACCTTGTTATTTGCTGTATAAAGAAGATGTTGCGATTATTAAATGACGATGCAGAACAGCAGGCTACCTGAAAGCACAGCTTCAACGAAGTTAAAACGAAGTTTCTGTAAGTTCAAATTGACACTTGCCCCCAAGGAACAAGCAGATTGAAATTTTTGAGAATACCGTAAATAAACTCTACACGGTGTGTGAAGATTACTCCAACTATTCTGTTATGGCAAGAGGTTGCAAATGTTTTTCAGGTGCTTGGTCTGCAGGTGCATTGTTGTCTGCCAGGCAACCCAATACTGCCAATAATTGCTTCTTCACCCAGCCCTACTGCTTCAACCGCGACCATCTCACCACCATCAATTCGTTTCTCGACATCCTGTTTGCCAACTATGCCAAGGTGCTACCGATATGGGTGGACTTGGAAATCATGCAGGACTATGTGCCGGCATACGGCTACCGCCATTGGCAGCCGCAGTCTTGCTTTGGTTAATGGCTGCTCTCTCTGCCCCTCGGGCAGCATTTCTAGACACCATAGTAGAGCCACTGGCAGCAAATTTCTGCTCCCCGACAGCAGTTCTCCCAAGTATAGCCCTTCTACTAGCAATACCCGCTGCTGCTTCAGTTTCGCTAGCTGCTGTTCTTACTGCCGTTGTTGCCGTTCGGCCTGCGGCAGCCTTAGCACCAGAACCTCCTCCTTTAGGACCGAAAGCGGCACCAAGCCCTAATGTTGTGGATGCTTCTGCCAATTGTTCGATTGCTCGGCGCTGTTGCTCTGGTGTGCCGTACTGCAAATCGTGTCCCCATTGCCGTAAGGAGGCTCTTAATCTGCCGTCTCTCACCCGGTCTGCCATATCTAACAGGGCTTGACCTTTAGCTTGGTTGTTAGCCATGCCTGTCTGGCAATAACTCGAACGAGCCGTGCAATGAATAACTACTGCTAAAGTTTCAAGTGAGGCATCACCAAGCCCGACGGCTCCATTAAGTGCATTCCCAAGCCCTAAAAAGAAGCCGCTGATTGCCGGCTTATTAGGCCATCGTTCACGTGCAGCTTGTGCGGCTCTTTGAGCTCTTTCGGCAATATACTTTTGAATATCATCACCGAGCAGTGAATTATTCTCCACCGCATTCTGCCCAATCACCCCGGCCACCTGCGCATTGAACGACGACCCGTTTCCTCCGCTCGCACCCACCACGGGAGCTACGGCGCTGCCAATGCTGCGAATCTCTTCTTTGATGTTTTCAGGTAGCCTGTTGGGATCAAACTGCCCGGTAACGGGATCGTTGTAGCTGACGCCGTCGTTATACTGTTCTGCCATCCATTGGGCGCTCTTCTCGGCGGCAACGGCACTGCCGCCGCCCAGCAGGGGATCGCTGTGGTTGGCATAGGCCAAGGCGGCGCCCAGCACGAAGTGGGCGATGGCTTGGGCGGCGGGATCGCGATTGCTGCCGTGGCCGTACCGGTTGCCGATATCTGAAGATCGCCCTGTCCGCCGAGCGCGCCGGTAATCAGGGTGGTGGCGGCATTGAGTGCCCGGGACTTGCGGCCGCCGATACCCCAGTCAACGGCTTGCTGGTCGGCAGCATAATAGTCGGGGTCGTTCTGCCGCAGATACTGCTGCTTACCGCTTTCGTTTAGCTGGAGATAGGCTTCTTAGCTGTCGTCATTTTGGGCTTGTAGGTCGGCTTCGTAGCGTTTGCGGTGCTCCTGCCGCTCTTTGGCGGCATCTGCGACCATTCTGCTTCTGAATGTTTGCACGCCGCTGCCGATGTCGGCGGTGGCTTTGGAGACGATCTGCTGCCGCTGCAATACGGCTTCAAGATCGGGCAGTGCCTGGGCTTGCTGATGGGCGGTGGCGGCGTCGCTGTGGATGCCGATTTCTTGGGTGGTGGTGGTGCGCCCGCCAATGTTGAGGATGCCGTCGCTAACCGAGCTGATGTAGCAGGTGCCGGTGAGGTAATCGACCACCGGGATGCCGAGATGATCTGGAAGCTGAGGCAGTCGGCCTATTACTTGGCCAAAGAGCAACCCGACCATCTGACGGCGAAACAGCACTACGCCAAAAGACTACGCTGCCTGACGACGGGGCAGATTCCGATTAAAGACGGGAGGGGGAGAAAGAGAAAGGTATGAGCGAAAGACCCGGTGAAGGCGAGGCAGATGGCGTGGTTGCGGGAGACAGGGGTAATTGGGGAGGGGAGGAGGTGGTAGAGGGAGGGGGGGAAAGAAAGGGAGGCTACCTGAAAATCTTTCAGGTAGCCTCTTCTATTTCTATACTGTACTCACCATATCAATAGTTGTATGAAACAGAAAAATAAACATCAATATCTATAAATAATAAACTATTTATTCCTCAATATTTCAATCAAGGCGGCTTTAGATTGATAGAAGTCCAAATCGAACAATGCAATACCTAGATGTTTGCAGTATTCCTCTACCATTTCTACCGTAAGCCGGTTTTTTTTCAATCTTTCGTTGTATTTTTCTGTTTGCTCAAAAGGCAATGGCGTACCATATTCGGAAAATTCAATGCGGCTAGTTTCTTTATAAAGTTGTATGATTCTAACTTCGCACTCGTGACGAGAAATCGGCTTACTTCCGTCATACAAGCAAAATGTAACTATACCAAATTCATCTTTCTTAAAATACGGTTTCAAATATATAGTTAAGGCTTTCACTTTCCATAACATTGCTTCGTATTCTACACAGGAAAAGTCTGTACCTTCCCTATCGTTACCTATTAGCAATGACCAATTAGACTTAGTTTCTAATAGTAAATATTTAGAGGATCCAGTAATCTCAAGTGGGCTCAATAAATCTAATTTCTGACTAAGGGAATATTCCTCATTAAAATACGATAACTTTGGTCTTAAGTTCTGATAAAAATCGCTTAAATCTATACGTCTTTTCAAATAAAACTCTAATGCTTTTTCAAATGGCGCTCCAATAAAATAAAACTGTTTTAGGCTTGGGTGGCCGTCTTTTGCAAGAAAAATATCTTTGTTTATATTCATAACTTAGTCCGCGGTTTTTAAAATTACAATAGCATCTGGATCATTGCTTAACAACCTTGATGCATGTCCGGCTCCACGGTTCGAGCTGGTACGGTCGTATTCGATATAAATACGCCTATTGGAGTCTGGTAAAGTGGCCTGTCATTAGACCGTTTTCACTATTGAATTAGCCACTGTTCTTGATTTACTTTTCTTGCTTATTATCAGTAGTCGGCATATACAAAGTCAAAATAACCACTCCTGGTATTATGCCTATGGCTGAAAATTTTAGAGTTTCCCAAAATCTAATCGCATGGAAAGCTTTTATGAAATTATAAGAATACTCAGGAACTAAAAACGTAAAAGATCCTACTAATGAAGCAACTATCATTATAAAAAACATAACCGTGTATACACATATGAAATTAAATATAAAATTATATATAATATACATTATCTTACTTTTCATTTTTTCCACCTCTTGTATTTCTATAATTTACTTTATCAGATGTATTATTATAGTACATATTAAACAAAGTAGACACACCACCTCCTACAAATGGTGATAATAAATCTTTTGTAGTATGTAAAGTATTAAAATAACGATTATTTCTTGGTAGCATATCAATCAGGTTCTTAGTTACTTCTGTGGAGCCAGCACCGACATTTGCTGCATAAGCAGCCCCTAAAACATTCCTTCTGTTAATTGGCTTACCCTGTGCATAATTCTTTAAGGCTGCCGAACCACTATAAATACCAATTTCTGTCACACTACTGGTGGAAAACCTAAGATAAGGGTTATTAAAAATCATTGAAGCTTTGGTAGATGATGTACCGGCGACGAAACCAGTTGTCCCATCAAACAGGACTTCTTTCGGATTAACACTCCCAGTTGTTATATATTGTGACAATGCAGAAAATCCTGATGAAGCTCCTCCATTAATCAGGCCATTTTTCACCATTGGATTGGCGCTGGTTTCTTCGCGGTTGTGCAGTTCGGCGGTGGCAAGGGCGACATGGTTGCCGTAGATGCGGCCGCTGCCGATGTTGTCGAGGCGCTGCTGGGCGCTGAGGTGGGTTTGGCCGTTGCTGTTGATCAGGCCGCGGTTGGCGAGGGTGTCGGCGTTGAGGCGGACGCTGTTGCCGGCAAGGATGCTGCCGGCAGCGGTGTTGTCGATGTCGGCGGCCTGCAGCTGCACGCTTTCTGCGCCGAGCAGCCGGTGGCGGTTGCTGAGGCGGCCGGCGGTGGTGAGGCTGAGGTGGCGGCCGGCTTCGATGTCGTTGCTGCTGGTCAGGTTGTCCTGCTGGCGGATGGCGATATCGCGCCCGGCGGCCAGGGTGCCGCTGCCGGCGAGGTCTTTGGCTTGGATGGCGGCGTCGTTGCCGGCCAGAATACTGCCTTGGCTGTTGTCGATGCGCAGGCTGTTTTGGCCGTTGTCGTGAATGGAGACGTTTTGGGCGGAGCTGATTTGGCCGCTGCGGTTGTCGAGGCTACCTGAAATCTGCAGTTCGGTGCTGTGGTTGCTGCGGATGCGGCCGCTGCGGTTATCCAGTTCGGGGGAGCGGATGCTGAGGCGTCCGGCATCGATGCTGCCGTGGCGGTTGTCGGTTTGATCGGCGGTGAGTTCGGCTTGTTGGGCGCGGATTTGGCCGTGTTGGTTGTTGAGCTTCTGTCCGCCGGCCTGCAGGCAGTTGAGGGCGAGTTCGGCTTGGTTGTCCAGCTGTTGGGTAACGGTGAGGTCGGCGGCGCCGTTGGCGGTGATCTGCCCGCCGTCGTTGAGCAGGCGGTCGGTCTGTATCCGGCCATCGGGCAGAACAACGGGGGCAGTTTGGGACTGGGCAACGCTGCCGCTGTCGGCAGCAGTACCGGGATGGCTTGGGTTGGTGGGCGTGGTGGGATTGGCAGGCTGGGTCGGATGGGCGGGGTTGGCGGGGTTGCTGCCGCCGGGGTTGGCGCTGTTGTCTTGGGGGGTATAGCCGATCAGGCCGTGGTTTCGGTTGTCGGCCTGCCGGCTGTGGATGGCCAAGCCTTGTAATCCGGTTTGTTGGATTTTGCCGTGATTGGTTAGCTGCGGGCTGTCGATGTCGAGCCGGGCGGCTTGGATACGGCCGCTGTTGGCTAGGGTTTGGCCGGTGTGCAGCTTGGCGGTGTGGGCGGAGAGGATGCTGCCGCTGTTGTACAGCTCGGGCGTGTGGATACCGGTCTGGCCTTGCGCGGACAGGGTGCCGCTGTTGTCCAGTTTCTCGCTGCTGCGCACGCTGACGGCGGCCGTATCGGCTGTGCCGTTGTGATTCGGCACGGCGGCGACGATGCTGCCGCTGTTGCGAATAATGCCGTCGGCGTTGAGGCTGACGCCGCCGGCTTGGGCGAACAACTGCCCGGCGTTTTGGATGCTGCTGCCGCGGTCGGTGCTGATCAGGGTGATTTTGCCGGCATACATGCCGCCCAGAGCACCGGTGTCGATGGCGACGGCGGGAGAAACCGGGTTGGCCGGGGCAGTATTGGGGCTACCTGAAATGTGTCCGTCGGCGGCGATGTCGTTCTGCCCGGCCACCACGTGCAGATTCTGCCCCCAGATGCCGGCTTGGATGTGGGCGGCTTGGCTGAGGATGCGGGTGTAGTCGGTATCGCGGGCGTCGAGGCCTTGGCCGGTGATGCCGATGCTGCCACCGCGCACTTGGATCTGCTCGAACACGCCGTTGTGGATAATGGGGCGGCCGGTGGTGAGGGTGACGCCGGCGGAGTTGATGAAGCCGCCGCCGTTGATTTGGATGCCGGCAGGGTTGGCCAGTACCATCTCGGCGCGGCGGCCGGCGATTTCAACATAGCCGTTTAACAGCGAGGGATCGGCGCTGTTGACTTGGTTGACGATGATGCGGGCTTCGCCGCGGGCGAGAAAGGGGTTGCCCTGAATCCAGCCGGCCTGCCGGGTTTGGATGTTGCGGTGGCTGTTGTTGAGGATGACGCCGCGCCCGTCCACATCGAAACGGCGGTATTGGTTGACCGATACGCCGGCGGCGCTGGGGGTTTGGATATTGACCTGCTCCAAACCATTGGCGGTTTACGGTTACCACGTAGGTAGTCGATTCCCATGGTACCGAGTTGGCAGGTATTTTTGGCTTGGCTGTTGATTTTGGTGGTCCAATCTTGCAGGCCGGACATGATGTTCTGACAAGGTGGGCAGAGGTTATCTAGGGCAATCTTGATGGCATAACCTGTACCGTTAGCCACAATGGCACGAACTAAGTTTTGCATGTTTTTTTCCGAGATCATGGAAAAACTGCCGAAATAGGCATCAATGCCGCCGCAACCCGCTCCGAAGCGCGGCGGATCAAAGGCCATTACATTGAAACTGCGTACCGGTGTGCGGACCGATAGCCCCCCCAAAGTGCCGCCGTAATTATCGTTGACTGCACCCACGGAGGGAGCTGTTTGGTTCCACATAGCATCCATGCCACCAGAAACGTCAGCTTGTGCTGTAACACTTGTACCAAGCCATAGTGATAAGGCCAGCATGGTCGGTATGACGTATTTTCTAGTACCCAAATAATTTTTCATGATTTCCTCCCGTTACATTCTGCGCTGTATCATTTCATTCAACATCTTAACCAGTTCATCGGTGTTGTTCGGGTTACGTATCCGCCGCCGTACATCAGCCATGTCACCCGGTGTCAGGATACCCCTGTCTTGCAGTTTGGCGATGTTACTCAACTCGGGATTGGCAATCTGCATATCGATGGCCGCCAATACGATTTTTTCTTCTAACTCGGCTTGAGACATCGCGCCGTGTGCCACAATCGCCATTTTGTCCGGAGGAGCAACCAAGACTACGGCTGGGGTCAGTTTGATACCCAAAGAACGGGCGCGAGACGCACCACGGTCATATAACAGCTGTGTGGCAGGCATACCTTGGATCACACCGCCGTCGGTACTGATATAGCGCACCGGTAGGCCGTATTTCTGCGACAACATCCGGGTAACCGCAAACTGGCTGTGGCAAAAGTGGCATTGTGAATCGAAGAACAGCCATAGGCCGGCTTTACTTCTCAGATCGCGGATAATGCCTTCACGGGCACGGCTGATCTGCGACAAGGCCTGCGCTCTGGCCATTGATGAAATCGGAAACCTTACCGACTCGTCCAACATCGGATCGGTGCGCACCACCTGTTCGCTCATATTGGCGTAGTTGGTGGACATATCCAATGCCACTCGCTCCATATATTTATAGGCACGCACATTTTCTTCGGTCGGGTTGGTCATGGCGCGATCCAGCAAAATTGGTAGTTGCTGTCGCACCCAAGCAGCCGAAAACGGCTCAGGGCCGGTAGACTCTGGCTGCGCGGCTCTCGCTGGAGCGGCTGGCTGCGGAGCAGGAGGCCGTCGAGGTACCGGTTTAGGCTGCGCCGGTGTTTCTTCATACCACAGCCAGCCGCGTGGCGCGGCGCGCCGATAAGCATTGTCAGCATAAACGCTCGGCACAGTCACCAAGGTGGCCACCGTAACAGCAATCAGGATATTTTTAAGTCGGTATCGCATTGCCTTCCCTATTTAACGTTGCGGAATGGTGTCATTAATCGGCTGTCTCCAATCAAAAACCTTAGGAACAGTACCGTGCGTACCAAGCCAGCTGCGCACTTGTGAACGTACCTGTTGCTGCTTTGGCGACGGCAGTGCTGCCAATGCCCGTTCTGCTCGACGGTTATGCCGGCGGTCAGCTACGGCAGCAATCATCAGCCATTTGGCGGCATCCACCGGGTTAGCCTCACGCAGCCGGTCGCCCCTGCCCTGGTAGTCGGCCAGCGCCAACATGGCACCAACATGCCAGCGGTCGGCGGCCTGTACCAGCAACGGATAAGCGCGGTAGGGGTTTTGAACGCCGCCACGACCATTCAAGATAGCCATGCCGTAGCCGTACAGCCCCTCAGCTTCGTTGGCTCGTGCTGAACGTTCCCAATACTCCAATGCCTCACGTTCATTTTTTGCTACGCCGTAGCCCCGCTCCAAGATCTGCGCAATATAGACAGTAGCTGGCCAAAAAGCCTTGTGTTGGCCACCAGTTTTATAGGCACTTTCAGCTGCTCGAAACCAGCGCAATGCTTCCGCACCGTTGGCAGGTACGCCCTGACCGTAGTAGTACATCAACCCCATGTTATAGGCGGCTGCATAATTACCGTTAATATCTGCCAGCCGTCCGCCATCCATACGCTTGGAGGCCAGATTGTAGGCACGAGCGGCAGTGGCATAGTCAGGACGGCCACCCAGTCCAGGCAGTTTGCCGGTGTGTGCTAGGTAGCCGTACTGCAATGCTGCCCAGCGGTTACCTTGGTTAGCAGCATTTTTCAGATCGGTTGCAGCCGCACTGTCGCCGCCGATGACCCGACGGTACATGCTAAGAGCGAACTCCTGATCACGCTGCCACATCCGCTGCCGGCTTTCCGGCCGGGCCGCTTGGGTACGGGGGGCAGTATTGGTATTGGCCTGTCCAGCCAAACCCCTGTTGCCGAATACTTGGTTGGGGTTGGTTGCCGGCGTACCGAACGATAGGGAGGGCAGGCAGCACAATATCGCCGCCGTAACTGCCATCCTGTACTTAGTGGACATCTGTTTGCTCCTAATTGAACTCACAGCAGTCCACCCAGCGCCACAGCAGGTAAACCGCATCGGAGTCGTTATTGTTTAAAGCCTGATCGCTACGCCCAATGGCCCAGGAAAAATCACTGGCACCGAGTCGGTGCGCACCTTTACTATTTAGATTGAAGAAATTGGCCACTTCTCCGCTCAGCTGGCCAAACAGCGTACCGTTGTCAATGCCACTGCCTGCGGCACTGCTGTTGGCTGACTGTGCTTCAGGGTAAGGGAACAGCATGGTAGCTTTGAATTCGGATTTGGATGGAAACGGCACGGGCACCGGGGTGCACAATGCTTTATCCCCTACGGTGGATACCGAGGCGAAACCTCCAGTGCGGTTGGACAACAGGAGTGAGCGATTGAGGATGGTGGACGTGCCAATGATGCTGTTCTTCTCAGCTGACATCGAGCCGGCTGCCGGCAAATTGTTGCCCATACAACCACCCAGCCAGTAGGCAGCATCATCGGCCGGCCCCCAGCCGATACCGGTGGTATTGGCTACGCAGGAAGCAGTATGTGCCGGTATGTCGAACAGCGGGTTGTTGACCACGTTGCCGATAGCCATCCATTCCGGATACAACAGGTTCATAAATACCGGATCTTTAGCCGACCAAGTGGGTTGTGTGATTGAGGTTTCCAAATTGCCGCCTTTATGGAAGCAGCGCGGACTCCAGTTATAGGGGTTAAATGGGAACTCCCAACTGTGGAAATGGCGGAATGAGGTGTCGTAACGGCCTGCCGATCCTTCGCCGGCCGTTTGTAACGTAACCGGTTTCAGCGTGCCGGATAATCGTGCCATTTGGCTCAGCATAGGTTTGACTGATGCGCCGTACACCGGCGAGCAGTCGGCGCGGCGTACCACCTCAACAAAACGGGTTGGCAGCCACATACCGCGTGTGTAGCCGTACACCGCATAAGGTTCCTGCCCGCATTTGCAGGTAGACTGGTTGGTTGCGCCGGGGGGATGTGGCACATCGCTGCCAGCCACGGTGGTATTGCCCATAATCCGCAAAGGGAAACCTGAATCATAGTTGAAATTCATCAAAGCGTTATAACCGGCATTCGAACAGCTGCCGCTATCTGAATCGTCGCTTTGGGTACTGCCACTGTTTTGGGGGGTGCCTCCACTTGATCCGGTTGTTCCGGTGGCGTTCAGGCTACCTGAAAATCCCAACAGTACGGCAGCCAGGCTTATAACAAAGTATCTGATCTGCATGATGTGGCCTCAATTAATCAAACGGCGGAACAGAAACCATCCGCCAAGCGGTTCCTTGTTGCTGCATGTAGGTCGGCACAGTACGAAGGTTAAGTCGACCGGCTAGAGGGGGAGTCAACGGCGAAGCTGGCAGGCCGGCATCGGCCAGGCCACCCAGGCGGGTATAAAACAGGATGGTTTGCGGCCGCTCGCGCATAATCCGTTGTGCATAACGTACTTGACGAGCATCACGGCCATCTATAACCAATATGGAGCGGTGACCGGCCGGGTCTAGCGCCAGTACGTTGAACCGTGTGCCTTTCGGGTAGACTACTGCCCCAGTAGAAGGATGGCGGATCTCATGGTCGGCGGCCACATAGGGGGTAAACAGACGGTTACTGATGGTGGTAGCTGTTGGTAAATCCATTGTGCCTGCCATTTGCCGGTTGAGTGCCTGCGAGGTTTGGCGGGCGTGCGATCGCCAATTAAAGCGGGCGGCAGCCGAGCGCATCACTTCGGCTTGATCCGGCTCAGTCACGCGCCATTGCCGACCGAGCCGACGGTTGAATTCTTTTCTTTCTACCGCCCGTATGGCAGTAGCTAAATCAGGTACACCCTGCACCAGATACCATTTGCCACCATCCAAGTGCAGCATGGCAGGAACGTATCCGATGCGGTATTGTCGGAATGCCTGTGGCATGATCATGATATTGGGCGGATTGCGCCGGGCCGCTTCAGGCAGTCTGCGCACTAGGTGTTCGGCATAATCGAAAGCTTTGTCTGCCCCGCCGCTACCCCAGCCCCGGTATAGAAAAACCGTATCTTTACGACCTGCCCCTTGCGTCAGCAGCTTCAACAAATCCGTTTCCGGCATAGCGCGGGAAACGAATACCACAGTCTTTACCTCAGCCAGCTGCCGCATGGCAGGGTTCTGTCCAGATGGCATCAGCATCTCATTGGGGCGCAGTGGCAGACCGTTCAGGCTGCCTGAAAACTGTGCCGCACGCCGGTGCTGCGCCTCTAACAGATTTTGCAGACTGCCTTCTCCAGCTGCGGCATGGCTAGAATACAGGCACCAGACGGCCGCGCACCATAGAGAGCGGATAAGGCCCCCAATAGCGCGAGTCCCAAGAATGCTGTTCGGAGCCGAATACGAAAACTTCATCTCGATCCAATCTGTAAGTCTTGTCCCAAAAGGTTGGCGGTTTGCCCAGTTTGGCCGCACCGTAGCGTACATCGGCAATCAGCCGACCGTTGATGTAGACATTGCCGCCAGCAATGCGCACTTCGTCGCCGGGCAGTCCGGCCACCATCTTGCCGATCGGCTGGCCGTCGGCGATCACCGGTGCCATACCGCGTGCCGGAAACAGGATGATGTCACCACGCTGCAGAGGTCGTCTTTCCTGTTGTTTGTCATACCAGTACAGTTGCCAAGGTAGACAGCCCTGCACTTTGGCTTCAAATAACAAAGCACCACGTTGCTGCAATAATGGGCGTGCCGCCCAAGCAGCAGTAAAAACTGCTATGCCAATAGCAGAAACCAGTAAACGAATTTTGAGTGGCGGTAAAGCCTGTTTCGGCATACGCTGCCACCTTAATCCAATTGGCTACCCAGCCGTCCTTCAGAAGCTGCTGCGGGTAGAGCATCATGCCCGACAGGGGTAATGGCAGGAGAAGAAAGTGTCGGTGCGGGTGCAGGTGTGGTGGCAGATGCAGGTATGGGCGACAGTTTGATACCTAACTCAGCCGCCACCTGTTCAGTCATGTCGGCTTCCGGTGGATAGGTCAACACTGCCGATTTACGAACCACAATCCGACCGTCAGCGGCCAATTCATCTAATTTGGTTTGGATACCGGCCAGCTGTGCCGCCAGTTTCTGCTGTGCCTGTTCCGGGCTGTCAGATTGGATATTGGCCAATGCCTCCTGCAGGTAGGCGGCAGCCAGGCGGTCTGAGTCGACTACGGCGATGCCGCCGGCAGCGTGACTGGGGAAAATGGTGCGGTAAAAGCTGTAGCCGCCCAGTAGTACTGCGAGCACCACCAACACAGTCAGTAGGGTATTGCCATTGCCGCCGGTTTGGCGCGACGGAGAAGCCTCCTCTGTTTTGATGGCAGGGGCGTGTGTGGAAGCGACCGGGCTGTCGGCCTGGGGATGTTGTTCTGTCATGATTCGTCCTTTTATGACCTTTAGGAAGTGCCGTCGCCGTACAGCCTATTGGCTTCGGCTTCGACCAAATGAGTGATTTGTTCACCACCGCGCACGCGTCGTTGCAACTCTTTAAACAGATCACCTTCGGTATTGAACAGCACGCGGTTGAACGGGGTTTCGATCAGGCGGGCGATGCCGGCACTGCTGCCGCTGCGCACCAGGATTTCGCTGTACTGACCTTTGGCCGTCTGTACTTCGCGCATCAACTGTTCGGTGTAGGCATCCACCTGGATCCATTTTTTCGTTACCGCTTCGGCAATCGCCTCCGGCGTCTGCTGCATATGGAATTTGGTGTGCGCCGAGGCCATGATGGCCGAGCCGTGCGGCGTGCTGTAAATCTGGGCGAAGGTCTGCACCACCACGCCGACCGAGCCGTCTTCCTTGCGCACTTTCGAGTTCAGCTGGGCGATGAATTTGGCAAACGGCTCGTCGGTCACCCGGTCGCCGCCTTCCTCCACCACCAGCATGCGGCGGCGGCCGTCGCGGCTGGTAAACATTTCCTGGGCGATGGTGGTGGACAGCATCATCAGCACCACGTCGCACAGGTGCTTGTTGGTGGTCAGGCCGGATAGTTCGATGACGGTCCAGTCGGCCTCGGTGCGGAAATTGTTTTCGCCCCGGAACCAGCGCCCCATCGAGCCGGTCGAACCGAAGGGCGACAGCAGCATCGCCAACTGGTGCTGCTGGTCGGCCATGCGGCCGGTCTGGTTGTTCAAAAACTGGATCACGTCGGTAATCTCGGCCTGGTTGCCTTTGTTGGCATACACCGACTTGACCGCTTCCTCGGCCAGCGCGCGCTGGGTGTCGTCCAAACCTTCCAGCGGTTTGGCCATCTTGCCGATAATCGGCAGGATCAGTTCGATTTCGCGATCTATGTCGGAAATTTTGGTAAACGGGTTCAGGCTGACTTCCGAATGGAAATCGAAGTCGATGATTTGTGCACCGGCTGCCTGAGCGGCCGCTAAATAGGATGAACCGGTATCCAGCGTCCAAATTTTAGTGCCCATTGACAGCTGGTCTTGGATTAGGCGCTGCACGGCAAAGGTTTTACCGGTGCCGGAGCCGCCGGTCCAAACCCAGTTGTAGTTGAGGTTGCGCGGGTCAAACAGGGCGTAGCGGAACGGGCGGCCGATGCGGGTGGTCAGCAGCATCTCGTTGCCGAAACCCTGCCATTCGTCGGTAACCGGCAACAAGTGGGCCGCATGGCTGCCGCCCATGGTTTTAAAACGGTGGGTATTCTTAATGGATTCTGGAGAAGCGTTCAGCGGCAGCTGGTTGAAGAAAGATACTTCCGGCATATAGCGCTCCGGCCGCATCACGAAACCAAGCCGTTTGTAATAGGAGGATAAGGTGGATTGAGCACCGCGAATGGCGTTGGCTGACGCATTGAATAAGCAAAGACTGGTGCTGACTTCCACTAGGTTTCCACCCTCGACCATCAACTGAGCCAGCTGCTGATAGCCTTCGCGTTTTTTCTTTAGTTTCGGCGACCATTTCAGCATCAGCTGGTTGGCGGATTTCTCCACTTGACCCTGCATGGCACGCACTTTGGCTGCCTTGGTCTGCTGTTCCGGAAAATGGATGGTAGTGCACAACGCATAGGGCATACCAATCTGTGGTCCTTTCCCTGGCGGATTGCCTAACAGTTCAATCATGCGTGAAAAGTGGAAAGGCTTCTCCGAGCCTGGATAGCGGTCGATAGCCAGCAGACCGATATATTGCCGTTCATGCGAATAAGAAAAACCAGAGCAATGAAGTAAGTCGTGACGGCGGTTGTCCCAGTTCATGCGAGAACCGACTGGGAACAACTGTTCGTTCAAAGGTGTTTCCTCTTCCACACCGGTATCCCAATCTTCATACACCGAGAAATAGCGGCGCAACACACCCATCAGTGCCGGGGTAGATAATACGTTTACCTCGATACCCATCACAGCCAGCTGCGATAGCACGCGGTTGCGCAACTTCAAAAACTCATCACACTCCTTGCGGAAGGCATCCGTTTCTTTCGGACTACCTGAAAACGGATTCTGCGTTTTAAGTGGAATTTTGAAAGTCCACAGGCAGTAACTTCCCAAAATACGTGTTTCCGTGGTGGGCACCAACCGATGGCGGCTGCCACGTTCGATAAAGGCAGCACGCTCGTGTACTCCGTACTGGGCGGTTTGTACCGCCGAGTCACCAGATATGCCCAAACGTGCCTGAGTATAAGCTTCGGTAACTGGACGGATATAGGGCGAACCAAAATGGATGAATTGCATGATGGTGCCGCCAGGATAAGGCTCATTCAATAGCACCGATGCTGCGTCCGGGGTTTTATCATCCCAGCCGGCTAGAGGGGGAAACATGCAAGCTGAACCGATGGCATTGTCCGCTTCACAATAGAAAATGCCGTCGTCATCATTGCCGGCAGTCAAAGATACATATTGCCAGCCGACATCGCGCTGTTCATTTGATTGGAAAATATTCATACCGCTGTATGCATCTCGCTAAGCGGCAGCCGCATTCTGCAGGCTGCCGCAGAATGGGTCAGAGGGGGTTGTTATTATCGTCCGCAGCTGCAGCCTGATCCGATGTACGTGACGGATTCAGGGTAATGGATGCGATTCGTTCGGAATTGAGATTGAGGTATATGTTTTCCACGCGGATTTTGCGAGTCTTGATTGTTTGTCCGTCTTTTTCGTAGGTTTCGGACAGCTCCTCGCCTTCCACCACCACCGGCATACCTTTGACCAGCAGGCTATGCAGATGCGCCGCGCGGCGGTTCCAATACTCGCACTCCAGCCACTCAGTCGGCCCGGCCGCTACATAGCGGTCCTGACCGTCAACTTTTTGCCGTTTGAACCGGTTGGAAGCAATAGAAAAGTTCAGGACGGTACTGGTTTCGCCGTCGCTGCGATTGATTTCTTTGAGTTCGAAAGACTGTCCGAGATTACCTCGGACAACGATAGAAATAGACATACGGCCTGTCTCCACGTGGGAAACGGCCGAATTGTGAATAACAGATTGGCAATCAACCCGTTTTGTTGCAGATGGGGGTAAGGGGAGTGTAGTCTGGCATGACAGGTCTGTCAAGTGGGGTATTTACCCAGCATCAAACAGCCAAGGGTTAATTACCGCCAAACCGGCTGCTTCAAACGGCGAGGTATCCCGGGTTGCCACCATCAAACCGGCGGCATGGGCGGTAGCGGCAATATACCCGTCGGCTGCCGATACCCCCCGGCCCCGACGGCGGGCAGCAGCCATCAATTCGGCATACGATATCGCTGCTGCGCCATCAAAAGGCAGGATACGCCCCTCGAACAGGGGTAGTACCGACTGCTCCAGCCCGTTATGCAGCACTTGCCGCTTCCTGCCTTCCGGCAGTACGGCAATGCCGTAGCGCAGTTCGGCCACCGTCACGGCCGACAGATAAAGCGTTTCGATCGACTGGGCATCCATCCAGCGCACAACGGCAGGATCGGGCTGCTGCCGAAGGGTCTCGGAAATGACGTTGGTATCGACTAAAATCATTCGAATGACACCGGTTGTGCGACGGAAGGATCACGGACGGTTTCCAAATCCACCCCGCCGGCCTGCCGGCCCAAACCGGTCAGCAGCGAGCCCAATTTAACCCGCCGCTCGGGACGGGCAGCCTGCTCCAGAATCAGACGGATTTCCGCCTCGGTGCTGCGCCCGGACAAAGCCGCCCGAGCTTTCAGGGCACGGTGAGTTTCATCAGACAGGTTGCGGATGGTAATGGCGGCCATGACAGACTCCTTTGCGGGAATACGGAATGCTGAAATGCTATCATTTTTTAAAACTGATAGCAACCATACTGAACAGCAACCAACCACGGATCGGATGGTTTGTTAGGCTATGGTTTAATTATTCTCATCATTTTTCTTCTGATTTTATCTTATATTCTAATGCACTGATAACAGCCATTGTTTTTCTTAATAACCTGAAACCTCTCACAACCATATACCCAAAAAATAAACTAAATCCAAGAAGCACTAAAACAAATGGCAATACCCATTCATCACTATTTAACTTAATAATTCCTAAAATAAGTGACAATATCGATATAATCTCCATTAATAATGCAAATCTATAATCTTTCTTCAAACCATCTCTTAGTTCATAGGTTTTAGATAATAATCCATTCAGATTTTCTTTTTCTTCCATGATGTACTCCAAATTATGATAAGTCTTAACCTCTGTTATTGCTGTTATACTGCACAAACCCATAATTGCCAAAAAACGTACTTAGAATAAATATTTTATCTATCTTTTCCTAATCCAATTATTTCTATCTGAACCTCAATGTCCTGTGTATCTTTATGTTCCTTTCACTTTGTACCAACCACCACCGAAACTGGAATATTTTGTGACGCCGACATAAACTCCAACTCATTCAGAAAAGCATAATCTGATTTCAACTGCTCCAGCATCCGTTTTACTTCATCATGGTACTGCCTCATGGCTAGGTGCACACGCATATGCAGCAGCCTTTCGTCATATGAGGCATTGGCGGCATCTAATTGTGCTGCAATAGTTGCCCAATCTGTGATGTCTTTTCGTTGTTTACCGATATATTCCGCCCAACAAATACTCGGGACGTGAAAGTCTTTGTTGGGGTATGCCGGCAAAGAGGCATGGTTTATCGGTGTGGCGCGATAGGCCACGCGGCGCACCAGACCCATTCGCCGAGCTGACTGCACAAACTGCTTGGCTTCACTTACCAGTCGATATACTTCTCCCTCGATGGAAGCAATTTCCACTGCTACAGCCGTCGGTGCCCTAACCTTCAATTGGCCACACTCTGCATCCTTACCATCAGAAAACAAATCGCCCATAACTGCCTCGAAGTTATCATTTATCAACAGCCGGAACATTGGCAGCTGCTTCAGTTAATCCTAATTCGAATGCGGCAGTTTTCAATGCAGCCAACGCTACCTCATCGGTTATGACTTGCTCAATAAACGCATAGGCCGGTGATACACGATACAACAGCACTGCTTCTGGTAATGGCGGTAATGCTCTAGCAGTCACGGCAGCAGACAGTTTGGCTGACATTTTCGGATCGTCCAGCAGGGTTTGTCTCGTTACTCCCTGGATTTGCCGCATTTTCATGGCGGCCGTATACAGTCCTTGTAGCAAGGAACGTATCCTACGGCCACCTTCGTAAATAATCCGATTGCTTTCAGTGTTACTGGTCAAACCTTTGCTGCCCATCGTTAGAGCTAAACGCACCAACATATCGTAGGACATCAAAAGTTGCAATAACCTGAAACCATACCCACGCATGGAATCTATCTTGATCAATAGTGGGTCACGATTAGCCATGACAGCAATATGGATGCCGGTGGCCGCGTAATCAGCAATCTGCTGCCTCATCTTCCCGGTTTCTTCTTCTAGGTAAGTTGCCACTGCCGCCAAATCCTGCTCAAAAGTCAGAAGTTCAGCGTGAGCAAATGGATTATCCTGTTTGGCTGCACGTACTAGTTCGCCGGATAGTGCCATACCGTAGCGAATACCTGGCCAACGGTGGCTTTTACGGTCATTTTGTCCTTCCCACATTCGCACTGCATGTTTGGTCTGCAACTCGAAGGTATCGCCGCTGCCGCTCAGCTTACCCATGTCATCGAAAGCCTGGTCTTCAGATAAATAAACCTCGTAATCGTCCAAATTAATCGAAGAGGGAGAGCGGGAACGTGCCCGCCCTGAATGAATACGTAAACGCATGATGTACTGCTTCAGCAACAATTCGTGTTCTGCCAATATTGCCAAATCGGCAGCATCGGTTCCGTCGCCATCTCCATTGGCAGTAGCCGCCAAGCGAGAGCGCTCCCGCAACCAGTCGTAGCCGTTTGAGAATACCGATTGCTCAGATGTTGGGAAGGGAGCATCGAAAGTTTGGGCCACTTGAATGGATTTTGGTTTGATAACCAACTTCTGTTTGTTGCGGGACATGCTGAATACTCCTATCTGTTGTGCGGTTGGTGACCGCAAAATAAAGATTAATATTTTCGGATCCGGTTACTAAGTTTTGGAAAAGTGAGTTGTGCTCTAAGCTACTGGTTTGTGACCAGTGGTCACAACTGTCGGGCGGCCTGGTTTAATACAAGCATGATTTCTGCCTCAGGGACTTTGGGAAAGATCCTCTTCTTTATTGGCGTTGTCATCCCACCAATTCTAGTTTGTGACCAGTGGTCACAAATGCCAGTTCGCTTGGATTATCGTTGGCCCAGTTCCCCCTTACCCTTAAAAGGCTTTTGTCGCACAAAATATCCTTACGGCGAGCTATTAAAGCCCATCACCTGCACTAACTGCTATTTTCTGTAGATCGTATTCCAACTGTACGCAATACCGAACGACGTAAATCTTCCGTGTTAGTGGTACGTTTTACATCATTACCTGCTGTATTACCTGCTGTCGCAGTACCCTGCTTTTGCAGTGATTGTTCCTGCTCCAACCTGAATTGCTCCCAAGCTTGTTGTTTTTCTCGTTTCTCACGTACTAACGGAGCCAAGATGCAGAGTAATTCGCCAGCAGCAGCTTTGCGACAGAGTACGGTCAGTAGGCCGAGAGGGCTGGTTACGGGTTTGGTTTGGCCAGCGATCTCGTCCAATATCTCCTGCAAGGTTTCGCTGGTGGCGTCAGATAAAAGTTTGTCGAACAATTTGCAGCTTTGAGTTTTTAGGCTGCTACCAAAATTCTGTGGGTAAACTAGGCCGTCGAAGCGGTTTTGTGTTGAAATGGTGGCGAGGTTTTCATCTTGCGAAGCAGACACTCCCCCTACATCTGCCGCTAACCCTACCGCTTGCCTGTTTGGGTCGGAGGTTATGTTGTAGTTGTTCCCGATAGGGAACTGGGGGTAATCACAATCTATAATAATTTCCCCTTTTGTACCTTCCGTATTTTCTTCTTTGTAGTTTCCTAATTTCCCTTTTTGTTATTTCTGTTCTCTTGTTTTGTGACTACTGAAGTAGACTCAACATTGGCGGGATATTCCTGAAAATGCACTCCTGTATTATCCCTTTTGTCATTTCTGTGATAATCAACGGTATAGAGGTCTGATTGCATTTCAGACGAAGCCAGTGTGGGCGTGGTGTTTCGCTCGTCACAGACACTCTGTTTTAGTGCTGACCAGATGGCTCTACCATTGAGAAGGGTAAAAATACGGCGTGAGGCGAAGAAATGTTTTTCGATAATGAATTGCATGTTCTTCAGCTTATTGCGGGCAGTCAATTGGGTTTTATAGGGCAACAATAAATGGCGCTGCCAAGCATGGATATCAAAGCTGACGAACCAGCGTTCCTCCGAACCCACCCCTTTGGCCACGCTCTGTTGCATGATAAAGGAAAGCATGATGGCCGAGTGGACACAGCCGGTCAGGGTAACCAAATCTCGATGGTAAGCGATGCGTTCTTTGAAATAACGCAGGAAGAATAGATCGGATGGTTGCCGGAAGGTAGCCAAATCAATAGCCGAGTCAGAAGGACTGCCGTTAGCACGGCAGAGAGCGTCGGCTAAGGTTGGTAAATTTACCCGCATTTCTAGCCGGGCACCGAAGCCAAAGCGGCGCGTTTCGATTAAGTTGCGTTCCAGCAGTTTCTGTTTGCAGGTACCCTGTTCGCGCTTGTTCAGACCGGTTTCTTCCTCCATTTGGGCAATGGATTTGAACAGCCAGCCGTCTCGTTCTATCACTGATACACCGTGTCGTGTCCAATAGATTAGTTGCGACAGGAACACCGCTGCTTTAATCGAACCAGTTACGTCAACTAAAGATTTGTAAACGGCAATAGTTCGCCCGCCCTGCAAGGCCTGCTTGCAGCGCATGATATCGCGATTGAATTGGGCAGGGGCGGGCAGTTTCACAGTATTACCTTTTACTGCGTCGCATGGCATCGTCTATGGCTTCGCGTTCGTCGCCGCCTTCGCCTGCCGGTTCGTAGCCGGAAATCCAATAGGCCTCGTTTAACACGCAGCGTTTCTCCGCCAGAGGTTCACCATCATCGTCTACCTCTTTATCGGTAAATGCCACGCTGCTGGCACGGATCAGCCAGTCCAAGCGTCGGCTATCCTGCATAGCTTGCTCCAAACGCGGGTGGAATCTCAAAATGTCGCTGTCGTCATCCACGATTTCCTGACAGGGGGAAATCAGTACGGATAAAGCCGCCAACAGCCATTCCAAATTACAGTCCTGATACAGGCGGCATAATTCGTCCAGCACGCCGGGTTTGTCAGCGTCGTCTAGCCATGCCGGTTCGCCGTATTGGTCGAGCTTGCCGGGATGGTAGCCCAGCGCTGTCAGGCTGAGTGCCCGAGCCAGCTGCAAGGCGGCAGTAATATCTTCTTGTTCGGGGCGCATGATGTTCATACCCATTCACCTTTCACACTGTCAGCGACTGCATATAGCTGTCACTTAGTTCCGCCAGCCGCTGCAAACTGTAACGGCAGTGGCGTATACGTGGGAAACCGTCATATTTAGTTTCCAATACACCGATATTGCGCAAGTCTTCAGCGGCTCGCCGCTGTTCGGTACGGCTCAGAAAAGTACGTTCGGTAACCACTTGCTCCGGTAACGGCACCCATGGGCTGTAAGCCTGTCTATCGGCCAATGCGGTGTGGGGTGTATCTGCCTGTACTGCTGCGAGGAGCAGGCAGGCTTTGAAAGATAGGTCATGATGCAACAGCGTTTTTAGATGTAGGCGGTTGAGCGACACTGGTGCAGCTGCAATAGCGCACAGTGATAAATCTGCATGCTGGCGTAGCAGGCTTTCCAGTTTATCTCCGTTCAACCGGTACATTGACACACCGATATCACGCTCGTTGGTCAGGATGCCAGCATTCAGCAAGGTATCGCGTACCTTGTACCAACGTCCTCTTCCCAATCCGGTTTCCTGTCGAACAATATCTTCGTTCAGACTAACCCATTCATCCGGACGGTAACGTTCGATATAGCAGCTAAGGAAATAGCCAGCTGTCACTGAATCTAAAGCTTGGGCGAATTGCACCACATAGGTAACTGGTTCTTCCCACAATGCAGCTAAGTAGGCGGTATTGCGGATGTCCAAATACGGGTATCCGCTGCCGAACAACTCAGGCGGCAGAGTGGCGACTAGTTCGCTGGTTGCGGGTTTCACGGGCAGCCTCCTTCAATAGCGGCAACTGTGCTGTACAGCTGACCAAGCGTATAGTCTGGATAGAGTTCGGATAAGCGCTGATAACGTAGGAAGGTATCAGGCTCATCAGCCATTGCCTTCCAGTCGGCGGCCACCGATAACTGTGTTTCCAGCGGCAATGCCGGTAATCTGCCCTTGTTGACTGGAATGCACAACCGCTGGCGCATCTGCCGAACGTCATCAGCACAGAGCACCGGGCACAGCAGCAGGATCATGCGGTTGCTGCCGCCGTGGCGGATCAGCCATTCACAGCGTTGCATGTAGTATTGGTGTCGTTTGCGACTACCAATCACTTCATGCACTGCTTTGTCCAATGCGGATGGTGATAGATGGATTTCCGCCGCACCATCCAGCAACCCGGCCACCGCATGCAGCTGCTCAGGTGGTAGGTGTGCCAACAGGTCAAAGGTGTCGGTATATTCGTTCAGGATATCGGCGTTGGTTGCCTGTTCAGCTTTGCTTTTAGGCAGGACTAGTGTGGAAATCAGCAATGCTAGTATTTGGCCATGTAGCGGACAGTGGTTATCCAAACTCAGTCGGTAGGCTTTTGCTTCAAGCATGGCTGCCTCCCGTGTCAAAAGCACGAACAGCGCGCATAGCTGTTAAAATGGCCGCTACAGGCGCGGTATAGGGGGTATCAGCAGTTTGCCACTCCAAAACCCTGTCTAGTAGGTACACCCGTTCGCCGATACCCATCGTGCTGTATTCGTCCAAGATGTCGGCATCCTGATAGGCTGCTCGCACAGCTGAGGTTTTAGGCAGCGTAAGGATAGGATTTTTTGCTTCCATAAAGGCACTGCCCATCAGCATATCTTGACCGGAAACACGGCACAAAAAGGCGAATACGTTACCTGCCTCTTCGTGTAGGTGGTCGATGGCAAATACTGCCTGCGGGTTGGTCTGCGGGATATTTTGAAAATCAGGGTATTCGAGATAGAAGCTGTAAGGGAAAGCTTGGTGTCCGTGAAAGCAGCCTTCCAGCCCCACCATTGATAGCAGGCCGCGTACAGCGTGATGCAGGGCTTGAAGCGCTGTCTCACGGTTGGCATAGAGAGAAGTAGCGGCAGTTGCTATAGCCGAACGGGCATCGTGCCGTTGTGCCACCGCATCGAGCGGCTGCACAACGGTGGTAGTAGTATCCGGTGTAGTTGGCACGTTGGATACCGTCTCAGCCGGTTTGACGGTATCTGCTGCTGTGACAGCAGATTTGATGGTATGGTTGTCGCTTTCAGGTAGTCCCGAATCGGGAGTGGTTTTTGCAGCTTGTTGCCCCTGTATCTGTTGCAGTGCCATATCGCCAAATGTTTCAGCAAAACGCTGTTGCAGATAACGATTCAGGGAGGCTATATCCAGTTCCCGCGTCTCTCTACCACTCTGCTCGATCGCCCATGCGCTCAGGTTGCTGCTCCAGAAACCATCTAACTGTGGAAGTGAGCCAATAGTTTTAAGGGCATCTTGGAATTGATTGTAAAGTTTGCGGATATCAAAGGTCTTGGGATTGGACAGATGCTGCGCCAGTATTCCTAGGTCATTGAGATGATCAGCAGCAAAGAACATCAATCCTAATGTTTTGTAAGATAATGACAATCCATGTGTTAGAAAGAGCTGTTCCAACTCACGCAGACTGAGCCGTTTCTCACTTTCAGCCTGAAACATTCCCCGTATCGCGACATAGGCCTGCGCCTTGTCCCAAAAGCACATCTCCGCACGTTGTTCGTTCTCGATCAGATGGGCAATCTGAATATCAGCTTCCGAGGTGTATTCGGCAAAGATTGCCGGGATGACGGCGAAACGCTCGTCGCCGGTTTCGGCAAATAGTTCCTGTACGATTTTAAGACGGGTGTTGCCGCCCTGAGCCAGCACGAAGCGGCTGTCGCCGGGGCGGCGGGTAATATGTACCGGCTGCTGCACACCGGTTTCGCGGATGGACTGTTTGATGTGGCCGTATTGCTCCGGGTCATGGTGGATACGCGGGTTTTTATCGAAGAAATCGATTTCGTGTATTGATACATTCATAAACAGCCCAGGAAACACATCGTCCTTGGGCGCAATGTCCATTCCAGTTTGCGCTGGAGGAGCGACTAGCAGGCTGGCGAATGCAGTTTCGGCATTCAGCTGCAATTTCGGCCCAGTACGTTTTATTGTGCCAGAACGGTTGCTGCTACTCATGATCGCACCTCTGCTGACATATTATCCGTACCGGTATCGGCTGCTGTTTCTTCAGGCAACAGATTTTCCAGATGTTCGCCGAACAGATGACATTCCACCTGCTGTTCTTGAATCGGCGGGAACAGTTCGTATACCAACCGAATCATCTGTTGGCGGGCAGATTCCGATTTGCCCGAATGCTTCCATTCGTGGCAATGCACTGGAATTCGCAGCGTGGCTGCTTCCTTGTAGGCTTTGGCATAGGGGATTTCTAAAGGTAGTAGCTGTTTTTTACCGTCCAAGCTCTGGTTGAAATAGGCCTTGATGCCCTCGGTAATGATGCGCGCATCTTTAGTGCGGTCGCGGGCATAAATCAACGCCCGCAGCGGTGGAATCGGCAAGTTCATCACCGCGCCATGCGCCAGCCGATCTAAAGCTTCTTGTGTGCCTGAAACGAATTCCCGCGCACTCAGTGTTTCCGGCATGATCGGCGAGAGCAGCAGGTTGGCAGCAAAGCAGGCTGCATCCTGAATCACGCCGACCGAGCCTTTGGTGTCAATTAACACTGCGTCGTAATTCTCGGCAATGCAGGGGTGCACCAGCTTGCTGCGCAGCAGGAAGGCTCGGTCGGGGCGGTTCTGCACCTTGTTTTGCACGTCGTCACGGATATTGTTGGACAGGACAATGTCCAGATTGGGATAAACCGTATTGGAGATGGTCGATTGAATGACGGATTCGTCGTTTTTACCCAACAAGAGTTCTACTACACCGTTTGGTGCACGGTAGTGTATTGGGTAGAATTTGCTGAGCGATGCTTGGGTATCAGTGTCGATCATCAACACTCTGAACCCCATATCGGCCAGCACAGCCGACAAATTGGCGGTTACAGTTGTCTTACCAATGCCACCTTTGGTAGAGACTACAGTTAAAATTACCATAGCAAATATCCTTTTCTATCAAAAGCATATTCGCTTGAGGACAGTTAAAACCTATCGCACCGCATCTATTGAACTTACAGAAAACGAAGTTTCTGCGAAAAGAAAACAGGCAGGCTGCCTTTATGGCAACCCGCCTGATTTGGGCGAATATGATAATTAGTGGTGATGGCCGTGTTCGCCGTGGGCATGACCGTGGGCGATTTCTTCAGCGGTGGCAGGGCGGATTTCGGCCACTTTGCCTTTAAAACGCAGCTTCATGCCGGCCAGCGGGTGGTTGCCGTCTACCACGGCTTTGCCGTCGGCGATGTCGGTTACGCGGTAAACCAGGGTGTCGCCGGTTTCGGGGTCGTCGGCTTCGAACATCATGCCCACTTCCACTTCCACGGGGAATACATTGAGCGGCTCGATGCGCACCAATTCCGGGTCTTGCTCGCCGAATGCGTCGTCGGGAGAAAGGGTTACGTCCACTTCTTCGCCCACGGCTTTGCCGTGCAGCGCTTCTTCCACCCGCGGGAAAATGCCGTCGTAGCCGCCGTGCAGATAAGCGATGGGCTCTTCTGTTTTGTCGATCAGCTGGTTGTTGGCATCAAACATTTCATAATGCAGGGTTACTACGGTGTCTTTTTCGATGTTCATGGCAAGTCTTTCCTGCTTTGGGAACGGTTGGGAAAGTGCCATTTTACCGCATTGGCAGGTTTAGGCAATGCGGCGGCGGCTTGGGCTGAGGTAGGGGAGATTTGCCGACACTCTGTTTGTTTGTATGCACAGTAGTGGGTGGCTGTGGCGAAATGACAGAGGCAGCCTAGGTGTGTCGGGCTGCGGTTTGGTTTGAAGTTTGTTGTTTTCTGTTGATTTGTTTTAGGTTTTGTTGGACTTGAGTAGACCACTAGGTAGTGTACGGGAACAGTGGAAGAGCTTTCAGGTAGCCTTTGGGGCGGCAGGGATAGAGTGGTTTGTGAATATGGTTGGTTTACAAAAAGATAAAGTTTTTTACTCGGAATGCGGGCTAGGGCAGCCCAATAAAAGGCTGCTATAGCAACGTTGGCTTAACTCTTGGCATATTCAAATTGTGTTTTCAGGTAGCCTTTCTGGGAGGCTACCTGAAAATGGTATGGGCAGTGAAAACTTTTTAATCAATCTTCAACAGGGCTTCGATGGCGGCGGTGTATTGCGGCAGGCGTGCCATTTCCTCTTCGAGCTTATGCTGGCTGCCGGAGTTGTTGAGGGCTGTGTCGATTAAATCCAGTGCGGCGGCTGTGGCGAGGATGCGGCGGCGTTTGGCCGGGCTGATGTTTTTCTCGTCGAGCAGGTCGGTGATGTTGCCGAAGTTGCGGTTTTTCATCATGTGTGGTGTTCCTGTGCGGGCTGAGGCTACCTGAAAATGTGCAGGGTAAAAAATGCCCCGCGCCGGGGAGGCTGCGGGGCAGGGTGCTTACTATTGACGGTCGAGGCCGAAGGCTTTGTGCAACACGCGGGTGGCGAGTTCGAGGTATTTTTCATCGATCAGCACGGAAATTTTGATTTCGGAAGTGGAAATCAGCTGAATGTTGATGTTTTCCTCAGCCAGGGTGCGGAACATGGTGGAGGCCACGTCGATGTGCGAACGCATGCCGATGCCGACGATAGATACTTTGCATACGGTGTCGTCGCCGTGGATATCGGCCGCACCGATGCTTTCCTGCACGCTTTGCAGCAAATCGATTGTGTGGCGGTAGTCGCCACGTGATACGGTGAAGGAGAAATCGGTGGTGCCTTCTTCTCCGGCGTTTTGGATAATCATGTCCACATCGATATTGGCATCGGCCACCGCGCCCAAAATCTGGTAGGCGATGCCGGGTTTATCGGGCACGCCACGCACGTTGATACGGGCTTGGTTTTTGTCGAATGCGATACCGGATACAATGGCTTTTTCCATGTTGGGGTCTTCCTCGTAAGTAATCAGGGTGCCTTCGCCGCCATCGGTGAGGCTGCTCAATACGCGCAGGCGCACTTTGTATTTGCCGGCAAATTCTACCGAGCGGATTTGCAGCACTTTGCTGCCCAGGCTCGCCAGTTCGAGCATTTCTTCAAATGATACGGTGTTCATGCGACGCGCTTCGGGCACCACTCGCGGGTCGGTGGTGTAAACGCCGTCCACATCGGTGTAGATTTGGCATTCGTCCGCTTTGAGTGCGGCGGCCAGCGCCACGGCGGAAGTATCGGAGCCGCCGCGCCCCAGCGTGGTGATGTTGCCCTCGGCGTCCACACCTTGGAAACCGGCCACAATCACCACTTTGCCCGCCGCCAAATCGGCACGCATTTTGCTGTCGTCGATGTATTCGATGCGGGCTTTGGTGTGGGAATTATCGGTTTGCACCAACACCTGCCAGCCGGTGTAGCTCTTGGCCGGAATGCCGATATCCATCAGCGCCATGGCCAAAAGGCCGATGGTTACCTGCTCGCCGGTGGCCAACACCACATCCATTTCGCGTGGGTCGGGAAACTCCTGGATTTCGTGCGCCAACGCCACCAGGCGGTTGGTTTCGCCGCTCATGGCGGACACCACTACCACCACGTCGTGCCCTTCTGCACGGGCGCGGGCAATGCGTTTGGCCACATTCTTAATGCGCTCGGGGCTTCCTACTGAAGTCCCGCCATATTTCTGTACCAATAAAGCCATTTGCTTGAATACTCTCTTTACTTTTGAAGCCAACCCGTATCACACATGGCAACGGATTGGCCGAAAATTGGGAAGTGGACAGTTTGCCGATGTATCAGGCAGAGCGGCATTATTGCCAGTTCGGCATAAAAAAACAAGCCTTACATCGCCGAAGCCGTGCCATTACCTAGGGGCACGGCAGTATTCGCGGCAGAACTTTTCCCTTGTTGAGCCAACCGCCGCGCAAAGGGTTTGCTACAATCCGCCTGCCCGAATACGCAAACGGTTACCTGAAAACAAATTGTCTGCCCCTATTTTCAGGTAGCCCCAACCCCCATCAAGGCTATCTGAAAAATTCCACCATGCTCCGCACCCTCAAAACCATCTGGCACGGCCTCACTGCTAAAGGCGCACTCTTTCCCCACCAGCTCGCCTTCACCCTGCTCATCCCCCTGCGCAACTGGGCGCTTTCCCCCGCCGATCTGGTGCGCCGGCTCGAGTTGCAGCCGCAGCAGCGCATCCTCGAAGTGGGCTGCGGGCCGGGCTATTTCAGCCCCGCACTCGCCCGCGCCGTGCCGCAGGGCAGCTTGGTGTTGGCCGATATTCAGCCCGAAATGCTGGCCAAAGCGCGGCAGCGGCTGGAAAAACGCCATATTACCAATGCCGAATACCACCTGTGCAGCGGCAGCAGCTTTCCCTTTGCCAGCGGCTCGTTTCACCGCATCGTGCTGGTAACCGTTTTAGGCGAAGTGGCCGACCAAGCGGCCTATCTCACCGAATTCCACCGCCTGCTCGCTCCAGACGGGCTGCTGTCCATTTCCGAAGCCGCCGGCGATGCGGATAAACTCAGCCGCACCGAGCTTATCCAATTGCTCGAGCAATACGGCTTCACTCCCGTGCAACAATTCGGCAACGAGCGCAACTACACGCTGAATTTCAGCAAAACAGATTTGAGCTTGGCAGAAACCCGCTGAGCTTTCAGGTAGCCGCATCTGTGGAAATCAACAGCGTTGTTTACACTTTCGGCTTTTGCTTGAAGACCCGTTTGAGCAGCTATCCGGCATTGTCAAGAATGTCGATAGACACGGGAAACTCGCTCTGTTCTTGATGATGACGGATAGCTGCCTAAGAATCATTCAAGCAAAAACAAAAGCTGTC
>NZ_KV804551.1:704726-736559 GCF_001811325.1 Eikenella sp. HMSC071B05 | reverse complement strand
AAGTGTAAACAACGCGACGATTTCCTACACCTCATCCAATAGTTAAAAAGGCTACCTGAAAATAAAAGATACAAGGAAAACAATGCTATGGCCAAAGCCCCCAAAACCCTCTACACCTGCACCGAATGCGGCGGCACCGTGCCCAAGTGGCAGGGCAAATGCCCGCACTGCGGCGAGTGGAACACCTTGCAAGAAGGCATCGCCGCGCCCGAGCCGAAGAATGCCCGCTTCCAATCTTGGGCGGCGGACACCACGCAAGTGCAGGAACTCTCCAAAGTTACCGCCGCCGAAGTGCCGTGCGAGCCCACCGGCATGGGCGAACTCGACCGCGTGCTCGGCGGCGGGCTGGTGGACGGCGCGGTGATTTTGTTGGGCGGCGACCCCGGCATCGGCAAATCCACGCTGCTGCTGCAAACCGTTGCCCTGATGGCGAAAAAACGCAAAGTGCTGTATGTGTCGGGCGAGGAATCGGCGCAACAGGTCGCCCTGCGCGCGCAGCGTTTGGGGCTGGACGCGGACGGCGTGCATTTGCTGGCGGAAATCCGCTTGGAAGCGGTGCAGGCTGCTTTGAAACAGCACCAGCCCGCCGTGGTGGTCATCGACTCGATTCAGACCATGTATTCCGACCAGATTACCTCCGCGCCCGGTTCCGTGTCGCAGGTGCGCGAGTGCGCCGCCCAGTTCACGCGCATGGCCAAGCAGATGGGCATCGCTATGATTTTTGTCGGCCACGTCACCAAAGACGGCGCGATTGCCGGCCCGCGCGTGCTGGAACACATGGTGGACACGGTTTTGTATTTTGAAGGCGACCAACATTCCAACTACCGCATGATTCGCGCCATCAAAAACCGCTTCGGCGCGGCCAACGAGCTGGGCGTGTTCGCCATGCTGGAAAACGGCCTCAAAGGCGTGTCCAACCCCTCCGCCATCTTCCTCGCCAGCTACCGCGACGACGTGGCCGGCTCGTGCGTGCTGGTGACGCAGGAAGGCAGCCGCCCGCTGCTGGTGGAAATCCAAGCGCTGGTGGATGACGCGCACGGCTTCACGCCCAAACGGCTCACCGTCGGCCTCGAACAAAACCGTCTCGCCATGCTCTTGGCCGTGCTCAACCGCCACGCCGGCATCGCCTGTTTCGACCAAGACGTGTTCATCAACGCGGTGGGCGGCGTGAAAATCAGCGAGCCGGCAGCGGATTTGGCGGTGATTCTGGCGATGGTGTCCAGCTTCCGCAACAAGCCGCTGCCCGAAAAAATGGTGGCCTTCGGCGAAGTCGGCCTGAGCGGCGAAGTGCGCCCCGTGGCACGCGGGCAGGAGCGGCTGAAAGAGGCGGAAAAACTCGGCTTCAAACGCGCCATCGTGCCCAAAGCCAACCTGCCGCGCAGCAAAAAAGAATTCCCCGGCCTGGAAATCTTCGGCGTGGAACGGCTGGACGAGGCGGTGCGGTTGTGCAGGGATTTGGCGGATTAGGTTTCAGGTAGCCTGCAGTCGGTGAAAGGCTACCTGAAAGCGCCGCTTCAACGAAGTTAAAACGAATGTAGCAAGTTTCTATGCAACTAAAAACAGCCAGGCGAATTTGCCATGAACCAATCATCCGTCATTGAAAAACTGCATCGCGTATACACCGATTTCCTTGTCTGGAAAAGCGCCGAGTTCGGCAAGCAAGCCGAGCAGGACATTGGTGGCGAATGGGAATGTAACTATGCCGCCATGCCTGAAGTGTGGGCGGCGTGTTTTGATTTTGTGCAGCAAATCCCTGCGCACGCATGGCAGCCCGAACAGGCCCGGCAGCTGCTTTATCTTACCGCGCGCGACAACGAAAGCGAATACATCGCCGGAATGCTGCCCGAGCCAGCCTTGCTGCGGCTGTGCGAAACCTATCGGCAGCAGCCTGCGTATGATGCGGGCTGGCAGCTGGCCGTGCAGCTTCCGCGCCTCTCCAACCAAGCCGTTGCATGGCAATGGGCGGAATTTTTCTGCAACGACCCCGACGAATACACTTGCCGCCGCGCCCTGATGGTATCTGGCAGCATGCATGCGCCGCACACCGAACGCTATGCCGAACACTTTTGGCAGCGCGGCATCTACCGTGACGTTGCCGGCTGGGATGCGGATGAATACCAGAAAATTGCCGTGTTGCAGGCCTTGGCTGCTATGGGCTCGCCTTTGCTGCCGCAATATTTAAGCCTGGCTAGGCAAGATGGGCGGCGGTATTTGGTGCAGCAGGCGCAGGCTTTGGGCGGCTAGGCCGTTTTCAGTTTCATAGAAATACACAGTATTTTCCAGCAAGCGTAAGCTGAGTTGCCAAACCCAGCAAAACCATTGAATTTCTGATGCTGCCTGAACCGACCATTAGAAAAGGCTACCTGAAACTTTTCAGGTAGCCTTTTATTCAATCACTACTTACAGCGGTTTAGTCTTCGCCGGCAAATGCCAACAGCAGGCGCAGGAGGCCGGTGAAGATGTTGTAAATGGCAACAAACAGCGTCAACGCGGCGCTGATGTGGCTGTCTTCACCGCCTTCGATGATCACGCGTACCTGCCACATAATCAGCACGGAGCTCACGATCACAAACAGGGCGGATACGGTGAGTGAGAGCGCGGGAATGCTCAGGAAGAGGTTGGCTATCATAGCGATAAAGGCCACCACAAAGCCCACGGTAACGAAGCGGGCAATGCTGTTGGTTTGGAAGGTAGGCGATTTGGCCATAGCTGCCATGCTCAGGAACACGGCGGCAGTCATCACGGCGGCGATGCCAATGAGCTCGATGCCGTTGGAAAGCGCCAGGCTGTAGTTCAAAATCGGGCCGAGCGTGAAGCCCAGGCCGAAAGTGAGCACCATCAGCAGGGCCGCGCCCACATTGCTGTAACGGTTTTTCTCGATCAGGAAGCTCATGCCGTAGAAGAAGGCGAAGAAAATGCCCAGGGCAACCCAATAGTTGCCGGTGAAGCTGAACAGGCTCAGGCCGGTGGCCATGGCGACGAACGCGCCGGCAGCCGCCGGAAGGAACGAGAGCCCGAGCAGGCCGTAGGTTTTACGCAAAATGGTGCTTTGCGCGGAAACGCTGCTGCCCACGTCGGTGTAATCGTAAACATTGCGCGGTTGCATGTGGAAAAACTCCTCTTGATATCAAATAAAAAAGAAACGAATGCGGATTGTAGCAGCAAATACCCCGTTTGCAAAAAATTCAGCCGGCCGCTGCTGCTGCCTGTTTGGGCAGTTAAACAGCAAGATGGGGCAGCAGGGCAGGTTTGCAAGCGTTGCGGCATATATTTGGCTATAATTCAGCACTTTCTATTCTCTGCCGCACACCATGCCTGCTCCCCGCTATGCCGTTCTCGGCAACCCCGTGGCCCACAGCCGCTCGCCTGCCATCCACCAAATGTTTGCCGCCCAAGAAGGTACGGCGATCGAATATGAACGATTACTGGCCGAGCCGGGCTGCTTCGCCCAAGCTGCCGCCGCCTTTTTCGCTGCGGGCGGCATGGGCGCAAACGTAACCGTGCCGTTCAAAACCGATGCCTGTGCCTGGGCAGGCAGCCTGTCCGAACGCGCCCGTGCCGCCGGTGCGGCTAACACATTAATCAAACAAGCTAACGGCCGAATCCATGCCGATAATACCGACGGCCTCGGCTTAGTGGCCGATATTAGCCGCAACTTTCAGGTAGCCCCAGCGGGCAAACGCATCCTCATCATTGGCGCGGGTGGCGCAGCGCGCGGCGTGATTCTGCCTCTGCTCGAATGCGGCCCCGCCAGCCTCACCATTGCCAACCGCACCGCGGCCAAAGCGCAAGAATTGGCTGCGATTTTCGGCATTCGTGCTGCCGAGTTGGGCCAACTGCCTGCTGCCGGTTTCGATATTATTATCAACGCTACTTCCGGCAGCCTGAGCGGCCAAGTGCCTGCCATTGCCCCTGCCGTGTTTGCCCAATGCGAACTCGCCTACGACATGGCCTATGGCCACGAGCCCACCGCCTTTATGCGCTTCGCCGCCGAAGCAGGCGCAGGGCGCAGCGCCGATGGCTTGGGTATGCTGGTGGAGCAAGCCGCCGAATCCTACCGCCTCTGGCGCGGCTTTTCCCCAAAAACCGCCCCCGTACTCGCTGCCCTGCGCGCCGGAGAGATTTAGCGCAAACCTGCCAAAGGTTACCTGAAACTTTAGCTTGGCAAAAAATCAGCTTGGGCGCGCCCGAAATGTTGTTTTAACTTCATTGCAGCCACGCTTTCAGGTAGCCTAAAAATCCTTTATAATCCGCTCCTTTTTTCCAAACCGCGGTTCGCAACCCTCCCGCGTTACCAAAACTAAGGACTCCCATGCGCAACAAAGAAGAGCTCAGCGGCCTCTCCCTGCTGGGCAATACCGGCACGCAATATCCCTCAACCTACGCCCCGGAAATCCTCGAAGCGTTCGACAACAAACACCCCGGCAACGACTATTTCGTTAAATTCGTCTGCCCCGAATTCACCAGCCTGTGCCCGCTCACCGGCCAGCCAGATTTCGCCACCATCCTCATCCGCTATATCCCCGACATCAAAATGGTGGAAAGTAAATCGCTCAAGCTCTACCTCTTCAGCTTCCGCAACCACGGCGACTTTCACGAAGATTGCATCAACATCATCATGAAAGACCTCATCAAGCTGATGAACCCGAAATACATCGAAGTGTTCGGCGAATTCACCCCGCGCGGCGGCATCGCCATTCATCCGTTTGCCAACTATGGCCGCCTCGGCACGTCATTCGAGCAAATGGCGCGCGAGCGGCTGTTTAAGCACGATATGCAGTGAGCTGCAGGCTACCTGAAACCCATGCTGCTTGCTGAAATTAAAAACCGCGCCGCCTCTCTTCCCCCGCTGGATAACGCAGCACTGGCTGCCGAAGTTCAGCAGCTAAAACAGCACGGCGCGGCATGGCTGGCCTGTATTGCCTTCGTGCAAGCCAACCGCCGCATCAGCCTGAACGAAGCCAAACGGCTCGCCCTTTCCCTGCCGGTTTTCAGCAATGAAGACAAAGCCGCTTTTGAACAGGCCTGCCAAATCATGCAGGCAGAGTTTGAGCAGGAAACATAGCGGCAATATTTTCAGGTAGCCTCCACACCAGCCTCCTAAATTTATAGAAAACATCATGCCCCACACCCTTCCCACCCACTACGCCGGCCAGCCGCTGCCAGCGGAATACCTCGCCATGATTGGCCAAGCACGCGGCATTCGAGTGTACGAAACTGCTAATGGCGAAGACGTAGATTTCTACCCGCCTGCCCTGCTGTGCGAAACCGAGCGCAACAGCCTGCCATACTACGCCCGCCTCTCCGATCCCGAGTTCTACTTCAAAGCCACCGAAACCAGCAGCGATTGGCCGCAATTGTCGCTGGAAGAAATACAGCAGGGCTTCACCATCGGCAGCCACAACGAAGGCAGCCTGTTCCTCCTGCCCAACCAAGCCGTTTGGCTGATTTACAGCGATTTGTTCTACCGAAAAATTGCCGACCATTTCAGCCAATGGTTTGCCGGCCTCAGCTTTTCCTTTGAAGCAGGCGGCGAAGATTAAGTTCCGCTGCATTAACTAAAAGGTTACCTGAAACCCAGTTTCCAACCCCGCGCGGTTCGCAACCCTCCCGCGTAGATTTTTATCTAAACCAAAACTAAGGATCATTATGCAAAACTATCGCTTCACCCCCGCCCAACAGCAGCAAGCCCTCCGCTGGCTCATTTTTTTCCACATCCTGGTGATTGCCGCCAGCAACTATCTCGTGCAATTCCCCTTCAGCGTCACCCTGCCCAACGGCTTTGAAGTGCATTCCACCTGGGGCGCGCTCAGCTTTCCCTTCATCTTCCTCGCCACCGATTTAACCGTGCGCATCTTTGGCCAAAGCCTCGCCCGGCGCATTATCTTCTTCGTCATGTTCCCCGCCTTGCTCGTTTCTTATGCCTTTTCCGTGCTGTTTCAAGAAGGCGCCTGGACAGGCTGGGGCGCGCTTGCCGTGTTTGTGATGCCCGTGTTCCGCATCGCCCTGGCCAGCTTTGCCGCCTATGTTGTCGGCCAAATTCTCGATATTGTCGTATTCAACCGTCTGCGCCGGCTGAAATCATGGTGGATCGCCCCCGCCGCTTCCACCTTCGCCGGCAACGCCGTGGATACCGTGCTTTTCTTCTCCATCGCCTTCGCCGGCAGCAGCGATGCCTTTATGGCCGCCAACTGGCCGCACATCGCCTTTGTCGATTACCTGTTCAAACTCGTGATCGGCACGCTCTTCTTCCTGCCCGCCTACGGCCTCATCCTCAACATCCTCACCCGCAAGCTCACCACCTTGCATCAAACTGTTGCCGCCGAAGCCGTATCCGCCCAGCCGGAAGCCGCCGGTCAATCCAATTAAACTTTCAGGTAGCCTTTTGTTTTCTCAAAGGCTACCTGAAACATCAAACCGTAGGCCGGGCATTCATGCCAAACAATTGTTTCAGGCGCAAATATCAGGCATAAATCTGCCTGCCGGCAGCTGGTGTGGTTGCACCAGCATAAATATTTTCAGGTAGCCTAGGCTACCTGAAACCATATAAATCAAACCCCAAAGATTGCCTAAACCCGCTATGCCCCACCTCACCCACACCCTCGCCAACGGCCACACCATCCAGCTCCACCTTAGCCGCCGTGCCAAGAAAAACATCATCCTGCGGGCGCACAGCGCACACAGCCTGCGGCTCAGCATCCCGCCGCAGCTAAGCCTGCCCGAGTTGCGCCGCTGGCTGCAACATAATGAAACCGCCCTGCAGCAAATGCTCCGGCGTAGCCCCGCCCCAGCTACTGCCCCCAGCCACCTCTGGCTCTACGGCCAGCCGCACCAGCTGCAATCCCACACCCAAGCCGCCATCCAAATCCAGCCCGGCCGCATCCTCCTGCCCGCAGCCGAATGGACGCAGCAGCAAGCCCGCCTGCGCCTACACCTCCAGCCGCTGGCCGAAGCCTACCTCCTCCCCCGCCTCGCCGCACACGCCCAGCGCCTGCAGCTCATTCCCGAACACACCGCCCTCAGCCGCGCCAAAACCTTCTGGGGCGTATGCCGCCGCCGCAACATCCGCCTCAACTGGCGGCTTATCGGCGCACCCGAATACGTGGCCGACTACGTCTGCGTGCACGAACTCTGCCACCTGCGCCACCCTAATCACAGCCCCGCCTTTTGGGCAGCAGTCGAACAATACACCCCGCACCGAGCCGCTGCCGCTGCTTGGCTCAAACAGCATGGCCGCGAGTTGTTTCTGCTGGGCTGAACCAGTTTTCAGGTAGCCTGAAGCCCGCAGCCTGCCAGGAACCTGTTACAATCTGCCTCCCTAGCAAACACCTACCAAGGACAAACCATGCGAATCCTCCATACCATGCTGCGCGTTGGCAACCTTGACGCTTCTCTCGCCTTCTACCAAGAAGTGCTCGGCATGAAACTTCTGCGCCGCAAAGACTACCCCGAAGGCCGCTTCACCCTTGCCTTTGTCGGCTACGGCAGCGAAGATGAAACCGCCGTGCTCGAGCTCACCCACAACTGGGATACCGCAAGCTACGACCTCGGCAACGCCTACGGTCATATCGCCATCGAAGTGGAAGACGCCTATGCTACTTGCGATGCCGTGCGCGCCAAAGGCGGCAAAGTGGTGCGCGAAGCCGGCCCGATGAAACACGGCAATACCGTTATCGCCTTCGTGGAAGACCCAGACGGCTACAAAATCGAGTTCATCCAAAAACACGGCCGCGAAGATTAATACCATCGGCAAAAAGGCTACCTGAAAAATTTCAGGTAGCCTTTTGTTATGGAGAAAAAAATAGGGAGCTTATGCCTAGTTTTCATCCAAGGGTTTGAGCATGATACAGCGGCGCACGCTGTAATAGGCTTCCCGGCGCAGCCAGGGGAGCTGGGCAAGCTGTTGTTCTTCTTCGGCGGCATCGTCTTGGTTGTCGATCATAAATTCCACATTCATCGTTTTGTTGTCCGATTGGGCATAGAAGAAGCGGATTAAATGATATTGCGCTGTGAGGTTTTGATGGCAGATGATGGTTTGCAGCGTGTTTTCTAATGCCTCGGGAATGATGTTGCTGATTGTTTCTGCATTGCCGTCGTCGGTGTTTTCGCCCAGTTTTTTCGTTGTCCAGTCGCCCAAAATGGCTTGGAAACGGTTGCCGTTGCGGGCTGTCCAGATTTCGTGCGGGCAATGGTTTTCGCCGGGGTTGAATGCGTCCAGCAAAACGTGCAGACTGTTGGTGCAGAAGCTTTGCAGGTTGCGCGAGAGGGCTTCTTCCAGATTCTCGCCGATGTCGCCGCAGCATTCGTAGAGTTCGCGCCCGTCGGGCAGGGTGATGCCGACATCGAAACGGCTCACCACCGCGCCGTTGGCGTGTTCGCGCGGAAACGCCCAGGTTTCGAGCTGCACGGGCACGGCGAAATCGGGAAGGATTTTTTCCCCTTGCGTTTGGCAGGCATAGCCGTGGGCTTGCAGGATTTCGGCGAGGGCTTCGTTGAGGTTTAGGGTATCGAGTTCTTGAGGTTCCATGAGTCTGCTCTTGAGGCTACCTGAAAAATATGGTGGTTGATAGGGGCTATGTTGTTATCGATTCTAACAAAGTTTGGTGTAGCCTAGTGCTGGTTGGTCATTTCGCTGATACAGCGCCGTACGCTGCGTTTGAATGAAACCAAGCGGTGTCCTGGCGTGGCAGAATAGATGTCGTCGATCAGGCAGCGACCGTTTGGGCTGCATTGCAGCACGAATTGCACTTGGGTGGCCGAGAAATCGCCGGAAAACTGCTGGAATACGGCTTCGATTCGACCGTTGGCCAGTGGCCGGATGTTCAGCGTCCGGTTCAGGCTGGCTGAATCCCAATCCTGCCCGGCAATAATCGGGTCGTAATCGATGCAGCCGACTTCGTTCGGTGCAGTATGTTGTTTGTCTTCTTGATATACGGCTCGTAGATCGGCAGAAAAATGGCGTTCCGGATGTGCATGAATGGTATTGCCGTTTTGATAGGGTACATATAGGCCATGGATCAAGGCCAGTTTTTGTGGGCGGAAATTGTCTGCTCCGGCTGTTGTGGCGCAGGCAAGCAATAGGGTGGTCAAAATAGATTTTTGCATATTGCTTCTCTTAATAATTGTGGGCTGAAACAATGTTTCTTCATTATATCAGTTGTATAAAAGGCTACCTGAAACTTTCAGGTAGCCTTTATGCACAGCCAGAATCAATGCCTGAAATGCCGCACGCCCGTTACCACCATCGCGATACCGTGTTCGTCCGCCGCGTCGAAGACTTCCTGATCGCGCATCGAGCCTGCGGGGTGGATGATGGCTTTGATGCCTTGTTCGGCAATGACGTCCACGCCGTCGCGGAACGGGAAGAAGGCATCGGAGGCGGCGCATGCGCCGTTTAAGTCCAAACCTGCGTCCTGCGCTTTGCGGGCGGCGATGCGGGTGCTGTCCACGCGGCTCATTTGGCCTGCGCCGATGCCGTAGGTTTGACCGCCTTTGCCGAACACGATGGCGTTGGATTTGACGTATTTGGCAACGTTCCAGACGAACAGCAAATCGTTCCATTCCTGCTCGGTCGGCTGGCGTTTGGAGACGACTTTCAAATCGGCGCGGCTGATGCGGTGGATGTCGGGCGTTTGTACCAACAGCCCGCCGCCGACGCGCTTGAGTTCGAAGCGGTTCGCGCCTGCTTCTAGAGGTACTTCCAACACGCGCACGTTTTTCTTGGCGGCGGCGATTTCGAGGGCTTCGGCGGTAAACTTCGGCGCCATGAGGACTTCCATAAATTGGTTGTCGGTAATCTGTTGCACGGTTGCGCCGTCCACTTCGCGGTTGAAGGCGATGATGCCGCCGAACGCGCTGGTGGTGTCGGTGGCGTAGGCGAGTTTGTAGGCGGTCAATGTATCGGCTGCAACGGCGACGCCGCACGGATTGGCGTGTTTCACAATCACGCAGGCGGGTGCGTCGAAGGATTTGACTGCTTCCCATGCGGCATCGGCATCGGCGATGTTGTTGTAGGACAATTCTTTGCCTTGGAGCTGTTTGTAGGCGGAAAGGCTGCCTGCGGCGGGGTAAATATCGCGGTAGAAAGCGGCGCGCTGGTGCGGGTTTTCGCCGTAGCGCATGTCTTGCACTTTAATCCAGCTTTGATTGAACTGGCTGGGGAATTCGCCGATTTCGGGCGTGCCGCTCAAGACGTCGTCTGAAAGCGAGGTCAGGTAGTTGGAAATCATGCCGTCGTATTGGGCGGTGTGGCTGAACGCTTTGCGCGACAGGTTGAAGCGGGTTTTGTCGCTCAACGCGCCGCCGTTGGCTTCCATTTCGGCGGCGACGGCGGGAAAGTCGGCGGTGTCGGTAACGATGGCGACGTGTTTCCAGTTCTTTGCGGCGGAGCGCACCATGGTCGGGCCGCCGATGTCGATGTTTTCAATCGCGTCTTCCAGCGTGCAGCCGGGCTTGGCGATGGTGGCGGCGAAGGGGTAGAGGTTCACGCACACCAGGTCGATATTGCCGATGTCGTGCTCTTCCATGGTGGCAACGTGATCAAGCAAATCGCGCCGGCCGAGAATGCCGCCGTGGATTTTCGGGTGCAGCGTTTTCACGCGGCCGTCGAGCATTTCGGGGAAGCCGGTGTAGTCGGACACTTCGATGACGGGAATGCCCGCATCGGCCAAGAGCTTGGCCGTGCCGCCGGTGGAGAGGATGGCCACGCCGAACTTGTCGAGCGTGCGGGCAAATTCGACCGCGCCGGTTTTGTCGGACAGGCTGATCAGGGCGCGTTTGATTTTGGGGAGCATGTGGATTCCTTTGTAGGGTGGGATGATGGGGAGGAATGGGCTACCTGAAATTTCAGGTAGCCTCATTCATCAGCGGTTGTTCTGTATGCGCTGCCCGGCGCGGCGGGCGGCGGGGCTGTTGGGGTAGGTTTGCATCAGCTTGCGCCAGGTGGCGCGGGCGATGTCGCGCTGCTGCATGCCCCATTGGCAGTTGCCGACGCTGTAGAGGGCTTCGGCGGCTTTGGGGTTGGCGGCGAAGCGGGTGGCGAAGCGTTGGCCGGTGAGGATGACGGATTCGCAGTTGCGCAGTTTTTCGTGGCTCTGCATCAGCAGGAAGAGGGCGTTTTGCTCGGTGCGGCCGCCACTGCCGCTGCGTTCGGCGAAGCGCAGCTGCTGTAGGGCTTGGCTGTAGAGGCCGCTGCGGTAGAGTTGCAAGGCTTGCTGATAGGCTTGTTCTTGCGGGTTTTCCGCCGGAGTGGCGGCAGGCTCGGCGCTGCTGTGGCTGGTGCTGCGGCGGGAGGCGGCACGGGCGTCGAGGAGTTGGGCAAGCTGCTGCTGGCGTTGCTGCAGCTCGCTGACTTGGCTGCGCAGTTCGGCGACTTGCTGTTGCAGTTGGCCGATTTGTTGGTTGTGGGCGTTGAGCTCGGTTTCGATACGCTGCGGGGGCAGGGGGCTGCCGGCAGGGGGTGGAGATGCTGGGGGCAGGGCGGTGCAGGCAGCGAGGCCGCAGAGGGCGGCGGGGATGATTAGGCGCATGGGATTTCCTCGGGATGACGTTTGCGCAGCAGGGTGAGCCCGTCGCCCAAGGGCAGGGTGAGGGCGGCTACGCGGGAGTCGGTTTGCAGGGATTGGTTGAAGGCGCGGATGCGCTCGATGGATTCGGGTGCGGGTTCGGCATTTTCTTGATACACGCGGCCGCCGAGCAGGAGGTTGTCGATAGCGATGAGGCCGCCGGGGCGCAGCAGGGTGAGGCAGCGTTCGTAGTAGTGGGCGGTGGGCGGTTTGTCGGCGTCGATCAGGGCGAAATCGTAGCTGCCGCTGCGGCCTTGCTGGATGAGTTGGTCGAGTGTGATGAGGGCAGGCTGGAGGTGGAGCTCGATTTTGTGCTCCACGCCGGCTTCGCGCCAGAAGCGGCGCGCGGTGTTGGTGTAGGTGATGTTGATGTCGCAGGCGGTGAGGCGGCCGTTTTCGGGCAGGGCGAGGGCGACGGCGGTGCTGCTGTAGCCGGTGAACACGCCGATTTCGAGGCAGCGTTCGGCGCGGATGAGCTGCACGAGAAAGGCGAGGAGCTGGGCTTGCTCGGCGGCCAGGTGCATTTTGCCCATACGGTGCTGCGCGGTGGTTTGGCGCAGGCGTTGCAACACTTCTGCTTCGGGCGGATTGATGCTTTTCAGGTAGCCTGCAAGGCCGGGGGGCAGATGGTCGGTGGCTGCGGTCATGGCGCGGCGCGGGATTTAGTAGGAATAGTAGGTGTAGGGTTTTTTGGCGACTTTGCCGGCGGCGAAATCGGCCTGCTCTTCGGGGTTGAGCTCGACATCCCACAACAGGCCGCGGTTTTGGAGGCGGCGTTCTTGCTCTTCGGGGTGTTCTTCGATGTATTTTTGCAGGAACTGGGTGGCGTCGGATTGGTAGTTATACATGGTGTGTTTTCCTGTGGTGCGGGGTAGCGGCGATTATAACGGAAAGCGCTTGGTTTGGCAGCCGTTGCGGCGAAAGGTTATACTGCGCACTTTATCTGAAACACGCGCCTGCGCGCACACCGCAGGCTACCTGAAAAACAAGAAGAGAATACACCCTATGCTGACTAGATGGCTGCGCAAGATCCTGCCGGGCAAACCTGAAGCCGCAGCAACGCATTCACACAAACAAGTGCTGCCGCAAAACGAACACAACATCATGCCGGATGGGATCAGCTATGCGGCGGAAAAGGTGGTGTCGCGGCTGCAGCAGGCCGGGTTTGAGGCTTATGTGGTGGGCGGCGCGGTGCGCGATTTGCTCTTGGGCGTCGAGCCGAAAGATTTCGACGTGGCCACCAACGCCCGCCCCGAAGAAGTGCGCAAAGTATTCCGCCGCAGCCGCATCATCGGCCGCCGCTTTCAGATTGTGCACGTGATGGTGGGGCCGGAAACGATTGAAGTCACCACCTTCCGCGGCGGCAGCCGCCCCGCGCGGCAAAACGAACACGGCCGCATCATGCAAGACAACAGCTACGGCAGCATGGAGCAAGACGCCGCCCGCCGCGATTTCACCTGCAACGCCCTGTATTACAACCCCGCGCGCGGGGAAATCACCGATTTCCACCACGGCGTGGCCGACATCCGCGCCAAACGCCTGGTGATGATTGGCGACGCCCGCGCGCGCTATCAGGAAGACCCGGTGCGCATGCTGCGCGCCGCCCGGCTTTCCGGCAAACTTGGTTTTCAGGTAGCCCCCGACACCGCCGCACCGATTGCCGAATGCCTGCACCTGTTGCCCAAAGAACCGCTGGCGCGCCTGTTCGACGAAGTGATGAAACTCCTGTTTTCCGGCGCGGCCATCGATTGCCTCAAACAGATGCAGGCCTTGGGCATGGACGGCCAAAGTGTGCATCCCCTGCTTGCCTGCGCCTTGGAAAGGCTACCTGAAAACCAAGGGCGCGGCATCGTGGCGCTTACCCTCAACAGTACCGACAGCCGCCTGCGCGCCGACCAAGGCGTATCGGTGGGTTTTGTGCTGGCCGCCGTATTGTGGCCGCAGGTACGCGAGGCCTGGCAGCGCGCTCAGAATAGCGGGCTCAGAACCATGCCCGCGCTCAGCGCCGCTGTGGCCGAAACCCGCGCTAATATGGAAAAAGGCTGGGGCGTGCCACACCGCTTCACCGCCTCGATGCGCGAAATCTGGCAGCTCCAGCCCCAATTTGAATACCGGCGCGGCGCCCGCCCCTTCCGCCTGCTCGCCCAGCCCCACTTCCGCGCCGCCTACGATTTCCTGCTGCTGCGCGCCCGCGCCGGCGAAGTGGAGCAGGGCATCGCCGACTGGTGGACAGCGTTCCAAGACGCCGACGAAGAACAGCGCAAACAGATGATTCAAGCCGCCGAACAACGCCCCGACAGCAGCGATGCCCCAGCCAAAAAACGCCGCCGCCGGCGCAAGAAAAAAACAGGCGCGGCAGATAAGGGCGCGGCTGAATAGGCGGCATTGGGTTGAAGCAGACGTAAGCCGGATTCCCAAATCCGAAACCTTATTCAAAGGCTACCTGAAAATCCCGCCGACTCCGTTTTCAGGTAGTCCGATTCCAATTACTCCATGATTAAAAACGCCAAATGAAGCAAGCCATTATTGCCTTGGGCAGCAACCTTGAACAGCCCGTTTTCCAGCTGCAAAACGCCCTGGCCGCGCTGGCTGCGCACCCTCAAGTGCAGGTGCTGGCGGCTTCCTCGTTTTACCGCACCGTGCCGGTGGGCTATGCCGACCAGCCCGACTTCATCAACGCCGTGGCACTGCTCTCTACCGATTTGCCCGCTGCCGAACTGCTCGCGCTGCTGCACCAAACCGAAGCCGCCGCCGGCCGCGTGCGCAGCTTCCGCAATGCCCCGCGCACGCTGGATTTGGATTTAATCGACTACGCCGGCCAAACGCTCGACAGCCCCGCCTTGCAGCTGCCGCACCCGCGCGCCCATCAGCGCGGCTTCGTGATGATTCCCCTGGCCGAAATCGCCCCGCAGCACATCCTGCCCGGCCAAACCGCCACCGCTGCCGCGCTGGCCGCCACGCTGGGCAATGAAGGCGTGCAACGTTTAGATGAAACAGAGAGTTAAGTTTTCAAGTAGCCTTTAATAGGCTGCCTGAACCCCCGAAGGCTACCTGAAACATTCCAAGGAGAAACCATGCAGGCAGACTACCGCTACATCGTTGTGGAAGGCCCCATCGGCAGCGGCAAATCCCCGCTCAGCCGCAAGCTGGCCGAGCATTTCGGCTGCACCCTCATCAGCGAGCAGCCCGAGAAAAACCCGTTTTTGGAACAGTTCTACCTCAATGCCGCCAACCACGGCTTAGCCGCCGAACTCTACTTCCTGCTGCGCCGCACCGAAACGCTCAACCTCATCGCCGCCGCCGACGAAATCGGCAACGCCAACCACAGCATGCAGCGAGTGGTGAGCGATTTCCTGCTGGAAAAAGACCAGATTTTCGTGCCCACCATCCTGCGCGAAGACGAGCAGGCGCTGTATTGGCAGCTCAAGCAAAAAATCATGCCCGAAATTCCCGTACCCGATTTGGTGATTTATCTGCAAACCAGTGCCGATGCCGACGAAGCACAGCTGCGCAGCCGTGGCGACAACCACATCAACCTGTTCCCGCCCGGCTACCTGCAGCAGGTGCACGAAGAATACCACCGCTATTTCTACCTCTACGACCGCGCCCCGCTGCTGATTGCCAACACCGAAGAGCTGGATTTCGTGAACAACCCCGACCATTTCCAACTGCTGCTGCACGCCATCGCCAATATGCGCGGCAGCCGGCATTATTTGAACTTGAGCGAACGCTAGTGCAGAGAAGAAAGGCTACCTGAAAAATTTCAGGTAGCCTTTCTTCATCCCATGTATCGGCGGTAGGCCGGGTTGCAATTTATACATCTCCCATTTACTTGTTCTAACAAAATTGCGCTGATGTTACCTGCGGGTTTCGTCTATACTTCGCCCTGCATTATCAAAGCTGGTCTTGAATTCGATCTTTGCCGCTTTCATGGTGGCAAACTGTGTTTAACCTAACTGAGGGAACTTTGATGAATCTACATGAATATCAAGCAAAAGAGCTGCTTGCGGGCTATGGTTTGCCGGTTCAGGGCGGGATTTTGGCCGCCAACGGTGAAGAAGCTGCCGCCGCATTCGATAAATTGGGCGGCAAATTTGCTGTGATTAAAGCCCAAGTGCACGCTGGCGGACGCGGCAAGGCCGGTGGCGTGAAAGTGGTGAAAAGCCGCGATGAGGCCAAACAGGTGGCTGAAAGCTTAATTGGCACCAATCTGATTACTTATCAAACCGATGCCAACGGCCAGCCGGTAAACAGCGTGTTGGTGTGTGAAGATATGTATCCGGTGCAAACCGAGCTCTATTTGGGCGCGGTGGTAGACCGTGCCGCGCGCCGCGTGGTGTTTATGGCTTCCACCGAGGGCGGTGTGGAAATTGAAAAAGTGGCCGAGGAAACCCCGGAAAAAATCTTCAAAGTGGTTGTCGACCCGCTGGTGGGCCTGCAGCCCTGCCAAGCCCGCGAAGTGGCCTTCAAGCTGGGCTTGAAAGACAAACAAGTCGGCCAGTTTGTGAAACTGATGACCGGCGCCTACCAAGCCTTCATCGAAAACGATTTCGCCCTGTTTGAAATCAACCCGCTGAGCGTGCGCGAAGACGGCAGCCTGGCCTGCGTGGACGCGAAAGTGGGCATCGACGGCAATGCTTTGTACCGCCTGCCGAAAATTGCCGAACTGCGCGATAAGTCGCAAGAAAACGAGCGCGAGCTGAAAGCCTCCGAGTTTGAGCTGAACTATGTGGCGCTGGAAGGTAATATCGGCTGTATGGTGAACGGCGCCGGCCTGGCGATGGCCACCATGGATATCATCAAGCTCAAAGGTGGCCAGCCGGCCAACTTCCTCGATGTGGGCGGCGGTGCCACCAAAGAACGTGTGGTGGAAGCATTCAAGCTGATTTTGGAAGACAAATCCGTGAAAGGCGTGCTGATCAACATTTTCGGCGGTATCGTGCGTTGCGATATGATTGCCGAAGCCATTGTGGCCGCTGTGAAAGAAGTGAACGTAACCGTGCCCGTGGTGGTGCGCCTCGAAGGCAATAATGCCGAATTGGGTGCAAAGATTCTGAACGAATCCGGTTTGAAACTCACTTCCGCCGACGGCCTGAACGACGCCGCCGAGAAAATTGTTGCCGCCGTAAACGCCTAAGGAGAACAGAATGAGCGTATTGATTAATAAAGACACCAAAGTATTGGTACAGGGTTTTACCGGTAAGAACGGTACTTTCCACTCCGAACAAGCGATTGCCTACGGCACCAAAGTGGTGGGCGGCGTTACTCCCGGCAAAGGCGGCCAAACCCATCTCGGCCTGCCTGTGTTCAACACCATGAACGAAGCCGTGCGCGAAACCGGCGCCGATGCTTCCGTGATTTATGTACCCGCGCCCTTTGTGCTGGATTCCATCGTGGAAGCCGTGGATTCCGGCGTGAAACTGGTGGTGGTGATTACCGAAGGCGTGCCCACGCTGGACATGCTCAAAGCCAAACGTTATCTCGAAACCAACGGCAACGGCACCCGCCTGGTGGGCCCGAACTGCCCCGGCGTGATTACCCCCGGCGAATGCAAAATCGGCATTATGCCCGGCCACATCCACCAGCCCGGCAAAATCGGCATCATCTCCCGCTCCGGCACGCTCACTTACGAAGCCGTGGCGCAAACCACCAAGCTCGGCCTCGGCCAATCCACCTGTATTGGCATCGGCGGCGACCCGATTCCGGGCATGAACCAAATCGACGCGCTGAAATTGTTTGAAGCCGACCCGCAAACCGAAGCCATCATCCTGATCGGCGAAATCGGCGGCACGGCCGAAGAAGAAGCGGCCGAGTTCATCCAGTCAAACGTGTCCAAACCGGTGGTGGGCTACATTGCCGGCGTTACCGCGCCCAAAGGCAAACGCATGGGTCATGCCGGTGCCATCATTTCCGGCGGCAAAGGCACGGCGGAAGAAAAATTCCGCGCCTTCGAAAAAGCCGGCGTAGCCTACACCCGCAGCCCGGCCGAATTGGGCAGCACCATGCTGGAAGTGCTGAAAGCCAAAGGCTTGGTATAATCCGGTTTGATTAGCTGATGAGGCTATCTGAAGATTTTCAGGTAGCCTTTTTTGCTGTGATAGAGGCTACCTGAAAATCTTGTGTATAGTGAATTAAATTTAAACCGGTACAGCGTTGGCTCGCCTTGCCGTACTATCTGTACTGTCTGCGGCTCGTCGCCTTGTCCTGATTTAAATTTAATTCACTATATACGTAATGTGTGGGAAGCAGCTTGGACGCGAGCGCCTGATCTACTGCTGTGGAGTGGCCGGGCACTATATGCGTTTCATATATCCTATATGCCAAGAAAGGCTACCTGAAAAACGGTTTATCCTGTTTTCAGGTAGCCTTTTAGTCTGCCGCACCGGCAGGCTGTTTATTGCCCGCGTAGGAACAGGGCGTCGAGGTCGGAGAGGGTGAGTTTTACCCAGGTGGGGCGGCCGTGGTTGCATTGGTTGCTGCGGGGGGTGTTTTCCATGTCGCGCAGCAGGGCGTTCATTTCGGGCAGGGTGAGGCGGCGGCCGGCGCGCACGGAGCCGTGGCAGGCCATGGTGCTGAGGATGCGGTTTTCGCGCTCTTCCACGGTGCGGATGCTGCCGGTGTGGGCGGCTTCTTGCAGCATGCTGCGGGCAAGATCGGGAATATCGGCTTTGCCCAGCATCTGCGGCACGGCGCGTACGGCGATGGTGTGGCTGCCCACGGCGGAGCAGTCGAGGCCGTATTGGCGCAGCAAATCGGCGTGTTCGGCCAGGGCGGCCATTTCTTCGTGGTTGGCTTCGAAGCTCACAGGGATAAGCAGCTGCTGGCTGTGCAGGCTGCCGTGGCTTTGGCGCTGGGCTTTCATTTTTTCGTAGTTCACGCGCTCGGCGGCGGCGTGCATGTCGATTAAGAGCAGGCTGTTTTCGGCTTGAGCTAGGATATAAATGCCGAGCAGCTGGGCGATGGCGAAGCCGAGCGGATGTTCTTCGGCATGGGTTTCAGGTAGCCGGGCAGCTTCTGCACTTGGGGCGAAGCGGCTTTGCTCGAGGGCGGCAAGCTCGGGGTCTTCGCTGCCGCTGTGTTTGTAGAGCTCGGCATAGGTTTGCCAGGCGGCGCGGCTTTCTTGCAGGGTGAGGCGTTGCTGCTGGGCGCGGGCGGGGCTATAAGCAACGGGGGTGCGGGCGCTCGGGCTACCTGAAAACTCGCCTTGCCCGCTTTCAGGTAGCCTTTTACTGTGGATGTGTTGCAGCAGACTGCCGGCGTTGCTCACGCTGTCGGTTTGGTCGGCGCGGGTATCGGCCAGCGTTTTGTTCAGGGTGTGGAACACGAGCTGGTGTACGGCCTGGCTGTCGCGGAAGCGGATTTCGGTTTTGGTGGGGTGCACGTTTACGTCCACCATTTCGGGCGGCAGTTCGAGAAACAGCACGAAGGCGGGGGTGATTTGCTGGTGCAGCACGTCGCGGTAGGCCTGTTTGGCGGCGTGCAGCATCACTTTGTCGCGCACGAAGCGGTTGTTTACAAAACAGTATTGCTGGCTGCTGCGGCCTTGGGCGAAGGTGGGTTTGGCAATGAGGCCGTGCAAACGGAGGATGCCGTTGCCGCTGTCGATGGGTAGAGAGGCGGCCTGAAAATCCGCGCCCAGCACGGCGGTGATGCGCTCATTTTGGTTTTGGGCAGGGTATTTGGCAGTGGTTTTGCCGTTGTGCACAAGCTCGAAGGCGATGTGCGGGTTGGCCAGGGCGAGGCGGTCGAACACGGTGGCGCAGTGGGCGTATTCGGTGTTTTCGGATTTAAGGAATTTGCGCCGGGCGGGGGTGTTGAAGAAGAGATCGGCCACTTCCACGCTGGTGCCCACGGGATGGGAGGCAGCGGCGGCAGGCTCGATTTGCCCGTCGCGGGCGCGCACTTGGCGGGCGGCAGGGCTGCCTTCCTGGCGGCTGGTGAGGGTGAGGCGGGATACAGAGGCGATGCTGGCCAGCCCTTCGCCGCGAAAACCCATGCTGCGCACGTGTTCCAAATCTTGCAGCGAGGCGATTTTGCTGGTGGCGTGGCGAGAGAGGGCGAGCGGGAGGTCATCGGCGTGGATGCCGCTGCCGTTGTCGGCCACGCGGATAAGGCGGATGCCGCCGCCGGCCAGCTCCACTTGGATGCGGGTGGCGCCGGCATCAATACTGTTTTCGATGATTTCTTTGAGCGCGGCGGCGGGGCGTTCCACCACTTCGCCGGCGGCAATTTGGTTCACGAGGTGGTCGGGCAGGGCATGGATACGGGGCATGATGGGTCTCGGGGTTGGCCGGCTGAAATTTCAGGTAGCCTTTTGTGCGGTGTCGGGCAGGAATGCCCGGGCTGGGGCGGGGTTGGTTGGCGGTTCGGCTAGGCTTGTTGCGTGAACAAGCATCTGTGGTTTAAAGGAAATGTTTTTTTCAGGTAGCCTTTGGGATGGACAGGCTGCCTGGAAGGCTACCTGAAAAGTTTGCTTCAATCTGAATCGGGCAATATCGGCAGGCCGCTGGCGGCGAAAATATCGGCGGCAAGGTCGCGCATGGGGCCGCCGCTGCGGATGACGTCTGCCTTGCCCAGCAGCACCCGTCCGCTGTTGCCTTCCAGCCACAAGGCCTCGTCGTTGGTTTTGCCGTTGGCACGTTTGGTTCGGGTGGTGAGCCGGATGCCGGAAAAGTCGGCAGCGCGGCAACGGCGTTCGGTGTGCCACGACAGCCCGCGCAGGCGCCTGATTTCAAAAGTATCGCTCTCGGCGCGGTAGATGCAGCGGCGGGTACGGATGATGCCACGGGCAAAACCTATGGCTGCGGCTGCGGTGGGAATGACCACTGCAAACAAAAACTCCAGCGCCACCGCTCCGCCCGACAGCGCAAAATTACGCAGCAGCCAGCGGGCGGCAAACAGGGCAATCAAGGCGCAGGCAGCGGCATAAAACAGGCTGTGCAGGATGGGTGTGGTGGTAAACCGCAGAGAAAACTTGGGCGCTTGCGGGTTGGCGAGCCTCGCCAGCACCGCCTGCCGCCTGCGCCACATCCGCCACACGTTCCAGCAACAGATTACGCCGTAAGCTAACGGCAGCAGTGCAACCATCTTCAGCACGATGTGTTGCTGCACGGCAAACCAGGCGGCAAGTGCCAGCCATGCCAGTGCCCACAAGCCGTGCGCGGCAATGCGCCACAGGGCGATGGGGTGGGGAGTTTGGGAGGCCGGGGCGTGCATAGTGGGCGGCCTTATTTGCGTTCGATATCGGGCGTATCCACGCGCACGTCGGCGTTTTGCGCGCGGTGGCGCAGGGCGTGGTCGGCGAGCACGAGGGCGAGCATGGCTTCGGCGATGGGGGCGGCACGCAGGCCGACGCAGGGGTCGTGGCGGCCGTGGGTTTCGAGCATAACGGGCTGGCCGTGGATGTCGATGCTGCGGCGCGGCGTGGCGATGGAGCTGGTGGGCTTCACGGCGAAGTCGGCGCGGATGGTTTGGCCGGTGGAAATGCCGCCGAGGATGCCGCCGGCATGGTTGCTGGCGAAGCCTTGCGGCGTGAGCTCGTCGCCGTGTTGGCTGCCGCGTTGGCGCACCACGTCGAAGCCGTCGCCGACGGATACGGCTTTTACGGCGTTGATGCCCATTAGGGCGTGGGCGATGTTGGCATCCAGCCGGTCAAACACGGGTTCGCCGAGGCCGACGGGGACGTGTCGCGCTTCAATATGCAGCTTTGCGCCCACGGAGTCGAGCGATTTGCGCACGGAATCCATATAGGCTTCCAAATCGGCAATTTGGCTTTGGTTGGCGGCAAAGAAGGGGTTTTGGCCGATAAATTCTTCGCCTTCAAATGCGATTTCGAGTTCGCCCACCTGGCTCACCCAGCAGACGATTTCGGTGCCGAACTGCTCGCGCAGCCATTTTTTGGCCACGGCACCGGCGGCCACGCGGGCGGCGGTTTCGCGGGCGGAGCTTCTGCCGCCGCCGCGATAGTCGCGGATGCCGTATTTGTGCCAATAGGTGTAGTCGGCATGGCCGGGGCGGAATTGTTGGGCAATGTTGCCATAGTCGCGGCTGCGTTGGTCGGTGTTGCGGATGAAGAGGGCGATGGGCGTGCCGGTGGTGCGCCCTTCAAACACGCCGGAGAGGATTTCCACTTGGTCGGCTTCGCGCCGCTGGGTAACGTGGCGGCTGGTGCCGGGGCGACGGCGGTCGAGGTCGGGCTGGATATCGGCTTCGGCAAGCGGCAGGCCGGGCGGGCAGCCGTCGATGATGCAGCCGATGCCTGCGCCGTGACTTTCGCCGAAGGTGGTGATGCGGAAGAGTTGTCCGAAGGAGTTGCCGGGCATGATGGTTGAAACAAGAAGATTGGGAAGATGCGGGCGAGTTTAGCACAAAGGCTACCTGAAAATGATTTTTCAGGTAGCCTTCGGCTATTCCGCAGCCTAAGCCTTTTTCACAAATTCGGATTTGAGGTTGAGCGCGGTGCCGTTTACTTTGCAGGCGATGTCGTGGTCGCCTTCCTGCAGGCGGATGTTTTTCACTTTGGTGCCTTGTTTGAGCACCAGCGAGCTGCCTTTCACTTTCAGGTCTTTGAGCAGCACCACGCTGTCGCCGTTGGATAGCGGTGTGCCGTGGGCATCAACTGCGCTGAGGGCGTCGTCTGCTTCGGCGGCGGCATCGGCTTGGTCCGACCATTCGTGGGCGCATTCCGGACAAACGAGGTTGGCGCCGTCTTCATAGGTGTATTCGGATTGGCATTGCGGGCAGGGCGGGAGGGTAGTCATTCGTTTTCCTTGTGGTTTGAAATAGTTGGGAGGCTACCTGAAAGCTGGCAACGGCTTTCAGGTAGCCTGATGGGGCGTCGGATTATAACGCGGCCAGCACGGCATCGCCCATGCCGCTGCAAGATACGAGCTGGGTGCCTTGTTCGTAAATATCGCCGGTGCGCAGCCCCTGTTCCAGCACTTTCTGCACGGCGTTTTCCACCTGCGCGGCACGGGCTTCGTCGTTTAGGCTGTAACGCAGCAGCATGGCCAGCGAGAGGATAGTGGCCAGCGGGTTGGCTTTGTTTTGCCCGGCGATGTCGGGCGCGGAGCCGTGCGAGGGTTCGTACAGGCCTTTGCCGTTTTCGTCCAGCGAAGCGGAGGGCAGCATGCCGATGGAGCCGGTGAGCATGGAGGCTTCGTCGGAAAGGATGTCGCCGAAGATGTTGCCGGTGGCAATCACGTCGAATTGTTTGGGCGCGCGCACGAGCTGCATGGCGGCGTTGTCCACATACATGTGGGAGAGTTCGACGTCGGGGTATTGTTTGCCGATTTCTTCAAAGATTTCGCGCCACAGCTCGGTGGTTTCCAACACGTTGGCTTTGCCCACGGAACAGACTTTTTTGTTGCGTTTCTGCGCGGCGCGGAAGGCAACGTGGGCGATGCGGCGGATTTCGCTTTCGCTGTAGCGCATGGTGTTGAAGCCTTCGCGCTCGCCGTTTTCCAGCGTGCGGATGCCGCGCGGCTCGCCGAAATAGATGTCGCCGGTGAGTTCGCGCACAATCAGAATGTCCAGCCCGGCCACGATTTCGGGCTTGAGCGTGGAGGCATTGGCCAGCTCTTTATACAAAATGGCGGGGCGCAGGTTGGCAAACAGGTTCAAATCTTTGCGGATGGCCAAGAGGCCACGCTCAGGGCGCAACGGGCGTTCCAGATTGTCGTATTGCGGGCTGCCCACCGCGCCGAGTAGCACGGCATCGGCGGCGCGGCACAGGTTTTGCGTGAACTCGGGATAGGGGCTGCCGAATTGGTCGTAGGCTTCGCCGCCCAAGGGGGCGTATTCGTAGGATACGTCCAGGCCTTGTTCGATCAATTTGTCGAGCACGCGCACGGCTTCGCGCACGATTTCGGGGCCGATGCCGTCGCCTTTGAGGATGGCTAGTTTTTTAGTCATGAGGGTAATTCCTTTATAGAAGGTGGATAACTATTTTCAGGTAGCCTTACTTCGGATTGGAGGCTACCTGAAAACCTTAATGGGGCTGAAACAGGCTGATTTCGCCGTTGTGGTATTGGTAGAGCAGGGTGGAAATGGTGTAGGGGCCTTCTTCGGCAATCTGTGCGGCGGCAACTTTCAGGGTGGCGATGGCGCGCTCGTCGGAAGGGTTGCACAAAATCAGCACGTTGCGTGCGGGGATAGCCAACACGGGGTTGGCGGGCAGCACAGGGTCGCTCGGCAGGATTTCGTTTAAGAGCAGGATGAGGGAAGCGTCGTAGTCGCTGTCGAGCAGGATTTGGGTGAGGCTGCTTTCTTCCACATGCTCAATCCGTATTTTGCCCTGCATATATTGGCGCAGGTTGGTGAGGGCGGTGTGGTGTAGCGCGGTATCGTTGGCCAGGCCGGCGGCGACGGCGTCTTCGCGGCTGAGGGAGCGCATGGCTTCGCCGGTGTCGAGCATGTAGAGCAGCACCAAATCGCCGGCAATCGGGCGGTAGATAACGGATTCTTCGGGTTCGGTGCCGGATACTTGGGTTACCTGCCGCAAGTGTTCGAGCCAGAGACCGTTTTTGATTACGGGGAATACCTGCTCGGCACTGGCCGGCGGCCGCTCGGCCATCATTTGCCGCACCACGGCGGCGTTGGCGGCGAGGAGTGCGTCTAAATCGGCCGGGGATTGCAGATAGCGGGCGTAGTGGTTGCCCAGATAGAGCTTGCCTTCGCCTACCTGCAACACGGTGTCTTCAAGGCTCTCGCCCCATTCGATTTGCGCATCCACGGCACAATCGCGGCGGATGTGCTCGGCAAAGTGTTGGATAAACTGCCGCCAATCCATTGTTTTCGGCTTGCGGCCGAAAAGTTTGTTGAAAAAAGACAATTTCCGATTCCTTTGTTATGAAATGCTTATCCGGGCGGCCTGAAGGCTACCTGAAAATGGGATGCGCGTGATTTGATTTTATTATGGTGGTTGATAGCGGGAGCCATAAAGGCTACCTGAAAAATTCACGCGATGCGGCAATCTGCACTGCGGATTTTAAACACCGCTTTGCGGATGGTTTGCCCGGGCGTGCCCACAAGCGGGGCGTGGCCGTCGTTGGGGAAGAAGAGGGCAAATTCGCCTGTTTCCAAATCAAACCATGTTTCCGGCGTGCAGCGGAAAAATTCGATGCCGCGCTCTTCGTTATAGCCTTGGCCGTTTTGCAGGCGGCTGCGGTCGATCCAGCCGTAGGTTTCCCTGCCGCTTAACGGCACTTGGATATCGATGTGGTTCAAATGCGCTTCGGGCATCGCGGCTTCGCGTGCGCGCAGGGTTTCGGTTTGAATAAAGAGGCGGATATTCGGGTTGCCGCACGGCACTTGGCCGTCGGGCAGGGCGGCAAAATCCAGGCTTTGCAGCAGGAGGAAGGCTTTGGCAAAGTCGGGGTGCAGCGCGGCGTAGCGGGATGCATGGGCGATGGTGTCGGTAATCATGGTTTAGGGCTACCTGAAAAGTGAAGCGGCATCCTATTCGGCCAGTTGCCGCAAAATATCCAGCGTGGCGGCGTAGTGTTCGGCAATCGGGATAACGCGGCGGCTGGTTTGTTCGATATCGGCGCTTTCCTCCGTCCACAGCGGCGGGAAGAAGTGGTAAACGCTGTCGCCGCCCAATGCGGCCGCTTCTTCTTGCCAGCCCATCCAACGCACGTTTTCGTAGAACAGTGCCAAATCGCCGCTAAACGCCCAGTTGAGGAAGTCGGTGTAGCCCAGTTCGCAGTCTTCCCATTCGAGGGTGTCGGGCGGCAGGTAGAACACATTGCCGGGTGTCCCGTCCAATCCGCCGCCGTTGAGGGCAAAGTAGCCGCCTGCGGCGTCATCGGCAATCAGGTAATAGGGCGCGGGGGCAGCGGGTTCGGCTTGGGTGCGGCCGAGGTTCCAGCTTCCCAGTCCGCGAGGCAGTTTTGCACTACCGGAACCTAGGATACGCAGCCAGCCGTGGTCGATGAGGATGCCGCCGGTTTCATACACCACCGCGCCCATCACCGAGCGGGTGCTTACTTGGGTTCTCACCAGTTCGGCTTCTGCGGCGGCCGGGTCGCGCGGCAGGATTTCCACGGGATTGGCGGCTTCGGCAAGCCACTCTTGAATCAGCGGCCATGCAGGGTCGGCGGTGGTATTGATGAGGTCGGCTAAGGTTTTCATATGAGGCTACCTGAAAATGAGCGAAGCGAGTTTCTGCGAAGCTAAAATGAGCAAGAGCAGGATTTTTGCGAAGCTAAAGTAAGCGCAGCAAAGTTTCTGCGAAGCTAAAAATGGGTGAGTTAAGCAGCTGTTTAGATGGCTATGCCTTTACTACGCAGATTCGCCAAGCATTCGGCAAGATAATCATTATCGTGTTCGGCATAAATCGGGCTGTCGACAGGCTCTTCCGCCAAATCGGGATAGGGCGGGCAGGTGTTGCCGCGATGGTTTTTATCGCGCCACGCGGGATCAGGCCGGTAGCCGCGCCGCTGCATTTCGTCCATGATGAGGATGTGGTAGGCGTAGAGCAGATAAGGGCTGTGGGCGAAGACGTAGTTTACGGTGGCGTGCGGCCTGCCCCAGCCGTTGCCGCGCAGGGCGGCGCATTCGCGGTGTTGGCCGAGCAGTTGGGCACGGGGGAGTTGGAGGATAAGGGCTTGGTGCCACAGGCGCATGGTGATTGCCTAAATAAAGGCTACCTGAAAAAGGGGGAGCAGATTTCAGGTAGCCTGCAATGGGTTAGTTAATGGGGCGGTTTTCGCCGCTCACCGGGTCGTCAATTTGCATACGGCCGCTGGCTTTGTCCACTTCGTAGCCGAACAGGCGGGGGGCGGTATGCGGATCGCCGCCGCAGCGGGCATCGTGTTTTTCGTGCACGTCCACGGTGTAGTTGTTGGCGGTTTCGGTGGTGATGAACAGCAGGCATTCCGGTTTCAGGCTGGTTAGCCGGTGGCGGGCAACGGAGGCAGACACGCGGGCCACGGCTTGCTCTTTGTTGCTGATCGGCTCGGCTTGGGCGCTGAGGGCGAGGAGGGGCAGCAGGGCTGTGAGGAGGAGTGCGGGTTTCATAATGTTTTCTATCTGGAGCGGGGAAAAATAAAAGGCTACCTGAAAAAGGTTTTAGCTTCGCTGAGACTTGCTTTCAGGTAGCCTTGGGTTTAGCTGTTAAACAGCCAGGGTTGGCTTTGGCGGCGTTGTGCTTCAAAGGCGCGGATTTGGTCGGCGTGTTGCAGGGTGAGGCCGATTTCGTCGAGGCCGTTGAGCAGGCAGTGTTTGCGGTGTTCGGTGATGTCGAATTTAAACGTGGTGCCGCCGGGGGTGGTAACGGTTTGCCGTTCTAAATCGATGCTGAGTTGATAGCCTTCGGTGGCATAGGTTTCTTGGAAGAGTTGTTCCACCTGTTCTTCGGAAAGCACGATGGGCAGCAGGCCGTTTTTGTAGCAGTTGTTGAAGAAAATATCGGCAAAGCTGGGGGCGATGACGGCACGGAAGCCGTAGTCGTCGAGCGCCCACGGTGCGTGCTCGCGCGAAGAGCCGCAGCCGAAGTTTTTGCGCGTGAGCAGGATTTGCGCGCCTTGGTAACGCGGCTGGTTCAGCGAGAAATCGGGATTGAGCGGGCGCTTGCTGTTGTCCATGCCCGGCTCGCCGTGGTCGAGATAACGCCATTCGTCAAAGCAGTTTACGCCGAAGCCGCTGCGTTTGATGGATTTGAGGAATTGTTTGGGGATGATGGCGTCGGTGTCCACATTATTGCGGTCGAGCGGGGCAACGAGGGCAGTGAGCTGGGTAAAGGCTTTCATGGCAGGTCTTTGTGGTTTGCTTAAAGGCTACCTGAAAATGTAACCTTATATTTATATGGATATTTTTATTCCGGCAGGCGCTCGGCCTGCCGGATGCTTGGTTTATTCAGTGGCGTTTTCAATTTTCTCGCCCACATGGGAAATACCGCGGCCAACGGCATTGCTGCCCTTGCGCACCGCTTCGCGGGTGTGGTCGATGTTGTTGGCGGTGTCTTCTTTTACGCCGTGCCAAGTGCTGGAACAGGCAGAAAGGCCGATGGCGGTAATGGCGAGGATGAGAAGGTGTTTCATGTTTTCAGCTCCTTAGATGAAGAATTGAAAGATGCACGATTGGCTCGTGTGGCTTTATTATCGGCCAAAACAGCAAGGCCGACGGCTGATTTAGCCTGAATTTATCGGATTTTACTTTTCAGGTAGCCTTGGCAGGGGCGGGCGGTTTAACGGTTGCGGCCGGGGTTGTATTTGAGCACGATGCGGGTGAGGTCGCCGCGGTGGCGGCGGCAGAAGGCATCTGCTTCGGCCCTGCTGGGTCGGCGTTTGCCGTCTTGGCCGAGCAGGCGGATGGCGGGATGCTCGCGCAGCATGGAGGCGATGGGTTCGCTTTCAATTTGTTTGCCGCATTCGCCGTAGCGGGCGAAGCCTTCGTAAACGTTGTTGAGGCGGGTGCGCGTGTCTATTTCGGCGCGGGCAATGCGCGGACAGGCGGCGATGAAGGCTTCAAACATGGCGAATTCGCTCAGCACGGTGCGGCACTGCTCCGGCGTGGGCGAGGCAATAGGCTCGGCGGTAGCCAGGACGGGGCAGAGGGCGGCGAGCAAGAGGGTGGTTTTGAGGAGGGTTTTCATGGAGTTCAATTATTTGGGTTACTTGAGACGGGGTATTTTAACTTTTTCAGGTAGCCTGTGGGCAGATAGAGGCTACCTGAAAGCGCAGCTTCAACGAAGCTAAAAACCTCAAGCCAGCGTCCGCACATCGACAAAATGCCCGGACACCGCGGCCGCCGCTGCCATCGCGGGGCTGACGAGGTGCGTACGGCCGCCGTTACCCTGGCGTCCTTCAAAATTGCGGTTGGAGGTGGAGGCGCAGCGTTCTTGCGGTGCGAGGCGATCGGCGTTCATGGCCAGGCACATGGAGCAGCCCGGTTCGCGCCATTCGAAGCCTGCATCGGTGAAGATTTTGTCCAAGCCTTCTTTTTCCGCCTGCTCTTTCACCAAGCCGGAGCCGGGCACGACCAGCACGCGGTTCACGTTGTCGGCCTTTTTGCGGCCTTTGGCCACGGCGGCGGCTTCGCGCAAATCTTCGATGCGGCTGTTGGTGCACGAGCCGATGAACACCACGTCGACGGGGATTTCGTTCAACGGCGTACCGGCGGCCAAGCCCATGTATTCCAAGGCGCGTTCCATGCCCGCACGTTTCACCGCGTCGGCTTCGTCGGCGGGATTCGGCACTTTGCCGTCCACGCCCAGCACCATTTCGGGCGACGTGCCCCACGTTACCTGCGGTTCGATATCTTCGGCGCGGAAGCGGTAGGTTTTGTCGAATTCCGCGCCGTCATCGGACACCAGCGTGCGCCAGTAGGCCACGGCTTTTTCCCAATCCGCACCTTTGGGGGCGAATTTACGGCCTTCAATATAATTGATTGTCGTGTCGTCCACCGCCACCAAGCCGCTGCGTGCGCCTGCTTCAATTGCCATATTGCACAAGGTCATGCGGCCTTCCATGGAGAGGCTGCGGATGGCTTCGCCGCCGAACTCGATGGCATAGCCCGTGCCGCCCGCCGTGCCGATTTGGCCGATGATGTACAGCGCAATGTCTTTGGCGGTTACGCCCGGTTTCAGACGGCCTGAAACTTCAATCAGCATGGATTTGGATTTTTTGGCGGTAATGCACTGGGTGGCCATGGTGTGTTCCACTTCACTGGTGCCGATGCCGTGCGCCAGTGCGCCGAATGCGCCGTGGGTGCTTGTGTGCGAATCGCCGCAGACGACGGTCATGCCGGGCAACGTTGCGCCCTGTTCGGGGCCCATCACGTGCACGATGCCTTGGCCTTTGTCTTTAAACGGGAAATACGCCAGCGCGCCGAATTCTTTGATGTTTTTGTCCAAAGTGTCCACTTGTAGCTTGGAAATCGGGTCTTTAATGCCTTCGTCCCAATGGTCGGTGGGCGTGTTGTGGTCGGCGGTGGAGACCACACTGTCGATACGCCATAGCTTGCGGCCGGCCATTTTCAGGCCTTCAAACGCCTGCGGGCTGGTGACTTCGTGCACCAGGTGGCGGTCTATATACAGCAGCACTGTGCCGTCTTCTGATTCGTGGACAATATGGCTGTTCCAGAGTTTGTCGTAGAGGGTTTGTGCACGCATTAGATTTATTCCTTGGTGTGGTTTTAGGGCGAATTATGCACATAATGTCTAAAAAACGCAAGAGAGGGAAAGTAAAAATTACCTCAGATGTAGTATGTTTTAATTTTATATACATTTTGTCTAATTTAACGGGTAGGGCTACTTGAAATATAGCTTTAGCCAAATCGGCTTGAATACAATCTCTGCATCCAAGGTAGTGGATAAAAAAGAGTGGGATAAGGCTGAGGCCGCGGGCAGGGCAGGTAGTACGGCAGGCGAACTAATGTGGTAGCTTTCTTATTCTGATTCGCTATGCAGGCCATTCCGAGTTTGGAACGGATGAGACCAGCGCTTATAATTCACACTTGGTTTTACCGCCCATTTGCCGCCTGTACCGCCCGCAGGCTACCTGAAAGAATCCGCTATGACCGAATACCGTTACCCCGCAGCCCAAGCCGCTGCCGAAATGTTGCAGCGTTTGGCACCGCAGGCTGCCGCGCCGGTGCTGCCGCTGCTGGACGAACTGTTTGCCGCGCAAGAGGGCGGCCACAGCTACATCACGCTTACGCCGCAAGAGGTGGATGCGCTGCGTCAGGCCGCGCCGGTGGTGGGCGATGGCAGCGGCTTCACGCCTTTGGTATTGCGCGGGCGGCGGCTGTTTAGCGGCAGACTGTTTGCGCTGGAGCGCAGTGCGGCTGCCGAATTGCGGCGGATTGCCCGTGGTCGGGTGAGGCTACCTGAAAATGCCGGGCTGCGGCAGCGTTTGTGCGATTGGTTTCCCGATGCCGGGCATAACGAGCAGCGGCTGGCTGCCGCGCTGGCGGTGTTACAGCCGCTGATGCTGGTCACCGGCGGGCCGGGTACGGGCAAAACCACCACCGTGGCCAAGCTGTTGGCGCTGCTGTGTGCCGATGCGGCTGAGATGCCGCGCATTGCGCTCACCGCTCCCACCGGTAAGGCTGCCGCCCACATGACCCGTTCGCTGCACCGCGCGTTGAGTGGCTTTAAGGTGGGTAGCGAGCAGGTGTTGCAGCATTTAACGGCATTGGAAGGACAAACTGTCCACCGTTTGTTGAAACTGAACACCACCGGCCGCCGCAAATTCGACCGCGAGCAGCCGCTGCCATTTGATATTGTGGTGGCCGATGAGGCTTCCATGCTGGATTTGCCGCTGCTGCACCAATTATTGTGTGCCATTCCCGAGCATGGCTGCCTGATTTTGCTGGGTGATGAAAACCAGCTGCCGCCGGTGGGCATCGGTGCCGTGCTGCCCGTGCTGGCGCAGCCCACCGTGCTCACTGCCGAAGAAGCCGCTAAGTTGGCAGAATGGCTGCCTGAAGGCGTGCCGTTTGAGTTGCGGGATAACCCGCCGCCACTGGCCGGCAATGTGGCGCGGCTGGAATACAGCCACCGTTTCGACCCGCAGCGTGGCGTGGGCGCACTGGCGCAGGCCGTGGTGAGCGGCGAGGCGGCTGCTGCCGAAGCTGCGTTTGCCCGCTTCACCGATGACTTATTCAGGCTACCTGAAACCCCTGCCGCCTTGGCACGCCGATTTGCCAAACAGCACGAAGCCTACTGGCAGGCGGTAAGCAGCGGCGATCCGGCGGCCTGTTTCGCCGCCCAGCAGCAACTGGTGGTGCTGGCCGCACGGCGCAGCCAGGCGGCAGAGTTCAACCACGAATACCGCAAGCTCCTAGCCGCGCAGGGCAGGGCGTCGGAGCAGGGTTGGTTTGCCGGGCAGGTGCTGATGGTGGCGGAAAACGATTATGCGGTGAAAGTGTTCAATGGCGACATCGGCATCGTGCTGCCGCACGGCGACGGGCTGGCTGCGTTTTTCCCCGATGCCGGCGGCTTCCGCGCCGTATCGCTTAGCCGTCTGCCCGCGCACGATACCGCCTTCGCCATGACCGTACACAAAAGCCAAGGCTCGGAATACCAAGAAGTGTGGCTCTTGGGCGATGAAGCCGATTCTGTCCTGTTCGACCGCACCCTGCTTTACACCGCCATCACCCGCGCCCGCCGCCGCTTCGGCTACGCCGGCCAGATGAGCGCCCTCTCTGCTGCCGTGCAACGCAAAAACCACCGCCGTACCGGTTTGGGCGAGGCGTTGCAATCGACGGAGTAAGCGGGTGTTAGCAAGAGTAAAGGCTACCTGAAAATTTCAGGTAGCCTTTT
>NZ_KV804551.1:624801-704626 GCF_001811325.1 Eikenella sp. HMSC071B05 | reverse complement strand
AAGGCTACCTGAAAATTTCAGGTAGCCTTTTGTGTACATTAGAGAAGTTAGAACAGGCGTTGGCGACGGCTGCTGATTTCGAAGCCGTGGTTTTGGCTGTTGGTGCAAGTCATGCCACTGGTGCGGCTGGTGCACTGCCAGCCATTGCCACGCAGGGTTTGGCCGTAGGGCAGCACGCGGCTGTCGGGGCTGGCGAGGCTGTCGCCCACGCAGCCCATTTGGGTGCGGCCGGTGCGGGCGATGGAGAAGTTGCTGCCCCAATCGAGTTCGCAATCGCGCGGTTTGGGGAGGACTGGACGATCGGGCTGGGGAATCTGGCATTCCACTACGCCGGGAGAGTGGTCGTACATGCAGTTGATGTTGCCGCTGGGGCTGCGGAACATTTTGATCTCGGCATGTGCGGTGCCGGCAGCGAACAGGATGGCTGTGGCGACAAGGGGCAGGATACGCATGGTGTGACTCCATTAGAGTGGTTAGGAAAGAAAGATTTTAGCGCAAAGTTGGATGTTTTTTTAGCTCGGTAGAAACTTGTGTTTGCTTTGCAAAAGTTTATTTCAGGTAGCCTCTTGCTGCATAGAGGCTACCTGAAAATTTACAGCACGGCCTGCGGATAGGCGCCGATGATTTTGACGAAGGCGGCGCGTTCGGCGAGGGCTTCGAGGGCGGGCTGGATCTGGGGGCTGTCGGCGTGGCCTTCGATGTCGATAAAGAAGATGTAGTCCCACAGGCCGGCTCTGCTGGGGCGGCTTTCGAGCTTGGTCATGGAGATGCCGTGCTCGGAGAAGGGCTGGAGCAGGCGGTGTACGGTGCCGGGGCGGTTGGGGGCGGAGACGATGAGGGAGGTTTTGTCGTGGCCGGAGGGCTGGGTGCGGTTGTGGCCGAAGATGAGGAAACGGGTAGTATTGTTAGGCTCGTCTTCGATGTTGGCGGCGAGTTTGGCCAGGTGATAATGCTCGGCGGCGGCCTGGCCGGCAATGGCGGCGGCTTGCGGCTCGGCGGCGGCGAGGCGGGCGGCTTCGGCGTTGCTGGCCACGGAAATGCGGGTGGCGTGGGGCAGGTGGCGGTTGAGCCATTCGTGGCATTGGGCCAGCGCTTGGGCGTGGGCATACACTTTCTCCGGCTGCCTGTTAGCGCCGGGCTGCTGCAATAAATGATGCTGGATGCGCAGGAGCACTTCGCCGCAGGCACGCAGGGGGGTGGAAACCATGAGGTCGAGGGTACGGCCGACCGGGCCTTCGGTGGAGTTTTCCACGGGGGCGACAACGTAGTCGGCCTGGCGGGCTTCCACCAGGCGGAAGCATTCGTCGATGGAGGGACAGGGTTGGGTGCGGGCAGCATGGCCAAAGTGCTTCACGGCGGCTTGTTGGGTGAAGGTGGCTTCGGGGCCGAGGTAGGCGATGGTGAGCGGGCGTTCTACGGCGAGGCATTCGCTCATGATCTCGCGGAACAGGCGGGCGACGGCTTCGTCTGGCAGGAGGCCGGCGGCGGTTTGGTTCAGGCTTTGAATGCGCTGCAACACTTGGGCTTCGCGCTCGGGGCGATAAACGATGCCGGTGCCTTTGAGCTCGCCGATGGCGCGGGCGTGGGCGGCGCGTTGGTTGAGCAGATTGAGGATTTCGGCATCGATGGTGTCGATGGCCTGACGGTGGGGGGCGAGGGATTGGTCGGGCATGGCGCGGTCTTTATGCGGGATGGGGATGGGTTGATTGTATAGCAGATTGGCATCCTTGTTGATACCAGTTGGGCTAAGGGCGCAGCGGAAGTGAAGTGAGCTTGTTATAGCGCAGAAAAACGGGGCGTTGGTGTTAATTGAGTATTTTCAGGTAGCCTCGGTTGGGGCGGGAGGCTACCTGAAAAGCATTGCGGGAAAAGTTGGGCAAAGGCTGCCTAAGGCTAGGGTAAAAGGTTTATAATCTCGCGTTTTCAGGTAGCCTTGGTTGCCAAGGGCTGCCGCTTCAACCTAAAGATTAAAGAAATTCAACAGAAACATGGACAAACTGAAAATTACCGGCAACGGCCCGTTGCACGGCGAAATCGTGATTTCCGGCGCGAAAAATGCCGCCCTGCCGCTGATGTGCGCCGGGCTTTTAACCGAAGATATTTTGCATCTGACCAACGTGCCGATGCTGGCCGACGTGAAAACCACGCACAAACTCTTGCAAGGCATGGGCGCGGAGGTGGAAAGCGACGGTGTGAGCGAATTCAAAATCAACGGCGGCACGGTAAACAACACTTGTGCGCCGTATGAATTGGTGAAAACCATGCGAGCTTCCATTTTGGTGCTCGGCCCCACGCTGGCGCGTTTCGGCGAGGCGGAAGTGAGCCTGCCCGGCGGCTGCGCCATCGGCTCGCGGCCGGTGGACCAGCATTTGAAAGGGCTGGAAACCATGGGCGCGGAAATCGTGATCGAGCACGGTTATGTGAAGGCACGCGGCAAGCTCAAAGGCGCGCGCGTGGTGATGGACATGGTGACCGTGGGCGGCACGGAAAACCTGCTGATGGCAGCCACACTGGCCGAAGGCACCACCGTGCTGGAAAACTGCGCAGTGGAGCCGGAAGTGGTGGACTTGGCCGAATGCCTGGTGAAGATGGGCGCGAAAATCAGCGGTATCGGTACGCCTTCTATGACGATTGAAGGTGTGGAGAAGCTGCATGGCTGTACCCACAGCGTGGTGCCCGACCGCATCGAAGCCGGCACTTTCCTCTGCGCCGTGGCCATGACCGGCGGGCAGGTACGCCTGCAAAATGCCGCGCCCAAAACCATGGAAGCGGTGTTGGACAAGCTGGTGGAAGCCGGCGCGGAAATCCAAACCGGCGAAAATTGGATCGACATTAAAATGACGCAGCGTCCGAAAGCTGTAGACGTGCGCACCGTGCCGCATCCGGGTTTTCCCACCGATATGCAGGCGCAGTTTATGGCGATGAACGCGGTGGCCGAGGGCAGCAGCCGGATGGTGGAAACCATTTTTGAAAACCGCTTCATGCATGTGCCCGAGCTCAACCGTATGGGCGCGCATATCAGCGCCGAGGGCAATACTGCGCTGGTAAAAGGTGTGGAGCAACTTTCCGGCGCCACTGTGATGGCCACCGATTTGCGCGCTTCGGCCAGCCTGGTGATTGCCGGCTTGGTAGCCGACGGCGATACCATTGTGGAGCGAATCTACCACTTGGATCGCGGCTACGAGCATATCGAAGAGAAGCTGGGTAAAGTGGGCGCGAAAATCGAACGTTTGAAACAGTAGGCAGTTCTACCTGAAAAACCAACCGTAGGGTTTTCAGGTAGCCCCTCAAGCATCAGGAAGCAAAAACAGCCCGATATTCGGGCTGTTTTCCAATATTTGTTGGTTCTGATTAACGGCAGGACAAGCCCAAGATGGTGGGCGGGTTGCCGTTGGACAGTTTGATGCGGCAAGTGGTGCCGGAAGTGCCGGATACCACGGCATAGCGTGCACCGCCTTCGTTGCGGGTGCTGATATTCATCGGCTCTTTCACGCCCATGGATTTGGACGTTTGCGCCAAGTTTTGCACCAATTCAGGCGGCAGGCCGGAAGAGTCGTTGCCGATTTTTACACCGTCGGCCCATGCGGACGCAATCGGCAGCAAAGCCAGCATCAGAATAGTTAATTTGCGTTGCATAGTTAGGTTCTCCTGTGAAAAATGGCTACCGTTGCCGGTAGCTGTGGAAACACTCTACTATATCGGAGTAAGGTTTGACAACGATTATGCCGCTTTTTACCTACGGCAGTGTCGGTAAGTGTCGCATTTTGTGGGCAAGAAATCTAATAGATTTAAATAAATTTCTTTATAAATTAGCTTGTTAGTTGGCTAATTTGCTGCCCGATGTGAAGCGGTCGATAGCCAAGCGCGTACTGCCGATTAAATATTTTCAATGGATTGCCACACATGAACTCAAATATTCCGCCCCAATTGCCCGCCTACCGGCCGCCGTTTTGGCTGCGCGGCGGGCATTTGCAAAGCATTTGGCCGAAGCTGGTGCGCATCGGCAGCCCGGCCTACCGGCGCGAACTTTTGCCCGACAGCCTAGGTGCCACCGAAGTGGCCTACGATTTTGTAGATGGCCAACGCCACGATGCGCCGCTATTGATGCTGTTTCACGGGCTGGAAGGCAGCAGCGCCAGCCATTATGCCCGCGCCTTGATGTTTGCCGCGCAACGGCACGGCTGGCATGGCGTGGTGGCGCATTTCCGCAGCTGCGGCGAAGTGGAAAACCGCGCACCCGTGTTTTATCACTCCGGCGACAGTGCCGAAGTCGCGCACATGCTGCAATTAATGCACGCGCGCTACCCGCGTATTTGCGCCGTCGGCATTTCCTTGGGCGGCAACGCATTGGCCAAATATCTGGCCGAACAAGGCAGCCATGCCATTCCGCAGGCTGCCGCCGTAGTGAGTGCGCCGTTGGATTTAACCGCCGCCTCACGCCAGCTGGAGCAGGGTTTAAGCAAAATGCTGTATGCACCTTATTTTCTGCGTTCGCTATTGCCCAAAGCCGCCGCTTGCGCCGCCCGTTTTCCGCAGATTGACGCCGCTGCCGTGCAAGCCGCCGCCAATCTTACCGATTTCGACAACAGCTTCACTGCCCCCGTGCACGGCTTTGCCGATGCCGCCGACTACTACCGCCGCTCCAGCGCCAAACCCCTGCTGCACCAAATCGCCGTGCCCACCCTGATTTTGAACGCACTCAACGATCCTTTTATTCCTGCCGAATCGCTGCCAAAGGCGGGCGACGTGTCACCAAGCGTTACTCTGTTGCAGCCCGAATACGGCGGCCACGCCGGCTTTCCCGGCACGGCTGATTTAGATTGGCTGCCGGATACCGTGTTGCGCTATTTCGACCGTGTGGCAGCACAGGCTACCTGAAAAATACGGGCAGATTCTTCAGGTAGCCTTTATATTAATAAACTGCCAAAATCGGCCAACCGATGCAGCTGAAAGAGCGTATAATGCCTGCCGTTTGAATTTTCCAACCATGAAGAGAGGCTGCCATGACTATCCGCTATAAGCGTGTTTTATTGAAACTTTCAGGTGAGGCATTGATGGGTAACGATGCCTTCGGTATCAACCGCACCACGATTATGGGCATTGTCGGGCAGATTGTGGAAATCGCCAAAATGGGCGTGGAAGTGGGCGTGGTGGTTGGCGGCGGCAACCTGTTTCGCGGCGTGGCCGCGCAGGCCAGCGATATGGACCGCGCCACTGCCGACTACATGGGCATGCTCGCCACGGTAATGAACGCCCTGGCCTTGAAAGATGCGTTTGAAAGCCTCGGCCAGCCCGCGCGCGTGCAATCGGCGCTTTCCATGCAGCAGATTGCCGAAACCTATGCCCGCCCCAAAGCCATTCAATATTTGGAAGAAGGCAAAGTGGTGATTTTTGCCGCCGGTACGGGCAACCCCTTCTTCACCACCGACACCGCCGCCGCGCTGCGCGGTGCGGAAATGAACTGCGACATTATGCTCAAGGCCACCAATGTGGACGGCGTGTACACCGCCGACCCGAAAAAAGACGCTTCGGCCACGCGCTATCAAGACATCACGTTTGACGAAGCCATCGTGAAAAACCTGAAAGTGATGGATGCCACCGCCTTGGCGCTGTGCCGCGAGCGCAAACTGAACATCGTGGTATTCGGCATTGCCAAAGAAGGCGCGCTCAAACGGGTGGTGCTGGGCGAAGACGAAGGCACTTTGGTGCATATTTGATTGAATTGGCAAGATTGCAGGCCGCTTCTCAATGGGAGGCGGCCTGATGTTTTGGCTTTCAGGTAGCCTGTTGCAGGGGGGAGAGGCTACCTGAAAAACACCAATGTATAGTGAATTAACATAAACCGGTACAGCGTTGGCTCGCCTTGCCGTACTATCTGTACTGTCTGCGGCTCGTCGCCTTGTCCTGATTTTTGTTAATTCACTATAAAATCCGCCCAAGCCAAAGTTGGCTTCCGCAGAAGCTCAACTTCCTTTGCCCATCTTGTTCCGGCCAGTTTTTCGCGCGGCAAAAAAACGCCCGTTGCCATAACGGGCGTTGGTGTATTGGGCAAACCTGCTTATTTTTGCAGCAACACGCGCAGCATCCAAGCGGTTTTTTCATGGGTTTGCATGCGGGTGGTGAGCAGGTCGGCGGTGGGTTCGTCGTTGGCTTCGTCCACAGCGGGGAACAGCTCGCGGCAGGTGCGGATCACGGTTTCCTGGCCTTCCACCAGCTCGCGAATCATGGCAGGGGCATCGTTGCTGCTTTGGCCGTCCGGGATAGAAGTGAGTTTGGCGAATTCGCTGTAGGAACCCGGCGCTTTGAAGCCCAGCGCGCGGATGCGTTCGGCAATTTCGTCCACGGCCAGCGCCAGCTCGTTGTATTGCTCTTCAAACATGGTGTGCAGGCTGTGGAACATTTGGCCTTCCACGTTCCAGTGGTAGTTGTGGGTTTTCAGATAGAGGGTGTAGGTGTCGGCCAGCACTTTAGATAAGCCTTGGGCGATGGTTTGGCGTTGGGTTTCGTTGATACCGATGTTGATGCTCATGATGGCTCCTTATTAAACAGAGTTGGGAAAAAGAATTACTGTTTGATTGGCAGCCATTGTAGTGTTGGTTATTTTATTTTTCCAATTAAAAATTGCTTTTCGATTGATTTTTTATTTTAATACCCAGAAGAAGGCTACCTGAAAGGTTTCAGGTAGCCTTTATTATGTTTTATATGTTTGAAAGATTGGCTATAAAAGGAGAGCGTGGGCATTCGCTGCTACTCTAGCGTAGCACTTCCTGTTCGGGCGAGTCGTTGCGGGTTTGCAGGCGCACGCTGTGCTGGCTGACGCTCCAGCATTGGGCATTGGCGCTGCGGCTGCACAGGCGCTTGCCGTCGCTATACCATTCTTGATTGCGCTTGCCGGTGCAGGATTCGAGGGTGATGTTGCTGCCGGTTTGGGTAAGGCATTGGCCATTTTGGCGGATGGTGCCGTTGCGGACTATACGTTCGAAATATTGGTTGGGCATGTTACGGCAGGGGTGAAGGGTGAGGGTACGGTTGTGGACGGTGATGCATTCGCTGCCGATACGCATGGTGTCGCCATCGGGGAGCTTGGATTCGGATTGTTTTTCGCGGGCAAAAGCAGTGCTGCTCGGGGCTTTGGTGTGGAGTTTGGGTGCATTGGGCGGGATGGGGCGCACGGGGCAATAGGGCAGAGGGCAGGTGGTGAGGAGGAGGGCGGAGAGCAGGATGAGGCGGTGCATGGGGTTATCCTCGTGGGTTCAGGTAGCCTTTTATATAGTGAGGCTGGGAATATGGCATAATTTACTGCTGTGGAATTTAGCAAATGCTGGCTTGATAGGAAAGTAGTGTGCGCAGATTCAAGGCTACCTGAAAATTTAGCGGGCTGAAGATAGGATATGGGAAATCGGCATCATCATGATGTGGTTTATCAGGCTGGAGAGACGGCGGATGCGCGGTTTATGGTGGCGGCGTGCCCGGCGGCCGGAAAACCTTGCCGCAGCGGGCAAAGCAAGGTAGTATCCCGCCCGTTATGCACTATTGCCGTGGCAGCCGGAAGGCTACCTGAAAATATCTCAATTAAGGAAACCCTATGATCAAAGAAATCCAAACCTCAGCCGAAACCAAGATGCAGCGTTCGGTGGAAGTACTGCGCGAAAACTTGGCTAAAGTACGCACTGGCCGCGCCCACACCGGCCTGCTCGACCAGGTGGAAGTGGAATACTACGGCAGCATGGTGCCGGTGAGCCAGGTGGCCAACGTAACCCTGCTCGACGCGCGCACCATCAGCGTGAAGCCTTATGAGGGCAATATGGCTGCCGCTGTGGAAAAAGCCATCCGCGATTCCAACCTCGGCCTGAATCCCGCTTCTATGGGCGACCTCATCCGCGTGCCGATGCCGATGCTTACCGAAGAGCGCCGCAAAGACCTGATTAAAGTAGTGCGCGGTGAAGCCGAAGACGGCCGCGTGTCTATTCGCAACGTGCGCCGCGATGCCAACGACCACATCAAAAAATTGCTGAAAGACAAAGAAGTGTCGGAAGACGATGCCCGCCGCGGCGAAGAGCAGATCCAGAAGCTCACCGACAAATACATCGCCGAAGTGGATAAACTGCTGGAGCACAAAGAAGAAGATTTGATGGTGGTGTAAACCATCCGAGCGATACGGCGGCACGGGCTGATATATTGGCCCGTGCCGCCTCAGGCTACCTGAAACCCGCCCAGCCCGAGGAAAAGCATATGAGCAGCAGCACCCAAACCATCCCCGAACGCACCAACATCCCGCGCCATGTCTGCGTGATTATGGACGGCAACGGCCGCTGGGCAAAAAAACGTCTGCTGCCGCGCGTGATGGGGCACAAACGCGGCCTCACCGCCCTGGAAAACCTAGCCGCCCGCTGCGCCGAGCTCGGCGTGGAATACCTTACTGTCTTCGCCTTTTCCACCGAAAACTGGCGCCGCCCCGAAGACGAAGTTTCCTTTTTAATGAAGCTGTTTTTGCAGGCGCTAGACGGAAAAGTGGCCAAAATGCACCAAAACAACCTGCGGCTCAAAGTAATCGGCAACCGCAGCCGCTTCCCCGCCGCCATTGTGGCCGGCATCGAAGCCGCCGAACGGCTCACCGCCAACAACACCGGCCTCACGCTCACCGTGGCTGCCGACTACGGCGGCCGCTGGGATATCCTGCAAGCTGCCAACCGGCTGATTGCCGAAGGCAAAAGCAAAATCACCGAAGACGACCTCTCCCAGCGCCTTTCCTTGGCCGAAGCCCCCGAGCCCGACCTGTTTATCCGCACCGGCGGCGAAACCCGCATCAGCAACTTCATGCTTTGGCAAATGGCCTATGCCGAGTTTTATTTCACCGACGCGCTGTGGCCGGATTTCGACGCTGCCGAGTTCGACCGTGCCATTTCTTCCTTCCGGGTGCGCGAACGCCGTTTCGGCCGCACCAGCGAACAGCTGCCGCCGGAACAGCAGCGTGGTTGAGTTGTTGGTTTTCAATCGGGCAGGGCGGCGATGGGCGGATGCCTGTTGCCGCTTTGTTTTAGTGCTACAACCCATGCTCATACTATGAACTATAGTGAATTCTCCATCCACATCGAAAACCTCCGCCAATCATTCGCCAACCGTAATCTCGAAGACTATCTCCTGGCGCTCTATGCCCTGTTGCAAAGCCAACAGGATGCCGTTTGCACGCCCACCCTCTGCCTCAGCCTGCTGCAAGAAGCCTTTACTGCCGCGCCTGCCCCGTTTAACGAACAATGGCTGCTCATCCGCCAGATGCCCGATGAGGGGCTGAAAACAAGCGATCCGTGGCAATACGCCTGTGTCGTGATTATTTTTCAGGTAGCCGAGTTGCACCGCATGCGTGGCCAAGAGCTGCAAAATGAATTGCGCCACTACGGCATCACCTCCGAAACCGGCTATAGCTGGTACAACTTCGACCCGCTCACCCTTTTGGAATGCGGCGCGCAGGGGTTGGAAGATAGTTTGGGGGAAGAAGCGGTTGTGGCAGATGATTGGTCGCTGTTGGGCGATTTGTTGGACTTAGGGCGTTATTACGAATAAGTAGCGCGAAAGGCTACCTGAAAATTTCAGGTAGCCTTTACTTTGGACAGCCAAAACCGTTTGCGCTAAAATGCCGCGTTTTCCGTTTTTCCCTGATTAGACTGAAAGAGATATAAATTATGAAAACCGCACAAGAATTGCGCGCCGGCAACGTATTCATGGTGGGCAGCGAGCCGATGGTGGTACAGAAAACCGAATACATCAAAGGCGGCCGATCCTCTGCCAAAGTGAGCATGAAGCTGAAAAACCTGCTCACCGGCGCAAACAGCGAAACCATCGTGAAAGCCGATGACAAGTTTGACGTTATCCAGCTCGACCGCAAACAATGCACCTACAGCTATTTTGCCGACCCGATGTATGTATTCATGGACGAAGAGTTCAACCAATACGAAATCGAAGGCGAAAACATCGGCGACAACCTGAAATTCATCGTAGACGGCATGGAAGACGTGTGCGAAGTAACCTTCTACGAAGGCAACCCGATTTCCGTGGAATTGCCCACCATCATCGTGCGCGAAGTGGAATACACTGAGCCCGCCGTTAAAGGCGATACTTCCGGCAAAGTGATGAAACCCGCACGCCTCGTGGGCGGTACCGAAATCCAAGTGATGGCCTACATTGAAAACGGCGACAAAGTGGAAATTGACTCCCGCACCGGCGAATTCCGCAAACGCGCCTAATTGCCGAATCTGGCCGGTATAGCTCAGTTGGTAGAGCAGCGCATTCGTAATGCGAAGGTCGGGGGTTCGACTCCCTTTACCGGCACCAATCCAAGCCCCGCTTTTCGCGGGGCTTTTTGCTGGCTGGTTTCAGGTAGCCTATATGCTTTACTTCTTCAAGCGTAATATTTCGCGCAGGGTGCCGTCGTATAGCCAAATCATGGCACATAGGGCATACAGGTAGGCAGAGGCTGGGGTATTGCCGCTGCGCATCATTTCGAGTGCTACCGGATCGCGCCACGACCAATACAGCCAGTAGATGCCGTCAACAGAAAACCACATGCCAAACAAGGCCAGCGGCAAGTATTTCCACTGCCGACGCGCTAACGCGCGTGAAGTGATGGGGGCGAACAAGTAGGTGCTGAAGGCCATCAGGAAACTGATGGGAATATCCCAGTCGGGTGCGGGCTGGAGGTAGGAGCCGACAATGAGGATGGCAATGCCGCAGGCAAGCGAAAATAGCTTCCAGGGGCGGAGGTAGTCGTGAAGGGAAACGAGCGGCACTTTCAGGTAGCCTTTCTTGAATGGGCAGGTGGTGGATGACAGACAGCTTTTCACGCAGCCAAGGCTACCTAAAAAATAGTTGATTAAGCCAGCCTAGTGCTTGCACTAAGAAGAAATAATGTGGCGGCATGGGTATTGCACGAACAGTACGGGCAGGCAAACCGTATGTGCTTAGGTGGAAAGGTTGTGCAAACAAAGAGCAAGCGCTGAATTTATATCGGCAAGAAGGCTACCTGAAATTTTCAGGTAGCCTTTTACCTACCAAATAGGTTGCAACAAAGTGGAGCTAGCCTTCATCACCGTGCCGGAATGGTGCCCATGCGGCGGGTGAGGGAAGTGTGCGGCTCGTTGAACAGGCTGGCGTAATAGGTGGCGTTGGTCATCACGCGTTTAACATAGTCGCGGGTTTCATCAAACGGGATGGTTTCGGCATACACCGCGCCTTCGAGAGCTGTGGAGGCCTGCCAGTTGCGGGCGCGGCCGGGGCCGGCGTTGTAGCCGGCAGTGGCGAGTACTTCGTTACCCAAGCGATTGCGGGCATCACCTAGATACCAAGTGCCCATGCGAATATTGCCTTCGATGGTGTGCAATTCGGCAGGATCCATGCCGATTTTGCCGGCAATTTCGCGGGCGGTGGCGGGCATCACCTGCATCAGGCCGGTGGCGCCCACGCGGGAGCGTACGCCGATCATGAAGCGGCTTTCTTGGCGGATGATGCCGTAGGCCCAGGCGGGATCGATATTGGCTTGGGCGGCGTAGCGGCTCACGCTGTCGCGGAAGGGGGAGATATAGCGCAGGTTGTAGTTGATTTGGCTGTTGGTTTTATCGGCGGCATAAATGCCCATCTCGTAGAAGCCGGCATCATGGGCAAGCTTGGAGGCGGCGAGTAGGGCGGGTTCGTTAAAGCCGTCCACGGCATAGCGCCACTCGGCCTGGGCTTGTTTACGCATATCCCAATCGCCGCTGCGCTGGGAGGCGCGGAATAAGTTGAGAGCGCGGGAAACCGCACCATCGGCGGCCACTTGTCCGGTTTGGCTGCTGCCAGGCTCGGCGGCGGTGTTGCGGGTGTCCACTTTACCGCCGAGGACTTCGGTGGCCAGCAGGGCATAGAAATTGCGGCCGGAGGCAGCGGCTTGGCGATAGTACTGCTGGGCTCGGGTGGAATCGCCGCTGGCGGCCAGACTGCGGGCAAGCCAATATTGCCAGGTGGGGTCGGCACGCAGGGAGTCAGGCATGGCTTCGATGATGTTTTGCAGCTCGTTCCAGCGGCCGAGGCGCAGGGCGCTGCGGGCATACCATTCCCAGTGTTCTTTACCAAGCTGGCTGCGGTCGGCACGGTTGAAGGCGTCGAGCGCGGCAGGGAAGCGCTGGTTCAGCGCGTAGTGGTGGCCGAGCACGGCCCAGGCGAAGCCGGTTTGGGCCGGGCTGAGGCTGGCGGAGAGGCTTTGCAGGCGTTGGGCGGCATCGGCCTGTTTGCGGGCATTTTGGCCGATTACGCTGTGTAGTAGGGCTTCACGGCCGCCTTGGCTGTCGGGCGTGGCGCTGGTGAGCGGCTCGGGCAGAGGCGAGCCTAAGGCAGTGGCCAGGCGGCGGGCGTCGCTGATTTGGTTGTTGGCCAGTAAGCCGCGCACGCGCCGCCAAGCGGAATCGGCGGGCAGTCTGCCTTGAGCGGCGAGCTGCTCGAGCAGGCGGTTGCAGCCTTCGGGCTGGCGGCCGAGTTCGGCCAGCACTTCTTGAGCGGCATTTTGATTTTCCTGCCCGGCCAGCGCGGCATAGCAGCGGGTTTCTTTATCGCGGTCGGCGGGTTTCAGGTAGCCGTATTGCCGAACAAACTCTTGCCATTGGCCGTTGCGGCCGAGCTGTTTGAGCCACTGGTTGCGCAGGCTATTGGCCATGGCGCTGGGCTGGGCTTGGGCGAGGAATTGGGCGGACTGGCTGGCATCGCCCTGTTTGAGCGCGGCTTGGGCGGATTGGAAGAGCTGGTAATCGGCCAGTACTTTATCTTCGGAATCGCTGCGGCGGCCACCGGGCAGCTGGACGGCGGCACTGCTATCGGCATTGATGGGCTCGACCGGGGTTTCGGTTTGGCTGGAGCAGGCGGCGAGCAGGCCGGCAGCGAGGAGGGGGAGGCTGTGTTGATATACTATTTTTTTCATGCTTGATGTCGGTTTGGATAATTCGGAATGGCCTAAGGCTACCTGAAAGCGGCGGGGCAATGAAGCGGCAGGCGCGAACAGACGGCGGGTTTTACTGCTTTTTACTTGCGGGCCGGGTTTCAGCCAACCTTTGATTCGGTAGAGGCTACCTGAAAGTATGGCTTTAATAAAATTGTAATGAGTTTGCAGATTGCTGCAAGGCTAAAAATTTCAGGTAGCCTTTTGCTATGCACCAACTCAGCCAATGCGTTTAAACGGTGGCAGGCAGGCGAGGAGTTGTTTGCCGTAGCGGGCGGTGAGGATGCGGTTGTCGAGGATGGTGACGCGGCCGTAGTCGTGTTCGGTGCGGATGAGGCGGCCTACGGCTTGGGTGAGCTTGATGCCGGCTTCGGGCACGGTGATTTCCATGAAGGGGTTGCCGCCGCGCTGCTCTATCCAGCGGCTGCGGGTTTTTTCGATGGGGTGGTCGGGCATGGTGAAGGGCAGTTTGGCGATGATGACGTGGGCGCAGTCGTTGCCGGGCAGGTCGAGGCCCTCGGCGAAGCTGTCGAGCCCGAACAGGACGCTGGCGCGGCCTTCGGCGATGGCTTGGCGGTGGCGTTCGAGCAGGATGGCTTTGGGCAGGTCGCCTTGGATGAGTAATAAGGGCAGGTGGCTTTCAGGTAGCCTTAAGGCCACGTCTTGCATCTGTTTGCGCGAGGAGAACAAAACGAGGGTACCGACGGCTTCTTCGGGGCTGATGAGCTTGGGCAGCCATTCGGCGATTTCGGCAGTGTGGGCGTCGGCCTGCTTGGGGCTGGCGGCCACGGGTGGGATGTAGAGCTCGCCTTGGGAAGGGAAGTTGAAGGGGCTTTCCAGCGCGAGGGTGGTGGTTTCAGGTAGCCATTGCAGGCCGGTTTGTTTCAATAAATGGTCGAAGCTGCCGAGCGATTGCAGTGTGGCGGAGGTGAGGATGGCACCGGCGGCGCGGCGCCACAGGCCGGCGGCGAGCATGGCGGCGGCGCTCACGGGGGAGGCGTGGAAGGAGTAGTCGGTTTTGTCGCTGTTGTGGCTGCATTCGATCCATTTGGCCAGCGGCGGGGCGTCGCCCACGGGCTCGGTGGCGAGTAAGTCCCACACGGCGCTAATTTGCTCGATGCAGGCGCGGAAAATGCCGAATTCGCTGCTGAGACGGTCGATTTGGGCGCTGTCGCTGTCTTTTTCGCGGCGGGCGGCGGCGAGGGCGTCGTTGAGGCTGTTGGCGTGTTTGTAGAGGCTTTGCGCGGCGGCGGCGGTGTTGGACACGAGCAGGGCGAGCTCTTCGGGGATTTGGCCGTCTTGCCACAGCCATTGCGGATCGCGGCCGCTGTCGTTGTAGGCGAGCTCGGGGGTGTCGCCGAGGTGGAACTGCCATTCGTAGAGGCTGTCGAGCAGGGCGGCAGCGGCTTCGTCGGCCAGGTTGGCCAGCTCGGCTTTGTCGGCCACGGCGGCGATTTTGTCGGTGATTTGCGGCAGTTTTTCCAGCGCCCACACGGCTTGGTTTAGCGAATGCTCGGCGGCAAACTGGTTGAGCGCTTTTTTGGGCAGGTGGTGCGCTTCGTCGATGCAGTAGAAGCTGTGTTCGGGCGCGGGCAGAATCACGCCGCCGCCCATGCCGATGTCCACCATGAGCAAATCGTGGTTGCTCACCACCACATCCACGGTTTCGAGCGTGTCGCGGGCAAGATAGAAGGGGCATTCGGGGCGGTTGGGGCAGGCGGCTTTGAGGCAGCCGTAGTTGTCGTTGTTTACCTTGAGCCAGAGGGTGTCGTCGATTTTTTCCGGCCAGGTGTCGCGGTCGCCGTTGAAGCGGCGTTCGGCGAAGGCATCGGCCAGCTCGCGCAGGGTTTGGATTTCTTCGGGCTTGGGCTTGCTGTCCCACAGGATTTGCGGGGTGTCGAAACCGGCCAGGCTTTGCTGCGCCTGGCTTTGGGTGAGCTGGTAGAGTTTGTAGGGGCAGAGATAGCGGCCGCGCCCTTTGGCCAGGGCAAAGGTGAGTTCGAGCCCGCTTTTTTCCACCAAAAACGGCAAATCGCGCCCCACCAGCTGCTCTTGCAGGGCCACGGTGGCGCTGGATACCACCAGCCGCTTGCCGCGCGTTTGCGCCATGATGCCGCCGGCTAAAAGATAGGCCAGGCTTTTGCCCACGCCGGTAGGTCCTTCGATCACGGCAATGCTCTCGCCCTCACGCTTGGTCGGCTCTTCGCCGTCGGCTTTTTCCAGTGTGCGCGACAGGGTATTGGCCACGGCGGCCAGCATTTCGCGCTGCGCTTTGCGCGGGCGGAAATGGGGTAGGTTTTCGCTGATGGCTTGGTAGTGGCGGCGGATGGCGTCTTTTTCTAAATCGGTGAGCATAGCGGTGGCGGCTGGAAAGAAGCGGGTATTATAGAAGATTATGGGAGGGCTTGGGCGGGAGTGGAGGCTACCTGAAAAATATGGAATAGGGCAGAGAAGGCATAGGTGTTCCAAAATCAAAATAAGACAACGCCATATTCTTCATGGAGAAGGCTATAAACTTTCAGGTAGCCTGTTGAGCGACAAAGGCTACCTGAAACCCGATGGCGTGCAGGATGAAAGGCAAGTACAATCCGCCGCATCAACTATCCAACAGTGGGAGAGTGAGATGTCTGAACTCTTGGAATTTTTCCGCACCGAAACCGTGGGTGCGGCGGCGGAAACGCTGGATTTTTGGCTCAACGAATGCAGCTTGGACGAAGCGCCCTCGGCTGAGGAAGTGGCGCAGTGGCAGGCAGTGCTGGATGAGCGTGGTGGGCGGTTTGTGCGGCTGGCGATGATGTGTGCCGACTGGCTTGAGGAGCATGGGGCGTGAACCGCTGGCTGTGGTTGAGCGTTTTGTGGTTTGCGGGCATGATGTATGCCTTGCTGCTGCATCAGGGCGGCAACGCGCCGCTACCATTTGCCCATTTCGATAAAGTGGTGCACGCGGCTTTGTTTTTCGGCCAGTTTTGGCTGCGGGCAGCGAGTGGGCGCAGGGCGCGCTCACGGCATCGCGGCAGGCCGATTGGCGTGATGCGGCGGCAGACGTGGCCGGCGCGGCGGCAGCGCTGTATTTTGCCGCGCAGGTGCAGGCGGCACGCGCCGGGAAGCGGGTGGGCTTGGGCGAAAAGTGTTGAGATGATACTTGCTAAACGCCGCTCCCGGGCTTATAATGCGCCTTCTTTCGGAATGTAGCGCAGTCTGGTAGCGCACTTCGTTCGGGACGAAGGGGTCGGAGGTTCGAATCCTCTCATTCCGACCAGCTTTTTAAAAAGACTTGGTGCTGCCAAGTCTTTTTGTTTTGGTGCGGTGAGAAAATATGCAGTATTGTTTGATTAATAAAAAATAAGCTGAGTATAATTATTTGTGAATGCTAGGGGGCTTAATTATATGTAGAAACAGAATGTTAGGAAGAGAATTATCAATAGTATACTTGGGGTAGGTGTTGGGATTGCGGCATGGTTTGGAACAGCTTTTTATAATAGTATAGATAATCATATAAAACAGCAGGATGCTTTTTTACAAAATATTTCTGATCAGTTTCAGAAGACTAGATCTGACAGATTGAGTTGTTTAAGGCAACAAGAAATATTTCAATTGAAAAATGAAAGATATACTAGGAATTTAAAAGAGTTTTTATCTATAGTTACTATAGCAAGGGAAAAAGGGGAGTTGACTCAGAAAGCAAGAAGTAGAATATCCGATATAAATAAAGAAAATATAGATATAAAAAATAGTATATCAATAGAAAGCTTCCAAATTATTACATCTTGTTACGATGATGTAATTGATAGTTATTTAAAAATAGAGTTAAATTTAGGAATGATAAATAATAGAGAGATGCTTTTAAATGCTAAAAGAATTAATGAGAATAATAAATTTAATGATGTTTCTCTAAAAGAGGTAGACAGTATGTATTTTAATGATGATTTAGAATTATTTAATAGAAGTATTCAATATTTATCTAAAGTTATTGATGAAAAAGATAAAGTTGATAGAGATGCTAGAAGGTTGCTTACAGATATTGATACATTAAGTAGAGAAATAGAGTTTCAAATTGAAAAGGTGATACTAAATAGAAAAAATGATAATATTTTTGAAAAGTGGTGGAGAGCACTATCTTAAATAGTGAGATTAATGTAATTTATCTTTAAATTTTATTAAGCGTATAGGTATATACTATCAAATTTAAATTGTTATGATTCCAATAATCCAAGACCTACAAGCGCGCGGCCTGATCGCGCAAACCACCGATATCGAAGCTTTGAGCACGTTGTTGAACGAACAGAAAATCGCCCTCTACTGCGGTTTCGACCCGACCGCCGACAGCCTGCATATCGGCCACTTGCTGCCCGTGTTGACATTGCGCCGTTTCCAACAGGCGGGGCATACGCCGATTGCCTTGGTGGGCGGCGCAACCGGCATGATCGGCGACCCCAGCTTCAAAGCCACCGAGCGCAGCTTGAATTCTGCCGAAACCGTTGCCGGCTGGGTAGAAAGCATCCGCAACCAACTGAAACCGTTTTTGAGCTTTGACGGCGAAAACGCCGCCATTATGGCGAACAACGCCGACTGGTTCGGCAGTATGAACTGCCTCGACTTCCTGCGCGACATCGGCAAACATTTTTCTGTGAACGCCATGCTGAACAAGGAATCCGTCAAACAGCGTATCGAGCGCGACGACGTGGGCATTTCTTTCACCGAGTTTGCCTACACGCTGCTGCAAAGCTACGACTTTGCCGAACTGAACAAACGCCACGGTGCAACGCTGCAGATCGGCGGTTCCGACCAATGGGGCAATATTACCAACGGCATCGACCTGACCCGCCGTTTGAACCAAAAACAAGTATTCGGCCTGACCCTGCCGCTGGTCACCAAATCCGACGGCACCAAATTCGGCAAAACCGAGGGCGGCGCGGTATGGCTGAACGCGAAGAAAACCTCGCCGTATCAGTTCTACCAATTCTGGCTGAAAGTTGCCGATGCCGATGTGTATAAATTCCTGAAATACTTCACCTTCCTGTCTATCGAAGAAATCGACGCCATCGAAGCGAAAGACAAAGCCAGTGGCACCAAGCCCGAAGCGCAACGCATCCTTGCCGAAGAAATGACCCGCCTGATTCACGGCGAAGCCGCCCTGCAAGCCGCGCAGCGCATTTCCGAAAGCCTGTTTGCCGAAGACCAAAGCCATCTCACCGAAAGCGACTTCGAACAGCTCGCCCTCGACGGCCTGCCCGCATTTGAAGTTTCAGACGGCCTCAACGTCGTTGAAGCCTTAGTCAAAACCGGCTTGGCATCTTCCAACAAAGAAGCGCGCGGTTTTGTGAACAGCAAAGCGGTATTGCTCAACGGACAAGCCGCCGAATTGAACAACCCGAACCACTCCGCCGAACGACCCGACGATGCCTATCTGCTGACCGACGCGCACAAACGCTTCGGCAAATACACCATCGTACGACGCGGCAAACGCAACCACGCGCTTTTGGTGTGGCAATGAGTTGAATGAAAACTAAAGGCTACCTGAAAACCCAGCCACTCTGGCCGGATTTTCAGGTAGCCTTATTTTTAGGTTTGCGCTTTGAAAACACAGCTTATTTTCCTAGGATAAAGGCTCGCTGAAACCACTTTTCCGGCTGGTGTTCAGGTTGTCGGCATGGTTGTTTTCAGCGTATGATTCTGCCTCCGGCCAGCCGGCAGACAGTAGATTTTGCAGAACAGGCAGGCCATCAGCCTGTTCTGCAAAATCTAATTGAAATCAGAAAGCTGAACATGCTACAGGCAATTAATCCAATCCGGCTGGCCGATAATTCAGGCCGCCCGCCGGAAACCATTTTGGTGAACGTAACGCCGCAGGAAACCCGCGTGGCGCTGTTGGAAGAAAACAAAGTGTGCGAGCTGCACATCGACCGCAACAGCGGCCACGGGCTGGTGGGCAATATTTATTTGGGCGTGGTCAAACGCGTGCTGCCCGGCATGCAGAGCGCCTTTATCGACATCGGCTTGGAGCGTGCCGCCTTTTTGCACATCGTGGACGTGCTCGAACAGCGGCAGAAGCCGGAGGAAACCCAGCGCATCGAGCATATGCTGTTTGAAGGGCAAACCATCTTAGTGCAGGTGATTAAAGACCCGATTAACAGCAAAGGCGCGCGCCTTTCCACTCAAATTTCCCTGGCCGGCCGCTTTCTCGTGTATCTGCCGCAAGACAACCACATCGGCATTTCCCAGCGCATTGAAGACGAAGAAGAACGCAACGAATTGCGCACCCGCCTCAAAGCCCTGTTGCCCGAAAACGCCGGCGGCTACATCATCCGCACCAGCGCCGAAAACGCCCGCGATGAAGAATTGCAGGCCGACATCGGCTACCTGGCCAAGCTGTGGCAAGATATTCTCGCCCGCTCCAAAACCAGCCCGCCTGAAACCATGCTGTATGAGGATTTGCCCCTGAGCCTGCGCGTGTTGCGCGATATGTTCAACAGCAACACTCAGAAAATCTTCGTCGATTCCGCCAATAATTACCGCCTGATGCAGGAATTTGCCCAGCAATACGTGCAGGGGGCGGTGGAACGCATCCAACACTATCAGGGTGAAAAACCCTTGTTTGAGCTCTATCATGTGGAGCAGGAAATCAACCAGTCGCTCAAGCCTCGTGTGGATTTAAACTTCGGCGGCTACCTGATTATCGAGAGCACCGAAGCCATGACCACCATCGACGTGAACACCGGCGGCTTCGTGGGCGCGCGCAATTTCGACGAAACCATCTTCAAAACCAACCTCGATGCCTGCCACGCCATTGCCCGCGAGCTGCGCCTGCGCAACCTCGGCGGCATGATTATTGTGGATTTCATCGATATGGTCAGCGAAGAGCACCGCCAGGCCGTATTGGGCGAAATGGCCAAAGCCCTGCGCTTCGACCGCACCCGCGTTACCCTCAACGGCTTCACCAGCCTGGGGCTGGTGGAGCTCACCCGCAAACGTTCGCGCGAAAACCTCAACCACATCCTGTGCGAATCCTGCCCCACCTGCCAGGGCAGGGGCTACCTGAAAACCGCGCAAACCGTGTGTTACGAAATCCAACGCGAAATCGTGCGCGAATCCCGCCGCTTCGATGCCCGCGAATTCCGCATCCTCGCCGCGCCGGCCGTTATCGATTTGTTTTTAGACGAAGAATCGCAATCGCTCGCGCTGTTGATTGATTTTATCGGCAAGCCCGTTTCCCTGATGGTGGAGGGCAGTTATACGCAGGAGCAGTTTGATATTGTGCTGCTGTGATGCGGTTGGGTAAGCACAAGGCCGGCTGAGAACGCAACGCAGCAAGTTGCTGCGAAGCCAAGATGTTTAGCCGGCTTTTTGTTTGCTAGGAAGGATTTGAACAGATTGGCGATACAGAAAGAGAAAAGGCTACCTGAAACTATTTTCAGGTAGCCTTTTGCGTTGTGCGGCGATTATTTCTTCAGCGAATCACGAATTTCGCGCAACAGCAGGATTTCTTCGGATGGCTCGGCAGGAGCTTCTTCCGGAGCGGCTTTTTGCAGTTTGCTGATGCCTTTGATCACGGCAAAAATAGCGGTGGCGATAATCAGGAAGCTGATCACGGTGTTGATAAACAGGCCGATATTCAGGGTAACCGCGCCGGCAGCTTGGGCAGCGGCCAGGGTGGCGTAACCGTTGGCAGGCGCATCGGCACCTGCTTTCAGGGTGATGAACAGGTTGGAAAAGTCCACGCCGCCCAGAATCAGGCCGATAGGCGGCATGATCACGTCGTCCACCAATGATTTGACGATGCCGGAGAAGGCGGTGCCGACTACCATACCGACAGCGAGGTCGATTACGTTGCCGCGCATGATGAAAGCTTTGAATTCGTCGCGTAATGCCATGTGTGTTTCCTTGGAATGGTTAAAAACGGCGGCATGATAAAGGTTTTAGCCGCCGACGTCTTGTAAGTTGCGGATAAAGTTTGTTAATTGTGGCTGAATGGCGGGGAAGGCGGCAGATTATTCGATTTCGCCGCTGTTGGCAGGCAGGATATGGCGGCAGAAACGCCAATCAGCAACGGCTTGATCGTCGATATAGGCTTGCGGTTTGGGCAGGAAGGCTTGGAAACAGTGGGCTATCCCCAGCTCTTCGGCGCTGGCGCGGGCGTAGTCGGCACCGCCGCTGCTCCACAAGTAGAGCAGATGGCCGGCGTCGTGCAGGCGGCGGATGTGGGCGATTACGGCGGCCATGGGGATGCGCGTTTGGCCAACGCTGCGGACGAGGGTGTCGTCAACATCGACGAATATGGTTTTGGGGCGGGGCGTATTCATGTGAGGCTACCTGAAAAAAAGACCGGGCTGAAGCACTTCATTTCATACGGCCATATTGCTGCCGGGTATGGAAGGAGGGCTTCAGCCTGATTTGTCAAAGCTGGTGCAGGTAAGGCACAAACCCAGGCTGTTGCCTGTGCTGCCTTATTCCGGGTGCATCAGCGCCTGGATTTCAGCCAGGGAAATATCGGGCACGGCGCCGTGGCGGGTAACATTGAGCGCACCGATGGCGCAGGCGAAGGCCAGGGTGTCTTCGGGGCTGGCGCCGGAGAGCATTTGGAACAGGAAACCGGCAAGGAAGCTGTCGCCCGCGCCCACGGAATCAGCCATGCTCACGCGGAAGCCGTGGTGGGCGAGGATTTTGCCGTGGCGGAAATACACCGCGCCGTGCTGGCCGAGGGTGATGCAGATGTGGGCGGTGTCGGTGTGGCCGGCGAGGTAGCGCAGGTTTTGTTCGAGGCTGTGGTAGGGCGAGCCGAAGGCGGCGGAGAGCTCGTAGAGTTCCTCGTCGTTGAGCTTGATGAGATCGGCATGGCGCATGAGGCTGAGCACGCGTTCGGGCTCGTAATGCGGCTTGCGCAGATTGACATCGAGCACGCGGAAGCGGGCGGCGGGCAGGATTTGCTCCAACGCTGCACGGGATACAGGATCGCGCCCGGAGAGGCTGCCATACACGAGCACGTCGGATTCGGCCACGCGCGCGAGCGCTGCGTCGGTTGCGCTGATTTTATCCCAGGCGCAGGGGTAGACGATGTCGTAGCTGGCGCTGCCGTCGGGCTTGAGCAGCACTTTCACCAGGCTGGTGGCGTGTTCTTCATCGGTTTGCACCAAATCAGCAGCCACGTTGTGCGCGGCAATCTGGCGCAGCAGCTCTTCGCCGTCGGCATCGCGGCCGCGCCGGCTGATGATGCTGCAGTCCGCGCCGAACGAGGCCAGGCGCACCAAAACGTTGAGCGGCGCGCCGCCGAGGGCTTTGCCGCCGGGGAAGTCGTCCCATAATACTTCGCCGAAGCTGCTGATTTTCATGATGAGGCCTTTATGGTTGTTTATAGTGGATTAAATTTAAATCAGGACAGGGCGGCGAGCCGCAGACAGTACAAATAGTACGGCAAGGCGAGCCAACGCTATACTGGTTTAAATTTAATTCACTATATTTGGGCATTGGCAGTTTGTCTGATTTGGGTTTCAAGTAGCCCGATGGGGTAGGAAGTAAAACAGGCTACCTGAAAACAATTTATCGTTTTCCAGGTAGCCTTCCATTTGGATTACACGTTAAACAGGAAGTGCATCACGTCGCCGTCCTGCACGACATATTCTTTGCCTTCCACGCGCATTTTGCCGGCTTCTTTGGCTTTAGCTTCGCCGCCGAGCGAGACAAAATCGTTGTAGGCAATCACTTGGGCGCGGATGAAGCCGCGTTCAAAATCGGTATGAATCACACCGGCGGCCTGCGGGGCGGTGTTGCCTTTGTGGATGGTCCACGCGCGGACTTCTTTCACGCCGGCGGTGAAGTAGGTTTGCAGGCCGAGCAAGTCGTAGCCGGCGCGGATCAGGCGGTTCAAGCCCGGCTCTTCCAAGCCCATTTCGGCGAGGAACTCGGCTTTTTCGTCGTCTTCCAATTCGGCGATTTCGCTCTCCATTGCGGCGCAAACGGCCACCACGGGGGCGTTTTCTTTGGCGGCGAGTTCTTTCAGTCTGTCCAGATGCGGGTTGTTTTCAAAGCCGTCTTCGGCCACGTTGCCCACATACATGGCGGGCTTGGCGGTGAGCAGGAACAGCGGTTTGAGCAGGGCGAGCTCGTCTGCGTCCAAGCCGAAGGAGCGTACGGGTTTGCCTTCGTTGAGGTGCGGCAGGATTTTTTTGCACAGTTCCACCAATTTTTGCGCGTCTTTATCGCCGGAGCGGGCGCGTTTTTCTTCGCGGACGATGGCTTTTTCGACGCTGGCGAGGTCGGCTAGCGCCAGTTCGGTGCCGATGGTTTCGATATCGGCGATCGGATCGACTTTGCCGGAAACGTGGACGATATTGTCGTCGTCGAAGCAGCGCACCACGTTCACAATGGCGTCGGTTTCGCGGATGTTGGCGAGGAATTGGTTGCCCAAGCCTTCGCCTTTGCTTGCGCCGGCGACCAAGCCTGCGATGTCCACAAATTCCACAATTGCGGGCTGCATTTTTTGCGGATTGACGATTTTCGCCAGCTCCGCCATGCGCGGGTCGGGTACTTCGACGATGCCGACGTTGGGCTCGATGGTGCAGAAGGGATAGTTCGCCGCTTCGATGCCCGATTGGGTCAGCGCGTTAAAGAGGGTGGATTTGCCGACGTTGGGCAGGCCGACGATGCCGCATTTCATGCTCATGTGTGTTCCTTAAAATGCCGTTAGATTAAAATCGGCGGATTTTAACATAGAAGGCTACCTGAAAGCTGTGGTTTGGGTTTTCAGGTAGCCTTTAGGCGATTTGAAGCGGGCTGTAAACGGCAGTACGGGATGGCAGCCGGGCAAAAGTGCGGTTTCGGCCGGGCAAAATATTGTGCCGCTTCGTTGAAGCTGCGTTTTCAGGTAGCCTGAGGGGCAGGGCGGAAATAGGCAGTTTGCCCATAAGGCTGCTATAATGCCGCCCCTGTTTGGCCGGTGCGTTTGCCCGGCCGTATAGCTAAAGTGGTTATTTCTTCACGCAGCCGGGAAGGAGTCAGCGCTTTGGCCTGATGCCGATAACCATACAAAGCCGCACATTACCATGCTTGAACACCTGCCTTATTTCCAGCAACATCTGCCCCGCGATTTGAGCCGCGTTAATGCGGTGATTGAGTGCGCGGTGCAATCGGAAGTGGCGCTGATTTCGCAAATCGGGCGCTACATCATCAGCGCCGGCGGCAAGCGGCTCCGGCCGGTGCTCACCATTCTTTCCGGCAAGGTGCTGGGCTACGATGAAGACCCGCTCTACGCGCTGGCGGCGATGGTGGAATTTATCCACACCTCCACCCTGCTGCACGACGATGTGGTGGACGAAAGCGAGCTGCGGCGCGGCCGGAAAACGGCAAACAATATATTCGGCAACGCTGCTGCCGTGTTGGTGGGCGATTTTCTCTACACCCGTGCCTTCCAGCTGATGGTGTCTTCAGGTAGCCTCAAGATTTTAGACGTGATGGCCGATGCCACCAACATCATCGCCGAGGGTGAAGTGTTGCAGCTGATGAATATCGGCAACACCAACATCACCGAAGCCGAATATGTGCAGGTGATCCAATACAAAACCGCCAAATTGTTTGAAGCCGCCGCACAGGTGGGCGCGATTTTGGCCGGCGCCACACCCGAGCAGGAAACTGCGCTGAAAGACTATGGCCGCCACATCGGCACCGCCTTCCAGATTATCGATGATGTGTTGGATTATTCCGGCAACATCGAAGAAATCGGCAAAAACGTGGGCGACGATTTGGCCGAAGGCAAGCCGACCCTGCCGCTGATTTACCTGATGCAAAACGCCGAGCCGCCGGTGGCCGACGCCGTGCGCCACGCCTTGGAGCACGCCGACCGCAGCTATTTCGAGCAGATTCATGCCCATGTGGTGCAATCCGATGCGCTGGCCTATTGCGTGAGCGAGGCGCGTAAGGCAGTGGATGAGGCTTTATCTTGCCTGGCCGCACTGCCGGATAATGAAGTGTCGCAAGCGATGCGGCAGCTTGCCGAAGAATCACTGGCACGTGTATCATAGCGGCCTTTTTTCGGGAATATATAATTGCATCTGAATGTTATCCCGCTGTTTTTGGTATTGCTGATTTTGCTGGGCGTGCTCAGCAACAACCAATCCATCACCATCTCGGCCACTGTGTTGCTCCTGATGCAGCAAACCGTGCTGGCGCGCTATATCCCGCTGGCCGAACAATACGGCATTCAAGCCGGCATCATTCTGCTCACCATCGGCGTGCTCAGCCCGCTGGTGTCGGGCAGAATCCAGTTTCCCGGTTTGGCCGGTTTGATGAGCTGGAAAATGCTGGCGGCGGTTTTGGTGGGCATATTGGTGGCTTGGCTGGCCGGACGCGGCGTGCCGCTGATGAGCGAACAGCCGGTGTTGGTAACCGGCCTGCTGCTGGGCACGATTATCGGCGTGGCGTTTTTGGGCGGCATTCCGGTGGGGCCGCTGATTGCTGCGGGAATTTTGTCGCTTATTGCCGGAAAAGTTTGATTGGAAAGTTTGAGTATTTCTCGCCGTAGTTCAATGGATAGAACGTATGCCTCCTAAGCGTAAAATACAGGTTCGATTCCTGTCGGCGGGGCCATGATGAAAAGGCTACCTGAAATTTTCAGGTAGCCTTTTTCTTGCCTGCCGTTTGCAGGAAAGGGGGGTTAGCCCGTATTGCGCAAGCCTTGTGCCACGCCGTTGATGGTGAGGTGGATCAGGTGGATGAGCTGCGGGTTGCCCGGGTGCTGGCGCAAGCGGGCGAGCAGGGCTACCTGAAGCCAGTTGAGCGCGTTCAGGTAGGGAATGCGCAGGGCCAGGGAGCGGGCGAGGCTGCGGTTGTCGGTGAGCAGGTGGTCTTGCTCGATTAATTGTAACAGGGCGCGACGGCTGCGTTCGAACTCGCCTGCAATGCGCTCAAACATGGCTTGGGCGGCTTGCGGCTGGGCGGCTAGGCCAACATAGGCGCGGGCGATGTCCAAATCCGCTTTGGCCATCACTTGTTCCATATTGGAGAGCATAGCTTGGAAGAAGGCGCTGTGCCGCACCATATGGCGCAGGCGTTCTAGGTTGGCGGGGTTATCGCGCAAGAGTTGCTCGACCGCGCTGCCGAAGCCATACCAAGCAGGCAGCATCAGGCGGTTTTGCGTCCAGGAGAACACCCAGGGAATGGCGCGCAAATCCTGTATCCGCGCCAGGGTTTTGCGGCTGGCGGGGCGGCTGCCGATGTTGAGGCTGGCGATTTCGTTGATCGGGCTGGTTTGCAGGAAGTAGCCCACGAAATCGGGATGGGTGATGAGTTCGCGGTAGTAGGCGAAGGCGGCATCGGAGAGCGACTGCATCAGCGCGGCATCGGGCTCTTCGGTGCGGTGCGGCAGCAGGCTGGCTTCCAGCGCGGCGGCCACCAAGGTTTCGAGGTTGCGCTCGGCGTTGTCGGCATCGGCGTATTTGGCGGTGATGACTTCGCCCTGCTCGGTGATGCGGATCTGCCCGGCCACGCTGCCGGCGGGCTGCGCCAGCACGGCTTCGTAGGAAGGGCCGCCGCCACGCCCCACGCTGCCGCCGCGCCCGTGGAACAGGCGCAGGCGCACTTGGTGTTTGGCAAACAGTTTCACCAAAGCCTGCTCGGCTTGATACAGCACCCATTGGCTGGTTACATAACCGCCGTCTTTGTTGCTGTCGGAATAGCCGAGCATGATTTCCTGAATATTGCTGCGGCCGGCGAGTAGGTGGCGATACCAAGGCAGCGAGAAAAGATGATTCATCACACCGATGCAGTCTTGCAGCGCCTCGATGGTTTCAAACAATGGCACGATATTGAGCCGGCTTTCAGGTAGCCCTTCGGCGTTTAGGCGCAGCAGGCCGGTTTCTTTCATAATCAAGGCCAAGGCAAGCATTTCGCTCACGTTTTCGGCATTGGAAATGATGCTTTGGCGGATGGCTTCTTCGCCGAATTGCGCTTTAATTTCGGCAGCGGCGCGGAAGATGGCCAGCTCGTGCTCGGTATCTTCGCTGTAGTGGGCAAACGGGCTGTAGAGCGGGCGCGGGGACGACAGCTCGCGCAACAGCACGCGTTCGCGTTCGGTTTCGTTCAGCGCAGCGAAGTCTTCCAAACCGGCGGCGGCAAAGAGCTCGGCCACCACATCGATATGCTTTTGGGCGTGTTGGCGCAAATCTAGCGGCATCAGATAAAAGCGGAACACGGAAGCGGCACGGATCAAGTCGGCCAAGCGGCCGTCGGCCAGCAGGCGGCTGCCGTTGTCGCACAAGGAAGCGTGCACGGTGTGCAGGTCGGCTAAAAATTCTTCCACCGTATCATACGGTTCGAGCAAGCCAAACTGGCTGCCCAAGCCGCTGCCGAAACGGTGGGCGGTGGCCACGGCACGGGCGAGAATATAGGCCAGGGCGCGGCGATAGGGCTCTTCTTCGTGGGCGCGTTCGGTGTCGGGAGATTTGGCCGACAAAGCCAACACTTCGGGGCTTACGTTCACGCGCCGGATTGACATCGGCAGCTCTTCATACAGTTTGTAGAGCTGGCTGCGGTAGAAGCGGAACACGGCGCTGGCCTGCTGGGCAAAGGCAGTGCGCAGGGTGTCGGCAGAAACGAAAGGATTGCCGTCACGGTCGCCGCCGATCCAGCCGCCGATATGCAACACGTTGGGCAGACTGGTATTCGGGAAGGCTACCTGAAGAGCAGCCTCCAGCTTGCGGTATACGCCGGGCACGGCGCTGAAGAAGCTGAGCGGGAAATACATGATGCCGTTGCTGATCTCATCGGCCACCGTAATTTTGAAATGGCGGTTTTCATTGGTTTGCCACAGCGTCCACAGCATGGTTTGCACCTGCTGCTGCAAGCGCTCTTCGCTCTGCCCGGCCTGGTTGGCGCGCTGGTCGAGCAGGTTGCGGATTTGGCGGTGCAGGGTAAGGGTGGTTTGGCGCTGTACTTCCGTGGGATGGGCAGTGAGCACGGCGGCCACTTCGGTGTGGTTCAGCTGCTGCTGCAAGGCTTCGGCGCTTACGCCTTGCTGTTGCAGCAAATCGAGAGTGTGGCCGAAGGTAGATTTGGCGTTGTCGCGGGTTTGGCTGTGTGCCAGACGGCGGCGTTGGTGGTGTGCGTCTTCGGCAATATTGAGGATTTGTGCAAACAGGCTGCAGGCACGAATGAGGTCTTCCAGCTGTTGGTCGTTGAGCTGAGGCAGGCTGCGCGCCACCACGTCTTGCGGCGCTTCGCCGCCCAGCAGTGCGGCTACGGCTTCCTGCACGGGGCAGTCGGTTTGCGCGGCCAGCACGGTTTGCAGCGCGCCGGTGAGGAAGGCAACGTCGTCGAAGAGCGGCGCGTCTTTATAGGGATGTTGGCCGGAAGGTTCGGACATCATGGGGGGTATTCCTTTGCAGATTTTTGAAACGAAAAAACGTTAGGGTGGGAATCTACACCCAATCGGGGGGAAACGGCAAACGCGGGGTGGGTGAAAATTATCTGAACCGTATGGCCTGTATTCTGTTTTGCGTGCCGACTTCCATTTTCAGGTAGCCTCTGCGGAGCGGGCGGCAAATAGGAAAAGGCTACCTGAAAACCGGGGTTCTGTTTTCAGGTAGCCTCTATTTGTTGCTGCAAGCAGCCTACAGCGCGGCTTCGTCCCGCTCGCCGGTGCGGATGCGCACCACGCCTTCCACCGGCAGGATGAAGATTTTGCCGTCGCCGATTTTGCCGGAGTTGGCCGCCTGCACGATGGCTTCCACCGCCTGCTCGACCATGCTGTCTTCCAGCACGATTTCCAGCTGGATTTTGGGCAGGAAATCCACCGCATATTCCGCGCCTCGATAGATTTCGGTGTGGCCTTTTTGGCGGCCGAAGCCTTTTACTTCGGTTACGGTCATGCCGTTTACGCCGATATCGGTGAGCGCGTCGCGCACGTCGTCGAGTTTGAACGGTTTGATGATGGCTTCGATTTTCTTCATGGGTTCCTCTGCTAGGTTGGTATATAAGGCTTTAGGCAGTTAAGCTACCACAAGGCGGCAGCGCTTTCAATCGGCTCACTCCGCCACCAGATTAGGGCAGACTTGGCGTATAATCACGCCTCCCGATCCTCTTCATGCGAGTCTGCCCATGCCTATCCTCTTCCTGCGCGGCGAGCGCGCCCTGTCTGGTTTCCGTGTTGAAAAACTGCTGCAAAAAGCTGCTGCTTTGGGGCTGCCCGAAGCTGAAATCCGCAGTGAATATTGGTATTTTGCCGATTGCGCCGAGCACTTGAATGCGGCAGATGCGGAGAAGTTGGAAGCCTTGCTGGTGGGGCAGGTGGCATCGGAGTTGCCGCAGTCTTCAGGTAGCCTGCATCTGTTTCTCATCACGCCGCGCATCGGCACGATTTCGCCTTGGGCTTCCAAAGCCACAGAAATTGCGAAAAACTGCGGTTTTGCCCAAATCCGGCGCATCGAACGCGGCATGGCAGTGTGGCTTTCAGGTAGCCTTTCCGAAGCGCAGAAACAGCAATGGGCGGCTTTGCTGCACGACCGCATGACTGAATCCGTGCTGCCCGATTTTCAGGTAGCCGCTAAATTGTTCGCCCATCCCGAAGCGCAAACCTTCGATACGGTAGATGTGCTCTCCGGCGGCCGTGCCGCGCTGGAAAAAGCCAATACCGATTTAGGCTTGGCGCTTTCGCCCGACGAAATCGATTATTTGCTGGACAATTATCGGGCTTTAAACCGCAATCCGTCTGATGTGGAATTGATGATGTTCGCCCAGGCCAACAGCGAACACTGCCGCCACAAAATCTTCAATGCCGACTTTATCTTAAACGGCGAACAGCAGCCCAAATCGCTGTTCCGCATGATTCGCGACACGCACGAAGCCGCGCCGGCCGGCACAGTGGTGGCGTATAAAGACAACGCCTCGGTAATCGAAGGCGCGAAAATCGCCCGTTTTTATCCCGATGCGGCGGCCAATCAGGGCTACCGTTTCCATGAAGAAGACACGCATATCCTGATGAAGGTGGAAACGCACAACCACCCCACGGCGATTGCGCCGTTTGCCGGTGCGGCCACCGGTGCGGGCGGCGAAATCCGCGACGAAGGCGCAACGGGACGCGGCGCTCGCCCCAAAGCCGGCCTCACCGGCTATACGGTTTCCAACCTCAATATCCCCGATTTGAAACAGCCTTGGGAAGGTGGCTACGGCAAGCCCGCCCACATTGCCTCCCCGCTCGACATCATGATTGAAGCCCCCATCGGCGGCGCGGCGTTCAATAATGAATTCGGCCGCCCGAACCTGCTGGGTTATTTCCGCACCTTTGAAGCCGAGTTCGACGGCCAAATGCGCGGCTACCACAAGCCGATTATGATTGCCGGCGGTTTGGGTAATATCCAGGCGGAACAAACGCATAAACACGAAATCCCCGCAGGCGCGCTGTTGGTGCAGCTCGGCGGGCCGGGTATGCTCATCGGCTTGGGCGGCGGCGCGGCTTCATCGATGGATACGGGCGCGAACGATGCTTCGCTCGATTTCAACTCCGTGCAGCGCGGCAATCCCGAAATCGAACGGCGCGCGCAAGAAGTGATCGACCGCTGCTGGCAGCTCGGCGCGGCCAACCCGATTATCGCCATTCACGACGTGGGCGCGGGCGGCCTGTCCAACGCTTTCCCCGAATTGGTCAACGATGCCGGGCGCGGCGCGGTGTTTAAGCTGCGCGATGTGCCGCTGGAAGAGCACGGCCTGACGCCGCTGCAAATCTGGTGCAACGAGGCGCAGGAGCGTTATGTATTGTCGATTCTGGAAAAAGATTTAGATACTTTCCGCGCCATTTGCGAACGCGAGCGCTGCCCGTTTGCCGTGGTCGGCACGGCTACCGATGACGGGCATTTGCAGGTGCGCGACGATTTGTTTGCCAATAAGCCGGTGGATTTGCCGCTGAACGTATTGCTCGGCAAGCCGCCCAAAACCACGCGCACCGATAAAACGCAACAGCGGCCTGAAAAACCGTTTTCAGGTAGCCGTATCGATTTGAAGGAAGCCGCCTACCGCGTATTGCAACTGCCGGCCGTGGCTGCGAAAAACTTCCTCATCAACATCGGCGACCGCAGCGTGGGCGGCTTGACCCACCGCGACCAGATGGTCGGCCGCTGGCAAACGCCCGTGGCCGACTGCGCGGTGACCATCATGGGCTTCGATACGCATCGCGGCGAAGCGATGGCCATGGGCGAAAAGCCCGCCGTTGCACTGTTTGACGCACCCGCTTCGGGCAGGATGTGTATCGGTGAAGCCATTACCAATATCGCGGCAGTTAATATCGGCAATATCGGCAACATCAAATTCTCCGCCAACTGGATGGCCGCCTGCGGCAATGCGGGCGAAGACGAGAAACTTTATCGCACGGTGGAAGCCGTGTCGCAGATGTGCCAGGAAATCGGCGTGAGCATCCCGGTGGGCAAAGACAGCCTTTCCATGAAAACCGTGTGGCAGGACGGCGCGGAGAAAAAATCTGTGGTGTCGCCGTTGAGCCTGATTGCCACCGCCTTCGCCCCTGTGCAGGACGTGCGCAAAACAGTTACACCGGATATCAAACCGGTGGACGACAGCGTATTGCTGTTTGTCGATTTGGGCTTTGGCAAAGCACGCATGGGCGGCTCGGCGCTGGCGCAGGTGTACAACGAAACCGGCGGCGAAGCGCCCGACATCGACGCAGGCTACCTGAAAAAGTTTTACGACGTGATTCAGCAGCTGGTGCAAGAAGACAAACTGCTTGCCTACCACGACCGCAGCGACGGCGGCCTGTTTGCCACGCTGGCGGAAATGGCGTTTGCCGGGCGGAGCGGGTTAGAAGCGAATATCGATGAATACGCGCAGGTTCTGTTCAAAGAATGGGAACGCAAACTGCCGAACGCGATTGTGGAAGAAGTGTTGCCGCTCGCACATCTCACTGCCTTATTCAACGAAGAGCTGGGCGCGGTATTGCAGGTGCGGAAGCAGGATTTTGCCGATGTGATGGCGGCATTCGATAAACAAGGTTTGGGCAACGCGGCTTATTGTGTCGGACAGGCGCATTGCGGCAGCAATTTCACGGTTGTGAATGACGGGGAAACCTTGTTTGATGAAGCGCTCGTTGATTTGCAACGCGCCTGGCAGTCCACCAGCCACCAAATCCAACGCCTGCGCGACAACCCGGCCTGCGCCGACAGCGAATTTGCCTTGCTGGCCGATAAAGAACGCAGCCGGCTGTTTGCCGATTTAAGCTTTGATGTGAAACAGGATATTACCGCGCCATTTATCAACAGCGGGGAGAAACCCAAAATCGCCATCCTGCGCGAACAGGGTGTAAACGGCCAAGTGGAAATGGCCGCCGCCTTCACCCGCGCCGGTTTCGATGCCTATGATGTACATATGTCCGACCTGATGGCAGGCCGCGTGAAACTCGACACCTTCCAAATGCTGGCCGCCTGCGGCGGGTTCAGTTATGGCGACGTGCTGGGTGCGGGCGAAGGCTGGGCGAAATCTATTTTGTTCCACAGCAAACTGCGCGACCAATTTGCCGAATTCTTCGCCCGAGGCGATACGCTGAGCTTAGGCGTGTGCAACGGCTGCCAGATGATGGCCAACCTGGCCGAAATCATCCCCGGCGCGGAGGGCTGGCCGAAGTTCCGCCGCAACGAATCCGAACAGTTTGAAGCGCGGCTGAGCATGGTACGCGTGCCGCAATCGCCCTCGCTGATTTTGGCCGATATGGCAGGTAGCAGCCTGCCGGTGGTGGTTAGCCACGGCGAAGGCCGCGCCGATTTCGCCCACTTGGGGCTACCTGAAAACCAAGTTGCAGGCAGCCTGAAAACCGCCATGCAATATATCGACGGGCAGGGCAAGCCCACCCAAACCTACCCGCTCAACCCCAATGGCTCGCCCGATGCCATCGCCGCCGTCACCACTGCCGACGGCCGCGTAACCATCATGATGCCGCATCCGGAGCGCGTGTACCGCAGCGCGCAAATGAGCTGGCTGCCGGAAGAGTGGCGCGACAGCGAACTGGCCGGCTGGTATCGGATGTTTGCTACAGCACGGAAGGTGCTGGGTTAGGCCGTCGGGTAACACAAGGCTACCTGAAAATATCAGCTTCAATGCCGTGAGGATGTAAAAGCTGAATACTTTCAGGTAGCCTCAATCATGGCGAAAACGGAGATAGGATATGGAAACCAAGCTGCAGGTGTTAAAACCGGCCAAAATATTCGGCGACTCCAACGAGCTGGCCAACTTCCGCTTTGCCAACGGCCGGAGCTTCCCCGCTTCCTATCAACGCTTTGCCACGCAATACGGCTGGGGCCGCTCGCTGGGCAACTATCTCGTTTACATCCCGACCAAGCCACACTATTGCGATTCTTGGCAGCAGGCGAGGGCAGTGGTGAAATCCAGCTATATCCACGATTTGGACGAATACGAAGGCTTTTTCTCCGCACAGCACGTTTGCCTGATGGCCAGGATGGAATGTTTTGCCAAAAGCGAAACCGGCACGTATCTATTTTGGGATATTGAAAGCTGCCCGAGCCACGACGAATTCGATATTTATGCTTTCGATTTCAGGGAAGAACCCTTCTTAATCGGCCGCTCGCTAGACGAAGTTTGGTTTAAACTCACCCGCGAATCCGCTGCCACCACAGCCTTGCGAGCCGCGCCGCGTCAGGCCGTGTTTGAAGGATTTGATTCGATTTTATAAGCGGGCAAGCCAGCCCGATATTTTTCAGGTAGCCTCATCATGAATTGGGAAACCCTCACGCAAATCGACCGCCGCCACATTTGGCACCCCTACGCCGCCATGCCCAACACCCAGCCGGTGTATGCCGTGGCGCGGGCGGAAGGCTGCAGCATCGAGCTGGCCGACGGGAAACGGCTGGTGGACGGCACTTCTTCATGGTGGGCGGCGCTGCACGGCTACAACCACCCGCGCCTTAACGCTGCGGCTACCGCACAGCTGGCGAAGATGAGCCATGTGATGTTCGGCGGGCTCACCCACGAGCCGGCGGTACGGCTCACGCAGTTGCTGCTGGAATTGCTGCCGACGGCCCTCAACCAAGTGTTTTATGCCGACAGCGGCTCGGTGGCGGTGGAGGTGGCGATGAAGATGGCGCTGCAATACCAGCAGGCCGTGGGGCGGGGTAAACGCTGCCGTTTCGCCACCATCCGCGCCGGTTATCATGGCGACACCTGGCATGCCATGTCGGTATGCGACCCGGCAGAAGGCATGCACGGCCTGTTTTCGAGCAGCTTGCCGGTGCAGTATTTCCTGCCGCAACCGGCCAGCCCGTTCCACGGCGAATGGCAGCCTGAAAGCATCCGCCCGTTGGAAAGCTTGTTGGCAGAAAAACACGATGAATTGGCGGCGCTGATTTTAGAGCCGGTGGTGCAAGGGGCGGGCGGGATGTATTTCTACCACCCCGAATACCTGCGGCAGGCGCGGGCATTGTGCAGCCGATACGGCGTGCTGCTGATTTTTGACGAAATCGCCACCGGCTTTGGCCGCAGCGGCGAAATGTTTGCTTTGGAGCATGCCGGCGTGGTGCCAGACATTATCTTGCTGGGCAAGGGGCTTACCGGCGGGTATCTCACCTTGTCGGCAGCGGTGTGCACCAAGGAAATTTCTGCGGCCATTAGCCGGGGCCAAGCGGGCACGTTTATGCACGGCCCCACCTTTATGGCCAATCCGCTGGCCTGCGCGGTGGCGGCCGAGAGCGTGGCGATGCTGCGGGAAAGCCCGTGGCGGCAGCGGGTGGCCAATATCGAACAAACGCTGCGACGTAAGCTGGCTGCGGCGGCGCAATGGCGTTGTGTGCGCGAAGTGCGGGCGCTTGGCGCGATTGGTGTGTTGGAGATGGCGCAGCCGGTCAACACGGCGTCCTTGCAGCCGCGGTTGGTGGAAAAAGGCGTGTGGGTGCGGCCGTTCGGGCGGCTGGTGTATCTGATGCCGCCGTTTGTGATCAGCCAGCAGGAATTGGATTTCTTGGCCGAACAGACCTTGGCGGCAGTGGCGGAGGAATACGGCGAAGCATGGCCGCAGTCCGAATAATGTTACACACGCTGAAGGCTACCTGAAATTTTCAGGTAGCCTGTTTGCAGAGAGGAGAACAGTATGCAGAAACAAGTTTATTTTGTCAGCGGCATCGACACCGGCATCGGCAAAAGCATCGCCACCGGCCTGTATGCCAAAGAGCTGGCCGCCGCCGGCCGCCGCGTGATCACCCAAAAAATCGTGCAAACCGGCTGCCAAGGCATCGCCGAAGACATCCAAACCCACCGCCGCCTGCAAGGCATCGGGCTCACCGAACACGACCGCAACGGCAGCACCTGCCCTTATGTGTTTGCCTATCCATGCTCGCCGCACTTGGCTGCCGAGCAGGAACAGCGCCCCATTGACTTGAAAACCATCGATGAAGCCACCCAAACCCTGCTGCAAAGCTACGATACCGTGCTGCTCGAAGGGGCGGGCGGGCTGATGGTGCCGCTAAACCGCGAGCAAACCCTGCTCGACTTTGCTGCCGAACGCGGCTACCCGCTGGTGTTGGTTACATCCGGCCGCCTGGGCAGCATCAACCACACCCTGCTCAGCCTGGCCGCCGCCCGCCATGCCGGCCTGCCGGTGCACCGGCTGGTGTATAACCGCTATCCCGCGCCCGACCCTGTAATCGGCGCGGAAACCGAACGCTATTTGCGCGATTACCTGCAGCGGCATTTCCCCGAGGCGGAGTGGGCGGTGTTGGCAGAGGCTACCTGAAAACCACCCGCACATTTTTTCAGGTAGCCTTGCACACAGCTTTAGCCCGAACCCCCACATATCCGCTATAATCCGCATTTTCGTTTACCCCTCTCCCCAAACCGAATCATGGGACAAAAAATCCAAGCCGTAAAAGGCATGAACGACCTCTTGCCGGTGGAGCAGAAAGACTTCAAGCTCACCGCCGCCTTCTGGCAGGCCTTTGAAAACCGCATCGGCCAATGGGCGCACCGCTTCGGCTACCGCCAAATCCGCACCCCGATCGTGGAGCAGACCGGCCTTTTCGTGCGCTCCATCGGCGAAGACACCGATGTGGTGGGCAAAGAAATGTATACCTTTGCCGACTCCAACGATACCCTAAGCCTCAGCCTGCGACCCGAAGGCACCGCCTCCTGCCTGCGCGCCGTGGTGGAGCACAATCTGCTGTACAACGGCGGCCAGAAGCTCTGGTATATGGGCCCCATGTTCCGCCGCGAACGCCCGCAGAAAGGGCGCTACCGCCAATTTCATCAAGTGGGCGTGGAAGCGCTGGGCTTTGAAGGCCCCGATATCGACGCCGAAATCATCGCCATGTGCGCCGATTTGTGGCGCGAGCTCGGCATCAGCCAATATCTGACTTTGGAAATCAACAGCCTGGGCAACCGCGAAGAACGCGCCGCCCACCGCGCCGCCTTGGTAGGCTACCTGAAACAGCACGAAGCCGCGCTGGATGAAGACAGCCGCCGCCGTATGCACACCAACCCGCTGCGCGTGCTGGACAGCAAAAACCCCGATTTGCAGGAAATTTGCAATGCCGCCCCGCGCCTGGCCGATTATCTCGGCGAAGCCTCCCGCGCCCACTACGCCGGTTTCAAAGCCCTGCTCGACGGCTTGGGCATCGCCTATGTGGAAAACCACCGCCTCGTGCGCGGGCTGGACTACTACAACCAAACCGTGTTCGAATGGACCACCGACAAACTCGGCGCCCAAGCCACTGTGTGCGGCGGCGGCCGCTACGACGGCCTGATTGAAGAGCTCGGCGGCAAACCCGCCCCCTCCATCGGCTTTGCCATGGGCGTGGAGCGGCTGCTGCTGCTGGTGCACGAATACGGCAATCTGCAAGCCGATGCCGCACCCGATATTTATGTGATACACCAAGGCGGCGATACTCTGCTGCCCAGCATGCAATATGCCGCCGCCGCCCGCGCCGCCGGCTTCAGCGTGCTGCAGCATTCCGGCAGCCAGAAACTGGCCGCCCAAATGAAAAAAGCCGACGCTTCCGGCGCTAAAGTGGCGCTGATCGTGGGCGAAGGCGAGCTGGCCGAAGGCAAAGCCAGCCTCAAAGACATGCAGCAAGGGCGCGGCCAAGTGAGCGTGCCTGCTGCCGATTTGCTTAAACAATTAAACGAATGGATAGGTTAAATGGCTGTTTACGATTTAAAAGACCAAGAAGAAATTGAAAACTTCAAATATTTCTGGCGCAGCTGGGGGCGTTGGCTGTTTGCCCTGCTCGTGGTGGCCGCCATCGGCTACTTCGGCTGGGTGATGTACAGCAGCCACCAGCGCAGCGTGAACAACGAAGCCGTGGCCGTGTTCGACCAATGGGCGGAAAACCAGCAGGCCAATAAGCCCGCCGAAGCCGCCAAATTGCTCACCCAACTGCAAAGCCAATACCCGACCAGCATCTCCGCCGCCCAAGCCACCCTGATGCAGGCCGGTACCGCCTTCGACCAAGGTAAATACGACGAAGCCGCCGGCCACCTGAATTGGGTGCTCAAATACCACCAAGAACCGCTCATCCGCGCCATGGCCATCCAGCGCCTGGCCACCGTGCAGCTGCAACAGCAGAAATACGATGACGCCATCGCCACCCTCGGCATGAATACCGATGAAGCCTACGCTGGTATCTTGTTGGAAACCAAAGGCGATGTTTACGCCGCCCAAGGCAAACGCAGCGAAGCCGCCGCCGCCTACAAACAGGCCATGGACAAACTGCCCCAAGACGACCAAGGGCGCGAGTTCATACAGCTGAAAATCGACCAGATGAACTAAGGCAGACCAAAGCCCATAACGGCTGTTGCCGGCGGATGGAAAACCCACCGACGGCAACAGCCGTTTTTTCAGGTAGTCTTTTGGGTTTCAGGTAGCGTGTAAGGCGATGTATTATTTGCACAGGAGCTGTCTATAGATTAATACGCCAATGTTTTACTGATGTGCCGATACTTGATTTGCCTGTAAAGGCTACCTGAAGGGTTGAGTGATTTAGCTATATGGCGATTAGGGAATCGATCAGCAGGCCGCTGCCGAAAAGTAGGTTGACGGCCAAGGCGAAGCGCACGATGTGTGGTAGTTCGCGCCCGACGGCGGCGGGGTTGGTGGCGGTTTGCAGGCGGTGCAGGTGAGTGGTGGCTAACGGTAGTGCGGTTAACCAGAAGAGGCCGCTAAGAATTTGCGGGGCGAGGGCAGCGTAGCAGATGAGGGCGGTGGTGAGGAGGAATCGGTGCAGGGTTTTGCTGCGTTCAAAGCCCAGCCGGGTGGCAGGGGTGGTTTTGCCGGATTGGCGGTCGCTTTCGATGTCGCGCATATTGTTGATGTGCAGCACGGCTGCGGCGAGCAGGCCGCAACCAGCGGCGGGCAGCCAGCCTTCTGGCGGGCAGCTGCCTTGTTGCAGGTAGGCGCTGCCTTGCACGCCGAGCAGGCCGAAAAATAGGAATACGCTGATTTCGCCCAGCCCGTGATAGCCGTAGGCATGGCGGCCTAGGGTGTAGGTGAGGGCAGCGGCGAGAGCGAGGCTGCCTAAGAGCAGGAAGGCGAGCCATTGCTGCGGGTGGCGCAAGCTGAGGGCGATGAGCGTGCTGCCGAGGAGCAGGGCGGCCAATACGCTGGCGGCGAGGAGACGGCGGATGTGTGGGAGAGGGATTTGGCCGCTGGCGGTGAGGCGTTCGGGCGCATCGGGGGCGCGGTGGCGGTCGGTACCGCGTATGCCGTCGCCGTAATCGTTGGCAATATTGGAAACGATTTGCAGGGCCAGCGCGGTGAGCAGGCTGAGCAGGAACACGCTGCCGCGCCAGCTTGCGGGGCTGCTGTGCCAAGCGATGGCATTGCCGCAGCAAACAGCGGCAAGAGCCAGCGGCAGGGTGCGCGGGCGGATGAGGCGGAGTAGGGCGTGCATAGTGGGGGAGCGGCTTGGAGGCTACCTGAAAAAATGGTACTTAAACGAAGCTAAAATCCAATCGGCGGTTTCAGGTAGCCCGATACGAAAAACAGGCATGATACCCGATTCTGCGCTATCGGGCTGGGGCTTGCGCTTTTTACTTGTGCTGGGTCAAGCAGGAGGGCGCTAAATTGTCGGGCAGCTTCAGGCGTTTTCGGCTAGAATACGCAGTTTGGTTTCGGCACGGCTTGCTGTGTTGCCGCCTCTATTTTAACTTGCTGAAGCTCCGCTTTTTCAGGTAGCCCGTATCGGCCAAGCTGATGCTTTTGCCTGCCATCACGACCGCTTACTTTTTTGCCAAAATATGAACAATATCCGCAATTTCTCCATCATCGCCCATATTGACCACGGTAAATCCACGCTCGCCGACCGCTTCATCCAACACTGCGGCGGCTTGGAAAACCGCGAAATGAGTTCGCAGGTTTTGGACAGCATGGACATCGAAAAAGAGCGCGGCATCACGATTAAGGCGCAAACCGCCGCGCTGAACTATAAAGCCCGTAATGGCGAAACTTATCTTTTAAATCTGATTGATACGCCCGGGCACGTCGACTTTTCCTACGAAGTTTCCCGCTCGCTTTCCGCCTGCGAAGGCGCGCTGTTGGTGGTGGACGCATCGCAGGGCGTGGAAGCGCAAACCGTGGCCAACTGCTACACCGCGATTGATTTGGGCGTGGAAGTAGTGCCGGTGCTGAACAAAATCGATTTGCCCGCCGCCGATCCCGACCGCGTGGCGCAGGAAATTGAAGACATCGTCGGCATTGATGCGGTGGGCGCGGTAACCTGCTCGGCCAAATCCGGGCTGGGCGTGGAAGACGTGCTGGAAGAAATCGTCGCCAAAATCCCCGCGCCGGAAGGCGATGAAAACGCGCCGCTGCAAGCCGTAATTATCGACTCGTGGTTCGACAACTATGTCGGCGTGGTGATGCTCATCCGCGTGAAAAACGGCCGGCTGAAACTGAAAGACAAAGTGCGCTTTATGTCCACCAAGGCCGAAAGCCAAGTGGAGCAGCTCGGTGTGTTTACACCCAAATCAGTGAACAGACAAGAGCTTAAAGCGGGCGAAGTGGGCTTTTTGATTACCGGCGTGAAAGAGCTCGGCCAAGCTAAAGTGGGCGACACGGTAACGCTGGTGCAAAACCCCGCTGCTGAGCCGCTGCCCGGCTTCAAAGAAGTGCAAAGCCAGGTGTTTGCCGGCCTCTATCCGGTGGAAAGCCACGACTACGAAGCCCTGCGCGATGCGCTGGAAAAACTGCAACTCAATGATGCTTCATTAAAATTTGAGCCGGAAGTGTCTCAAGCGCTCGGCTTCGGCTTCCGCTGCGGCTTCTTGGGCTTGCTGCACTTGGAAATTGTGCAGGAACGCTTGGAGCGCGAGTTCGATATGGACTTGATTACCACCGCGCCTACCGTGGTGTATGAAGTGATTTTGAAGACTGGCGAGCATATCGAAGTGGAAAATCCTTCTAAACTGCCGGATTTAGCCACGGTGGAATCTATTTTGGAGCCGATTATCACCGCTACTATCCTGGTGCCGCAGGAATACGTGGGCAATGTGATGACGCTGTGCAACCAGAAGCGCGGCGTGCAAATCAATATGCAGTATCTCGGCCGCCAGGTGATGCTCACCTATGATTTGCCAATGAACGAAGTGGTGATGGACTTTTTCGACAAACTCAAATCTACCTCGCGCGGCTATGCTTCGCTGGACTACCATTTCAAAGAGTTCCGTGCCGCCAATTTGGTGAAACTAGATATTATGGTGAACGGCGACAAAGTGGATGCGCTCAGCCTGATTGTGCACCGCCAAAACGCCGTACACCGTGGCCGCGAGCTGGCAGCGAAAATGCGCGAACTGATTCCGCGCCAAATGTTCGACATCGCCGTGCAGGCCGCCATCGGCAGCCAGATTATCGCCCGCGAAAACGTGAAGGCGTTGCGCAAAAACGTATTGGCGAAATGCTACGGCGGTGACATCACGCGTAAGAAGAAGCTGCTGGAAAAACAAAAGGCCGGTAAGAAACGCATGAAGCAGGTGGGCAATGTGGAAATCCCGCAGAGCGCGTTCTTGGCGATTTTGCAGGTGGGCGATAAGTAGCTTAAAGCTTATCGAACTTATTTCAAACGGGAAAATATAAAAGTGGAACAATCCAATACAATCCTTTATGCCGCCATCGCCGCTGTGGTGGCCGGCATCGTGCTGTTTGCCGTGAGCGGTAAAACGCGGCAGGAGAACGGCGAATGGAGCGGCGGCCTGCAATGGGGCTACCTCCTGATGATGGTGGGCTCGTTCGGCCTCTTGGCCAAGCTGATGAGCCTTACGGCGGTTTTGCTGCTGCTGGTGCTGTTTACCGGCGCGGTGTGGCTGTGGGCGCGCGCGGCACGCAAACAGCGTATGCTGCAGACCGACAATGCCGAAGAAGCCGCGCAAGACGACAATCATTTCCGCGATTATATGGGCAGCTTCTTTCCGCTGATTTTGGTGGTGTTCGTGCTGCGCACTTTTGTAGCCGAGCCGTTTCAGATTCCCTCCAGCTCGATGCGGCCGGGGCTGGTGAAGGGCGACTTTGTATTGGTGAATAAGTTCAGCTACGGCATCCGCGTGCCGGTGTTGAATAATGTGCTGATTCCGGTGGGGCAAGTGCAGCGCGGCGATGTGGTGGTGTTCAATTATCCGGTGGAGCCGGACACCAACTACATCAAGCGCATTGTCGGCCTGCCGGGCGATGTGGTGGAATACCATGATAAGGTGCTGACGGTAAACGGTAAAACCGAGCAGGATAATTTGGTGGGCGGCTACCAATATCCCGATGATTACAAACCGGAGCGGATTCTGGAAGCCACCCGCTTTTCCGCCGATTGGGAAGGCCGCCATTTTGATGTGTTGAAAAATGAAAATGCGCCCACGGTTTCCATCCCCTTCTTGGCCGAATCCGCCAATAATTTTGCTGCAAACGGCTACCAAAGCGGTTTGCGTGAAAATTGCGAATATGAAGCAGACGGCAGCGGTTTTAAATGCACCGTGCCGGCGGGCAAGTATTTCGCCATGGGCGACAACCGCGACAGCAGCGCCGATTCGCGCTACTGGGGCTTTGTGGACGATAAGCTGATTGTGGGCAAGGCGTTTTTCGTGTGGATGAACGTGGGCGACAGATCGCGTATCGGCAACACGATCCGTTGATGGAAAGGCAAACCGGCCGGCCGGTTTGTGCTGCTTATGCAAAAGGCTACCTGAAAGTTTCAGGTAGCCTTTAATCGTTGTTGCAAATCAGAGAGATATGGGGCCTTGCCTCAATCCTTGTGGCGACTATTTGGATTGATCCGGCTGGAGCCAGCGGAAGGCGCGGCGCAGTTCGGCGGTGCCGTTGGTTTCGTAGCAGCGGCCGTGGGCGAGGATGATTTTTTCGGGCTGCCAGGCAAGCATTTGCGCCAGGCTCTCGCGGGCGGCGGCGCGGTTGCGGAAGGTGGCGCGCCAGTCGGGCGGGGCTTTGCCGTCCGGCTCGGCAATGCCTACCCATTTCATTATCTTCGCCCAAAAACGGCTGGGAAATTTGGCGGGCTCGAAGTTTTCGATAAGGTCGGTGAGGATCAGGGTACGGCTGGCGTGGTGGAAGAAAACAGTTTCGGTCATAGCCGAACTGCCGAGGAAAGGGAGTTGGGCGATGTCGTCTGCCCATTGGGGCGGGGCGCTGGGGCCTAAATCGGCATCGAAGGATACGGCGATGCGTTGGGCGGCGGCACGTTCGCGCACGCCGAGGCTGGCCCAGGCGGTGGCTTGGGGATAGTGTTTTTGCCAGGCGGGGATGTGGGCGTAGTGGATGCGGTTGGGCGAGACGAGGTGGCGCACTTCGCCCAGTGCGTTGATTTGGGATAACAGCTCCGGGTTTGGCTCGATGGGGGAGTGGCACCAGAGGCCGCCATCGGCGAGGCGGATAACCGTCATGCGGGTGCTGAAGGGGATGCTCAGGCCGAGCGGAAAGGCCATGCGCACGATGCCGCCATCGGCAATCCAGATATTGCTGCCGAAGGGTTTGAGGGTGTGGAGCGGGCGGTAGAGGTGGATGGGGGCGGACATGTGTTTCCTTTTTTCAGGTAGCCTTGGATGGGACTACCTGAAATGTTTTATTACCGCTTCGTGCGTTTGGCGAAGTTCATCAGGCTCATCCCGGCCACCACGGCTGCGCCGCCAATCAATAATGAGACGTGCGGCGGCTCGTGCAGCCAAAAGGTGGCGATGGCGATGCCGAATACGGGCACGAGTGCCATGTAGGCCGAGGCTGTGCCGACACCAAGCTGTCGGATGCCGTCGAAATACCAAAGATAGGCCAGCATGGTGGCGCCGAAAGACATGGCGGCAAGCAGCAGCCATACCTGGGCGGGCGTGTGCTGCAGGCTGTGGATGAACGCGCCGCCTTCGTAAAGCGCGGTTAGAAACAGCAGCATCAGTGCGCCGATGGCTACAGTGGCGGCAGTGGTGAGGAGGGGGCTGATGCCTTGCAGCAAAACGCGGCCGATGAGGGCGTAGCCTGTCCAGCACAGCATGGTGGTGAGCAGCAGGTATTCGCCCGTGCCGAGGCCGCCGGCCAATATGGATAGGGGGTTGCCGCGCGCGATGGCGGTAAGTGCGCCGAACACGGCCAAGGCCATACCGATTATTATGCCGCCATTGAGCCGTTCTTTAAACAGCACGGCGGCCAGCAGCAGCGTCGGAATGGGGTTGAGTGCCACCACGGTGGCGGCCTTGCCGGCGGGAACGTATTGCAGCGCCTGCATGAAAAACACGGCATAGCTGCATACGCCGAACGCCGCAGCCGCGGCCAAACCCGCCCATTGGCGCAGGGTGAGCCGGAGCAGCGGGCGCGTGCCTTCTTTCAGTAACAGCCAGCCCACCAACAGGATGGCGGCCAGTATAAAACGCAGCGTGGCAGCCGTGAGCGGGGGCATGGATTGAACCACGGCTCTGCCCCACGACCAGTTTGCACCCCACAGCAAGGCCATGCCGAGGAGCTGCAGGTGCGGGCGTAAAGAGTGTGTGTGCATAAATATCCTGTGTGTTTGGTTTTTTAGCTACTTTATTAGAGGCTACCTGAAAAACAGGCTACCTGAAAGCGGGTTGCCGCACGGCGGAGGTGGCATTTTTAATCTTGGGGTTTGTCGGCGGCGAACACTACGAAATTGTAGTGCTGGAAATAGAGCGTGGGCGGCAGGCCGGCGGCGGTGAGCCATTGGAATTGGTCGGATAGGGTGGCCATGCGGTCGAGTTTGATGCGTTCGAATGCGGCGGCTTTGGCTTCGGCGGATAAATCGGGATGGGCGGTTACGTGCTGCCGCCAGTGTTTGGTGTAGGCAGCTTCGGCGGCTTCGGTTTCGCCCAGCACTTGGTCGGCGTTGATGAAGCGGCCGCGCGGGGAGAGCAGGCGGGCGATTTGGCGGAACAGGGTTTGCTTTTGCGGGTTGTCGAGGTGGTGGATGGCGAGGGCGGAGACGATGAGGTCGAAGCCGTTTTCAGGTAGCCCGCCACCGGGTGCGAGCCGGGTGAGGTCTTGTTCGATAAAGTGGAAATTTGGCAGGCCGCAGAAGCGTTCTTGCGCTTTGGCGAGCATCTGCATGGAGATGTCGGCCAGGATGAATTCGGCCTGGGGGCAGCGTGTGTGCACGAAGGCGCTCATCAGGCCGGTGCCCGCGCCGAGGTCGAGCACATGGCGCACGTTGGGCACGGCTGCGGCGAGCTCGGCAGCGGTTTGGTAGAAGAGGTCGAAACAAGGGATGAGAGCGCGGCGCTGGCCGTCGTATTGTTCGGATACGGCGTTGAATTGGCTTTGGAGGGTTTGGGGCATGGTTTTTCTCGGGCAGGCGGTTTCAGGTAGCCTGTTGGCATATAGGGGCTACCTGAAAGCGGGCGGTGTGAGCTTCTGTGAAGCTGAAACTATCGGCTCATCTGCCTGTTCTATTCCACCCAAACCACGGTTTCGGCGGCATCGCGGCGTGGTTTGGGCTGAATATCGCGGGCGCGGTAGCCGAAGGTGGCGGCCACGGATACGCCGTATTCGGCGGGGTCGAGCAGTCCGGCTTGGGCGAGGATGTGTTCCATGGCGGCGTAGTCCATGCCCTCCACGGCGCAGGAATCTATGCCGAGCATGGCAGCGCCGGTGAGCATATTGGCCAGGGCGATGTAGCTTTGCTTGCTTGCCCAGTCAAATAGTGCGCGTTCGTTGCCGGCAATGGCGATATCGTGGATTTGGAAGCTGCGGTAGCGCTCGAGGGCGGCGGCGCGCTGCTCGGGGGTGAAGCCGCGCCGGTTCATCAGCTCGCTGAAAAAGGGGCTGTCGTAGCGGGCGTGTTTTTTTGCCAGCAGGATCACTAGGTGGCTGGCTTCGGCAATGGTGGCCTGCATGCCCCAGGCCACGGGCTTGATTTTTTCGCGCAGCTCTTGGTTTTGTATCACCAGAAACTTCCACGGTTCGGAGCCGACGGAGCTGGGCGAGAGGCGGCCGAAATCGAGGATGGCGGCGAAATCTTCGGTGCTGATTTTGCGCGCGGGGTCGTAGTGGCGGGTGGAAACGCGGCGGCGGAAAATATCGAGGGCTTGCTGGCGGGTGAGGATCACGATGATTCCTTTCTATGGCGTTGCATGTTTATCGAAGGGATAACTGGTTTGGGCGGGGCAGAAACTGGCTTCGTGTGTTTTCAGGTAGCCTTTTGCAGCTGAACTCCTCCTACAGTGCGGGCAGCCATTGGCTGAGGGTGTAAATCAGCAGGCCGACCAGGCCGCCGACCAAGGTGCCGTTGATGCGGATAAACTGCAAATCGCGGCCGATGGAAAGTTCGAGTTTATCGCTCATTTGGCGGCTGTCCCAGCTTTTCACTTTGTCGGCGATAAATTCGGCGGCGGCGTGGCGGTGGCGGCGCACCAGGCTGCGGGCGAGCAGGGCGAGGCGCACGTTGAGGCGGCGCAGCTGTTGCGGGGTGGCGGCGTGTTGCTCCAGCAGGTAGGTGAGCAGGCTGTTCAGCCGGCGGGCTGCGGCGGAATCGGGGCGTTGGGCATCGGCGGCGAGGCGGGTGGTGAGGCTTTGCCACAGTTGGGCGATTTGTTGTTGTAGCTCGGGGGAGTCGGCCAGGCGGCGTTTGGCCAGGGCGAGTTTACGCTGCCAGGCTTCGGATTGGGCGAGCTCGCGGGCGAGGGCGCGGTATTGGCGGCGAAAGGCGGTGCGCAGCTCGTGCTGCGGGCTAGTGAGGGCGGCTTCGAGGTAGTTGTCGGCCCAGTCGAGGGCTTTTTGCGCCACCCAGCTGTCGATTTGGCCAACGAGACGGCCGCGCAGCTGGGCTTTGAGTTTGTCCCAGGTGTCGGGCTGGCTGGTTTCGATTTTTTCAGCCCAGGCGCGGAGGTTTTCTTCGAGCAAAACGCGGGTGTCGGGTTGTTTGATCCAATGGCGGATTTGGCCGAGCAGGGCGGTTTGCAGGTTTTCAGGTAGCCCTTGCTGTTCGAGCAGGAGCAGGGCTTGGGAGAGGGCGGTGCCGAGTTGTTTGCCGCTGCCGTGTGTGGCTAAAAAGGCGGCGCCGAGGCGGGCGGCTTCTGGCGGCGGGATGGTTTGCAGGGCGGCGGGGATTTGGCGGGCGAGGGCGGGCAGCCATTCTTGGCGGGTGCTGCTACGAGCCAGCCAGCGGCGCAGTTTTTCGGCGATGCGCAGGCGGTAGATGCGGATGGCGATAGGGCGCTCGGGCAGGAAGTTGGTTTCGATGAAGCGGCCGAGCTCGTCGGCAATACGGTTTTGGTTGCGCGGCAGGATGGCGGTGTGGGGGATTTTGAGACCGAGCGGATGGCGGAAGAGGGCGGTTACGGCAAACCAGTCGGCCAGCGCGCCGACGGTGGCGGCTTCGGCGAAGGCTTTCAGGTAGCCCAGCGCGGGGTGGCGCTGCACGAACAGCGCGGAAACGATAAACAGCAATACGGCAGCCAGCAGCAGGCCGCCGGCCTGGCGGCGGCTGCGTTGCAGCCTGGCGCGGGTGGCGGCTTCTCGGGCGTGGCCGGACATGGTGTTCATGGCTATAGGGCGCGCTCGGAATAGAGCGGCACTTTGCTCTCAGCCGACAGGCGTTCGATATAGGCCTGCAGCTTGGCGGGGAAGACGATGCCTTTCACCAAGGTGAGGTTGCGCAACACGGGGAAAATGATGATGTCTTCCATGCCGGGGGCGCTGCCGTTGAGATAAGGTTGTTCGCCCAACAGCGCGGCCAGTTCGGGCAGGGCGATATGGATGCGCTCGAGATAGGTGTTGGTTTCGGCCAGGTTTTGCTCGAAGCTGCCGATGTTTTGCTCTTTTTTCTGCACGAAGTAGGCAATGGCTTCGGCGGTGGCGAATTCGGGCAGCGACGGCTCGAGTCGCACTTCGCGCGGCATCACCAGATGGTTGTAGAATTTGCTTACTTGGTCAAACCAAGCCTGCACAGCGGGGCGGATGGTTTCATCCAACCGGGTTTGGCCGGCGAGCTCGTCTACATAGCGCACGATATCGAGGCTCTCGCCCATGTGGCTGCCGTCGGGCTTTTGCAGGATGGGCACTTGTTTGGCGCCGATTAGTCCGATGGGCGTGGCTTCGTCGTCGTTCAGCAAAATGATTTCTTCCACCGGCACGTTGCGCAGGCCGAAAATCATGCGGGCGCGCACACAGAAGGGGCAGTGGTCGTAGAGATAGAGCTTCATGGCGGTTTCCTTGGCGGGGTTTGATTTCAAACAGGCAGATTGTAGCACGGCGGCAGAAGGCTACCTGAAAGTATCGTGGATTAAAATGAAGAATAGCACCAGGCAGCAAGCCGCAGACGGTACAAGCAGCACGGCAAGGCTGGTTGATGGGCAGCATTCTTAATGTGGATTCACTCTATCTGCCTGCCAAAGCCGTTGGCCTAGCAGCGCCGGGCGAATGTTCAGCAGCACGGTTTGCTGTTAGAATCCGCTTTCTGTCACGAAACGGCAAAGCATCATGAGTATCGCCAACAATAAAAAAGCCTTTCACGATTATTTTATCGAAGACCAGCTCGAGGCCGGATTGGTGCTCGACGGCTGGGAGGTGAAAGCCGTGCGCGCCGGCCGCGTGCAGCTGAAAGAAAGCTATATCCACTGGAAAAAAGACGCGTTTTACCTGGTGGGCTGCCACATCACCGCGCTGCCCACCGCCTCCACCCACGTTAAGCCCGATCCGGTGCGCCAGCGCAAGCTGTTGCTCAAGCAGAGAGAAATCAACAAGCTGATCGGCAAGGTAGAGCGCAGCGGCTACACCCTCGTGCCGCTCAACCTGCACTACCGGCGCGGCTACATCAAAATGGACATCGGCCTGGCCAAAGGCAAAAAGCAGCACGACAAACGCCAAAGCATGAAAGAAGCCGACTGGAAGCGCGAAAAACAGCGGCTGCTGAAAAACCGCTGAGTTGTTTGCGTGTCCGATTAAAGGCTACCTGAAAGCGCCATGCCGCCAAGTTTCAGGTAGCCCCACCTTCAGCAGGAGCCCCTTATGAAACAATCCTCCCTTTTCCTCCCCATCGTGCTGATTATTTTCGGCGCCGTTTGGTTTCTCAGCAGCACCGACATCCTGCCCACCACCGCCACGCTGCTGGCGCTCGCGCTGGTGTTGGGCGGCCTTGCCCTGCTGCTGCTCGATGGCATCAACACCCAAAGCATCGTACACGGTCCCATGCTGATGTATATCGGCGCCGCGGTTTACCTGCGCAACCAAATGTTTATCAACACTGCCCCGCTGGCCGCGCTCGGTATGATGTTGCTCGGCGCACTCATGCTGCTCGCCCGCAGCGGCATCGTGCCGCAAAAATACGGCGCCCACGGCATCCCGCTGCGCCGCAAACGCCGCAACGGCGAACAGGAATAACATCAAGGCTACCTGAAAAAGTTTTGGCCTGGCAAAAGCCCGGCCAAGGTCTTGTTTTCAGGTAGCCCTTACCGAAATCATTAGGAAAAACAATATGGCCATCATCATCAAAAACCCCGAAGAAATCGAAAAAATGCGCGAACTCGGCCGCCTGGCCGCCGAAGCCCTCGACTACATCGGCGATTTCGTCAAACCCGGCGTTACCACCAACGAACTCAACCAGCTGGTGCACGATTATCATGTAAACGTGCAAGGCGGCTATCCCGCGCCCCTGCACTACGGCAATCCCCCCTTCCCAAAATCCTGCTGCACCTCCGTAAACCACGTTATCTGCCACGGCATCCCCGACGATAAGCCCCTGAAAAACGGCGATATCCTCAATATCGATATCACCATCAAAAAAGACGGCTTCCACGGCGATTCCAGCCGTATGTATACCGTGGGCACCATCAGCCCGCAGGCGCAGCGCCTGATCGACATCACCCACCAAAGCATGATGGCCGGTATCGAAGTCGTGAAGCCCGGCGCCACCCTTGGCGACATCGGCTACGCCTGCCAGCAAATCGCCGAAAACGCCGGCTATTCCGTGGTGCAGGAATTTTGCGGCCACGGCATCGGCCGCAGCTTCCACGAAGACCCGCAAGTCGTCCACTACGGCAAAAGAGGCACCGGCCCCGTGTTGCAGCCCGGCATGATTTTCACCATCGAGCCCATGATTAACCAGGGCAAACGCCACCTGCGTATCCTCGAAGATGGCTGGACCGTGGTTACCAAAGACCGCAAACTCTCCGCCCAATGGGAACACGAAGTGCTCGTTACCGACACCGGCTACGAAATCCTCACCATCAGCCCCCGCACCGGCCGGCCCTAATCCCGCCCCATCCGGTCTGGCCCGGCCGGAGCAGATTCAGTTTCCAGCCGCGCCAGGCAAGCTAACGGCACTGATTTCATTGCCATAAACACCCGCGCTACCTGATTCCACCGCACTTTCAGGTAGCCTTTTCCCCTTCGCCAAGTCCCGCCATGAACCGCACCTACCAAATTTTCTATTCCTTCTACACCGACGATGCCCACATCGACGGCGGCAGCCCTATTACCGTATCCGCTGCCGAGCTGCCCCAATACTTCCGCCGCCTGAAGCAGCACCACGACTTCCTCGGCATCATCGACCGGCACGACAACACCTTCCAAATCCTGCTCGAAGAATTCAGCGGCTTTTACTGGGGCGAAATCCCCGACCCCGTAAAAGCGGGCGCACACGGCCGCTTCTACAGCGCCGAAGAGCTGCTCGATCTGCTGGAGAATTTACCCGCAGAATTCGTGCCGCAAAACTTCGAAGGCCTCAGCTTCGAGCCCTGGCACGAATATTTTGAAGACACCACCTACGGCAAAGAAGCCCAGCTCCTGTTTGAAAGCAGCGGCGACACTGGCGAAATGGTGCGCACCGCCGAAGACATCTGCGAATCCTGCCGCCTCGGCGCATGGGACAACCTCTGCGACGACGGCCTCGCCCTCCTGCAAAGCGAACTCCCTGCCAGCCCCGCCGCCTACACCGAAATCAACTACCAGCGCCTCTGCCGCAGCCTCGATTGGCTCGAAGACCTCGTGGCCGAAAACGGCGCATTCGACGAAGACAGCATGGACGACTTGTGCGACATGCTGCTCGAACGCATCGTTGATCTCGACAACTACCGCCAGCCACGGCACTAGGCATAGCCCATCGAAAGGCTACCTGAAAACGCATATGGCGGGGTTTATGCCAGCCAAACCGCGAAAGGGCTACCTGAAAAATGTTTCAGGTAGCCTTTCTTGCAGGAAAGTTTGTGCGGTGTAGGGTGCGTGCCTCAGGCACGCACGCCGTTGCCCGTTATGCCAAGTTGCCGGTTATTCCCAAGCCACGTGCGTGCGTTCCGCACACACACTACACCCTGTGGCACGGCTTGCAGCACACCGGGAAATAGGCTGGAGGACAAACTAACAGGGCGTAGGTTGGGTTGGTAAACCCAACATTTCACTTTAATTTGTTGGGTTATTCCTGAGGCTAACCAAACCTGCTTACTTATGGAGCTTGATAAAAGGTAACACCAAACTGTTCATATTCTCCAATAATTTCAACAATAAATTTTTTATTGGGGTAGTTTGTTATTAAATGGTATTCCCAGTTTTTTTTAATTAGATCGGCAACATTTTTATAAGTTTCATCACTGGCAGTTTGAGAAGTATTAAAAAAGATATCATATAATCTAATATAATTAATAGCTTTTTCAGCTTTTGAAATAGAAAGAAAATTTCTTATTCCTTCATCAAATATTTTTTTAATTTCTTCAATATCTTCATCTGTTTCTGCCCACCAAGATAAAATTACCCTATCCTTATATTCTATCGTTTTTGGACAAAGAATGTTTGAAAATATCTCAATATCTTCTGCATATATATTTAAACTAATATATGATTCTATATAATAATCTATGAAGCCCTGTTCACGCCATTTTTCATATTTCCAATTTAATTTCATATGTTAATCCTTATGATATTTTAATTCATCTAGTCTAATTGCCAGTTATTCTAAAGCCGCGTGCGTGCGTTCCGCTCACACACTACACTCCACAAATGAGCAGGCTACCTGAAATTCATTTTTCAGGTAGCCTGTTGATCAGGCAGATCGTAGGTTGGGTTGGTAAACCCAATACCCCACTTTGTTTGTTGGGCTACGCCTGCTGCCAACTCAACCTGCTTACTGTGTTGGCAGGTCGGATTCGAGAATCCGGCCTACGGCTGCTGCTGATTGGGAAAGTGCAGTAGCTTCGGGGTGTCTGGGTGCACTTGCCTTTCAAAAATACAGGCTCGGCCGCTATAGAAATCGGGGTTGAACAAGTCGATACCGAAATGGCTGCAATAGCGTTCCACCATTTCTGGGGTGAGCCGGTCTTTAATGCGCCGGGCTTGGTATTGTTCTAACTCTTCAAATGGGAAGGGCTCGCCTTGTTCGACAAATTCCCAGCGGCTTTCTCGATGTGCTGCAATATAACGCCCAGGAACTTCATAATAATAGCCTGTTTCGGAAACAATTTTTTTGGCTCTCGAACCATCGCTATAACTGAATTGGGTTGAACCTGGTTTAATTTTTGGAATATCCCGCACCATGGTGATTGCGATCTCATGGACACCTAATATTTGGCATAAATAACTTGGGTCTGAATAAATATCAGTCCCCTGCATACCGTTATCCACATAAACACACCATGGGGACTGGGTTTCGGAAATCATTACTTTGGGGGAATGTAGAGTCAGCGGCAGCAGGCTGTTCAATCTTTGCTCCCATGTACCGCCAATCTCAATCTTTTGTACAGGCACTTCACGATATTTATCCCGTTTACGTTCCCATTGTGCGAGACCATCAACCAGCTTGTCATAGGGAATTTCCAAAAAGGCCATGATATTAGTGGTGGGTGCATAACGGCAGAGGAAGAAATCTGGATCGCGCATGGTTTTTCCTTAGTTGAGGCAGGGTGTGGAGGCTACCTGAAAATTTCAGGTAGCCTTTTTGCCTTCCGGTTTGTCTTCTGGCTGCGTGGTGCTGCTTGGGGCGGCTTCATCCAAATCTTTGAGCCAGGATAATTTTTCGGCGATTTTGGCTTCGAGGCCGCGTGGCACGGGTTGGTAGAAATCGGGTTCGGCCAGGCCTTCGGGCATATAGGTTTCGCCGGCGGCGTAGGCGTGCGGTTCGTCGTGGGCATAGCGGTAGGCGCGGCCGTAGCCGAGCTCTTTCATGAGCTTGGTGGGGGCGTTGCGCAGGTGGGGCGGCACTTCGGCGCTGCCGTGTTGCTTCACGAATTGGCGCATTTGGTTGTAGGCGGTGTAGCCGGCGTTGGATTTGGCGGCGGCGGCCAGGTAGAGCACGGCTTGGGCGAGGGCGAGCTCACCTTCGGGGGAGCCGAGGCGTTCGTAGGTGTGGGCGGCTTCGTTGGCGATGGTGAGGGCGCGGGGGTCGGCCAGGCCGATGTCTTCCCAGGCCATGCGGACGATGCGGCGGGCGAGATAGCGGGGGTCGGCACCGCCGTCGAGCATGCGGCAGAGCCAGTAGAGGGCGGCGTTGGGGTGGGAGCCGCGCACGGATTTGTGCAGGGCGGAGATTTGGTTGTAGAAGCTTTCGCCGCCTTTGTCGAAACGGCGGATTTGGCTGCCGAGGCTGTCGGCCAGAAAATCGGCGTTGAGCCGGCTGATGTGGCGGGTGGCGGCGGCGCGCAGGAGTTGTTCGAGCAGGTTGAGCAGGCGGCGGGCGTCGCCGTCGGCGGTTTGGATGAGCAGTTTTTGTGCGTCTGCTTCGAGGCTGAAGTTGCGGTATTCGGGCAGGGCGAGCACTTTGGCGGTGAGCCGGGCGAGTTCGTCTGCGGACAGGGCTTGCAATACGTAAACTTGGGCGCGGCTGAGCAGGGCGGGATTGACTTCGAAGGAGGGGTTTTCGGTGGTGGCGCCGATGAAGGTGAGCAGGCCGCTTTCCACATAGGGCAGGAAGGCGTCTTGCTGGGCTTTGTTGAAGCGGTGGACTTCATCAACAAACAAAATGGTGGCGCGGCCTTGCTGGAGGGCGATTTCGGCTTTGTTGACGGCTTCGCGGATGTCTTTCACGCCGGAAAATACGGCGGATACGGGCAGGAATTGGGCGTTGAAGCTCTGCGCGAGAATACGGGCGAGGGTGGTTTTGCCCACGCCGGGCGGCCCCCACAGCAGCATGGAGTGCGGCTGCCCGCCTTCCACGGCCACGCGCAGGGGCTTGCCCGCGCCGATCAGATGCTGCTGACCGACTACGTCGTCGAGCGTGTGCGGGCGCAGGCGTTCGGCCAGGGGGGCGGCGGGGGTTTGGGCGAAGAGGTCGTTGGGCATGGCGGGCTACCTGAAAAGTGGTAAGGCGTTGGGGCGGATTTTATAGCAAATTCTGCGCGGCGGCTTCAGGGAGAGGGGGCGGGTTGTGGTATGATGCGGCGCGATGGGTTTCAGGTAGCCTCAAGCGCATCGGCTGCGGATACTGAAAGGCTACCTGAAAGCTGTGTTTCCAATTTTCTGAAAATAGCCCGGCACGGGCTGTTTTTAACGTTTGACTGATTTTTCCGTATGCGATTCCGTTTAGATTTTGCGGTGCTGTATGCCTTGCTGGCGCTGAATGTGCTGGTGTTTGTGCTGATGCAGCTGTCGGGTTTTGAATTTTTGCAGCTGGCCGGCCCGTTGTGGCCGCTTGAGCATCCGCGCTACCACTCTTGGCAGTGGCTGAGCCATATGTTTTTGCACGCGAATTTCACGCATTTGTTGTTTAATATGGTGGTGTTGTGCTCGTTTGCTCCGATGTTGCTGCTGCGTTTCGGCCAGCGGCGCTTTTTGCTGCTGTATTTGCTGTGCGGCTTGGCCGGGGCGTTGCTTTATACGGGCTGGAACGAATACCTGATTGCCAACGGCGTGCGCAATGTGGCCGAGCAAATCGGGCTGGACGAAGCTACAGTACGCTTGGCGTTGCTCTCCGGCGGCCTGCCCAATGTGCCCGACGGCTTGGCGATGGCGTTTTATACCCATCTGCTGGGCGCATCGGGCGCGGTGTTCGGCGTGCTTGCGGCGTTTGCGCTGTGCTTCCCGGATGCGCCGCTCACGGTGATGTTTTTGCCGATGCGGATTAAGGCGAAATATTTGGTGCCGGTGGCGGTGGGGTATGAGCTGTTTGCCCAGTTCGGCGGGGTATCGCTGTTTGGCGACAACATCGCGCATCTGGCGCACGTGGGCGGCGCGGTGTGCGGCGCACTATTAGCCTGGTATTGGCTCAGCCGCCGCGAGCCGGTGTCGTTTACCGATTCCGGTGCTTCGGATTTCAGGTAGCATTTTTATACATTTATACAAATCATTATTCCAACGGTGTTTTTATGAAATACATCAGCACGCGCGGGCAAACCGCGCCCAAATCTTTCAGCGAAGTTTTGCTTATGGGCCTCGCGCCCGACGGCGGCCTGATGCTGCCGGAGCGTTATCCGCAGGTGGATGCGGCCACGTTGCAACGCTGGCGAAATTTGAGCTACGCCGAATTGGCGTTTGAAATCATGAGCCTGTTTGTCGACGATATTCCGGCAGCCGATTTGCGCCGCCTGGTGGGCAACACCTACACCGAAGCCGTGTTCGGCACGCGCGAAATCACCCCGGTGCGTACCCTCTCAGACGGCATCAAAATCCAAGCCCTGTCCAACGGCCCCACGCTGGCCTTCAAAGACATGGCCATGCAGTTCCTCGGCCACGCCTTCGAATATGTGCTGGCGCGCGAAGGCAAATGCCTGAACATCATCGGCGCTACCAGCGGCGACACCGGCTCTGCCGCCGAATATGCCCTGCGCGGCAAGGCCGGCATTCATGTGTTTATGCTGTCGCCGCACGGCAAAATGAGCGCCTTCCAGCGGGCGCAAATGTATAGCCTGGCCGATGCCAATATCCACAATATTGCTATCGAAGGCATGTTTGACGACTGCCAAGACATTGTGAAAGCACTGCAAAACGATGCCGCCTTCAAGCAGCAGTACAGCATCGGCACGGTGAACTCCATCAACTGGGGGCGCATCGTGGCGCAGGTGGTGTATTACTTTGCCGGCTATTTCCATGCCACCGCAAGCAACAGCGAAGAAGTGAGCTTTTGCGTGCCCAGCGGCAATTTCGGCAATATCTGCGCCGGGCATATTGCCAAACAGATGGGTCTGCCCATCCGCCGCCTGATGGTGGCCACCAACGAAAACGACGTGCTGGACGAGTTTTTCCGCACCGGCCGCTACCGCCCGCGCAGCGCCGCTAAAACCTATGTTACCTCCAGCCCGTCGATGGATATTTCCAAAGCCTCCAATTTCGAGCGTTTTGTGTTTGATTTATTGGGGCGGGACAGCGTTCAGGTAGCCTCTTTGTGGCAGCAGGTGGCCTCGGGCGAAGGTTTCGATTTATCCGCCGAGTTGTCGCGCATCCGCGATACCTTCGGTTTTGTGTCCGGCTCCAGCCGCCATGCCGACCGCCTCGCCACCATCCGCGCCGTGCACGCCAGCGACGGCGAATGGCTCGACCCGCACACCGCCGACGGCGTGAAAGTGGCACGCGAATTGCGCGAGGCGGGCGAAACCGTCGTGTGCCTGGAAACCGCGCTGGCGGCCAAGTTTGCCGACACCATCAGCGAAGCCGCCGGGCATGAAGTACACCCACCGCGCCCCGCCGCGCTGGCCGGGCTGGAAAACCTGCCGCAACACGTTACCGTGTTGCCCAACAGCGCGGCAGCGGTAAAAAACCTGATTGAACAGGCCTTGGCTTAATTGGTTGGCCATAAACAGGCTGAAGGCTACCTGAAAAATTTCAGGTAGCCTTCATATAGTGGATTAACTTTAAACCAGTACGGCGTTGCCTCGCCTTGCCGTACTATCTGTACTGTCTACGGCTTCGTCGCCTTGTCCTGATTTTTGTTAATCCACTATACCATTCATTTTTATCAAACGCTTCAGCCCGCGCGGCATTTCGCCGACGCTTCGGCCACCGCTTGCGTGAGCTGTTGCGGCGATACTTCGCCCAGCAGGGTTTTGCGGTAGTTGCCGCAGGCCGGGGCGCGGATGACGGTGAAGGGCAGGGCGCCGGTTGGGTTGCCCAGGCCATGCATCCAGGCGGTGCTGTCATTGCCGGTGTAGCGCAGAATCGGGTAGCGCACCGGCACGCTTTGCAAAAAGCGGCTCACATCGGCAGGCTTATCCAGCGCCACACCCGCCATCTCCACGCGCACGCCGCGCCGTTGCCGTTTTTCCGCGGCATACCATTGCGAAAGCACCGGCATCTCGCGCCGACACGGCACGCACCAGGTCGCCCACACGTTCACCACCTGCACCCGCTTCTGCGCGCCGGTATCGAGCGAAGCAGGGCGGTTGTCCGCATGGTTCACCAAATCCGCAGCATACAGCGGGGCAGCGGCCAGCAGGGCGGCCAATCCAACATATTTTTTCAAAACAGGCTTCCAAATTGTGAAAACAAGGGCGTTTATTGTACGATATAGCGGCTTGGAATAGAAATGGCCGATGGCCGATGCGGCTAGTTCTTCCGGCTGGGCGGGCTAGCCTTGTCGTACTTTCTGTACTGTCTGTGGTTGTGTCGTCTGGTTCTGATTTTTGTTCATCCACTATAATGGCGTCGGCTATTTTTGCCGACAAGCCGCTGTTTAAATCATCATTTCCCCGCGAGCATCCCCATGAGCGAAACCGTTTTGCTGTATCACAACCCGAATTGTTCCAAATCCCGTGCCGCTTTAGAGTGGCTGCAACAGCAGCCGGGCGTGGCCGTGCAAACGCTGGATTACCGCGCCAAACCGCCTTCCGAAGCCGATTTACGCAGGCTGCTGCAACAGCTCGGCAGCTCAGATGTGCGCAGCATCATGCGTACCGGCGATGCAGCCTACGCCGAGCTGGGTTTGGATAAGCCGGAGTTGAGCCAAGACGAGCTGATTGCCGCGCTGCACCAACATCCGGCATTGCTGCAACGCCCGATTGCGGTATACCGCCAACGCGCCGCCATCGGCCGGCCGCTGGAAAACATTATCGCCTTGTTCGATTAACTGATTGAGTTGTAAAGATATGTGAGACCACCATGCTGGCCATATTCCGCGGTTCCTTGTTGCGCCAAGTTTGGCGGGGCATCAAGCTCTGCCTGCTGGTGTTGCTGGTGCAGGCCGCATGGTGCACTTGGCTGGTGTACAGCTATAGCACGCGCACCGCTTCCCGGCGGGCAGATGCAGCGGTGGTGCTGGGCGCGGCAGCCTGGGGCAAAAATCCTTCGCCCGTATTCCGCGAGCGCATCAACCACGGCATCACGCTCTACCGCAATAATCGGGTGGGCAAACTGATTTTCACCGGCGGCACACCCAAGGCGGGCTATATGACCGAAGCCGAAGTGGCCCGCCGCTACGCCCGCGGCCACGGCGTGCCGAATAAAGACATCCTGCTGGAAACCACGTCGCGCGATACACAGCAAAATTTGGAAAATACCAAAGCCTTAATGTATAACAACGGTTTGGAAAGCGTGGTTATCATCAGCGACCCCTACCACCTTGCCCGTGCCGCCGCCGTGGCCGATTATGTGGGGCTGGATTACCAAACCGAGCCCACGCCCACCAGCCGCTACAGCGGCCAGAACCGCGCCAAATTCATGGCCAGCGAAGTGCTGTCGCTGATGGCCTTTCAGTGGTGGCGGCTGAGCGAAACCGTCGCCGCCTATGGGCGTGATTATCTGCTTTCACGGCAAGCGGGGCAGTAGTACAACACGCCATTGCCTTGCCGCCATCATTTGCCTGCCGGCGAGCGGCGTAAAGTGGTAACAGTATTTCCCTATTCAGTTCACATTATTTTCAGGTAGCCCTATGTATTTGCTGTTCAAACTGCTGCATATTTTCTTTATTATTTCGTGGTTTGCCGGCTTGTTTTACCTGCCGCGCATCTATGTGAACCTGGCCATGGTGCCGACAGGCAGCACGGAATACCGCCAGCTTCTGGGCATGGCGCAGCGCCTGTTTAAATTCATGACGCCGCTGGGCATCGGCGCGTTGCTGTTCGGGCTGCTGATTCCGTTTTTCACCGGCTGGTGGGGCCAGGGCTGGGTACATACCAAAATCACGCTGGCCGTTATCCTCGCGGGCTACCATTTCTACTGCTACCGCCTGCTTATCGATTTCCAAGAGCGGCGCAACCGCTATTCGCACCGTTGGTTTCGTGTGTTCAACGAGATTCCGGTGCTGGTGATGGCAGCGGCGCTGTATTTGGTAGTGTATAAGCCGTTTTAGTGTGGATACGAATTTTCAGGTAGCCTCTGAAGAGCAGGAGGCTACCTGAAAATATTTAGAGAAATAGAAATGTTTTGCTATTCAGTAGTTGGGTGCTCATGTGTATCGGCAGGGCATGCTGATTGAGGGTATGGAGATTATGGGCTGCTATACGGATGGTATGGCAGGTATTAAAGCAAAAAAGGCTACCTGAAACTGTTTTCAGGTAGCCTTTTTTACCGGAGTGGGTTGAGAACAGGCCGTTGGAAGATTGCTTTCCAATGGACTGTATGGTTAGGTGCGGCCGGATTTGGCGTAGAAATCGGGGCTGCCTTCGGGGCGGGTTTTGAAGCGTTTGTGCAGCCAGAAGTATTGTTCGGGCTGTTCGCGCACGCGCTCTTCGATGAAGTCGTTCATGCGCTGTACGTCGGCTTGCACGTCTTCGCTGGGGAAGTTTTCCCAGGCGGGGTAGAAGTGCAGGATAACGTGGCCGTTGGGCTGGCGGGTGGGGATGGCGGGCACGACTTTGGCTTGTGTCAGGGCGGCGATGCGGGAGAGGCCGGCGATGGTGGCGGTGGGGATGCCGAAGAAGTCGGCGAAGATGGAATCTTTGCGGCCGAAGTCTTGGTCGGGCAGGTAGAGGAAGGGGGCGGGGTCGGCGCGTAGGTGTTTGATGATGGCGCGCAGGCCTTCGGTGCGGCCGATGAGGAAGACGTTGTTGTAGCGGTGGCGGCCGCGCAGGATTTGCTGGTCGAGCACGGGGTTTTTCTGGTGGGAATACATGCTGGTGAGTGGCACGTCTTGGTTGAGCGCGTACACGGCGAGCTCGAAGGCGGTGAAGTGGGGATAAAGCAGGATAACTTTATTCCCGGCAGCGAGCTCGTTGTCGAGATGATGTTTGTCTTGGTAGTGGACGAGGGATTTGAGCCGATCGGCGCTGCCATACCAATAGAGGCCATATTCGAGGATGAGTTTGGCCATGTGGCGGAAGTGGCGTTTGAGCAGGGTTTTGCGCTGTTTTTCGCTCAATTCGGGGAAGCACAGGCGCAGGTTGATTTCGCCGATGCGGCGGCGGGGGACGACGGCGTAATAGGCAAGGCTGCCGATGGTGTCGGCCAGCTTTTGGATGACGGCGAAGGGCAAAAGTTGGATGAGGTAAAGAAAGAAAAAGGCGACTTTCATGGGTGGGTTGCAATCGGGCGGGTGTCGGGATGATACAGCGGTGGGCCGGCGGAAGGGCTACCTGAAATGATTTGCCGGCATGTTGGCGGGGCAGAAAGCTGGGCTGTTTGTTTTCAGGTAGCCTCTATGCCTTCATGAATCCAGGCTTTGATCCATATCGGCGGAGGGGCGAACGTTGCCTTGGCCGATCACGCGGGCGGGCACGCCGACCACGGTGCTGTGGGCGGGCACGTCGCTCACCACCACGCTGCCGGCGCCGACTTTGGCACATTGGTTCACGCGGATGTTGCCGAGGATGGAGGCGTTGGCGCCGATCATTACGCCGTCGCTGATTTTGGGGTGGCGGTCGCCGCCTTCCTTGCCGGAGCCGCCGAGGGTTACGCCGTGCAGGATGGAGATGTCGTTGCCCAAAACGGCGGTTTCACCCACCACAAGGCCGGTGCCGTGGTCGACCATAATGCCGTGGCCGAAACGGGCGGCGGGATGGATGTCGATACCGAATACTTCGGAGGCGCGGTTTTGCAGGAAGTAGGCGAGGGTTTTGCGGCCGTGCTGCCACAGCCAGTGGTTGATGCGGTGGGCCTGCACGGCGTGGAAGCCTTTGTAGTAGAGTAGCGGCAGGTAGTAGGCATCGCAGGCGGGATCGCGTTCGTAGTAGGCGACGATGTCGGCCTGCATGGCTTTGGAAATGCGGGTGTCGCTGTCGAGTGCCTGGAAGAAGATTTCGTTGAGCGCGCGGCTGTCCATCACGGGGCTGGCGAGCTTGCTGGAAAGGTGGAAAGCGAGCACGCGGTCGATGCTGCTGTGGCGCAGCACGGTTTGGTGCAGGAAGCTGGCAAGCATGGGCTCGCTTTGGGCGGCTTGTGCGGTTTCGGCCAGGATGGTTTGCCACAGGGTGCGGCTGTCGGCGTAGTCGAGGGTGGTCATTTTATCGTCACTTCAAACAAGAATACTACTGCGTTGGCTCGCCTTGCTGTACCTGCCTATGGTTCGCGGCCTCGTATTCTTTATGGGTTGAAGCGGCGATAACTGGCTTTTAGGCGAATGCGGAATGGGTTTCAGGTAGCCTCATAGGCTACCTGAAATACAGCGGACTTACTTGCCGCGCATCAGCTCGAAAAACTCGTCGTTGTTTTTGCTGTCTTTGAGTTTGCCCACCAGGAATTCGGTGGCTTCGAGGTCGTCCATCGGGTGGAGGAATTTGCGCAGCAGCCACATGCGTTGCAGGCGGTCGTTGGAAACGAGCATTTCTTCGCGGCGGGTGCCGGATTTGTTGATGTTGATGGCAGGGAACACGCGTTTTTCGGCCATGCGGCGGTCGAGGTGCAGCTCCATGTTGCCGGTGCCTTTGAATTCTTCAAAAATTACGTCGTCCATGCGGCTGCCGGTTTCCACCAGCGCAGTGGCGATGATGGTGAGCGAGCCGCCTTCTTCGATGTTGCGGGCGGCGCCGAAGAAGCGTTTGGGGCGGTGCAGGGCGTTGGCGTCCATACCGCCGGTGAGGATTTTGCCGGAGGTGGGGGCGACGGTGTTGTAGGCGCGCGCCAGGCGGGTGATGGAATCGAGCAGGATCACCACGTCTTTTTTGTGTTCCACCATGCGCTTGGCTTTTTCAATCACCATTTCGGCTACCTGAACGTGGCGGGCAGCGGGCTCATCGAAGGTGGAGGCCACTACTTCACCACGCACGGAGCGGGTCATTTCGGTTACTTCTTCTGGGCGCTCGTCGATCAGCAGCACAATCAGCACCACTTCGGGATAGTTGGCAGTGATGGCGTGGGCAATATTTTGCAGCATCACGGTTTTGCCGGTTTTGGGCGGCGCCACCAAAAGGGCGCGCTGGCCCATGCCGATGGGGGAAACCAAATCGATGGCGCGGGCGGTGATGTTCTCTTCGGCTTTAATATCGCGTTCGAGCTTGATCGGACGGGTAGGGAAGAGGGGGGTAAGGTTTTCAAACAGGATTTTGTGTTTGCACACTTCCGGGTCGTCGCCGTTGATTTTGTCGAGGCGCACGAGGGCGAAGTAGCGTTCGTTATCTTTGGGCACGCGCACGCTGCCTTCGATGGTATCACCGGTGTGCAGGTTGAAGCGGCGGATTTGGTTGGGGGAAACGTAGATATCGTCGGGGCTGGCCAAATAGGAAGTGTCGGTGCTGCGCAAGAAGCCGAAGCCGTCGGGCAGGATTTCGAGCGTGCCGGAGCAGCTGAAGCTCTCGCCCTGTTTCATCATGTGGCGGACGATGGAAAACACCAAATCTTGTTTGCGCAGGCGGTTGGCGTTTTCAATGCCGTGTTGTTCGGCCATTTCCAAAAGTTTGGAAATGTGCTGGGTTTGTAGTTCGGAAACGTGCATAAGATTATGTTTTGTATCGAATAATGGATAAGTTGATTAAATGAACGCGCGGTTCAGATAATGGGAAATGGGGATATGTGTGGGGATGAGTTTGGAAGATTTAAGAGTTTTGGCTGTTGTAAGCCGGAGAATGGAGCTGCGCGCCAAAAGTGAGGTGGGCGCAAAACGGCGGCATTCTAGGAGCTTGAGTGCGGCTTGTCAAGGAAAGCCACCGCCGAAAGATGCGGCGGTGGCGGAATGAGGCGGTATTACAGTGAAGCGTTCAAGAAATCGGTGAGCTGGCCTTTGCTCAGGGCGCCCACTTTAGTGGCTACGCGTTGGCCACCGTTGAACACCATCAGGGTAGGGATGCCGCGCACGCCGAATTGGGCGGGGGTTTGCTCGTTTTCGTCGATATTCATCTTCACTACTTGCAGCTTGCCTTGGAACTCTTCAGCGATGTCGTCCAGAATCGGGGCGATCATTTTGCAGGGGCCGCACCAGGGAGCCCAGAAGTCGAGCAATACGGGCAGCTCGGCTTTCAATACGTCTTTTTCAAAGGCAGCATCGGAGGTGTGGATGATTTGGTTGCTCATGTTTTTTCCTTTCAGATAGGGATTTCAGATGGCAGGCAAGATACGGGTTTCGCCGCAAAATAACAAGGCCGGCCGTGCATCGGCAATGGCGGTTATAGTTTCCGGCAATGGCCGAAGCAATGTGTATTGAGGCTACCTGAAAATGTGCGGCTGTGGTTTTAACTTCGTTGAAGTTTCGTTTCCGCTCCGTAAAAACCTGGCTTGCTTTTGAAATCTGTGTTTCAGGTAGCCGTTGCCAACGGGTTACTTCAAAATCACATTCACCAACACTTCTTTCATCAAAAAGCCCATCACGCCCAAGCCGAGCACAAAAAACAGCACGGCCATGCCGAATTTGCTGGCGCCGGATTTTTTGCCTAAGTCCCAAATAATGAAGCCGATGAAGATAACCAGCACGCTGAGGCCGATTTTCATACCCCAGGCGGAAAGTTGGGCTTCGGTCATGATGTTTCCTTTTTAATTAAGATGGTGTGAATGGCGCATTATATCGCTAAAGTTTGTGCAAGGCAGCGGGGCGGCAACAGGCTACCTGAAACCGCTGTTACGCATCTGCCGCCAACAGCTCCCGCCAACGGGCTACCTGAAACTTCACCTGCTCCGGCGCGGTGCCGCCCAAGTGGTTGCGGGCGTTCAGGCTGCCTTCGGGGGTGAGCACTTGGTAAACGTCGTTTTCAATCAATGTGCTGAAGCCTTGCAGCACGGTGAGCGGCAGGTCTTCCAGCCCGCAGCCTGCCTGTTCGGCGTGTCGCACGGCTTGGGCGACGGCTTCGTGGCTGTCGCGGAAGGGCAGGCCTTTTTTCACCAGATAATCGGCCAAATCGGTGGCGGTGGCGAAGCCTTGCAGCACGGCGGCGCGCATGGCTTCGGGCTTCACGGTGATGCCGCGCATCATGTCGGCGTAAATCCGTAGTGTGTCGATGAGCGTGTCCACCGTGTCGAACAGCGGCTCTTTGTCTTCCTGATTGTCTTTGTTATACGCCAGCGGCTGGGATTTCATCAGCATAATCAGGCCGGTGAGGTGGCCGATGACGCGGCCGGATTTGCCGCGCACGAGTTCGGGCACGTCGGGGTTTTTCTTCTGCGGCATGATGCTGGAACCGGTGCAGAAGCGGTCGGCAATGTCAATGAAGCCGAAGCGGGGCGACATCCACAAAATCAGTTCTTCGGACAGGCGGCTCAAATGCACCATCACCAGCGAGGCGGCGGCGGTGAATTCGATGGCGAAGTCGCGGTCGGACACGGCATCGAGCGAGTTTTGGCAGATTTGTTCGAAGCCTAGGAGCGCGGCGGTGGTTTCGCGGCGGACGGGGAAGGTGGTGCCGGCCAGCGCGGCGGCGCCCAGCGGCATGCGGTTGGTGCGGCGGCGGCAGTCGGCCATGCGTTCGTCGTCGCGGCCGAACATTTCCACATAGGCGAGCAGGTGGTGGCCGAAGCTGACGGGCTGGGCGACCTGAAGATGCGTGAAGCCGGGCATGACGGTGGCGGCGTTTTGTTCGGCTAAATCAAGCAGGGCAGCCTGCAAGTCTTTAATCAGGCGGCGGATGGTGGAAATTTCGTCGCGCAGCCACAGGCGGATGTCGGTGGCGACTTGGTCGTTGCGGCTGCGGCCGGTGTGCAGGCGTTTGCCGGCGTCGCCGATTTTGTCGGTGAGGCGGCGTTCAATGTTCATATGCACGTCTTCCAAATCGAGCGACCATTGCAGGCTGCCTGCGTCGATTTCGGCTTGGATTTCGGCCATGCCGCGCTGAATATCGGCCAAATCCTGCGCGGAGAGCACGCCGGCTTCGTGCAGCATCTGCGCGTGCGCGAGCGAGCCTTGGATGTCCCAGCGGGCAAGGCGTTGGTCGAAATGGATGGAGCCGGTGTATTGTTTGACGAGTTCGGACACGGGCTCGTTGAAGCGGCCGGACCAGGTTTTTTGCTTGCTCATGGAGATTCCTTCTATTGGGTAAAGTAAATTTTTAGGCTGCCAGGTGCCCGGTTAGCCAGTATTTGCCGCTAATGACATTGCCGGTTTGCGGCGCATGCTCCAACATATCGCTTGGGAATACCGCTTGCAGCGTGCCGCCGTGGGTTTCGATCAGGCAGCAGTAGAAATCATTGCCGGATAATTCGTTGCGGTGCGTTTCGGCAGTGCGGACAGTGCCGATAAACCATGCACTCGCTTTGGCTGGATTTTCCACATTATCGGAAGATTGAAACATACCCAACGGGGTAAAGAATGTGCTGCTTAATGGCAGTTCGGGGTCTTGTTGCGCTTCAAATGCGGCTTCATCGGCAAAAATATCAGCCTCTTCGGCAAAGGCACACAGGCGGATTTGGCAGCTGGTGCTTTCTGATTGCTCGGGGAAGCTGGCCAAATCGGGGGTGTCAAACACGAAAGGATAACTGCCGCCCAGCCATTCGCCGTCTTTCCATTCGCTGCCGTTCATCCAGGCCTGCACCGAACCTGTGCCGTCGTCATAGCCGCTGGGGAATACGGCATCTATGCCTACGGTGTGCAGGCTACCTGAAAAATAGGGTTCGGCGCAGAGCAGGCTGTCGTCGTCTGAAAAACCCAGCCATAATTCCGCGCCACTGGGATCGGAATACACCATATAGTTGTCGGAAGGCTCGGCTTCGGAAGAGTGCTCTTCAGCATCGTCATCATCTTCTTCGGCAAGCGTGCGCAGGGCCTGGCGGATGAGGTCGTTCAGCTCGTCGTTGCTGTCGATAGCAGGGAAGCCGATAGCGGAATAGTGGCTCATGGGGTGTCCTTATATACGGCAAATGGTAAAAATAGCGTTTCAGGTAGCCTTATCGCGGCGGAGGCTACCTGAAAGCAGCACGGGCATTATAGTCCAATCCGCCAATGGGGCTACCTGAAAACAGCTGCCGTTCGCTATATAATGCCGCCGTCTTTCCCACATAGTTCGCACCATGAACCAATACTATATCGGCCTGATGTCCGGCACCAGCATGGACGGCGTAGATGCCGTGCTGGCGGCTTTTGCCGGCACCCAATGGCAGGGCGCGCTCGGCCATTTTGCCGTGCCCTACAGCGATGATTTGCGTCGCCGCCTGCTGGATTTGCAAAACCCCGGCGGCAACGAAATCCACCGCAGCGAAGTGCTCGCACAAGAGTTGGCCGAGCTTAATGCCCAAGCTGTGAACGGCCTGCTGGCGCAGCAAAAGCTTGCCCCGCTCGATATTACCGCCATCGGCGCGCACGGCCAAACCGTGCGCCATGCCCCCGAACACGGCTACACCGTGCAGCTCATCAACCTGCCGCTCTTAGCCGAGCTCACCGGCATCGACACCGTGGGCGACTTCCGCCGCCGCGATATGGCCGGCGGCGGCCAAGGCGCGCCGCTCGTGCCCGCCTTCCATCAGGCCGTGTTCGGCAGCCCGGAACATGGCCGCGTGGTGCTCAATATCGGCGGCATCGCCAACATCAGCGTATTGCAGCCGCACGCCGATGCCAGCGGCTTCGACACCGGCCCCGGCAATATGTTGGCCGACGCCTATATGCAGCACCATTTCGGCCAAACCTGCGACCGAGACGGCGCCCTTGCCCGCAGCGGCCGCGTGCTCCCCGAGCTGCTGCAAGCCCTGCTGGCACACCCTTATTTCCACCGCACCCCGCCCAAAAGCACCGGGCGCGATTTGTTTTCCCTCGATTGGCTGCAATGCTACCTGAAAAACAGCAGAACCGAAGCACAGCCGCCAGCAAACAGCTACGCCTCCGCCAATATCGTGCGCACCCTCAACTCCCTCACAGCGCAGAGCATCGCCGACGCCATTGCCGCCCACGCCCCCGGCGTGCGCGAAGTGTTTGCCTGCGGCGGCGGCGTGTTCAACCCCGTGCTGATGGCCGAGCTCTCCGATAGACTCGCCCCGCTCGGCATCCGTACCGCCACCACCGACGAGCTAAACCTGCCGCCGCAATGGGTGGAAGCCGCCGCCTTCGCCTGGCTCGCTGCCTGCCGCGTGTGCCGCGAGCCGGGCAACCCCCACGCCGCTACCGGCGCGAAACAGCCTTATATCCTCGGCGCTTGGCATTGCGCGTGAGTTTGTGATGAGAAGGAAGTTTTGGTGGCAGGTACATCGAAAGGCTTGGTATTCATTCATTTCGTGCATGTATATGTTTTCAGGTAGCCTGATGGAAACAGGCTACCTGAAAAGAAGGGTAGAGTGAGTGGTAAGCATCAGCTTATATGGCACATGGAACGAAATATAGCTTGCCGTTAAGCCTAATCTATTCTGGATTCCCATTATGGGGGTGTTCGCCTTCATGCGTAGGCTGTTCGCATGCCTGGCAGCATGCGGTGCCGCTGTCCGCGGGCTCGGTTTGCACGGTGATGTGGCCGATGCCGTGTGTTTGCACCGTTGCCTGCACCTGTTGCGCCAAGGTGGCGGCTTGTGCCACGGTTAGGTCGCCGCGCACGATGATGTGGCAGGACATAGCGTGTTTCTTGCTGGTAATCGTCCAGGCGTGCAAATCGTGAACGCCCAGTATGCCATTGATTTTCTGAATGTCTTCGGCAATTTTCACCAAGTCCGTGCCTTTGGGCGTGCCTTCCATCAGGATGTGCAGGCTGCCTGAGAGCACGCCCCAGCCGCTTTTGCCAATCAGCAGGGCCACCGCCGCGCTGGCCACCAAGTCCGCCCAGTTCCAGCCATAAAACTGTATCAACAGGCCGGCTGCTACTGCGGCAACAGAGCCGAGCAAATCGCCCACCACATGCAAAAACGCACCGCGCATGTTCAGGTTGTCCTTCTCGCCGCGCAGCATATACCAAGCGACAAACAGGTTTACCAAGAGCCCGAGTACGGCCACTGCCAGCATCGCACCGCCCGCCACGGGCACGGGTTGGAAGGCGCGGATAACGGCTTCGACCAAAATCCAAGCCGCCATCACCACCAGCGTGAGGCCGTTGAGTGCGGCGGCCAGGATTTCCACACGCTGGTAGCCGTAGCTTTTCTGCGAGTTGGCGGCCTTTTCCGCCCATTTGAAGGCGAAAAGCGCAAGGGCGAGCGAGGCGGCATCGGAAAACATATGCCCCGCATCCGATAAAAGGGCGAGGCTGCCGCTGAGCCAGCCTGCCGCCGCTTCCACCAGCATAAAGCCGCCAATCACGGCCAGCGATACGCGCAGGATGCGGGTGTTGGTGCTGTGGGCGTGGGCATGATTGTGTTCGTGGGTGTGGAAGGACATGGGCACTCCTTGGGCTGGATTGGGGCTACCTGAAAAATGGGGCGGCGGATATTGGTATTTGTATAGTTTAGTCGGCTTTTAGGCTAAGAAATAATCTTCTCTTGTCGAAGTTTCTGCAAATCCAACAATATGGGTTCCCTATATTTTTTTGCCTTGGCCAAAGGAGCAACCAACACTATATCGTTTTCTTCAGATTCGATAAATAATTGCAATATTGTATTTAAGACGATATTTTTATTTATGAATTTAGACGAAAGGATACCACTTTCAATTATTTTATCCCGATTGGCAATAAATTGATGTTCCGGATTAATTTTAAACAGATTTGTCGGGATACCTAAGCAGAAGAAATCTAGAAATTCCGCATTAGATATATCGATAGCCCAATCAACTTTCTGATAAAAGCTATTTTTCATATCTATCATCTTTTTCTTTTCTTCCAGAGTAGGCATTAAATTGAATCCAATATTATTTATTTTTATTTTCCCAATTTTTCCTTCAATTTTAATATGCTTTAATAACGGTAGGTTAAAAATAGCTATATCTCCAGTTTTAAGATTTTTTATAGTGATGTCCTCTAATATAACCGGGCCGATTAAGCAGTTTAATAATGAGCAGTCAATCATATCTATATTTCTAAATATAGATAATTTCGTAATATCATCGCGTGTACCAATATGACAGTTATCAAATATACAGTTAATTAATTCTTTATTTGATATCTCAATACCCTGTTCTAAATCTAAATTCCTTTCCATATAGAATTTATGCTCTTTAACTGTGTTCATAAGTTATTTCCTGTAGGCATGATTATGTTTATGGGCATGGAGGGACATGGGAATCCCTTTATGAACATGGAGTGTATATAGGCTACCTGGAATATTGAAATTTTTATTGTGGCTTTACAGAAACCTAGCTGTCTGCCGAAGCTTCAATTTCAACTAACTCCTGCGTTTCAAGGCGTGCCGCCGCTCCAGTGGGGCAAATCGGGAATGCGGATGCCGAACAGACCGAGGGCTCGGCCTACGCTGTGGGTGAGCAGTTCGTCTATGTTTTGCGGGCGCAGGTAGAGGGCGGGCACGGGCGGGAAGATGATGCCGCCCATTTCGGTGATGCGGCGCATATTGTCGAGGTGGGCGAGGTTGAGCGGGGTTTCGCGCGCCATCAGCACGAGGCGGCGGCGCTCTTTGAGGGTCACGTCGGCGGCGCGGGTGAGCAGGTTGTCGCCCAGGCCGTGGGCGATGGCGGCGAGGCTGCGCATGGAGCAGGGGGCCACCAGCATCCCGACGGTTTCAAACGAGCCGCTGGCAATGGCGGCGCCAAGGTTGCGGACGGGGTGCACCACGTCGGCTAGCGTGGCAATATCTTCGATGCGGTGTGCGGTTTCGTGTCGGCAGGTGTGCTCCGCGCCTTCGGAAATCACGAGGTGGGTTTCGATGTCGGCTGCGTTTTGCAGCAGTTGCAGGGCTTTGTGGCCGTATTGGAAGCCGTCGGCGCCGCTGATGCCGAGGATGAGGCATTGGGTGGGCATGGGGTTTGTTAGTGTTTGGGTTTTGGGTTTCAGGTAGCCTTGGAGATGGGCTACCTGAAAACTTCAGGGATAGGCGGAATAAACTGCCTGCATAGGGTGTCGTTGGGAAGTGCTTTAGTTTCGCTGAAGTTTGGGCTTTCAGGCAGCCCGGATGGTTCAGGCTACCTGAAACTCACAGCCGCTAGCTTCAACCGGCCTTCAGCACGCGCTGGCGGCGGGTTTCGGCCAGCACCATGCCGGTACTCACGGATACGTTGAGGCTTTCCACCGTACCGAGCATGGGGATGGACACCAGTGCGTCGCAGTGTTCGCGGGTGAGGCGGCGCATGCCTTCGCCTTCGTTGCCCATCACCCAGGCCACGGCGGCGGGGATATCGTAGTGGAACAGGTCGGCTTCGCCGCCCATGTCGGTGCCCACTATCCAGATGTCGCGCTCTTTGAGTTCGCGCAGGGTGCGGGCGAGGTTGGTTACGGCGATGTAGGGCACGGTTTCGGCGGCGCCGCAGGCCACTTTGCTCACGGTGGCATTCAAGCCGACACTGCGGTTTTTCGGCGCAATTACGGCGTGCACGCCCATGGCATCGGCCACGCGCAGGCAGGCGCCGAGGTTGTGCGGGTCGGTGATGCCGTCGAGGATGAGCAGCAGCGGCGGCTCAGTAAGGTTGTCGAGCACGTCGTCGAGGTGGACGTGGTTGTGCGAGGCGTCGATAAAGCCGGCGATACCTTGGTGGCGCGCGTGGCGGCACAGATTATCGAGGCGGGCGGCTTCCACGAAGTGAACGGGAATATTTTCCTGCGCGGCTTTTTCCAAGGCCTGCTGCATACGGGTATCGTGGCGGCCGGACAGGGCGTAGAGTTCGGTGAGGCTTTTGGGGTTTTGCCACAGGCGGGCGTTGACGGCGTGGAAGCCGTAGATCAGGCGGCGGTTGGACATGGTGTTGGGTTTTCGGGGTAGTGTTGTTGGTAATGGGGTTCACGAGATGGGTTTCAGGTGAATTTCAACTTTCAGGTAGCCTTTCGTTATTCTAGTTCTATCCACCCTTGCGCCTTATGCCGGCGCGGGGCACCTACTTTTCTTTGCTTCGTCAAAGAAAAGTAGGCAAAAGAAAGACGACTGCGGGCACAGGTTTGCTGCGCAAACTTCCCTCACTTCACGCGATTTTTCGGGCGGGCTCGCAACTTGCGGCTTTGCCGCTTCAAACATGCAAGCCCTTATTTCCCGAAAAACCGCGCTCCGTTCGGCTGCACCAGCAGGGGTAGCGCAGCATTGCACGTTTGTGGGGAAGGGTTTGTTTTGGAATTTGTATATCGTTAAGGGCTACCTGAAAATTGGGTTTGCCTGAAGCCTAATCCTCCGTATTCGAGGGAGAGGTTTGCATCAAGCAGGTAATATTTCTATCTATCCGGGCTGCGGCAGAGGTTTCAGGCAGCCTCATGCGGCGGCGGCCTTATTCCGGCCACAATTGTTGGAAGGCGCGCACGGCGGCGGCGGGGTCGGGGGCGTGGGTGACGGCGCTGACCACGGCCAGCGAGGACACGCCGGTGGCGAGCACGGCGGGCGCGTTTTCCAGCGTAATGCCGCCGATGGCCACAGTGGGGGTATTGCCGGCCTGCTGCACGTAGCGGCGCAGTTTGTCCAGCCCCTGCGGTTCGGTGGGCATGGCTTTGGTGTGGGTGGCAAACACGGCGCCGCAGGCCACGTAGCTGGGCTGAACGGCCAAGGCGCGGGCCATTTCGGCTTCGTCGTGGGTGCTCAGCCCCAAGCGGATGCCGGCGCGGGCGAGGGCGGCGAAGTCGGCGCTGTCCATGTCTTCTTGGCCGAGGTGTACGCCGTAGGCACCTTCTTCAAGGGCAAGCTGCCAGTGGTCGTTGATGAAAAGTTGGCTATGCGAGCCGCGGGTGGCGGCGATGGCGCGGCGGATTTCCCGGCGCAGGGCTTCGCCGGTGAGGGTTTTGCTGCGCAGTTGCACGGTGTCTGCGCCGGCCTCGACCATGCGTGCCACCCAATCGGCATCGGGCACTACGGCGTAGAATTTTAGGGGGCGGAAGATGGGGGAAAAGGGTTGCATAGCGGGCTGCCTGCGGTAGGTTGCGGGGTGGCTATTATAACGCAGCCGCTGATGGCCTGGATGGGAAAAGGCTACCTGAAAATGGATTGGAATTTTCAGGTAGCCTTTTATGATGGATGGGAGACGCTAGGCTTTGCCTACTCTTCGCCCAATAATTGTTCGCGGGTGAGCAGGAAGACGCTGCTGCCGCCGTCGCTTTGTTCGGGCCAGAAGAAGGGGAGCTGGGGGAAGGCGGCTTCGAGGGCTTCGCGATTGTGGCCGATTTCCACCAGCAATACGCCGCGCGGATTGAGGAAGCGGGGGGCGTGTTGGAGGATTTGGCGGGTGGCGTCGAGGCCGTCTTCGCCGCTGCCGAGTGCCATTTCGGGTTCGTGCAGATATTCGGCGGGCAGGGCGGCAACGCTTTCGGCATTTACATAAGGGGGGTTGGAGATGATGAGGTCGTAAGTGCCGGAAAGGTTGGTGAAGAGGTCGCTTTGAATCAGGCGGACGCGCTCTTCTAGGCCGTAGTTGGCCACGTTGATAGCGGCCACTTCCAAGGCTTCAGGGCTGAGGTCGGCGGCGTCGACTTGGGCTTCGGGGTAGTGGCAGGCGGCTTGGATGGCGAGGCAGCCGCTGCCGGTGCAGAGGTCGAGCACGCGGCGGATCTGGTTGCTGTCGCCTGTCCACGGGGCGATGGGCTCGCCGAGTTGTTCGTAGATGAATGAGCGGGGGATGAGCACGCGTTCGTCCACATAAAATTCGAAGTCGCCCTGCCAGGCTTGGCGGGTGAGGTAGGCCATGGGAAGGCGTTCGTTGACGCGGCGTTCGGCCAGGCTGAGCACGGCGTCGATTTCTTCGGGCAGGAGTGCGGCATCGAGATAGGGCTCGAGGGTGTCGAGCGGAAGGTGCAGGGTGTGGAGGATGAGGTAGGCTGCTTCGTCGTGGGCGTTGTCGCTGCCGTGGCCGAAGCTGAGGCGGGCTTGGTTGAAGCGGCTGGTGCAAAAGCGCAGGAGGTCGCGCGGAGTGCGGAGGTGTTGGCGGGCTTGGGCAAACATGGTGTTGGCGTGTTTATGAAATGGTAAGGGGTGGGATTATAACGGATTGGCGGGTGAGGCTACCTGAAAATTTGGTGGGGCGGTTTGTGGCGGCTATGGAATGGTGTATGATTAATTTGTTGCTTAAACATTGGTTTAAGGAGAGAGTGATGTTGGCAAAACTTTTTCAGGTAGCCTTTGCGGGCTGGTTGCTGGCGGGTTGTGCGATGACGCCGCAGCAGCGTGCGGCCTATGAGGCGGCAAGAGAGCGGGAGATGAAACAGACGGCGGTGGCGCTGGCGGCGCAGTGCGACCGGCGCACGGCTGAGCTGTTGGCTTTACAGCAGGAGGATTACTTGGGGGTGGCAGATGCCGAGAAACCTAAGTTGCAGCGTGAATACCGGCGGCGGATTGCGGAGCCGTCTTTTCAGGCTTGTTATCGGATGGCTTGGGAGAATTTGGTGTATCGGCAGCAGCTGGAGATGTTGGAGCGGCGCGAGCGGCGGCGTGAGTTGGAGTGGATGATGTATCGGCCGTATTATCCGTATTGGTGGTAGGATGGATTTTATCAGCTTAGTTATATTCGGTTTCCAATAGATTTTTGGGAGCCGATTTTTTATTGGTAATCATATAATTAATTTATAAGTAAATATTCATTTAATCTAATTAGAAATTGTTTGCATTTTGTTTTGTTGCAAGGATATAATCCGCCGGATATGAATTTTGTAAGGAGCGGCCGGCGATGCTGATTGCTTTTTTGATTATGCTGCGCGAGGGCATCGAGGCGGCTTTGATTGTGGGCATTGTGGCCGGCTTTTTGAAGCAGGGCGGCTATCGGCATATGATGCCGAAAGTGTGGCTCGGCGTGGTGCTGGCGGCGGCAATGTGCCTGTCTGCCGGTTGGTTTATTTATAAAAAAACCGGCGAAATTCCGCAGAAGCAGCAAGAGTTTGTGGTGGGCGTGATCGGTTTGGTGGCCGTGGCGATGCTCACTTATATGGTGCTGTGGATGCAGAAGGCGGCCAAGTCGATAAAGCAGCATTTGCAGCAGTCGGTGAGCGATGCGCTCAACCGCGGTAACGGGCATGGCTGGGCGTTGGTGGGTATGGCCTTTTTGGCGGTGGCGCGTGAAGGTTTGGAGAGCGTGTTTTTCCTGCTGGCGGTATTTAACCAAAGCCCCACGGCGGCTATGCCGCTGGGCGCAGTGCTCGGGCTGGCCGCCTCGGCCGTGGTAGGCTGGCTGATTTATCAGGGCGGGGTGCGTATCAACCTGGCGCGTTTTTTCCGCTGGACGGGCGTCTTCCTGATTTTTGTGGCCGCCGGCCTTACTTCCGGCGCGTTCCGTGCACTGCATGAGGCGGGGGTGTGGAATGTGTGGCAGGTGAATCCGTTTGATTGGTCTTCGCACACACCGCTCGATTGGTCGCATGTTTTGCATGAAGATAGCCCGCTGGGTGTGCTGCTTGGTGGTTTCTTCGGCTATACCGATCATCCGGTATTGTCTGATTTTATTCTTTATTTCGCTTATCTGATTCCCGTGTTGTTTTTGTTTTTGCGTGGCAGCAAGCCGGCTGCCGTATCTTCCCAAACTAGCTAGTTTTTGTATTTGAAAGGTTAAATTATGAAGCAACTGAATCTTACCGCCTTGGCCGTGTTGGCCGCTTTGGGCTTGGCTGCCTGCCAGCCGCCAGCCGCTGAACAGCCTGCTGCGCCAGCTTCCGGTGCGTCTGCTGCTTCCGGCGCAGCCGCCACCGCTAATGCCGACGGCAGCTTCAATATTGCAGTAAACGACCATGCCTGTGATCCGATGGAGCTTACCGTGCCCAGCGGCCAGGTGGTGTTCAACATCAAAAATAACAGCACCCGCAAGTTGGAGTGGGAAATCCTCAAGGGCGTGATGGTGGTGGATGAGCGCGAAAACATCGCCCCTAGCCTGAGCGACAAAATGACCGTTACCCTGCTGCCGGGCGAATACGAAATGACCTGCGGCCTGTTGAACAACCCGCGCGGCAAGCTGGTGGTAACCGACAGCGGCTTCAAGGAAGCTGCCGGTGAAGCCAATATGGAAAAACTCGCTCAGCCTTTGGCCGACTATAAAGTTTACGTGCAAAACGAAGCTGCCCAGCTGGTGACTAAAACCACTGCTTTCGTAGAAGCCGTGAAAGCCGGCCGCACCGAAGATGCCAAAGCCATGTTTGCCGACGTACGCACCCACTACGAGCGCATTGAGCCGATTGCCGAATTGTTTAACGAGCTTGATCCCGCCATCGACGCGCGCGCCGACGACTTCAAAGACAAAGAGCAAGACCCGGGCTTCGGCGGCTTCCACCGCATCGAACACTCTCTGTGGACGCTGAACACCACCAAAGGCATGGAGCCGATAGCCGACAAACTTCTGGCCGACGTGCAGAAACTGAAACAGGAAATCGACATCCTCACCTTCCCGCCGAGCAAAGTGGTGGGTGGTGCCGCCGTGCTAATTGAAGAAGTTGCCAACAGCAAAATCAGCGGCGAGGAAGACCGCTACAGCCGCACCGACCTGAGCGACTTCCAAGCCAACATAGAGGGCGCACAGAAAATCATCGAGCTGTTCCGCCCGATGATTGCCGAGAAAGACCAAGCCCTGTTGGATAAAACCGATGCCAACTTCAAACAGGTAACCGACATCCTCGCCAAATACCGCACCGAGAAAGGCTTCCAGCCCTACGACAAACTCAGCGAAACCGACCGTAAAAATCTGCAGGCACCGATTAACGCTTTGGCCGAAGATTTGGCTAAATTGCGCGGTATTCTCGGTTTGAACTAAATGCAAGCCATCGTGTTTGATTTAGTTGGATGAAAGATTTTCAGGTAGCCTGTATTCAGCATAGAGGCTACCTGAAAATTTATAGTGGATGAAAATCGCAATGCTACGGCGTTGGCTCGCCTAGATGTACTACCTGTACCGCCGCCTTGTATCATTTTTATTTTAATCCACTATAATCACTCATCAAAACAGCGTATATTGCCAAACAACCCATTTCTACTCCCGGCAGGAGAAAAACATGAGTCACAACGAACACCCCCAATCCCCGTCCAAACGCAATCTCTTCAAAGGCCTCGCCGTTGGCGCCGCTGCCGCCGGGCTGGCTGCTTGCGGCCTGAACAGTAATGGTCAAAGTGCCGAAGGTAGCGCGGCGCAAAACAGCGGTGGCAGCGCGGAACATCATTCCGATCAAAGCTTTCCTTTCTACGGCACCCATCAATCCGGCATCACCACGCCCCACCAACAATTCGCCATCATGGCCGCCTTCGACGTGCTGGCCAAAACCCCCAAAGAGCTCGAACACCTATTCCGAGCCATCACCGCCCGCGCCGATTTCCTTACCAAAGGCGGCGAATTGCAAGATGGCGACCCCAAACTTCCACCGCAGGGCAGCGGCATTCTTGGCAAAGTCATCAAACCAGACGGCCTCACCATCACCCTCAGCGTGGGCAACAGCCTGTTTGACGAACGTTTCGGCCTGGGTCCGCACAAGCCCAAGCACCTGCAGGAAATGAAAGACTTCCCCAACGACAAACTGCAGCGCGAATGGTGCGACGGCGACATCAGTATCCAAATCTGCGCCTTCAGCCCGGAAACCTGCCAAAACGCCCTGCGCGATCTGATTAAAAACACTGCCCAATTTGCCGTTATCCGCTGGAGTATCGACGGCTTCTTGCCTAAAACCGAGCCCGGCGCGCTGGCTGGACGCAACCTGTTCGGCTTCCGCGACGGCTCCGGCAATCCTGATGTGTCCAAACCGGAAACTGCCGATGCGGTATTGTGGAGCGGCGTGGCTGAAAACAGCAAAGACGAACCGGCCTGGGCCAAAAACGGCAGCTATCAGGCTGTGCGCCTTATCCGCCATTTCGTAGAGTTTTGGGACAGAACCCCGCTGCAAGAGCAGCAAACCATCTTCGGCCGCGAAAAATACAGCGGCGCCCCGCTGGGCATGAAAAACGAAGGCGATATTCCCAACTACGCCTCCGACCCCGAAGGCAAAACTCTGCCCACCGACAGCCACATGCGGCTCGCCAATACCCGCGACCCCGAATTCATGAAACGGCATCTGCTCTACCGCCGCCCCTTCGACTATTCGCGCGGCCTCTCCAAAGCCGGCCAGCTCGATGTGGGTCTGATCTTCATCTGCTACCAGGCCAACCTTGACGACGGCTTTATCTTCGTGCAGAAACTGCTCGACTTCGAGCCTTTGGAGGAATACATCAGCCCCTTCGGCGGCGGCTACTTCTTTACCCTGCCCGGCGCGGAGCAGGGCGGTTACCTCGGACAGAGCCTGTTGGCCAATGTGCTGGCGTGATTGAATGTACGGATGGCTTAGCCGCAACACGGTTATTAGCTGAGCCTAGTTTGCAGCGATGCAAGAAAGCGGGTGAGCCGCCCGTACTTCGATATAGCCACTAAATATTTGAGGCTACCTGAAAAACGAAACCCGTCTGCTGGTGCAAACGGGTTTTGTCTTTTTCAGGTAGCCTCAGCTTTGCCGAAGTAATGTTTCATCTATCCAACCGACTTCACTTCGCTACAGAGTTGGTTTGCCTTGCTGTACTTCTGTACTGCATGCGGCTCACCGCCTTGTATTAAAGGTTAATTTGGCTTGCTATATTAGGCAGAAAAGGCTACCTGAAAGTGGAAATCCGCTTTCAGGTAGCCTGTTTGTTTTCAGGTAGCCTCTTTCAAAGTTCAGCCGCTTTTTTTGCGGGTGCGGGGCTTGCGTTTGGCTTTGGGCTGGACGGCCTGAGCTAGCTGGCTGTTTTTACGGCTGCGGGTTTTCTTAGCCGGAGCAGCGGGGGCTTTGGCCTTGCTTTTGGCAGCAGGTTTGCCGGCGGGAGCTTGGCTGCGGGTTCTGCCTTTTGCTGTGGCGGTTTTCCCTTTGGCTGCGGGTTTGTTGACTTTGCCGGGCAGGCTGCCGCCGCTGATGAGCATGAGGTCGATTTTGCGGGTATCCAAGTCGGCACGGGCTACCTGAACCACAACTTTGTCGCCCATGCTGAAGCGCAAGCCGCTGCGTTCGCCTTCGATGCTCATGGTTTCGGCGCGATAGTTGAAGTAGTCTTCGCCCAATTCGCTGATGTGGACGAGGCCTTCAATGTGGATGTCGTCGAGGGTAACGAACAGGCCGAAGCCGGCCATGCCGCTGACTGTGCCGCTGAATACTTCGCCCACTTTGTCTTGCATATAGTAGGTTTTGAGCCAGTTTTCCACGTCGCGGCTGGCTTCATCGGCACGGCGCTCGCATTGCGAGCTGTGGATGCCCAGCGCGCTCCAGTTTTCGGCAGGGTTGTAGCGGCTACCTGAAAGCACGGCCTTGATGGCGCGGTGCACGAGGAGGTCGGGGTAGCGGCGGATGGGGGAGGTGAAGTGGGTGTAGGCGGGGTAGGCAAGGCCGAAGTGGCCGCTGTTTTCTGGCTCGTACATGGCCTGTTGCATGGAGCGCAGGAGCATCACTTGAATCAGCTCGCGGTCGGGGCGATCGGCGGTTTGGGCGAAGAGTGCGGCGTAATCCAGCGGGGTGGGCTGTTCGCCGCCGCCGAGGGTAAGGCCGAGCAGGCCGAGCTGCTCGCGCAGGGTGGCGAGCTTTTCCGGGGTGGGGCCAGAGTGGTTGCGGAATAGGGCGGGATGCTGATGCTTAAGCAGGAATTCGGCAGCGCACACGTTGGCGGCGAGCATGCATTCTTCAATCAGGCGGTGGGCTTCGTTGCGCACCACGGGCACGATGCGTTTGATTTTGCCCTGTTTGTCGAAAATCATCTCGGTTTCGGTGGTTTCAAACTCCATCGCGCCGCGCTGGTGGCGTTTTTTGAGCAAGATTTGATAGAGTTTGTAGAGAGTATCGATGTGCGGCTTGAGCGGATTGTCGCTGCCGTTTTGAATCCAGTCCCACACTTGGGTGTAGGTGAGGCGGGCATGGGAGCGCATCACGGCGGGGTAGAAACGGTAGGATTTAAGATTGCCGGCGTAGGTAAAAACCATGTCGCACACCATACACAACCGATCCACATCGGGATTGAGCGAGCAAATGCCGTTGGAGAGGCTTTCTGGCAGCATGGGAATCACGCGGCGCGGGAAATACACGCTGGTGGCGCGATCCAGCGCGTCGGCATCAATCGCGTCTTTCGGCTTCACATAGTGGCTCACGTCCGCAATGGCTACCACCAGGCGGAAATTGCGGCCTTGTTTTTCGGCATATACGGCATCGTCGAAATCGCGTGAGTTTTCGCCGTCTATCGTTACCAGTGGTAAATCGCGCAGGTCTTCACGGCCTTTGAGGTCGGTTTTGCGTACGGTGGAAGGGATCTTCGCGGCGGCTTTTTCGCAGGCGGTGGAGAATTGGTGCGGCAGGTGATGCTGGCGCACGGCAATTTCGATTTCCATGCCGCTGTCGGCATAGTTGCCCAACACTTCCACCACGCTGGCCACGGCGGGGCGGTGCGCGTCGGGGTAGGCATCGATTTGAGCCACCACCACTTGGCCGGGCTTGGCTTTGCCCACCGAATCGGGTTCGAGCAGGATGCTGTCGGGCAGGCGGCTGTCTTCGGGCGAGAGCATGGCGATGCCGCGCTCTATCATGAGCCGCCCAACTACGGTTTTCTGCGCACGTTCAATCACATCGAGTACCTGGCCTTCGCGGCGGCCGCGCCGATCCGTGCCGGCCGGGCGCACGGTTACCGTGTCGCCATGCATCAGGCCGCGCATTTGGCGGGCGGGCAGCACGAAATCACCCTGGCCGTCGGGCGTGAGCGGTACGGCAAAACCGAAGCCGTCTTTATGCGCTTCAACGCGGCATTTCACCAGCGCGAGTTTTTCGGCAGCGCACACCATGCCGCGCCGGTTGATGAGGATTTGCCCGTCGCGCGCCATCGCAGTCAGGCGGCGTTCGAAAAAGGGCATTTCGTGCTCGGCAATATCGAGCAGGATGGCTAAAGATTCGGTTTTCAGTGGCACGCCTCTGTCTTCCAGCATTTCGGTAATCCATTCGCGACTGGGCAGGGGGTGTTCGTAGCGTTGAGTTTCCCGCTGCAGATAAGGGTCTTGCAGTCGGAGCGAGGTTTTCTTCTTCATATATAAATTGACAAGTGGAAAATTGGCGCTATAATGCGCGTTTCTTGCATAAAGAGCAATGCACTTTACCGCAAAGTTCGATTAAAGCAAAGCCCAGGTGGCGGAATTGGTAGACGCGCCAGCTTCAGGTGCTGGTATCCTCACGGGTGTGGAAGTTCGAGTCTTCTCCTGGGCACCACAACTTGCTTTAATTGAAACTGAAATGGAAATTGCTCGCCCAGGTGGCGGAATTGGTAGACGCGCCAGC
>NZ_KV804551.1:589324-624701 GCF_001811325.1 Eikenella sp. HMSC071B05 | reverse complement strand
GTGTGGAAGTTCGAGTCTTCTCCTGGGCACCAAAGAATACAAATAAATGATCCTGTATGGTATGAATGAGCCATGCAGGATTTTTTATTGTTTGTTGCGCGGACTCTGTATTAAAAGGCTACCTGAAACGTTTTTCGGTTTCAGGTAGCCTTTTACTTTACAAACTACAAACAGCAATCAGAATTTTACGCCTTTGTGCAGAGCCACTATGCCGGCACTCATGTTGTGGTAGTCCACGCTGTCGAAGCCGGCGTCGAGCATCATTTGCTTGAGGGTTTCCTGGTCGGGATGCATGCGGATGGATTCGGCCAGGTATTGATAGCTGTCGGCATCTTTGGCGATGAGTTTGCCCATCAGCGGCAGGAGCTTGAAGGAATAGAGGTCGTAGGCCGGAGCAAGCGGCTTGGCCACTTTGGAAAATTCCAGCACCAAGAGTGTGCCGCCGGGCTTGAGCACGCGGTGCATTTCTTTGAGGGCGGCGTCTTTGTGCGTCATGTTGCGCAGGCCGAAGGATACGGAAACGAGGTCGAAATAGTTATCCGGGAAGGGGAGTTTTTCGGCATCGCATACGGCCACGGGCAGGAGCAGGCCTTCGTTGAGCAGGCGGTCGCGGCCCACACCGAGCATGGAGGAGTTGATGTCGGTAAGCCAGACTTCGCCGTCTTTACCCACACGTTTGGCCCAGCCGCGCGAGAGGTCGCCCGTGCCGCCGGCAATGTCGAGCACTTTACCGCCTTTGGGCACGCGGGCGGTGGTGAGGGTGAAGTGTTTCCACACGCGGTGCAGGCCGCCGGACATCACATCGTTCATGATGTCGTATTTTTTGGCGACGGAGTGGAATACTTCGGCCACTTTGGCGGCTTTTTCGCTTTCGTTTACGGTGCGGTAGCCGAAATGGGTTTGCTTGTCGGTCATTATGGTGCTTTCAGGTAGCCTTTGGGCGGGTTACATCAGGTTTTGGCTGGTGGCGCAGCTTTGCAGGCCGGCCACCAGTTTTTGGAAGATTTCCTGGTTTTGGTCGTTGGGGGACAGGCCGGCACGAATCAGGTCGCGTTTCCACTTTTCGCGGTCGGTGTACTGGGCGGAAGCTGTGTCGTAGGCGCAATGGCAGAGCTTGGAGGCTTCTGCTTGGTTCAATTGGCGTTTGAAGGCTTGCGGATCGAGTGCGCCTTTGACACAACCTTCGATAAAGCCGTCTTTGGCTTCTTGCTCGGTTACGTTGCTGGCGGCTTTATTGGCAATAAAGTCGCAGCCGGCCAGGAGCAAGAAGCTTAAGGCGATGAGGGCGGGTTTGGTGGACATAAAGTGCTTTCAGGTAGCCTGCAGAAGGGTTATAGCTGGCCTTTGGAGAAGCGGTCGATACAGGTGGTCATGGCGGCTTGGATTTTGGCTTCCAGCTCTTTGTTGTTTTGGTTCAGGCCGTAGCGGATGAGGTCTTTCTTCCACTCTTCGGAGCTGCTGTAGGTGGAGGCGGCTTGGTCGTAGGTGCAGCCGCACAGTTTGGTGGCTGCTTCGTTATTGATTGAGCCTTTGGAGGATTCGACGGCAGATTTGGCGCAGTTGGTAACGAATTCGCTGCGGGCTTTTTGGTCGTCGATTTGCCCGGCGGCGTTGTCGGCAACTTTGTCGGCAACTTTATCGCAGCCGGCCAGCAGCAAAACGGAGGCGGCGATGAGGGCGGGGAGTGTGCGGCTTAATGCGGACATTTCTTTCCTTTCGGGATAGCAAGGGTTTGTTCGGTAGGTTCGCGGGAGGCGCCGGCTTCTTCAAGGCGGCGCAGGTAATCGGGCCACATTGTAGCGTATCCGCTTGCCAATTCATACAGGTAGCCCCAGCTGTAGAGGCCGCTGTCGTGGCCGTCGGAGAAGGTGATTTTGAGGGCGTAGTTGCCGGCAGGCTGCAGGTCGGTGATGCTGATGCCGGCTTTGCCGGCTTGCAGTTTGGCCTGCCCGTGGCCATGGCCGCGCACTTCGGCGCTGGGGGAATACACGCGCAGGTATTCGACGGGCAGGGTGTATTCGGCATCAGGGTAAACCAGTATGAGGCTTTGGCGGCCGGATTCTAGGCGGATTTGTTGCGGAGGTTGATGGAGCATGGGGTTCCTTTGCTGTGTGATAGAGGCTACCTGAAAATGGGGGCGGCAGCTAATGCGTATAGCAGGGCGGTGTGCGTTTCGCCGGTGAGCTTGGAAAAGAAGTGCTCTATGGTTTGCTGGTGGCGGAAGCCGCATTTTTCCAGCACTTTTTGTGAGGGGATGTTTTCTTGATAAACGCCGGCCAATAGGCGGGTTAGCCTTAGTTTTTCAAAAGAATAGGCAATCATGGCTTGCAGGGCTTCGGTGGCATAGCCTTTGCCCCAGAAGCTTTCGCCCAGCCAATAGCCTATTTCGGCTTCGCCTGCGGCCAGTGGCAAATTGCTGTCGTTCGGGAAGAGGAGGCCGATGCTGCCGATGAGTTGATTGTCGGCCAGACAGATGGCGAAGGAATGGGGCTTAAGCAGGATATGTTCGATAATTTCCCGGCTTTCTGCCACGCTTTTGTGCGGAAGCCAGCCGCACATTGCGCCTATCTTAGGGTTTTGGGCTTGCGCGTAGAGCGCGGCAGCATCGGCGAGTGTCCATGGGCGGAGGATAAGGCGGGCGGTACGGAGGGTTTCCATTGCTTGCTTTCGGTTTGAGCGGCGCAGAAAGCTGCGGCGTTCATTGTTATTACGCTGAGGCTTCAGTTTTCAGGTAGCCTCTGCAGAATTTTAGCAGATTGCCGGGCTGGGCTTGGCATTTGGCTTTTGGGCGGATTGGCGATATATTACCCGCTGCTGTGCAACCGAGCGAAGGGTGGCAAATGAGCGAGATAGAATTGTTGGCACACATCATCAAATGGCGCGACGAGCTTTCGGCCGATGTTCGGGTGCTGAAAAGTGATGCGGATATTTTTGTGCGCCCGTGTGCGATTAGGATTCTGCTCAGCCTGCTGCTACGGGAAGGCTACCTGAAAAATGACGATAACGATGAAGTGGTGCTCGAAATGGAGCTAAACCGGGCAACTTTGCAAGGCAGGGTGGATGTGAGCGATTTGCTGGGGCGATATTATTATTTGGAAGAGAATGAAAAGATTGCCGATGAAGCCTGCCTGGCTTCGTTGAAAATGTATATCCAACAGGCTGCTAATGCATTATGCGTTGGCGGCTCATCAAAATAGGAAAAACATGATGCAAACCCAAGCTGTTATCCGACACATCAGCCGCTGGCTGGCCGATTATGCCGTGCGCGCGGGCGCGAAAGGTTTTGTGGTGGGCATTTCCGGCGGGGTGGATTCCGCCGTGGTGTCTGCCCTGTGCGCACACAGCGGGCTGGACGTGTTGTGTGTGGTACTGCCCATCCGACAACAGGCCGACCAGTTGCAGCGGGCCAACGAACACATCGCCGACTTGCAGCGCCGTTTTATCAACGTGCGCAGCCAAACGCTGGATTTAACCCCCACTTTCGAGCAGTTCGAGCGCAGCGTGGCCGACACCGCCGCCACCAATAAAAACCTGGCCATGGCCAACACCCGTTCCCGCCTGCGCATGGCCGCGCTGTATTACTACGGCCAAATCAACGGCCTGCTGGTGGCGGGCACGGGCAATAAGGTGGAAGATTTCGGCGTGGGCTTTTTCACCAAATACGGCGACGGCGGCGTGGATTTAAGCCCCATCGGCGATTTGCTCAAAACCCAGGTATACACCCTGGCCGAAGCCTTGGAGGTGCTGCCCGCCATCCGCCAAGCCGCACCCACCGACGGGCTATGGGACGAAGAGCGCACCGACGAGCAGCAGATGGGCGCGAGCTATCCCGAGCTGGAATGGGCGATGGCGCAAAGCGAAGCGGGCCGCCGCGCCGAAGAATTTGCCGGTCGCGAGCGCGAAGTGTTCGAGATTTACCAACGCCTGCACCGCGCCACGCTGCACAAAATCCAGCCTATCCCCGTGTGCAAAATTCCCGGCGAATTATTTGATGAAAAGGAAAAATGATGATGAGAGTGCTAACCATGAACCTGCACGCCGTGCGCGCCCGTATTTGGGCTGCCGCCGAAGCGGCAGGCCGCCCCGAGCCCGAGCTGATTGCGGTGAGTAAAACCTTTCCCGCCGCCGATGTGCGTCTGTTGTGCCAGAAAAGTGCGCAGCGTGATTTCGGCGAAAACTATCTGCAGGAATTTGAAGAGAAAAGCAGCGAGCTGGCCGATATTCCCGACATCTGCTGGCACATCATCGGCCATATCCAATCCAACAAAAGCCGCATTGCCGCCGAACGCGCCCATTGGGTACACACCATTGACCGCGAAAAAATCGCCCGCCGCCTGAGCGATCAGCGGCCGGAAACCATGCCGCCGCTGCAAGTGCTGATTGAAGTGAACATTGGCGGCGAAGACGTAAAACACGGCGTGCCGCCGCAAGAGGAAACGCTGCGCGAGCTGGCTTTTCAGGTAGCCTCTTTGCCCCGGCTGAAGCTGCGCGGCCTGATGTGCGTGGCACGGCTGGGCAGCAGCGAAGAAGAATTGCGCCAGCAGTTTGGCCGCATGAACGAATTGCTGCAATTTTTGCAGGCGCAGGGGCTGGATGTGGACGTGCTCTCGATGGGCATGTCGGAGGACTTGGAAACCGCCGTTGCCTGCGGCGCCACCCATGTACGCATCGGCAGCGCCATTTTCGGGCAGCGGGATTATGGCGGTTAAAGGTTTCAGGTAGCCCTTTGCTGCTAGGGAAGGCTACCTGAAAACTGTGCTGCACTGTGTACAGACTCCGTTTTAACTTCGTTGCAGCTGCGGCTTTCAGGTAGCCTCTAGGCTTCCAAAGCCGGCTTGGAAATTGGAAACATGTTTACCCCGCTTTCTGCAGAACAAATCATGGCCAGGCTGCCCAAGCGCGCAGTTGCGGTTAAGAGTTTGGACAAACTGCCGCCTTTGCCTGCGGCGTATCTGTCTTTTGTGCAGCAATGCGAAAGCGTGGAAATCACGCCCGATATCCGGCTTTGGGATTATCAAACTGCGTTTAACGAAAACCGCCGCCTGGGCAGCGACTATCCCGATGTGGCTGCGCGGTATTGGCTGATCGGCGATGCGGGGCAGGGCGATACCTGGTTTATTGGCAAAGAGAGCAGGAATATCCTGTTTTACGACCACGACCAAGGCGAATACGATGAAGCCGAGGCGCGGTTTGCCGATATGGGCATCGGTTTTATTTCCTTCCTGCAAACGGCCTTTCTTTTGCAAGAGCTTGAAGGGCTGCTCGATGCGCAACCGGAACTCAGCCAGCCAATACAGGATGCTTTCAAAACCCAGATGGATACCATTGCACCGGGTTTGTATGAGCAATATCCGTTTGCATATTGGTAGGCAACAGGCTACCTGAAAAGATGCAGATAGGTTTTCAGGTAGCCTGTCGGCAGGTAGATGAGGTTACCTGAAATGTTCAAATCACCACATTAAGGAAACATCATGACCATCTATTTTCTCGGCGCAGGCAATATGGCCTCTGCCATTATCGCGGGCATGAGCTGCGCCGGCGGTTTCGATATCTGCGCCATCGACTACAGTGCCGACAAACTGGCCATGCTGGCGCAGCAATACGGCATCGCCACTGCTGCCGATCTGCCGCCGCTGAATGATAGCGACGTGCTGGTGCTGGCGGTGAAGCCGCAAGATATGCAGGCGGCGCTGCAAAATATACAAACAGGCGGCGCGCTGGTGTTGTCGATTGCCGCCGGGCTGCCGTGTGCGGCCTTGAGCCGCTGGTTGGGCGGTACGCGCCGCATTGTACGCATTATGCCGAACACGCCGGCGCAAGTGGGGCAGGGTGTGGCCGGCTTGTTTGCCGACAGCGGCGCATCCGCTGCCGACCGGGAATTGGCCGACCGTATCATGCGCGCCAGCGGGCAAACTCTGTGGCTGGATAGTGAAGACGGCCTGCACCGCATCACCGGTATCAGCGGCAGCGGCCCGGCCTATGTGTTTTACCTGCTTGAAGCGCTGCAAAACGCTGCAAGGCAGCAGGGTTTCAATGCGGAAGAAGCACGGCAGCTCAGTTTGGCTACTTTCCAAGGTGCGGTGCGGCTGGCTGAGCAGAGCGGAGAAGAGTTTTCCGATTTGCGGCAAAAAGTTACCTCCAAAGGCGGCACCACTTATGCTGCGCTGCAAAGCTTTGAGGCGCACGGCGTGGCCGATGCGATTGGCGCGGGCGTGGCCGCCTGTGTGGCGCGTTCGCAGGAATTGGCTGAGCAGTTGGCGGAATAGGGCGGTATGTTTAATCAATTTGTCGCCCTGCTCGCCGATGCGCTGGCCATGCTTCTGTTGGCACGCTGCCTGCTGCAATACGGCCGTTTGAATTATATGCATCCGTTGGCGCAGTTTTGCTGCCGCAGCAGCGACTGGCTGGTGAAGCCGCTGCGCCGCCTGCTGCCGCCCTTGGGCGGTTTGGACAGTGCCTGTATTTTGGCGGCCTGGCTGCTGTATGCGGTGTTATATTTGTTGTTGTCGCTCATCAATCTGCCGGCAGGGATGTTCGGCTGGCAGATCGCGGCGGCTGATGTGTTGCTTGCTGCGCTCGCCCTGACGCGTTCGGCGGCTTATGTGTTGCTTGGCGGTTTGTTGTGGCGCATGGTGCTGTCTTTATCACAGGCGTATTCGCCGCTGGTGGCAGTGCTCAACCGTGTGTATGAGCCGCTGTGCCGCCCGTTTGCCTTTTTGCGTATTGGCCGCTGGGATTTTTCAGGTAGCCTGTTGGCACTTTTGCTGTGGGGTTGGATTAGCTGGGGGCTGCCGGCAATTATCATGCATTTGAATTTTTTGCTCTTGCCATAAGCTGGCGGCTGTTTTATATTCCGCCTTTTTATAAAAGAAGCAGCCGCTGGCGGGAAGGGGCGGTTGGTAGAATTTCACAAAAAGGATAACTCATGGCAAAACTAACCGAGCAAGACATCATCAACTGGAAAGGCCCGGAAGAGGAGTATATGAATGCCGATCAGCTGGCTTTCTTCCGTGAGTTGCTGGTTAAGCTGCAAGATGAGCTGATTCAAAAGGCGGCCGACACCACCGGCCATCTGCAAAACCATGAAGCTGCTCCCGATCCGGCCGATCGTGCCACGCAGGAAGAAGAATATGCGCTGGAGTTGCGCACCCGCGACCGTGAGCGCAAATTGCTGAATAAAATCCAGGCCTCGCTGCGTCAGATTGATGAAGGCGAATACGGCTATTGTGTTGATACCGGTGAGCCCATCGGTCTCAAACGCCTGCTTGCCCGCCCCACCGCTACTTTATCGGTGGAAGCGCAAGAGCGGCGAGAGCGCATGAAGAAACAGTTTGCGGATTGATGCTTCAAACCAACTGGCCGGCAAGTGGAATGCCGGCCTGTTTGGATTGTGCAAAAGCAGTGTGAAAATTAGTTATCTATATAAATCAGGCTGTAGCAAAAAAATTGTGTTTTGGGGTTTGACAGAATTTAAGAAAGCCGTATAATGCGCGCTTTCTGAATGAGCGGCGAATTAGCTCAGCTGGTTAGAGCAGAGGAATCATAATCCTTGTGTCCGGGGTTCGAGTCCCTGATTCGCCACCAAATTGGGGGTATAGCTCAGTTGGTAGAGCGCTTGCATGGCATGCAAGAGGTCAGCGGTTCGATCCCGCTTACCTCCACCAAATTTCAAAGAGTCGGCTAAAACAGCCGGCTCTTTTGCATTTTCAGGTAGCCTTTGCCGTATGGTGTTGGGTATACACACTTGATGTGGTGGAGGAGAATCAATATTGGCAGCAAACCCTTGCCTGATGCTGCTTCTCTCAAATCCATGCCAAGCAAAAAATCACCTATATAGGTGGTTTTTTATCGTAGGTAAAGGTGGTAAGATAATTACATTAGAACGATAATGACTCTTTTCGCCCATGCTGTTTTGGGGCGATAAGGGTAGGGCGCTTGGAATGCAGTTGATGTTTGAATTTCTAAGTTTTCAGGTAGCCTCAATCCAATCTTGAAACACAAACACACATTCTCATTTGTTGTAAATACAGGAATTACCCAGCAAAAACAAGGAAAAAGTTTTATGGTGCAACAAGCTGGAATCAACTTTGTGGTGGCGCCGGATTACCTGCCCGACCACTTCAGCCATTGGTATCTACTCAGCAGTCATTTACAGCGCGAAACCGAACTCTCCATCCATTTGCATCTGCCTGCTAATGCTGCAGAAATACAGGAGTTAGCCGAGAGCGGCAAAATGGATATGCTCTATGCCAATGCTTTTGATGCCGTGGCACTGATTAAAGACAAAGGCTATTTGCCGCTGGTGTGTTTGAAAGATAAATTCGATGAAGCCGTAGTGGCCGTATCAGCCGAATCAGAGTATCAAAAAATAGAAGATTTGCCGGTTGATGCGTTGATTAAAACCGGCCCCAATCCCGATATCCGCTGCCTTGGCCTACGTTTGTTGAAACAGGCCGGGTTGGATGTGGAACAGCTTAAAATCGAAGAAGCCGCCACCTTCCCCCAGGCAGCTTCCGCCCTGATTAGAGGCCAAGCACAGGCCGGTTTCTTTCCGACCAGCACCTATGCCCACATGAGCAAACGTACGCTTGAGCAACTGCGCGTGTTGCAGGAAAGCAGTTTTGCCGCCGTCACACATATGGTGGTGTTGCATCCCGATTTTGCCGAGCAGCAAGAAGCCCTGCGGCAGGCATTTGCCGAGATGGCCGACAAACCCACCGGCAAAACTACGTTGGAAGCATTGGATTTGCCTGCCGGTTTCGCTACCCTCACCCAAGAAGCCGCCGAACAGATGGTGGCCGATGCCGAAGAAAACGGCAAACAGGATGATTGAGCGCGGCCACTGTTTTATGCTTATATCCTAGAGGCCTTTGCGAATACACCGCAGAGCGGCACTTCGCAAAGGCCTCAAATTTTCACACGGAAATTGAATGACTATGCCCCAGCACACCCCTCATTCCATACTCACCATTATCGGCAAAGACCGCATCGGCATCGTTTACGACGTATCCAAACTCTTAGCCGAACATCAAATCAACATCCTCAATATCAGCCAGCAGCTCATGGGCGAATATTTCACCATGATTATTCTGATGGACACCAGCCGCTGCCCGCAAAGCCGAGAAGAAATGCTGAGCGTATTCGCCCAAGCCGGTGAGAAGCTGGGCTTGGATATCCGCATGCAAAACGAAGCCTTGTTCAATGCCATGCACCGGATTTAATCTTCAGGCTGCCTGAAAGTTCTTCACCGCGATTACAGTATTTCAGGCATGGAATAGGTTTCAGATAGCCTAGAGTGAAGAAATACCCAGAGATATTCGCATACCAGATGCGCAAAAGTGTTGAGGGGACCCATGGAAATATGTATGTCAAACTCAAAATCTAATCCAACAATATAAAGGCTACCTGAAAATGTCCCTTCGCTTTACCGAAATCTTAGAAACCGTCCGCATGGTTGCCGACCAAAATTTCGACGTGCGCACGCTTACCATCGGCATCGATTTGCACGACTGCATTTCGCCTGATATCGACCAACTAAACCAAAATATCTACGATAAAATCACTCGCGTTGGCAAAAACTTGGTTCAGGTAGCCCGCGAGCTGTCGGCCAAATACGGCGTGCCGATTGTGAACCAGCGCATTTCCGTAACACCCATCGCCCAAATCGCCGCGGCCACGGGCGCGGACAGCTATGTTTCCATTGCGCAAACGCTGGACAAGGCAGCCAAAGCCATCGGCGTGTCGTTTATCGGCGGCTTTTCTGCGCTGGCGCAAAAAGGCATGTCGCCTTCGGATGAAGTGTTGATCCGCTCCATTCCCGAAGCGATGAAAACTACCGACATCGTGTGCAGCTCGGTCAATATCGGCAGCACTCTCGCCGGTATCAATATGGATGCGGTGAAGCTGATGGGGGAAACCATCAAACGCACAGCGGAAATCACGCCTGAAGGTTTTGGCTGCGCCAAAATCGTCGTGTTTTGCAACGCGGTGGACGACAATCCGTTTATGGCAGGCGCGTTCCACGGTGCGGGCGAAGGCGATGTGATGCTGAACGTGGGCGTGTCCGGCCCCGGTGTAGTGCAGGCTGCGCTGGCCGATTGTGCGGGCAAAGATCTGACTGAAATCGCCGAAATCGTGAAGAAGACCGCGTTTAAAATCACGCGGGTGGGCGAACTGATCGGGCAGGAAGCGGCACGCCGTCTGAACATTCCATTCGGCATTTTGGATTTGTCGCTCGCGCCCACGCCCGCCGTTGGCGATTCCGTTGCCCGCATTTTGGAAGCGATGGGCTTGAGCGTTTGCGGTACGCACGGCACCACTGCCGCACTCGCGCTGTTGAACGACGCAGTGAAAAAGGGTGGTATGATGGCTTCCTCTGCCGTCGGTGGCTTGAGTGGTGCGTTCATTCCCGTGTCGGAAGACGAAGGCATGATTGCGGCGGCAGAAAGCGGCGTGCTGACACTGGACAAACTCGAAGCCATGACCGCCGTATGTTCCGTGGGGCTGGACATGATTGCCGTGCCGGGCAACACCTCAGCCGCCACCATTTCCGGCATCATCGCCGATGAAGCCGCCATCGGCATGATCAACAGCAAAACCACCGCTGTGCGCATTATCCCCGTCACCGGCAAAGGTGTGGGCGAAAGCGTGGAATTCGGCGGGCTGCTTGGCTACGCGCCGATAATGCCCGTGAAGGAAGGAAGCTGCGAAGTGTTTGTGAACCGCGGTGGGCAGATTCCCGCGCCGGTGCAGTCGTTGAAGAATTAAACCGAAGGCTACCTGAAACCTTAGTTTGGTTTTCAAGTAGCCTCAGATATGGATGAAATCATGAGCAGAATCAAACAAGTTTTTCAAAATACCGATGTACATAAAGCCTTGGTTGCCTACATCACCGCCGGCGACCCGAACCTTGAAACCACGCTGGAGCTGATGCACAGCCTGGCTGCCAACGGCGCGGACATCATCGAGCTGGGCGTGCCGTTTTCCGACCCGATGTCGGATGGCCCTACCATCCAGCGTGCCGCCGAGCGCGCCTTGGCCAACGGAGTAAGCCTGACCGACGTGTTGGAGACCGTGCGCGGCTTCCGCCAAAGTAACCAGAGCACGCCCGTGGTGCTGATGGGCTACCTGAATCCGATTCACAAAATGGGCTATGAGCCATTTGCCCGTGCCGCCAAAGAAGCCGGCGTGGACGGCGTGCTCACAGTGGATAGCCCGATTGAAACCGTGGCCCCGCTGCATAACGCGCTCAAAGCCGCCGGGCTCGACACCATTTTCCTGGTTGCCCCCACCACCGGCGAGGCGCGGATGGCCGAAATTGCCAAGCTGGCTTCTGGCTTCGTGTATTACGTATCGCTTAAAGGCGTTACCGGTTCGGCCAGCCTGAACACCGCCGAAGTGGCGGAAAAAGTGGCCGTGCTGCGCCGCCATGTGCCGCTGCCGATTTGCGTGGGCTTCGGTATTTCCGATGCCGAGAGCGCGCGGCAAATCGCCGCAGTGGCCGACGGCGTGGTGATCGGCAGCCGCATTGTAAAAGAAATCGAAGCCAATCCCGGCCGCGAAGCCGAAGCCGCAGGCAAACTGGTGAAAAGCCTGAAAGAAGCCGTTTGAGGCTACCTGAAAACCAAGCCGGACAATGAAACCATGGCTGCGGATACGGATATTGCTTTGGACAGCCTGCGTTGGGAAATCTGCCCCGATTTCGGCAACGATTGCTAGAGTGCAGGCATCAGCAGCGCCGATATCTACCTGAACGGCGCGGCATGGGGCAAATATTGGGCATGCTGGCCGCCCGCAGGCGCGGGCGGGGCAAAATTGCTGCTTTCGCTCTACAACCCCGTGTTGTAGCGTCCCGATACGGCCATCCTGTTCCAATGTGTTGCCGGTTCAGGCATCTGCCTGCCGCTGGATGCCGACGAAAGTCCGTGGCCGGGCGATTCGTGGGGCAACCGCCCCATCCCTGCCGCCGAAGTGGCGCAATACGAAAAATACCGCTTTGCCCAACGGCTCGCCCAACACCTGACCATCCTCGACCCCGCCCTCGCCCGCTGCCTGAAACGGCTGCCCGGGCTTCATATCGACTTGGAAAACCTGTCGGCATACCGCGAGAGCGAAGGCTGCCATTATGTGCGGCAAGAGCACTGGCAGCGCCTACTGTCTGCCTTTGAGGCTACCTGAAAATGACACGAGACGAATTAATCGGCTTAGGGCAACGCATTTTGGCGGAAGAAGACGATGAAGTGTTGGACAGTTTGATGGCAGAGTTCGACCGCAATGTGCCCCATCCCGAAGGCAGCAGCCTGTTTTTCTACCCCGAAGGGTGGAACGCCCGCAGCAGCGGCCTGGCGGATTACGCGCCCACGGCGGAAGAAGTGGTGGATGCCTGTTTGGCCTACTGCCCGATTTGCTTGTAAAACCGCCGCCCGTAGCCAGGCAAAATCCTTGCGGTCTTTACAAAACTTGCCTAAACCGCCGCTATTGGCTACTATCCCGCCCGGCTGTTGCCCCAAGTGGCAAACCAAACCTAATTAGGAGCAAATGGAGTAAATCATGAGTTGGCTCGACAAAATCCTCCCCCCGAAAATCAAACGCGAAGACAGCGGTAAATCCGGCGTGCCGGAAGGCCTGTGGCGCAAATGCCCGGCCTGCTCCGAAGTGCTGTATGCCTCCGATTTGGAAGAAAACCACCAAGTTTGCCCCAAGTGCAACCACCATAATCCGCTCAGCGCCCGCGAGCGGCTGGATCTGCTGTTAGACGAAGCTGGCCGCGAAGAAATCGGCGCCGAGGTGAAGCCCACCGATATTCTGAAATTCAAAGACAGCAAAAAATACCCCGACCGCCTCAGCGCGGCGCGCAAAGCCACCGGCGAAAACGATGCCTTGGTGGTGATGAAAGGCGAAATGGACGGGCTGCCCGTGGTGGTGGCTGCGTTTGAATTCCTCTTTATCGGCGGCTCGATGGGCTCGGTGGTGGGGGAACGTTTTGTGCGCGGCGTGCGCGAGGCTGCGGAAAACGGCTGCTCCTTTATCTGCGTGGCCGCTTCCGGCGGGGCGCGGATGCAGGAAGGCCTGAGCTCACTGATGCAGATGACCAAAACCAGCGCCGTGCTGCATCTGTTGAGCGACAAGCAGCTGCCCTTTATTTCCGTGCTCACCGACCCGACCATGGGCGGCGTTTCTGCCAGCTTTGCCTTTTTGGGCGATGTGGTGCTGGCCGAGCCGAATGCGCTGGTGGGCTTTGCCGGCCCGCGCGTGATCGAGCAGACAGTGCGTGAAAAACTGCCCGAAGGCTTCCAGCGTGCCGAATTCCTACTGGAGAAAGGCGCGATTGACCAGATTGTCGACCGCCGCGAAATGAAAGCGCGCATCGCCAAACTCATCCGCCTGCTGCGCAACCAGCCGGTGGCGGCTTAGTTGGGAGAGATACGAAGGGAAACAGGCCGGAGCAATCCGGCCTGTTTTTCCGTTTTTGGGGAGGCTACCTGAAACTAGAAAGCTGTTTTCAGGTAGCCTCCCATCAAGCCGCCTGCCTCCGATATAATACCATCCGTTGTGTGCCGAGGAATGGGCGTGCTTGAGCAACAGTGTAGGCTGCAGGTACGTTGATCAGGCCATGCCTTCGTTTGATGCCTATGTTCACCGCCTGCAAGACACCGCCATGCAGCAGCGCGCCTTTAACGCGGCCCTGGCCTTATACCGCCTGCCCGCCGGCCAGCGCCGCGCCGTCTTGGATAAGGTTTTGGCCGAACATTCCTCCCCATCGCGCAAATTGAGCTGGAATGAGCAGGAGCGGATGATTTATTTTGATGCATACAGCCCAAACAAGGCGCCGGATCCGATTCCGGTTAACCTGAATACCGGAAAATAGGGTGCAGCTGGTCTGAGAAAAGATAAGCTGCTGTCAGACCAATTTGCCTGCGCCAAGGAAGGCGGCAATAGCTGTGCTACACCCGATAAATTAAGGCTACCTGAAACAGAAAAACTGTTTCAGGTAGCCTTTTGCTTGGGCTGCCGGTTTATTCCACTGGTTTGAGGGTGGCCAGGACAGTGTCCCAAATAGCGAAGATTTCCTGCTGGCTGCGTTTGGTGCCGTCGAAGGTTTCGGTGCCGAAGGGCATCATCACGAGGAGGTGGTCGCTTTCGCGCTCCCACCTAAGCAAGTAGTGGTTGCCATCCCAGCGGCTGATTTTTTCGTAGCCGGGCATGCCGTTGATGGTGCGCGGGCCTTGGCGGATGGCGCGGGCGGTGATCGATTGCAGCAGGCCTTTCAAGCCTTCGGTGTCGGGATGGTTGCGGCCGCCGGCGATGGAGGCGCCGCGCGGGTTGCGGCCGTGGGAGATGATGATGTAGGTGTCGTCTTGGCCGGCAAAATAAACACGGGAGCTGCCTTTAAAGGGGGTGTCGCCGTTGTCGGCGAAGAAGCCGTCGGGGATGCACACGCCTTGGTGTTTGGGCACTTCGTATGGCTGGCGTTCGCGCAGGCGGGAGGTGAGGTCGCGGCGCATTTCATGCGTTGCTTTGTTGAGCAGTGAGCGTTCCTGTTCACGCCAGTTGTTCGGTTCTGTGCCGCCCGGGGTGGGGATTTTTAATTCACCGTCGGTGTGGAAACCGCTGTTTGGGCCGAGCTTGACGATGAGCTCGGCATCGTAGCGGATGCCGAGACTGGCACTCAGGCGGCTGCCGTCGAACATGGGGGTTTTGCGGGTGAATTGCAGGAAGGCGCGGCCGGGGATAAGCTCGCGCTCGCCGATATAACCTTCACCATGGCCGGTACGCTGATCGAAATAGCGGTTAAATCCGCCTTGCCGCCTTTGGGTGAGGATGACGTTGAGGAAACGCCAATCGTCGGCGTAGTGTTTGATATGCCAGCCGTTGTAGTGGTAGTTTTCAGTTTGGCCTTGGTCTCTTGAGCCGTAGCGGCGCTCGGCGGGCAGGCGCATTTGCACGCGGCCGGCGCAGTAGGGCTGGGCAGTCCAATAGGCGGTGTTGATCATGGAGGTGTCGGTGGGCTGGTCGGCGGTGGGCGGAGGCAGGGGGTTGCCGGCACAGGCAGCGAGCAGTAGGGCGGTGATGGGTAGGAGGATGGGTGTGCGCATGTGGTTTTCCTTATGTGGGATTAGAATTTGAGGCTACCTGAAAGTTTCAGGTAGCCTGTAGTGTGGTTGTGGGTATTCATTGGCGCTAATTCATACTGAAGTACAGCAAAAGGCTACCTGAAACTTTTCAGGTAGCCTTTATGGACCGTAGATTTATTCGGCTGCCGGGGCGGCAGGGGTTTCTGCGGCGGGCGCAGCAGTTTCTGCTGTGGCTTCGGCGGGCTGTTCGGCAACGGCGGCTTCAGCCTCGGCCGCCTGTTGTTCGGCCTGCTTGGCGGCTTGGCGGGCAAGCATTTCCTGCACGGCTGGGTGTTGCTGGGCGATGGCCTGCTCTTCGGGGCTAACTTCGCCTTTGAAGCGGTTGTTCAAATCGAAGCGCTTACCGCCGCGTGCCAGCGATTTGAGGTAGCGCGGGCGGCGGCAGTGATTAGAAAGCACACGTGCGATCAGGGCGGGGTCGTATTGGGGCAGGGCGGCAACGAGGTCTTTGTCGATGCCCAAGGCCAGGGGTTTGAAGCGTTTGAACACGTCGTATTTGCCGTAGATGTGGTCGGCAATCAGATCGGTTTGCTTTTTCTTGCTCATGGTCTGCACGGCAGATTTGAGGGCGGCTCCCAAGGCGGTTTCTTGTGTCATGGCGGGTTCTCGTTTAGGGGGTAGTGGGTGGATTGTGGCACAGCTTGGCAGTTTTGGCGAACAATCCTTGCGTTTTTGCCGGTTTGTGCGGCTTTGTCTGGCAATAATTGCTATTTTGCCGGACGGCGGGTGTTGCTTTCAGGTAGCCTGAATAGCGTGGATTTTGCAGCTGAAGCTTTTTCTTTCATGCTAGGCAGCGAGTTGCATAAGCACAGTCAGTACACGGCTAAACGGGCTAGGCAATCAGGGTTTTAGTTATTCGGCTTCAGGCAGTTCCATGGCCAGCACGGTTTGGCACTGGGTTTCACGGAAATCGGCGAGTTTTTGCGCGATGGCGGCATCGTGGTTGGCAAGCAGGGCGGCGGCAAAGAGGGCGGCATTGGCAGCACCGGCTTCGCCGATGGCGAAGGTGGCCACGGGAATACCTTTGGGCATCTGCACGATAGAGAGCAGGGAGTCTTCGCCGCGCAAATATTTGCTGGGTACGGGCACGCCGAGCACGGGCAGGGTGGTTTTGGCGGCCACCATGCCGGGCAGGTGGGCGGCACCGCCGGCGCCGGCAATAATGGCCTGCAGGCCGCGCTCGCGGGCGGTTTCGGCGTATTCAAACATCAAGTCGGGCGTGCGGTGGGCAGAAACCACGCGGGTTTCGTAGGCGATGCCGAATTGTTTGAGCACGGCGGCGGCGTGCTGCATCACGGCCCAATCGCTGTTGCTGCCCATGATGATGCCGATTTGAGTCATTTAGTGTTCCTTGTGGTTTGGAGTAAGAGGCTACCTGAAAAATATTGGTCATGGCGCGGCGGCTAAATCAAGCCGTAGGCGCTGAGCTTTTTGCGCAGGGTATTGCGGTTTAGGCCGAGCACTTGGGCGGCTTTGGATTGGTTGCCTTCGCAATGCGCCATCACGCAGCGCAAAAGTGGCAGTTCTACTTGCTGCAACACCATTTGATACACGTCGTGTGCCGGTTGGCCGTCGAGATCGGTAAAGTATTGCTGCAGGCTGTTTTCGATGCAAGTAGTGATATGGCTGTTCTGACGGAGCATTTTGCTCTCCTTTTATTATTGTGGTGTAAAAATGAGGGTGGCAAACCGGCACATGGTGCGGCAGCGGGTATTGCCAGCTTCCCTTCGTGCGGTTTGCGATGTTTCAGGCCTGCCGCCAGGGGCAGGGCCAGTATCCGTGTTGTTCGGACTGTGCGGCCAAAAAGGCGGCCAGCCCGTTGTATTGCGCTTCGGCACTCTCCAGCGCGTTGAGGCGACGGCGTTCGACCTCGCCTTCCGGCAGGTCGGCCAGATACCAGCCGATGTGTTTGCGGGCAATGCGCATGCCGGCTACTTCGCCGTAGAAACTGTACATGGCACGGATATGGCCGAGCAGGGCTTCGGAGGCTACCTGAAAAGGCAGCGGCGGCGGCAGGCTGCCGTGCGCGAGGTAGTGCGCCACATCGTGAAACAGCCAAGGCCGGCCTTGGGCGGCGCGGCCGATCATCACGCCGTCGGCACCGGTTTCGGCCAATACGCGCGCGGCTTTCTGCGGGCTGTCGATATCGCCGTTTACCCACACGGGAATGCTCAGGCGGCGTTTGGCTTCGGCAATCAGGCCGTATTCGGCCTGGCCGCGATACATTTGGGTACGGGTGCGGCCGTGGATGGCGATGGCGGCAATGCCGGCGTCTTCAGCCATACGGGCAATGGTGAGGATATTTTTGTGCTCGTCGTGCCAGCCCAGCCTTGTTTTGAGGGTAACCGGCACATCCACTGCACGCACCACGGCATTTAAAATTTCGGCCACCAAGGGCTCGTTTTGCAGCAGGGCACTACCGGCCTGCACCTGGCATACTTTCTTGGCCGGGCAGCCCATATTGATGTCGATGAGCTGCGCGCCCTGTGCCACGTTGTAGCGGGCAGCTTCGGCCATTTGAGCCGGGTTGCTGCCGGCAATCTGCACGGCAATCACCCCGCTTTCGCCGCTGCGGTCGATGCGGTTGAGGGTTTTGCGCGTGTTTTGCAGATCGGGGTTGCTGCTGATCATTTCGCCCACTGTCCAGCCAGCGCCGAATTGCCGTGCCAGCATACGGAACGGTTTATCGGTGATGCCGGCCATCGGTGCGAGCGCCACGGCGGGGGAAACAGTGTAGGGGCCGATTTGCATAAAGCTGAACTGCTGTAAATTGGGAATTGTACATTTTTTAGACAAAGCCTCCAAGTGTGGCGGCGGTTGTCGGAACGGGCATGCTTATTTACAATGCGTGCCGTTATTGTTTTTCAGGTAGCCTGCGATTGCGAAGAAGGCTACCTGAAAGTTTCATTTGAATAGCGTGTTACAGAATTAAATAAAGAGATTACGCAATGGGAACAAAAATGAATAAAACCTGTTTGGGCGGACTGTTGCTGGCACTTATGCTGAGTGCCTGTGCGCAGCCGCAGGCACAGGTGCAAACGCCGCCGGCCGGGCAGCCGGCTTGGGCGGAGCAGGTGAGCAAGGCGGCTAATCTGTATCGGGTGGACGACAAACTCTACCGCAGCGAGCAGCCGGTGGCAGAAGATGTGGCGCTGTTGCAATCTTTGAATGTGAAAAGCGTCGTGAATCTACGCTACTTCAATCGTAGCGGCGACCGCAAAGTATTGGCCGACCGGGGTATCTCGCTGTTCAACCGACCGTTGCTCACTTGGCGGATTACGCCGAAACAGGTGGCCGAAACGCTATATTTGATTGAACAGCAGCAGGCTGAAGGGCCGGTGTTGATCCATTGCTACCACGGCGCCGACCGCACCGGCCTGATTGCCGGCATGTACCGCATCATCTACCAGGGCTGGACGGTGGAGCAAGCCAAAAACGAAATGCGCCACGGCCCCTACGGCTTCCACAGCATCTGGCGCAATATCGAGGATTTGTTTACCGAAGAGAACGTGCGCCAAGTGCGGACACATTTGCAGCAGTTGCGTTCGCAGCCTAAATAGCCGAAAAATAAGTTTCCAGGTAGCCTAATATGCGCGCAGCCTATTGCCTTAATGGACGTTTTTAAGTACAATCCGCCGCTTGTCTGTAGTATAGGCAAATTCCCTATACCCGCTTTTTAAAGGAAAAACCATGAAACCTGAAATTCATCCTGACTACCACGAAGTCAATGTTACCTGCTCTTGCGGTAACAAATTCACCACTAAATCTGCCATGAGCAAAACCGAATTCAACATCGAAGTTTGCTCTGAGTGCCACCCGTTCTACACTGGTAAACAGAAGATCGTGGATAGCGCCGGCCGTGTGGACAAATTCAATCAGAAATACGGCAATATGTTCAAACGCTAATTTGCTGCCGTGTTTCCCCGAGGCTGCCGAAAGGCAGCCTTTTGTTTTGCCCGGAATAGGGAGGGATGGCAGGAAGCGGATGCCAAGCAGGCTGCATACAGCAGAAATGAAAAGTTTTGACTGAAGCAGTTGGAAAATGGCATAGACAGGCCATATTTAGCAGAGTATTGCAGGTTGGCACATAAGATGCTACCTGAAAAACAGCATTAAATTTTTTTTGCCACGCCACACCATGAGCCGCGCCGTTTCCATCACCACCTACAATATCCACAAAGGCATGTCGCCGTTAAATCGGCGGCTACAACTGCCGCAAATGGTCGATGCCCTGCAACATCTCGATACCGATATCCTGTTTTTGCAGGAAGTGCAGGGCGTGCACCACAAACGGCAGCAGAATGTGCCCGAATTTCCTGCCGAACCGCACGGTGAAGTGATTGGCCGGCAGCTCGCTTTTGCCTGCAGTTATGGCCAAAATGCCACCTATGCCGGCCGCCACCACGGCAACGCCATCCTCAGCCGCCTGCCGCTGCAGATGCGCACTAATCTAAACGTATCGGTAAACCGGCTCGAACAACGTGGCGTGCTGCATTGCGAAATTCAGCCACCCGGCTGGGATAGGCCGCTTATCTGCCTCTGCGTACACCTCAATCTGCGTGAAGCCGACCGCAAACGGCAATACCGCACCATTGCTGACTATATCGAACACCAAATTCCATCCGATGTCCCGCTGATTCTTGCCGGCGACTTCAACGACTGGCGGCAACGCTCATGCAGCCGCTTCGGCCAACTGCTTGGCTTAGACGAAGCTTTCGCCCATCTTTCTGCCGGACGGCCGAAAACCTTCCCTGCAAGAATGCCGATACTCAGCCTAGACCGCATCTACACCCGCCATCTCACCGTATTAAACGCGGTAAGCCATCAAGGTTTACCATGGCAACAACTCTCCGACCATCTACCGCTCTCAGCTGTGGTTGAGCCGAAATGGTAGGGAATGTGCAAAGGCTACCTGAAATGGTTTCAGGTAGCCTTTGCACATTCCCTACCAATCGCAATCAAGCCGCAGGCGTTTTGCCTTGTTGGCCTTTGATGATGCTCATGCCGGCGGAGACGAGGCCGCCGATGTCGGCCACGTTGGCGGGCATAATCAGAGTGTTGCCTTCTTTGGCCAGTTTGGCGAAGGCATCCACGTATTGCTCGGCCACTTTCAAATTAACGGCTTCGTTGCCGCCGGGCTGGTTGATGGCGTCAGCCACCAGGCGGATGGCGTCGGCACTGGCTTGCGCCACCAGTTTCAGGGCTTCGGCTTCGCCTTGGGCGCGGTTGATGCGGGCCACTTTTTCGCCTTGCGAGGCGTTGACGGCGGCTTGGGCCTCACCCTCGGACTTTTTGATTTCGGCTTCGCGCTCGCCCGAAGCAAGGTTGATTTGCTCGATTTTCAGGCCTTCGGATTGGGCGATGCGGGCGCGTTTTTCGCGTTCGGCGGTGATTTGCGCCTGCATGGCGCGCAGGATTTCCTGCGGCGGCACGAGGTCTTTGATTTCGTAGCGCAATACTTTCACGCCCCAGGATACGGCGGCTTCATCGAGCGAGGCGACCACGGTGCGGTTGATGTCGTCGCGCTCTTCGAAGGTTTTATCCAGCTCCATGCGGCCGATAACGGAACGCAGGGTGGTTTGGGCGAGCTGGGTGATGGCGGTGATGTAGTTGCTGGAGCCGTAGGAGGCCAGTTTGGCGTCGGTTACTTGGAAGTAGATGATGCCGTCTACGGTGAGCTGGGTGTTGTCGCGGGTGATACACACCTGGCTGGGCACATCCAGCGGGATTTCTTTGAGCAGGTGCTTGTAGGCCACGCGGTCGAGGAAGGGGATGAGGAAGTTGAGGCCGGGGTTGAGCACGGCGTGGAAGCGGCCGAGCCTCTCTACCACATAGGCTTCCTGCTGCGGCACGACGGTGAAGGCTTTAAAGCCGAATACAACGATAACGGCAAATAGGATTGCCAGGGTAATGATATCCATCAGTTTTCCTCCAGAGGTTGCAAAATCAAGATGTTACCGGATTTTCCGGCGATGCGTGCGGCTTGGCCGGCATGGGCGGGGAAGGGGGCTTCTGCCTGCCAATAGGTGCCGCGATACTGCACGAGCCACAGGCTGCCGGATTGGGGCTGGTGCAGCAGCACGGTGTTGCCGATGTCTAAATCGCCTTCGGCATCGGTGGTGTGGGCGCGGCGGTTGCGCCGGATGCGGTATACGGCGGCAATGCCGGCCGCGGAAAGCAGCACGGCCACCAGCAGCGATACGCCGCTGCCCGCGCCAAGCCAGGCGGCTACGCCTGCACCGAGCAGGGCGATGCTGGCCACCAGCAGGTAGAACGTGCCGCTGAACATTTCGAGAACGAACAGGGCGGCTGCGGCGATAAACCAATACCAATAGTGCATGAGCGGCTCCTTTCTTGTGTGGTTAGGGCTTGAGCTTTGCTGAAACACAGCTTGGGCTCCTAAACATCGTTTCAGGTAGCCTTTAGCCTGCCGGATGAGGCTACCTGAAAACGGTCTACCCAAAGTTTTATTGCATCTTGCCGGGTTTTAACTTCGTTGAAGCTGAGGCTTTAGCTTTGCAGAAACGCTGATTTACTCGTTTCAGGTAGCCTCTGGATGGTAGATGAGGCTACCTGAAAGGTTTGGCTGCACCGAAGTTAAGATTGCGCAGGCCAATCCAGCCTATGCTTGTGCTTCCTGCAAACGCGGCAGGGCGGCAGTAAGGTCGATGCCGGCGGCGGCGGCGGTTTGCACCAGCTGGCGCGGGTCTGCGCCTTGGGCGGCCTGCCCCATGGCCCACAAGAAACTGCTGCGGGTGCCGCTGCGGCAGTAGGCGAGGGCGGGCGCGGGGTGCTCGGCCAGGTGTTTGGCAAACTGTGCGGCGGCGGCGGCATCGATTTGCGGCATGAGCATGGGCTGGTGGATAACGTGCCGGATACCGGCTTCGGCCGCCCAGTGGCGGATTTGCTCGAAGCTGGGCTGGCCGGGCTCTTCGCCGTCTGGTCGGTTGCAGATGATGGTTTGCACGCCGGCAGCGGCGGCGGCGAGGATGTCTTGGCGGCTGATTTGCGGCGAAACAAACAGGCCGGGGGCAAGGGCGGGGAAGGGGGCTTGGTTTGACATGGTTTTCCTTGGTTATGAATGGGTGGTTTTGGCTCGGATGAGCTCGATGGATTCTTTGGCAGTGAGGTGGTCGATTTCCAAAACCATCACTTTCACATAATCAAAATGTTTGCCGATATAGGGCAGGAGGCCGTTTTGGTTGGGGGAGTATTTGTGCCCCACGGCTTCGAGCGCGGCCTGTTTTTCGGCGGGGTCGGTGACGGTGCGCACTGTGCCGAACACGATGGCGCTGCGGAAATAGGTGGTAAATTCCTGCGGCACGATGTCGTTGAGATCGACCACGCAGAAGGAAACGTGGTTGTCGCGCGCGAGCAGCTCGTGTTTATGGCCTGCGGGCGCGCCGTGCAGGATGATTTTGCCTTCGTGGTAAACGTAGCTGATCGGCACGGCGTAGGGATAGCCGTTATCGCCGTGCAGCGCGAGCACGCCGGATTTGCCACGCTGCAAAATGGCGATGGCTTCTTCGTTGGATAGCTGTTGGTTTGCGTGTTTCATTTCTCTGAAAGACATGATTTTCTCCTCAGTTAGGTTTAGGCCGGCCGGTTTCAGGTAGCCTGTTGCCAATAGGGGAATGATACCAAAATCCGTGCCCGAATGCTGGCCCCAAACGGCTTGGAGGCTACCTGAAAATAGCGCGGCGGCAGGGCGCGGCGTTTGGTTTGCAGGCGGCGTGGGCGGCTATATAATGGCAGCTATTTTCCCTGTCTGCTTACCAAGGAGTTTGCCATGCACAAACCGCCGTTTGCCCGCACCGTTTTGCTGGCCTTATTGTCTGTATCCGCCCTGCCTGCGCTGGCAGACAATGCCCAGCGCGTTCATCAGGCCTGTTCGCGTTATTTGGACGAACAGCCGGATTATTATGATTATGAATCCCGAAATGCCCGCTTCAGCTTACGCGCCATGCCGCAGGCGGCGGTGAAGAGTGCTGCCCCCGCAGATTTGTCGGCCAATGCCGCACCAATGGCTGAGGCTGCTGTTGGCTCCATGGCTACTCGCCAAATGGCTTTGCCGCGCCAAAACACCGAGCGCTACGGCCATTATGAGCCCAACCCCGTGCACGCCGTGGCCGAGCAGCCCGTTTCCACCTTTAGCATCGACGTGGACACCGGCAGCTACGCCAACATCCGCCGCTTCCTCACCCAAACCGGCCGCCTGCCGCCCGCCGATGCCGTGCGTATTGAAGAAATCATCAATTATTTCGACTACGGCTACGCCAAGCCTACCGATGGTAAACCATTCGCCGTGCACACCGAAACCGTGGATTCCCCCTTCCGCAGCGGTGCCAAGCTGATCCGCATCGGCATTCAGGCCAAAGAAGTGAGCCAAGCCGCGCTGCCGCCGGCCAATCTTGTGTTTCTGGTGGATGTGTCCGGCTCCATGTATAGCCGCGACAAGCTGCCGATGGTGAAATACACCCTCTGCACCCTCGCGCACCAAACCCGCGCCCAAGACCGCATCACCCTCGTTACTTATGCCGACGGCAACAAAGTCGTGCTGCCGCCCACCCCCGGCAACCAGCGGCAGAAAATCCTCGCCGCGCTCGACAGCCTGAAGGCAGGCGGCTCCACAGCCGGCGAAAACGCCATCCAGCAGGCCTACCAGGCCGCCCAGCGCGCCTATATCCGCAATGGCATCAACCGCATCCTGCTCGCCACCGACGGCGATTTCAACGTGGGCATCACTGATTTCAACACCTTGCGCAGCATGGTGGCCGAAAAACGCAAAAGCGGCATTTCGCTCACCACGCTCGGCTTCGGCAGTGGCAACTACAACGAACGGCTGATGGAGCAGCTGGCCGATGCCGGCGACGGCAACTATAGCTACATCGACAGCCCCGAAGAAGCGCAGAAAGTGCTACACCGTCAGCTCTCCTCCACGCTCGCTACCGTGGCGCAAGATGTGAAAATCCAAGTGGAATTCAACCCCGCCACCGTGAAGGAATACCGCCTGATCGGTTATGAAAACCGCATGCTTGCCCGCGAAGACTTCAACAACGACCAAGTGGACGCAGGCGACATCGGCGCCGGCCACAATGTTACCGCGCTGTATGAAATCATCCCCGCCGGGCAAACCGGCTGGCTGCCGGAAAGCCGCTACCAGGCCGCGCCCGCCGCCAACGATAAAGCCGGCAGCGAATACGCCTTCATCAATCTGCGCTACAAACTGCCCGGCCAAAGCAACAGCATCCTCATCAACCGCCCGGTGGCCGTGGGCAGCAAACCGCTTGCCCAAGGCAGCAACGCCACCCGCCAGGCCGTGGCCGCAGCCGCCTTCGGCGAACTCCTTCGCGGCGGCAAATACAGCGGCAACTTCGGCTGGCCGCAAACCCTCGAGCTGGCCCGTAGCGCCCAATCTCCCGACCACCACGGCCTGCGCCGCCAGTTTGTGCAGCTGATTGAGAAAGCGCAACAGCTCAGCAGCAAGCCGCAGTAAGGCTTCGGGAAAAAGGTTTCAGGTAGCCTTTATCCGCCTTGGCCTTAAAGGCTACCTGAAATTTAAAAAGGCTCGGAATGCGCAACCGGATTGCAGAGCCCAATAAAACTTTCGGGCTACCTGAAGGGATGCGGTAAGGATATGGCGCACGCCAACCCGCGCCGCCCGGACTTACCCAAATTGCTCGTCCGCACAGATAGACAGCCATGAATTTCAAACACTGGAAACAAACCCTTTTTTCTTTAGAAAGATACGAAAACGGCGGTGATGCCAAAGCATTCACCGCCCTCATCGCCCAAAAGCCGGCCGACGCCTCCGAAGGGCAATATATAGAGGCCCTGCTGCAAACCTTTTCCAACCAAGACGATTACGGTATCCAAGAAAGCGTGTTGACCGTGTTGGACGGTGTGGCACAAGCTGTTTTCTTTGAAACTTTGGGTAATATGTTTCAAGAGTTTCTCAACAATACCGAAGAGCAAGAATGGGGACTGCTGCTGTTGGGCAGAGCCGTCAATTCATGTAACGAAGCTGCAATAAAGGAAATGGTTTCCGCTGCACGGAAATGCACGGATAAAACCATGTTGGCATTTTTAAAGTCTGAAGAATTTTGCAGCGAATACCCCGAAATATTGCCGTTTTTAGCAAGTACATAGGCTGTGTCGCCAAACCCAGCGAAACCTTCAGGCTACCTGAAACTTTAGGAAGCCACAAAATATCCATGCCACAGGCGCACCGTATTTTCAGGTAGCCTCCACCACCCCCGAACAAGAAAAGGAACTCCCATGCCCATTTCCCCCAGCATTTTCAAAGCCTACGACATCCGCGGTATCGTCGGACAAACCCTCACTGAAGAGGCGGCCGAGCAAATCGGCCGCGCCATCGCTACACGTGCCGCCCGGCAAGGCCTGCGGCAGATTGCCGTGGGGCGCGACGGACGGCTCAGCGGCCCGGCATTGCAAGCGGCGCTGATGCGCGGGCTCACCGCAGGCGGGCTGGAGGTGGCCGATGTGGGCATGGTGGCCACGCCCATGCTGTATTTCGCCGCCGTGCAGCATTGCTCCGGCAGCGGTGTGATGATTACCGGCAGCCACAACCCGCCCGATTACAATGGCTTCAAAATGATGCTCGGCGGCAATACCCTGGCCGGGGACAGCATTCAAGAGTTGCGCGGCATCATTCAAGCGCAGGATTTTGTTTCAGGTAGCCCGCAGGGCAGCGTGCGCAGTTTGGATGTGGCAGAAGAGTATATTCAACACATCGCTGGCCATATCCGCCTGAAGCGGCCGCTGAAAATCGCCGTCGATGCCGGTAACGGCGTGGCCGGAGCGTTTGCCGGGCGGCTGTATCGTGCGCTGGGTTGCGAAGTGGAAGAGCTGTTTTGCGAAGTGAACGGCCATTTTCCCAACCACCATCCCGACCCCGCCAAGCCCGCCAATCTGCAAGACCTTATCCGTGCCGTGCAGGCCGGAGCGGCCGAAGTCGGCCTGGCTTTCGACGGCGACGGCGACCGCCTCGGCGTGGTTACCCGCAGCGGCAGTATCATCTATCCCGACCGCCAGCTGATGCTGTTTGCGCAAGATGTGCTCGGGCGCAACCCCAGCGCAAAAGTGATTTACGACGTGAAATCTACCCGCCTGCTGGCGCCGTGGATTAAGCAGCACGGCGGCGAACCGGTGATGAGCAAAACCGGCCACAGCTTCATTAAAGCCGCCATCAAGCAGCACGGCGCGCTTTTGGCGGGCGAAATGAGCGGGCATGTGTTTTTCAAAGAACGCTGGTTCGGCTTCGACGACGGCCTCTACGCCGGTGCGCGCCTGCTGGAAATCCTTTCAGGTAGCCCCAACCCCAGCGCCGTGCTGGAAGCCTTGCCGGAGGGCGTGTCCACCCCCGAATTGAATATCGCCCTGCCCGAAGGCACTGATGGCCACGCACTGATTGCCGATTTGGCTCAGGCCGCCCGGTTCGACGGCCTGCAAGAGCTGATTACCATCGATGGCCTGCGCGCCGAATTCGCCGACGGCTTCGGCCTGCTGCGCGCTTCCAATACCACGCCGGTGCTGGTGTTGCGCTTCGAGGGCGACAACCAGGCCGCGCTGGCGCGGATTCAGGCACAATTCAAAACCCTGGTGGAACAGCACGGCGGCTTGCAGTGGCCGTTGTGAAACCGAGCCGGATAGAGCAAACCGCACCGTGGCAATACGGTGCGGTTTGCTTTTCAGGTAGTCTGATCGTGTTAGGCACACGCTGGCTAGGGTTTTCTGTATTCAATACTGGATTGTGCCGTTGGCGGTTTGCTGCACGGTGCTGCTACCCGGGCTGTCAAACACAGGCTCGGGGCTGCCTGCTTTTTCATAGGCGGCGGCGCGTGCCATCGCGGGAACGGCCAAGGTTTGTTCGTTTTGCTGCAACGACACTTCCACCACGCGGTAGCCGCTGCCGCCCATGCTGCGGCTGAGGGTATCGGCGCGTTTGCGGAAGTTTTGCAGGGCTTCGATGGCGAGGCTTTCTTCAATTTGGCGGCGGCTTTCCGGCTTGAGCGAGAAGCCTATATCGTTGATGGTGGCTTCGCCGCTGCTTTCGGCAATCAGCTTGCCGATGGATTGGAAATCGCTGCCGGAAACGCGCAAGACGGCGATGTCTTCCCAAGGGCGTGTACCGTTTCGGTAGCTTTGGTAGGCGTGGCGGCTTTCCAGCTCCACTTCTGCGCCGGAGAGGCGGCGGGCGCGACTTTGCAGAATGTTTAAGCGGCGCGTGGTTTCGGCGGCAGCCTGGGCGGGATTGGCGTGGGTGGTGGAAACTTTCAGGCGCACGGTCATCCAATTGTTGGGCACAGTGCGGCTGGCGGTTTCGCTGAATTTGAGCAGGTTGTAGTTGAGTGGCTCGGCGAGGGCGGGGGCCAGGCTGAGGCCGGCCAGCAGGGCGGGCAGGATGAGGGCGGTTTTTTTCATCAGCGTTTTCCTGTGGATTGGGATAGGGTGATTATAGGGAACAGCCATGCCGAAGGCTACCTGAAAACACTTCGGGTTTGCCTGCGCTAAGGTTTTCAGGTAGCCTTGCGCGCCATCTGATCGTGAAAAGGAAATGTCGTGATTACTGTGAACACTTTGCGCAAAATGAAGCGCGAGGGCGAGAAAATCGCCATGCTCACCTGCTACGAAGCCAGCTTTGCCGCGCTGATGGATGCGGCGGGGGTGGATATGCTGCTGGTGGGCGATTCGCTGGGCATGACGGTGCAGGGGCAGAAATCCACCCTGCCGGTGAGCCTGGCCGATATGTGCTACCACACGGCTGCGGTGGCGCGCGGCAGCAGCAATGCGCTGATCGTGAGCGATTTGCCGTTTGGTGCCTACCAGCAGAGCAAGGAGCAGGCTTTTACCGCTGCGGCCGAATTGATGGCGGCAGGTGCGCATATGGTGAAGCTGGAAGGCGGCGCCTGGATGGCGGAAACCACCGAGTTTCTGCAGCTGCGCGGCATCCCGGTGTGTGCGCACATCGGGCTCACGCCGCAGTCGGTGCATGTGTTTGGCGGCTATAAGGTGCAGGGCAAGGGCGATGTGGCGGCGCAGGCATTGCTGAACGATGCGCTGGCGCACGAGAAGGCCGGTGCGGCAGTGGTGCTGATGGAATGTGTCCCCGCCGCTTTGGGCAAACAAATTACCGAAACGCTGGCCTGCCCCACCATCGGCATCGGCGCGGGCGTGGACTGCGACGGGCAAGTGCTGGTGATGCACGATATGCTCGGCGTGTTCCCCGGCCAAACGGCGAAGTTTGTGAAAAACTTCATGCATGGACAGGATAGCATTCAGGCGGCGGTGGCGGCTTATGTGCGCGAAGTGAAAGAGAAAACCTATCCTGCGCCGGAGCATACCTTTGCAGCTTGAGGCAGGCTAATCAAGTGAGGCTACCTGAAAACGCAGCGCCGCTTTTGCCAAGCTGAATTTAGATTGCCTTGCCATTGTTTTCAGGTAGCCTCGCGATTGAACCAAAAGGCTACCTGAAAACCTTAGCCAAACCATTCCCACAACCAATCAACAACAAAGATAGAACAACCATGCCGCACCGCACCCCCCGCCGGCAGAAAATCGCCCGGCTTGTGCACGACCACGGCTTTATGTCGGTGGAAGAGCTGGCACGCAGCCTAAACGTGACCCCGCAAACCATCCGCCGCGATATCAACGTTTTGTGCGAACACAATATCCTGCGCCGCTACCACGGCGGCGCCGCGCCCGGCAGCAGCGTGCAAAACGAAGATTACGACACGCGCAAAAACAAGCTGCAAAGCGAAAAAGCCCACATTGCCGACCTGATTGCCGAGCACATCCCGGACAACGTTTCCCTGTTTATGAGCATCGGCACCACCATCGAAGCGGTGGCGCTCGCGCTGGTGAAAAACCATAAAAACCTCTGCATCATCACCAATAATATCCACGTTGCCTCCATCGTGTCCGGCCGGCCAGACTACACCGTCATCATCACCTCCGGCGTGGTGCGGCCGGTGGACGGCGGCATCACCGGCGTAGCCACCATCGATTTCATCAACCAATTCAAAGTGGATTACGCCATCCTCGGCGCCTCCGGCATCGAAGCCGACGGCTCGCTGCTCGATTTCGACTACAAAGAAGTGAGCGTGATGCAGGCCATGATGGCCAACGCCCGCCACTGCTACCTGGCCGTGGACCACAGCAAATTCGGCCGCAACGCCTTGGTGCGCATAGGCGACGTAACCGAATTTCACGCCCTGTTCACCGACGAGCCGCCCAGCGCCGGCCTGTGCAAGAAACTGGACGACGCGGGCGTGCGCTGGCATCTGGCGGCCAAAGAAGGGGAAGAATAGGGCGGCAGGCTACCTGAAAGAGATTCGGCATCAATTTTCAGGTAGCCTTTGATTAAGCCGATACGGCTACCTGAAAACCAAGCTTCAATAAAGCGAAAATGCCGTGTGATGATTGAAAAAACGGTATTCATGCCGCAATAAACTGGCGGCTGCACCAGCTTTGCAGTATATTTTGCCTAAATTGATTTAGTTACGGAGAACACACCATGTCGATATTGAAAAGGCCGGAAGAAGTGATTATGGCGGTGCTGGGCTCGCTGTTTGTGGTGCTGACTTATGCTGCGGCATCCTATTTCGGCGCGCAGGGGCAAACCGCGCTGCTGGTGGCGGCGCTCACGCTGATTGTGCTGCTGCCGGCGTTTTTGCTGTGGCAACGCAACCGCGCGGCCTGGCTGTGGCCCTGCCTCCTCGGCCTGCTGGCCGCTTGCTGGTGGCCGTATTTCGATGCCCGCGGCGAGCAATCGCTGCCGGTGGGCTTGTTGCAGCAGGATGCCGCAGTTGCGGTTTCAGCCCTACCTTGGTATGCGGGCTGGACGTTTAAGCTGATCTTCGCCGCGCTGCCGGTGCTGGTGGGGTATGGCTGGATCGTGTATCGGCGGTATTATCAGAAGAAGAAAACACCGGTGGCATAGCCGGAATTGGAATAGGAAAAAGGCTACCTGAAGTTTTCAGGTAGCCTTTGCTGATGCTGGCAAGCTTATTTTAGCGGCTGCATGTTCATCACTTCCATCAGGAAGTTGGTGAACGCGGGGTTAGCCGGGCGGTTTTGCATATTGGGCCAACGTTGCTGCCAGCCTTGCAGGGCGTTGCGCACGAAGATTTTAGATTGTTCGGGCGTGATGCGGCCTTGTTGGCTTTGTACGGCAGAGCGCAGGTAGACTTCATACATGCTGTCGTCCACGCTGTTGCGGCCAACCAAGTTGATGCGGAAGCGGTTGAGCTGCTGCGCGGCCTGGGTTTTGGTCATGCGGCCTTTGTTTACTTCATAGCCCAAACGGGTGGCTTCATTACGAATTTTAGCCACGTCGCCCCAGTGGCTGGCGGCCAGGGTATAGCGAGATGAGACCTGTGTGTTCTGGCGTGTGTTGTTGGGGGAGGAGATCAGGTTACAGCCGCCGAGCAGGCCGGCAACGAGGAGGATGGGGATATATTTTTTCATGTTTTGACTTAAGGTAACAGTTCCATTAATGCGGTTAACTATAGGGAAAATCGAGCGGCGGGGCAAGTTTTTGGCGGTTTCTCACAACAAATTTACAATACGCTGGCAAGTTTGAAATACGAAAAAAGCCGCATGGCTGCGGCTTTTTGGCATTGGATTGCCTTAGGAGGCGAGGTCTTCAAACAGCGGGGTGGAAAGATAGCGTTCGCCGTTGGAAGGCAGCACCACTACGATGAGTTTGTCTTTATTTTCCGGTTTTTTCGCCAGCTCCAAGGCAGCCCAGATGGCGGCGCCGGAAGAGATACCCACCAAGAGGCCTTCTTTGGCGGCAGCATCGCGGGCGGTATCGAAGGCGGCTTGGTTGGCTACGGTAATCACGCCGTCGTAGATTTCGGTGTTCAGGGTTTGCGGCACGAAACCGGCACCCAAGCCCTGAATCGGGTGCGGGCCTTTTTCGCCGCCGCTCAATACGGGGGAAGCGGCAGGCTCAACTGCATAGGCCTGCAGTGAGGGTTTGTGTTTTTTCAGCACTTCGCCCACGCCGGTGAGCGTACCACCGGTGCCCACGCCGGAAACGAAAATATCAACTTGGCCGTCGGTGTCGCGCCAAATTTCTTCAGCAGTGGTGCGGCGGTGGATTTCGGGGTTGGCGGGGTTGTCGAACTGGCGCGGCATAAAGTATTGGCCGGGGTGAGCGTCTACCAGTGCTTGGGCGCGGGCGATGGCACCGGGCATGCCTTCTGCGCCGGGGGTGAGAATGAGCTCGGCACCGTAAGCACGCAGCAGCATTTTGCGCTCTTTACTCATGGTTTCCGGCATGGTGATGACCAGTTTGTAGCCCAAGGCGGCGCAAACCATGGCCAGGCCGATACCGGTGTTGCCGCTGGTGGCTTCCACAATAATGGTGTCGGGTTTGATTTGGCCGGCTGCTTCGGCGGCGCGGATCATGGAGATGGCAATGCGGTCTTTCACGCTGCTGCCGGGGTTGAAGTATTCCAGCTTGGCGGCTACTTTGCCGGGCAGGCCTTGGGTGAGGCGGTTGAGGTAAACCAGCGGGGTATTGCCGATTAAATCAACAATGTTGTTGGCGATATTGCTCATTAGGGGCTCCTGTGAAGTGTGAATTGGATACGGTGCGCATGATAATGGCAAAGCCGCAGGCAAACAAATAATTTGTTTTTGTATCTTTATATTAAAAAGGCATATGCAATGGTGATATTTCGCATGAAGTTTGGATAAATCATGAGACAAATCCGTCGGAAATCTTTAAAATACGCCGTTTCCCAGCAGTAGATTAACCCTAAAGCGACACACTCATGACCTACGCCAAAATCCTCGGCACCGGCAGCTACCTGCCGGCCAAAACACTCAGCAACCACGACCTGGCCAAAATTGTAGACACTTCAGACGAGTGGATTACCGCCCGTACCGGCATCAAAACCCGCCATATCGCCGCCGACAACGAAAAATGCAGCGACTTGGCCGTAGCCGCCGCGCAAAACGCGCTGGAAGCCGCAGGGATGGATGCAGCCGAAATCGATCTGATTGTCGTGGCCACTTCCACGCCCGATATGCAGTTCCCTGCCACTGCCACCATCGTGCAGCAGAAGCTCGGTATCAGCGGCTGCCCCGCGTTCGACGTGCAGGCCGTGTGTGCCGGCTTTATGTATGCCATCACCACTGCCAATGCTTACATTAAAAGCGGTATGGCCAAAAAAGCTTTGGTCATCGGTGCTGATGTGTTCAGCCGCATCATGGACTGGACCGACCGCCGCACCTGCGTGCTGTTCGGCGACGGTGCCGGCGCTGTGGTGCTCGGTGCATCCGACGAGCCAGGCATCCTGCACAGCAAACTTTTGGCCGACGGCAACTACGGCTACCTGCTGCAAACCCCCGGCCAGATTGCCAACGGCGCTGTTTGCGGCACACCGTTTTTACAGATGGACGGCCCCGGCGTATTCAAATTCGCCGTGAAAGCGCTGGCCAAAGTGGCCGAAGACGTGATTGCCGAAGCCAGCCTTACCCCCGATCAAGTCGATTGGCTGGTGCCGCACCAGGCTAACTACCGCATTCTGGAAAGCACCGCCAAACACCTCAAGCTCGGCATGGAAAAAGTGGTGCTTACCGTGCAGGATCACGGCAACACCTCCGCCGCCTCCATCCCCCTCGCCCTCGACTGGGGTGTGCGCCAAGGCAGCATTCAACGCGGCCATACCCTGCTTTTAGAAGGTATCGGCGGCGGCTTTGCCTGGGGCGCGGTGTTGGTGAAATATTAGGCTTGCAGCTGCCTGTTAGGCACTAAGAAAGGCTACCTGAAAGTTTCAGGTAGCCTTTTGGTTTCCAAACAACGCTTCCACAGGCTGTCTGAGTATGAAGTGCGACGCTATAGATGCGTCGGCAGACAAGGCCGTGCGGCTTTGTAGTAAAATCTGCCGTTTTGTTTTCAGGTAGCCTTACCATGATGAAGATCCTGCGCTCGCCCGTTTCCCTGTTTGCGCTCAATATTGTGCTTACACTGTATTTGTTTGCATTAAACCTGTTTTCCAATCATGGAATGGTGGAAATTCAAGCAGCGGTGTGGCCAGCATTGGTGCTGCTTGCGCTGGGTTGGCTGCTGGCGTTGGTACACCGCTGGCCATTCAAATTATTTTGGACGTTGAACCTGCTGGCGGGTTCGGTGGCGGTGTTTGCTAAAAGCCAATACCGCATCTTGATTACTGAAGATATTTTGCTCAGCGCGCTCATCAGCGAAAATGATTTGACGGCAGAAATGATTTCAGTAAAGTCGGTGTGTTTTGTGCTGGTGTTCGGTTTGTTGCCGGTGCTGCTGTTGTGGCGGCAGCGTATTCGGCAGGTGGGCTGGCGCCGGCACCTGGCCTGCTGCGGCCTAGCTTCGCTGGCAGCGCTGTTGGCGGTGTTCGGCCTGTTTCAATATAAGGGCTACCACTTCCGCGGCAAAGGCAGCATCCGCGACAGCCGCTTTATGGGCGATGTGCTGCGCTTTTCTCCTTTGGATGTGTATTACAACGGCCAGCGGGCGCGTAAATCTGTTCGGGATATGAAGCGCAATTATGCCGGAGTGGAACGGATGCCGCAGAAATACCGTTATCTCGACCAAAAAGACGATTTGCTGGTGGTGTTTGTGATTGGCGAAAGCACGCGTGGCGACCGTTTTTCGCTCAACGGTTACCCGCGCAACACCAATCCGCAGCTTGCCGCCATTCCCAATCTTTACAGCTTTAAAAATGCCCAATCTTGCGACACGCTGACCGTGAATTCGCTCAACTGCCTTTCTTCGCCCATGTTGAAAAGCAGCCCCGACCGCACCCCGCGCCAATCCTCGTTTGGCGAGGTGTTCCGCTCCTTGGGCTATCGTAGCGAAATCTATTCGCTGCAAACTCTGTCTGGTTTCTACAGTTATATGGGCTACGACAGGTTGGTGAGCAAATACCAAATTGTGGCCGAGCAGCAATCCGGTGCCTGGGATGCGGCGCTGTTGCCTTATATGCGGCAATCGGTGGCGCAGTATCGCGGCGGCAAAATGCTGTTGGTGCTGCATACTTTGGGTTCGCACCAAACTTATGCTGACCGCATCCCGCCGCACCACCGAGTGTTCACTCCCTATTGCACCAACCCCGATGTATCGCATTGCAGCAAGGCCGAATTAGACAATGCCTACGACAACACGGTGCTGGGCGTGGACGAACTGCTGGCGGAAACCATCAAATCGCTGTCCGATAAGCGGGCGTTGCTGATTTATGTGTCCGACCACGGCGAATCGTTGGGTGAAAACGGCGATTATTTCCACGGCAAGCCAGTTAATATCGCGCCCAAAGAGCAGTTCTCCATCCCGTTTGTGGTGTGGTTTTCCGAAAGCTATCGGCAAAGCCCCGAGGGCAAAGTGCTGGCCGAACGGGTGGCGCAAGCTGTTAAGGATGGGCGCGCGGTATCGCACGACAATATCTTCCACACTGTTTTAGGCTGCGCCGGCATCACCTCGCCAGATGGCGGTATCGATCCGCATCTGGATATTTGTGCGGCCGATACCGGCAACTAATCCCAACTTTTTGCCCGCAGCGATTAAGGCTACCTGAAAACGGATTTTCAGGTAGCCTTTATGTATTTTGAAGAAATTCATGTGTTCGCTATAATCGGTTATCCCAGAGCCTAACCGGAGGAATTATCATGAAAGTCAGCACTTCCGCCATCCAAAACGGCGCATTCGCCGACCGCTTCGGCAAACGCGGCAGCCAATTCAGCCCCAACGGCATGCCTACGTATTCCATCCCGTTTGAAATCAGCGATGCCCCGCCCGAAACCCAGTCTTTCGCCGTGGTGTTGGAAGACAAAGATGCCATTACCGCCAGCGGCTTCGTGTGGGTGCACTGGCTGATTGCCGACCTCACCCGTACTTCCGTGCCGGAAAACGACAGCCAAACGGCTCAAGATTATGTGCAGGGCGCCAACAGCTGGGCCAGTGTGCTGGGACAGCTCGATTTGGAAGAAGCCTCCGCTTACGGCGGCATGGCTCCGCCCAACTGCCGCCACCGCTACGAACTGTTTGTGTATGCGCTCGATACCAAGCTCAACCTGCCGCAGGGTTTCCGCTACAACGACCTGCACTTCGCCATGCGCGGGCATATCCTAGCCGAAGCTTATGCAGTGGGCACTTACGATGTGTGAAATGAAGCGGTGAACAAAGGCTACCTGAAAACGCAACGCAGTTGCTGCGAAGCTAAAATTTTCAGGTAGCC
>NZ_KV804551.1:508355-589224 GCF_001811325.1 Eikenella sp. HMSC071B05 | reverse complement strand
CTGCGAAGCTAAAATTTTCAGGTAGCCTTTTGTATGTCTGTGTGTGCGAAGCGTGTTTCCACCGGTTCAGGTAGCCTATAAGCAATATGGCAGGCTACCTGAAAACTATATGCCGGATTCATTTGGTTTGGGCTGCAGCATTGCTTTGCCTGTCCTTTTGCCGAAGTAGTTTTGCATCGACTAAATTTTCATATTTTCAGGTAGCCCAAGCGATGCGGAGGCACAGGCTCTCAGGTATAATCCCGCCCGTTTTGCCGACTGAATTTTTCGAGGAGGAAACATGTTTCAATCGTTTAAAACCGCAGTGGCGGGGGCGCAGATTTTGTTTGTGGCCTTCGGCGCCATGGTGCTGGTGCCGCTGCTCACAGGGTTGAACCCAGCGATGGCGCTGTTGGGCGCGGGCATCGGTACGCTGCTGTTTCAGGCGCTGACCGGCCGCAAGGTACCGATTTTTCTGGGTTCGTCGTTTGCGTTTATCGCGCCGATTATCTATGCCATGCAGGAATGGGGCATGGGCGGCACGATGTTCGGGCTGTTTGCAGCGGGCTTTATGTATTTTGTGTTTGCCGCGCTGATTAAGTATTTCGGGCTGCCGATGGTTAGCCGATTGCTGCCGCCGGTGGTGATCGGGCCGGTGATTATGGTGATCGGGCTTTCGGTAGCGGTGGTGGCCAGCAGCATGGCGATGGGCCAGGCCGGTGGCAATCAGGTGCTGGATTACACCCATTCGCTGCTGCTTTCCGGCTTTACCTTTGCAGTAACCGTGATGGTGGCGGTGTTTGGCAGCAAGATGATGAAGCTGGTGCCGATTTTAATCGGGGTGGCGGCCGGCTATTTGATGGCTCTGGCCATGGGCATGGTGGATACCGCGCCGATTGCGGCCGCGCCGTGGTTTGCTGTGCCGCATTTCCATTCGCCGCAGGTGAATTGGCAGGCCGCGCTGTTTATGCTGCCGGTGGCGATTGCGCCGGCGATTGAGCATATCGGCGGCATCATGGCCATTGGCAAGGTAACCGGTAAGGATTACGCGGCCGAGCCGGGGCTGCACAGAACGCTGGCCGGCGACGGTCTGGGCGTGTGCGTGGCCGGTTTGATCGGCGGCCCGCCGGTAACCACTTACGGCGAGGTAACGGGCGCGGTAATGCTCACTAAAAACAGCAATCCGGCCATCATGACTTGGGCAGCCATCTTCGCCATCTGCATGGCATTTTTCGGCAAATTCAATGCTTTCCTGGCTTCGATTCCGTTGCCGGTGATGGGCGGGGTGATGATTCTGCTGTTCGGCACGATTGCTTCGCTGGGGCTGAAAACGCTGATCGATGCGCAAGTAAACCTGATGCAGCCGAAAAACCTGGTGATTGTGAGCTCGGTACTCACCGTGGGCGTGGGTGGCATGGAAATGAAGCTGGGCAGTTTCAGCTTTGCCGGCGTGGGCTTGTGCGCGCTGCTGGCGATTCTGCTGAGCCTGCTCTTGCCCGATGTGCGGCACGACGATTAACCCGTTTGAGGCTACCTGAAAACGGAGTCTCCGAAGGAGGCGGAGTTTCTGCGAAGCTAAAACGGAGCTTCCGAAGGAAGTGGAGTTTCTGCGAAGCTAAAACGCCGCCTCCGCAAGCACAAACTTTCAGGTAGCCCGCCAACCAATCCAAACAACAATGAATAAGAAACAAAACAAATGGCTGTGGCTCTTGGTGTTGCTCGGCATCGCCGCCTATTTCCACTTTGCCGAACAGCCAAAATCCAAGCCGGAGCAGGGAGTGGCACGGCCGCAAACCGCCGTAGTCGAGCAGGCGCGTACGCCACGCCAAAACGCTACCCAACCCTCTGCCAAGACGGCAGCAGATGGCGCTGAACTGATTGCCCAAGCCTTTGCCGAGCAGCGCAGCGATGTGCAGGTGAGCGGCAGCGGTAAAGTGCACCGCACTCTGCCCGACGACACCCAAGGCTCGCGCCACCAGCGTTTCATCATGAAACTCTCCAACGGCCAAACCGTATTGGTGGCGCACAATATCGACCTCGCGCCGCGCATTCCGCGTTTGCAGCGCGGCGACACGGTGGGCTTTTCCGGCGAATACGAATACAACGCCCAAGGCGGCGTGATCCACTGGACGCACCACGACCCGGCCGGCCGGCATGCGGATGGCTGGTTGGAGCATAATGGGCAGCGCTATCAGTAGCGGTATATCACAGGCTACCTGAAAACAGCGGGAGGCAGATTTCAGGTAGCCCGATAAGCAAACCGTCAGACTCGGGTCTGCTGACAACTATTGGTTTCCGCGTCTTTTTGCCCCAAAGGCGGCATCTTCCGTGTTGGAAATCCTCGCAAGGTGTCCAACCTTACTACGGTTTCCGCCTCGAATCTGCCGCCTTTGGGGTAAAATCTGTTTGGAAAAGTAGCTGTCAACAGGTCTAATCAGAAAGGAAAAATCATGCGGGATTTTCGTAAACCAAATTTCAATAGTCAGATAGGTGAAGAGATCAAACAAGTTTTCCGCTCTGCCGTGTTGGAAGACGAAGTGTTTGATGAAGACGGCATCAATGTGGAGCTGGCGGCGCCGTGGCGGCGGATAGCGGCAGCAGCATTGAACCTATTGATGATGCTGGTGATTACAGCCGGTGTCGGCTTTCTTGTCAGCTCGATTGGTGGCCTGTTGGGAAGCAATTTTGGCAACCCTGCGCTCATCGGCTACGGCACGATGCTTGCCTATGTGGTCGGGCAGGCCATGTTGATGGCCAATAGCGGGCAAAGCCTGGGCAAACGCATTATGGGCATCCGCGTGATTAGCGAAGACGGCAGCGACCCCAGCCTGGTGCAATACCTTCTGCTGCGCGAAGCCGCCATCCTGCTGCCGCTGGCTATCTTGCTGAAATTCCTCCCGCTTATCGGCGGCATGCTCTCCTTGGTGGTGGCCGCGGCCTGCATCCTGATGATGTTTATGGAAGACGGCAACCGCCGCACCGGGCAGGATATGTTGGCCAAAACCTTGGTTATCCGCGATTAAGTGCCAAAGGCTACCTGAAAATGTATGACGTAAACACCCACGACGTGCGCCGCTTTTTTGCCGACGTATGGCGGCAACGCCTTGCCCCGCTGCAATTGGACAAACTCCAGCAAAAAGCCCTGCGCATCATCGAAGCCCACCCCGAATACCACCATTATCTCGACAATATCGAACGCTACCTCGAGCACAACTGGACGCCGGAGCAGGGCGAGACCAATCCCTTCCTGCACCTGTCGCTGCACCTTTCGATACAAGAGCAAAGCGATATCGACCAACCGCCCGGCATCCGCGCTATCCACCACGAGCTACAAGGCCGCTATGCCGGCGACTGGGTACGCGCCGAACACGATATGATGGATGCGCTGGCCGAAACCATCTGGAGCGCGCAGCGCAACGGGCAGGGACTGGATGTGAACCTCTATATGACCCGCCTGCGCCAACTGGTTGGCTTGGGGCAGGAAGACCATGCCCGCCTTAATCCGCATGAGGTGGCAAAGATGGAAACGGGGCATTAACCAACTGTATTGAGTTAAAGGGAAAGGCTACCTGAAAGTGCCGAGAGGCTTTCAGGTAGCCTTTTTTTAATTGAAGTGGCTATCGCCGTATGGTGGAGGATAACTAAAATACTTACTTCTTCATGCATTGTTGCAGCTATAAGTTTTCTGTCGCTAAATTTTTCAGGTAGCCTTTGTGTGGTAGGAAAAGGCTACCTGAAAATTTAAGCTTGATATTAAAGCAAAAAGATTGTAGCCAGCCCGAGGAAAATCAGGAAGCCGCCGGAGTCGGTAACAGCGGTAATCAGTACCGAGCTGCCCAGTGCCGGATCGCGGCCGAGTTTATCCATAATCACAGGAATCAGTACTCCAACGGTGGCGGCGAGCAGCAGGTTTAGCGTCATGGCGGCTACCATCACTAGGCCGATGCCGATGTTTTTATACAGCAGCCAGGCCACCACGCCCATCACGCCGCCCCAAATCACGCCGTTGATCAGCGCCACCCCCACTTCTTTGCGCAACAGATGCAGCGCCTGGCTACCTGAAAGCTGCCCCATGGCCATAGCACGCACAATCATGGTGATGGTTTGGTTGCCGGAGTTACCGCCGATACCGGCCACAATCGGCATTAGCGCGGCCAGGGCGACAATTTGAGCAATGCTGCCTTCGAATGCACCGATTACACGGCTGGCGAGGAAGGCAGTGCAGAGGTTCACGGCCAGCCACATCCAGCGGTTTTTCACGGAATCAAGCACGGGAGCGAACAGGTCTTCGTCTTCCTGCAAACCGGCCATGTTCAACATATCGGCTTCGGTTTCTTCACGAATCACGTCCACCATTTCGTCCACAGTCAGGCGGCCGATAAGCTTACCATCGGCATCGGTCACGGGCGCGGTTACCAAGTCGTAACGCTCAAACGCCTGCGCGGCTTCTTCGGTGTTGTCTTCGGGGCGGAAGAGCACAATGTCTCGTGCCATGATGTGCTCAACGATTTCGTCGGGGTCGGCCACGAGGAGCTTGCGGATGGGCAACACGCCTTGTAAGACGTCGTTTTCGTCAACTACGAAGATTTTGTCGGTGTGGTCGGGCAGGCTCTCGAAGCGGCGTAGGTAGCGCATCACCACTTCGCAGGTAACATCGGCACGGATGCTCACCAGCTCGAAGTCCATGATGGCGCCCACTTGGTCGTCGGCAAACGACATGGAGGCCTGTACTTTGGCGCGTTCGTCTTCATCCAATGATTGCAGGGCTTCGGCCACGACTTGGCGCGGCAGGTCGTCGGCCAGCTCGGCCAAGTCGTCCACGTCCATGTCTTCCACGGCGGCCAGGATTTCCTGCCGCTCCATGTTTTCAATCAGAGATTCGCGAACGGCATCAGATACTTCAAGCAGAATGGTGCCGTCGCTCTCCGGCTCCACCAATTTCCACACCAACAGGCGCGATTGCAGCGGCAGCGATTCGAGTACGGCAGCAATATCGGCCGGATGCAGCTCGTGCAAAATTTCGATGAGTTCGGCCAGGCAGCTGTTGAGATAGGGATTATCCAGCACGCTGTCAGGCCGGATTGTGTTGGACACGGGCAGCAGGGCATCGGCCAGTTCGTGAATACGGCCGGTGTCGATCTGTGGTTGTTCGGAAGAGGGCAGTAGGGTAGGCATGCGCACTCCTTACCGTGCATCACGGTAATGGCGCACGGGAGAAATCAGGAAGAATAAATAAGGGAAAACAAAATCGGATGGGAACCGGAAGGATCCATAAGTTTGGCGCCCCAATCTGGCATCAATAGCAAACCGGCGTATTCTACACGTTTTTGCACTGAGGCGACAAACTGCTTTCAGGTAGCCTGCAGCAGGGAAATCATGCGCTATATCCATATATTTTATACGGCTAAGCTTATGGTGTTGATTTAAATCAAAACTCTGTAGAGAGATGTAATGCTTCCCAGCACTATTTTAATATCGAAAATTATTATCATTATAATATAATGATAATATTGTGCTTTTTAGCCTGTTTATTTTGAATGCGGAAAAAAATTTGGTTACAATGCGCGTTGGTTTTACCTGCATTTTTATGTCTATTTCAGAGTGCAAACCATGTTGGCTAACTATTTTCCCGTTTTTGTCTTTATTTTGGTCGGCCTGATTGCCGGCGTGCTGTTTATCCTGCTCGGTACGCTGCTGGGCACCAAGCGCCACTATGCCGAAAAAGACCAGCCGTTCGAGTGCGGCTTCGAGGCGTTTGAAAACGCGCGCATGAAGTTTGACGTGCGTTATTACTTGGTGGCAATTTTGTTCATCCTGTTTGATTTGGAAGTGGCATTTATGATTCCGTGGGCAGTGGTGTTCAAAGATTTGCTGGCTCAGTCGGGGCAGTTTGCCTTCTGGTCGATGTTTGTCTTCATCGCCGTGCTCGGTGTGGGTTTTGTATACGAGTGGAAAAAAGGAGCGCTGGAATGGGAGTAGAAGGCATTCTGAACAAAGGGTTCATTACCGCCAGCGCGGATACCGTGCTCAACTATGTGCGTACCGGCTCGCTGTGGCCGGTAACCTTCGGTTTGGCCTGTTGCGCAGTAGAAATGATGCATGCCGGTATGGCGCGTTACGACCTCGACCGTTTCGGTATCATTTTCCGTCCGTCGCCACGCCAATCCGACTTGATGATTGTGGCCGGTACGCTGACCAATAAAATGGCACCCGCCCTGCGCCGCGTGTACGACCAGATGGCCGAACCGCGTTGGGTGTTGTCGATGGGTTCGTGCGCCAACGGCGGCGGTTATTACCATTATTCCTATTCAGTGGTGCGCGGTTGCGACCGTGTGGTGCCGGTAGACGTGTATGTGCCCGGCTGCCCGCCGACTGCCGAAGCCTTGATTTACGGCCTGATTCAGCTTCAGGGCAAAATCAAGCGCACTTACACCATTGCCCGCAACTAGGAGCGCACCATGCACCCGAAAGATTTATACAGCGCGGCACAGCGCATCTTGGAAGGTAAGGCGGATAAAGTATTGTTGGCTTTGGATGAAGTAACTGTCGAATGCCGTCCTGAATACTATCTCGATATTATGCAAACCCTTCGCGACCACGAAGAAATGTACTTTGAGCTCTTGGTGGATTTGTGCGGTGTCGATTACAGCACTTATAAAAACGAACCTTGGTCCGGTAAACGTTTTGCCGTGGTCAGCCAGCTGTTATCTGTGAAGAATAATCAACGTATCCGCGTGCGAGTGTGGGCGGAAAACGACGATTTCCCGTTGGTTCAATCCGTTATCGATATTTACAACAGCGCCGACTGGTACGAACGCGAAGCCTTTGATATGTACGGCATCGTTTTCGAAAACCACCCAGACCTGCGCCGCATCCTTACCGACTACGGCTTTGTCGGCTACCCCTTCCGCAAAGATTTCCCTATTTCCGGCTATGTTGAAATGCGTTACGACGAAACCGAAAAACGCGTTATCTATCAGCCTGTAACTATCGAGCCGCGCGAGATTACCCCGCGCGTCGTCCGCGAGGAGAACTACGGTGGCCACTAAACTCAGAAACTACACCATCAACTTCGGCCCGCAGCATCCTGCCGCCCACGGCGTATTGCGCATGATTTTGGAGCTGGAAGGCGAAACCATTGTCCGTGCCGACCCGCACATCGGCCTGCTGCACCGCGGCACCGAAAAACTGGCCGAAACCCGCACCTACCTGCAAGCCCTGCCGTATATGGATAGGCTGGACTACGTTTCCATGATGGTAAACGAACAGGCCTACTGTCTCGCTATCGAAAAACTGCTCGGCATCGACATCCCCATTCGCGCCAAATACATCCGCACCATGTTTGCGGAAGTAACCCGCATCCTCAACCACCTGATGGGCATCGGTTCGCACGCCCTCGACATCGGCGCAATGACCGCCATCCTCTATGCCTTCCGCGATCGTGAAGAGCTGATGGATTTGTATGAGGCCGTTTCCGGTGCGCGCATGCACGCCGCCTACTATCGCCCCGGCGGCGTATATCGCGACCTGCCAGACTTCATGCCCAAATATGAAGCCAGCAAATTCCGCAATGCCAAAGTATTGAAAGAGCTGAATGAAGCACGCGAAGGCACCATGCTCGACTTCATTGAAGCCTTCTGCAAACGCTTCCCTGACCGCATCGACACTCTCGAAACCCTGCTGACTGACAACCGCATCTGGAAACAGCGTACTGTCGGTATCGGCGTGGTTTCTCCTGAGCGTGCCCTGCAAAAAGGCTTCACCGGCGTGATGCTGCGTGGTTCGGGCATTGAATGGGATGTGCGCAAGAAAGAGCCCTACGAAGTCTACGATAAAATGGATTTCGACATTCCCGTCGGCGTGAACGGCGACTGCTACGACCGCTATCTCTGCCGCATCAACGAAATGCGTCAATCCGTGCGCATCATTCAGCAGTGTGTTGATTGGCTGCGTGTTAATCCCGGCCCCGTCATCGTGGATGACCACAAAGTCGCACCACCCAAACGCACCGAAATGAAAACAGGTATGGAAGACCTGATTCACCATTTCAAACTCTTCACTGAAGGTATGCACGTGCCTGAAGGCGAAACCTACACCGCCGTGGAACACCCTAAAGGCGAATTCGGCGTTTACATTATTTCAGACGGCGCCAACAAACCCTATCGCCTGAAAATCCGCGCCCCCGGCTTCGCCCACCTGCAAGGCATGGACGAAATGGCCAAAGGCCACATGCTCGCCGATGTCGTTGCCATCATCGGCACGCAAGACATCGTATTCGGAGAGGTAGACCGCTAATGTTATCCGCAGAATCCTTGAAACAAATCGATATCGAACTGGCCAAATACCCGGCCGAGCGCCACCGCTCCGCCATCATGGGTGCGCTGCGTATTGCGCAAACCGAAAAAGGCTGGCTCGCCCCCGAGACCATCGAATTTGTTGCCGACTACATCGGTATCCCTCCCGTGCAGGCCTATGAAGTTGCTACCTTTTACAATATGTACGACCTCAAGCCTGTCGGCAAATACAAACTCACCGTCTGCACCAACCTCCCTTGTGCCCTGCGCGGCGGCGTGGATGCAGGCGAATATCTGAAGAAAAAACTCGGCATCGGCTACGGCGAAACCACGCCCGACGGCAAATTCACCCTGGTTGAAGGCGAGTGCATGGGCGCATGCGGCGATGCTCCCGTGATGCTGCTGAACAACCATAAAATGTGCAGCCTCATGACCGAAGAAGCGATTGAAGCCAAACTCGCCGAATTGGGTTAGAGGCTACCTGAAACCGTAAAGGCCGTCTGAAAAACCAACGCAGGCCGCCCCGAAACCGAACAGAAAGAAAACAGAAAACCCTATTCAGACAGCCTAACAGGCTACCTGAAAAACACCGCAATATTGACAGGCCGTCTGAAACCGACAAGGCCGCAGCAGAAACCGAAACACATAGGCACACCAAAATGGCTATTTACCAATCAGGCGTGATTTTTGACCAAGTGGATACCGCCAATCCCGATTGCTGGACGCTGGACGAATACGTCAAACGCGGCGGCTACACCGCCCTGCGTAAAATTCTGGCCGAAAAAACGCCGCAAGACGACGTGATTGCCGAAGTCAAAACTTCCGGCCTGCGCGGGCGTGGCGGTGCCGGCTTCCCGTCCGGCCTGAAATGGAGCTTCATGCCCCGTTCCTTCCCCGGTGAAAAATACATCGTCTGCAACACCGACGAAGGCGAACCCGGCACCTTCAAAGACCGCGACATCATCCGTTTCAATCCGCATGCCCTGATTGAAGGCATGATTATTGGCGGCTATGCCATGGGCGCGTGTGCCGGTTACAACTATATTCACGGCGAAATTTTCGAAGGCTACCAACGCTTTGAAGCCGCCTTGGCTGAAGCCCGGGAAGCAGGCTTCCTCGGTAAAAATATCCTGGGCAGCGGTTTCGATTTCGAACTCTTCGCCCACCACGGCTACGGCGCATACATCTGCGGCGAAGAAACCGCGCTGCTCGAATCGCTCGAAGGCAAAAAAGGCCAGCCGCGCTTCAAACCTCCGTTCCCGGCTTCGTTCGGTTTGTTCGGCAAACCCACCACCATCAACAACACCGAAACTTTCGCCTCCGTCCCGTTTATCATCCGCGACGGCGGTCAAACCTTTGCCGACAAAGGCATTCCCAATGCAGGTGGTACCAAGCTCTTCTCCGTGTCCGGCCACGTTGAACGCCCGGGTAACTACGAAGTGCCGCTCGGTACGCCCTTTGCCGACCTTTTGGCCATGGCAGGCGGCGTCCGCGGCGGTAAAAAACTGAAAGCCGTTATTCCGGGCGGCTCGTCTTCGCCCGTGATTCCCGGCGACATGATGATGACCCTCACCATGGACTACGACGCCATCGCCAAAGCGGGTTCCATGCTCGGTTCGGGTGCGGTTATCGTGATGGACGAAGACGTGTGCATGGTTAAGGCCTTGGAAAGATTGAGCTACTTCTACTTCGAAGAATCTTGCGGCCAATGTACCCCCTGCCGCGAAGGCACCGGCTGGCTCTACCGCATCGTTCACCGCATCGTAAACGGCCAAGGCCGCATGGAAGACCTCGAACTCCTGGAAAGCATCGGCAACAACATGGCCGGCCGCACCATCTGCGCCCTTGCCGACGCCGCCGTTTTCCCCGTGCGCGGCTTCATGAAGCACTACCGCGACGAATTCGTCCACTACATCGAACACGGCAAACCGATGAAAGAGCACAAGTGGTGCTAGCTGTCGGAATAATTGGGCTAACTGAAAGTAAAAAGGCCGTCTGAAAACAGGCTGCCTGAAACACAGCCCGCAGGCCGCCGCCTTTTTTCAGACGGCCTCACAACTAAAAATTTTAAATACCCGTAACGTAGGAAATACACCATGTTACAAATCAGCATTGACGGTAAGGAAGTATCGGTAGAGCAGGGCGCGACCGTGATTGAAGCGGCGCAGAAGCTCGGCACCTACATCCCCCACTTCTGTTACCACAAAAAACTTTCCATCGCCGCCAGCTGCCGAATGTGCCTGGTGGAAGTGGAAAAAGCGCCCAAGCCTCTGCCCGCCTGCGCCACGCCGGTAACCGACGGCATGGTGGTGCATACCCATTCCAAAATGGCCAAACAAGCGCAGGAAGGCGTGATGGAATTCCTGCTCATCAACCACCCGCTCGACTGCCCCGTGTGCGACAAGGGCGGCGAATGCCAGCTGCAGGATTTGGCTGTCGGTTACGGCAAATCCACTACCCGCTACACCGAAGCCAAACGCGCCGTGGTGGCCAAAGACATGGGCCCGCTGATTTCTACTCGGGAAATGAGTCGCTGCATCCACTGTTCCCGCTGCGTGCGTTTCACCGAAGAAATCGCCGGCAATCAGGAAATCGGCATCGCCAACCGCGGCGAACATTCCGAAATCCTCACCTTCATCGGCCGCGCGGTGGAAACCGAACTTTCCGGCAACGTTATCGACCTCTGCCCCGTGGGCGCGCTCACCAGCAAACCCTTCCGCTTCAACGCCCGCTCCTGGGAATTGAACCGCCGCAAATCCGTGTCCGCTCACGACGCATTGGGCAGCAACCTGATTGTGCAAACCAAAGAACACACCGTGCGCCGCGTGCTGCCGCTGGAAAACGAAGCCATTAACGAATGCTGGCTGTCCGACCGCGACCGCTTCGCCTACGAAGGCCTGAACCACGAAAGCCGTCTGAAAAACCCGAAAATCAAACAAGGCGGCGAATGGATTGATGTAGACTGGCAAACCGCGCTCGAATACGTGCGCAACGGCATCGAATGCATCGCCAAAGACGGCAACCAAGAGCAAATCGGCTTTTGGGCCAACCCCATGAACACGCTGGAAGAACTCTATCTGGCGAAAAAACTGGCCGACGGCATCGGCAGCCGCCACTTCTCCACCCGCCTGCGCGAACAAGACGGCCGTTTGAAAGGCACGCTGGCAGGCGCGCAATGGCTGGGCTGCAATATCGCCGACCTTTCCGATGCACAAGCCGTACTGGTGGTGGGTGCGAACCTGCGCCAAGAGCAGCCGCTGCTCACCGCCCGCCTGCGCGTGGCCGCCAACCAAGGCAGCAAAATCAGCGTGGTGGCCGCGCGTAAAGAACAACTGCATATGCCCTTGGCCGCACAGGAAACCCTGCATCCGAACCAATGGGCAGGCTACCTGAAAAATCTCGCCGCTGATGCCGCCAACCCGATTCACGCCGGTTTGAAAGACGCGGAAAAAGCCGCCGTCCTGCTCGGCGCGGAAGCGCAAAACCACCCCGACTACGCCGCAATTTGCGCCGCCGCCCAAAGGCTGGCCGAACAAACCGGCGCGTCATTCGGTATCCTGCCGCAGGCTGCCAACAGCGTGGGTGCGGATTTGCTGAACGCCGACAGCGGCAGCATTGCCGAAATGATTGCCGCGCCGAAGCAGGCCGTGCTGTTGCTCAACGTTGAGCCGGAAGCCGACGTGGCAGGCGGAGCCGCCGCCGTGGCCGCGCTGAAACAGGCCAAGAGCGTGATGGCGTTCACCCCGTTCGTCAGCGATACCTTGCTTGACGTGTGCGACGTGCTGCTGCCGATTGCCCCGTTCACCGAAACTTCCGGCAGCTTCGTCAACATGGAAGGCCGTCTGCAATCTTTCCACGGCGTAGTAAAAGGCCTGGGCGAAAGCCGCCCGCTGTGGAAAATCCTGCGCGTGCTGGGCAACCTGCTGGAGCTGGAAGGCTTCGAATACGACAGCAGCGAGCAAATCCTGCACGACGCGCTGGATGCCCAAAGGCTACCTGAAAAACTGAACAACCGCAGCAGCTGGCAGGGCGAAGCCGCTCCGGCCGCCGCAGGCCTGATCCGCACCGGCGGCGTGGGCATCTACCACACCGATGCCATCGTGCGCCGCGCCGAAGCCCTGCAGCAAACCTCGCACGCCCAAGTGCCCGCCGCCCGCGTCCACCCCGATACGCTGGCCGCGCTCGGTTTGGCTGACGGCGCAACTGCCGAAGCCGTGCAGAACGGCAGCCGCGTGCGCGTAACTGTGGTGGCCGACAACACTTTGCCGCTTAACGTTGTCCACCTGCCGCAGCATCCGGCCAACGCTGCGCTGGGCGGGCTGATGAACGCGATTGAACTGGAAGGAGTCTGATGATGCAGGAATGGTTTCAAGCCCTGTTTGCCGGCTGGTTCGGCGCGGCGGGCAACGACATCGGCCTCTTAGTGTCGATTGTCGTCAAAATCGTGATTATCCTTGTGCCGCTGATTCTGACTGTGGCCTACCTGACCTACTTCGAGCGTAAGGTCATCGGCTTCATGCAGCTGCGCGTCGGCCCGAACGTTACCGGCCCGTGGGGCTTGATTCAGCCGTTTGCCGACGTGTTGAAGCTGCTGTTTAAAGAAGTTACCCGCCCCAGCTCGTCCAATAAAGCCTTGTTCTACATCGGCCCCATGCTCTCGCTCGCGCCCTCGTTTGCCGCGTGGGCGGTGGTGCCGTTTTCCGACCAATGGCTTTTAACCAAAGTCGATGCCGGGCTGCTGTATATCTTAATGATTACCTCGCTTTCCGTGTACGGCGTGATTATTGCCGGCTGGGCGTCCAACTCCAAATACGCCTTCCTCGGTGCGATGCGTTCTTCCGCGCAAACCATTTCCTACGAAATCGCTATGAGCGCGGCTCTGGTGTGCGTGATCATGGTTTCAGGTAGCCTGAACTTCAACGACATCGTGGCCGCGCAAAGCACCGGTATCGCGGGCGGCTCGATTTTCTCGTGGAACTGGTTCACCCTGTTCCCCGTGTTCCTCGTCTACCTGATTTCCGCCGTGGCCGAAACCAACCGAGCCCCGTTCGACGTGGCCGAGGGCGAATCCGAAATCGTGGCCGGTTTCCACGTTGAATACTCCGGCTTCGCCTTTGCGCTGTTTTTCCTCGCCGAATACATCTTCATGATCCTAATCGGCGCGCTCACCTCCATCATGTTCCTCGGCGGCTGGCTGTCGCCCTTCCCGCAAAGCTGGGGCATCGTCGGCACGCCCAGCCCGATTTGGATGTTTGCCAAAATGGCCTTCGTGCTCTACGGCTATCTGTGGATTCGCGCCACTTTCCCGCGCTACCGCTACGACCAAATCATGCGTTTGGGCTGGAAAGTGCTGATTCCCATCGGCTTTGTCGCCATCGTTTTCTACGGCCTGTGGATGGCTTCGCCGTGGAGCTTGTGGAAATAGGGCAGGGAGGCCGTCTGAAAGTTTTCAGGTAGCCTGAAACCCAAATTTTTAACCGTTTCAAACCGAGAGAACCTAATGAAAGCTCAATGCCTGTGTGGCGCAGTATCACTGGAAACCGCCGAAAACCGCGAACTCCACGCCTGCCATTGCGGAAAATGCCGCGTATGGGGCAGCGGCGCGTCTTTTACTTTGGCCGCCCAGTCGCCCGAAATCACCGGCAGCGAGCATATTGCGCATTATCAGTCGTCCGAATGGGCGCAACGCTGTTTTTGCAAACACTGCGGCACACATCTGTTTGTGCAGGTTGGCAACGATTACTACATCAACGCCGGGCTGTTTGCCGACAACGCGGGCTTTGAAACCACCTCGCAAATCTTTATCGATTGCAAGGCTCCGTATTACGACTTGGCCAACGATACCCCTAAGCTGACCGAAGCCGAGTTTTTAGAAATGGTGGGCGCGGCAGGTTAGAAAACCGCTTTCAGACGGCCTGTAAACAGAATAATCCGAAAAGAGCATCCGAAAATGGCTAATTTAGTAAAAACCTTCCTGCTGGGCGAATTGGTGAAAGGCATGGGCGTAACGCTCAAAAACTTCTTCGCCCGCAAAGACACGATTTACTTCCCCGAAGAAAAAACGCCGCAATCCGTGCGCTTTCGCGGCCTACATGCCCAACGCCGCTATCCGAACGGCGAAGAACGCTGTATTGCCTGCAAACTGTGCGAGGCCGTCTGCCCCGCCATGGCAATCAATATTGAAAGCGAAGAGCGCGAAGACGGCACCCGCCGCACCACCCGCTACGACATCGATTTAACCAAGTGCATCTTCTGCGGTTTCTGCGAAGAAGCCTGCCCGACCGATGCGATTGTGGAAACCCATATCTTCGAATACCACGGCGAGAAAAAAGGCGATTTGCACTTCACCAAACCGATGCTCCTAGCCATCGGCGATCAATACGAAGCCGAAATCGCCAAGCGCAAAGCGGCCGATGCGCCGTACCGTTAAAGAACGGAACGCCCGCAGAGTTTTCAGGTAGCCTGAAGCCCAATATTCCGGCAGCCGTGATTGAAGGAAATACAGAATGGATAAGCAACAAGCCTTTGCCGATATGGTTTTTCAGAAAACCGCCGCCGCATTGGCCGGGCTGCCTGAAGAGATTCGGGATGATGTATATGCCTTATCGTTCTGGGTGCGGGGCGGTGATGAGTGGCTGCCCGGCCTTTCGGTCAGCTACAACACTTGCGGGCAGTTTGAAGGCAAGAAGGGTGAGACGCTTAATCAGGATGACGAAGCCAAGTGGAATTATGCCTATTGGCTGCAAGACGAAGTCGAATTGTTGGGCATAGACGCATATAGAAACAACCAAGAACTCCAAGCATGGCTGGCAAACGCGCCCTTTGCCTACACCGAAGAACAATACGAAGCCATGTTTGACGGCGACGATGAAGACGAAAGCAGTGGAATAGACGAGAAATCGAACGAGTTTTACCAGGCCTTTGTCGAAACCCAAGTCGCCGTGGTGCAACGCCTGTTTGCCGAGGGCGTGATCGCCGGAACGTTCGGTAAAAATATTCCCGTGCTGGTACACGAATTGGAGTATTACGATGCCCCCTTGTCGTGGACGGAACGCGCCAACCCGGAAGGCCTGGCAGATGAATTTTTAAACTATTGGCGCAAGCAATAAACCGCGTCCGGCCAAGCCGAAACGCAAAGCAAAACCGATTGAAATATCCCGAAACGGAAAGTGCAAAAATATGAACTTTCAACTTATTCTGTTTTACCTGTTGGCCGCCATCATCCTGTTCGGCGCGCTGAAAACCGTAACCGTGAAAAACCCGGTGCATGCCGCGCTGTATCTGGTGCTCACTTTCTGTATGAGCGCGATGATGTGGATGCTGATGCAGGCCGAATTCCTCGGCATCACGCTGGTGGTGGTGTATGTGGGCGCGGTGATGGTGCTGTTCCTGTTCGTGGTGATGATGCTCAACATCGACGTGGAGGAAATGCGCAAAGGCTTCTGGCGCAACGCGCCGGTGGCCGCCGTAGTCGGCGTGCTGATGGCTGTGGCCCTGATTATGATTTTGGTTGCGCCTGCCACCGATTTGGCCGCCTTCGGCCAGATGAACGACGTGCCGGCCGACCACAGCAACGTGCGCGAGCTAGGCACGCAGATTTACACCACCTACCTGCTGCCTTTCGAGCTGGCGGCCGTGCTGCTGGTGCTGGGTATGGTGGCCGCCATCGCGCTGGTACACCGCAAAACCTTCAAGCCGAAATACATCAATCCGGCCGACCAGGTTAAAGTGGATGCCAACAAAGGCCGCTTGCGCATGGTGAAAATGGAAGCCGTGGTACAGAGGCCGTCTGAAAGCGAAGAAAACAACGGCGAAGCCGCCGAATCCGACGCCGCTAAAGGGGAGGGCAAAGCATGATTACGATTACGCATTATCTGGTGCTGTCCGCCCTGTTGTTCGGCATCAGCGCGATGGGCATTTTCATGAACCGCAAAAACGTGCTGATTTTGCTGATGTCGATCGAACTGATGCTGCTGGCGGTGAACTTCAACTTTATCGCCTTCTCGCGCTACCTCGGCGACAGCGCGGGGCAGATTTTCGTCTTCTTCGTGCTCACCGTGGCCGCGGCCGAATCCGCCATCGGCCTGGCGATTATGGTTTTGGTATACCGCAACCGCAACACGATCAACGTAACGGATTTGGACAGCCTCAAAGGCTAGGGCTACCTGAAAACAGGCCGTCTGAAAGTTTCAAGTAGCCTGACAGACAGCTGCCAAAGAGGCCGTCTGAAAATGAGCCGCACAAAATTGAAAGATTTATCCGTAAGGATGGCAACAACATGACTGACATGACTTTATACCTCATCATCGCCCTCACGCCCTTGGCGGGCTGTTTGCTGGCCGGGCTGTTCGGCAATACCATCGGCCGCCGGGGCGCGCACACGGTTACCATACTCGGCGTTGCCGTATCCGCCGTGCTGTCGGCCTATGTGCTGTGCGGGTTTATCGACGGCAGCCGTGCCAAGTTTGATGAAAACGTCTATACCTGGCTGACCATGAACGGGTTGGATTTCTCGGTCGGCTTCCTGGTGGACAGCCTCACCGCGCTGATGATGGTGGTGGTTACTTCCGTGTCGCTCATGGTGCACATCTACACCATCGGCTATATGGCGGACGAAGAAGTCGGCTACCAACGCTTCTTCAGTTATATCTCTTTGTTTACCTTCAGCATGCTGATGCTGATTATGTCCAATAACTTCATCCAGCTTTTCTTCGGCTGGGAAGCGGTCGGTTTGGTGTCCTACCTCCTAATCGGCTTCTATTTCAAACGCGACAGCGCGATTTTCGCCAACCTGAAAGCCTTTTTGGTCAACCGCGTGGGCGACTTCGGTTTCGTGCTCGGCATCGGCTTGGTGCTGGCCTATTTCGGCGGCAGCCTGCGCTATGCCGACGTGTTCGCCTACCTGCCCAACGTGGTCGGCAGCACCTTGTTCGGCTGGGATTTGATTACCATCACCTGCCTTTTGCTGTTTGTCGGCGCGATGGGTAAATCCGCCCAATTCCCGCTGCATGTGTGGCTGCCCGATTCCATGGAAGGCCCGACCCCGATTTCCGCGCTGATTCACGCCGCCACCATGGTAACCGCCGGCCTGTTTATGGTGTCGCGCATGTCGCCGATGTATGAGCTCTCCACCACCGCGCTGAGCGTGATTATGGTGATTGGCGCGATTACCGCGCTGTTTATGGGCTTCCTCGGCACGATTCAAAACGACATCAAACGCGTGGTAGCCTATTCCACCTTATCGCAGCTCGGTTATATGACCGTGGCCTTGGGCGTGTCCGCCTATTCCGTGGCCATGTTCCATGTGATGACCCACGCCTTCTTCAAAGCCTTGCTGTTCTTGGCGGCGGGTAGCGTGATTATCGGTATGCACCACGACCAGGACATGCGCAATATGGGCGGCCTGCGCAAATACATGCCGATTACTTGGTTCACCATGCTGCTGGGCAACCTCGCCCTCATCGGTACGCCGCTGTTCTCCGGTTTCTATTCCAAAGATTCGATTATCGAAGCGGTGCATGCCAGCAACCTGCCCGGCAGCAGTTTCGCCTATTTCGCCGTGCTGGCCAGCGTATTCGTTACCGCGTTTTACGCCTTCCGCCAATACTTTATCGTCTTCCACGGTAAAGAACGCTGGCGTGAGGCCAAGCATGACCATGACGACGACCACGGCCTGAAACCGTCCGACAACCCGCACGAAAGCCCGTGGGTGGTTACTCTGCCGCTGATTTTGCTGGCGATTCCGTCCGTGATTATCGGCTACATCGCCATCGAGCCGATGCTGTACGGCGATTTCTTTAAAGACGTGATTTATGTCAATCACGAGCTGCATCCGGTGATGCACATCATGAAGGAAGAATTTCACGGCGCAATGACCATGGTGTCTCACAGCCTGCACACGCCCGTGCTGTATCTGGCCATCGGCGGCGTATTGGCCGCGTGGTTCCTGTATGTGAAAGCGCCGCAGCTGCCCGCCAAAATCGCGCAGACCTTCCGCCCGGTGTATGTGCTGTTTGAAAACAAATACTACCTCGACAACATCTACTTCGCCGTGTTTGCCAAAGGCACGCGCGCGCTGGGTACTTTCTTCTGGAAGGCCGTCGATACCGCAATCATCGACAACGGCTTGGTAAATGGTGCGGCCAAACTGGTCGGCGTGGTGGCAGGACAGGTGCGGCGCCTGCAAACCGGCTTCATCTACACCTACGCCGCCGCCATGGTTTCCGGCGTGTTGGTGCTGATTGTGGTGTTCTTCTGGCAGCTTTGGTTCAGATAAAGGCTACCTGAAAAATGGATGCCGATATTTTGCCCGATACCCTAGCCGAAGTGCGGCAGGCGATTGACGCGCTGGACAGCCAGCTCATCGGCTTGCTGGCGCGGCGGCAGCGGTTGGTTGCACAGGCAGGCCGTCTGAAACCCAAGCACGACGCGCAGGCTGTGGCCGCGCCCGAAAGGGTGGCGCAGGTGCTGAAGGTACGGCGCGAACAGGCAGCGGCGGCAGGCTTGTCGCCCGATGTGGCAGAAGCCGTGTGGCAGGCCATGATTGCCGCCTTTATCCGTTTCGAGCAGGAAGTAAACCGTTCGGGCGGGACAGGTAATTAAGGCTACCTGAAAACTAAAAGGCCGTCTGAAAACACCACACACAGAGGACAAAATGAGCGCAACCGACATCATCCGTTCCGCCGAATTCACCGCCGAGAGGGCATGGGGCGCGCGCAGCATCGCCAATCTAAACGGCACCACCGTGCGCCTGCATTGGACGAACCGGCCCTACAAATGGCATGTGAACGATGGCGAGGAAGTGTTTGCCGTGATGGATGGCGAAGTGGACATGCACTACCGCGAAAACGGCGAAGAACGCGTGGCACGGCTGCAAAGCGGCGACATCTTCTATGCCGGCATCGGCGCGGAACACGTCGCCCACCCGCGCGGCGAAGCGCGGATTTTGGTGATTGAGAAAGAGGGCAGCGTTTAGGCTGTTTGAGGCCGTCTGAAAAGCGGCAAACGCAGAAAAACGACGATTTATTTATTCAAACCACAGGTTACAACTATGTTTTCTAACCATCTTCTCAGCTTGGCAATCTGGCTGCCGATAGCCGCCGGATTATTGGTGCTGGCTACCGGCTGCGACCGCCGTGCCCCCTTGGCGCGGATACTGGCTTTTGTCGGCGCGCTGGCCGGTTTTCTGGTTACGTTGCCGCTGTTTACGCAGTTCGACCGCTTGAGCGGCGGCTTCCAGTTTGCCGAGTTTTATGCGTGGATTCCCGCGCTCAACATCAACTACGCGCTGGGCGTGGACGGCATTTCCGTGCTGTTTGTCATCCTCAACGCCTTCATCACGTTGATGGTGGTGCTTGCGGGCTGGGAAGTGATTCAGAAAAAGGTGGCGCAATACATGGCGGCCTTCCTGATTATGTCCGGCCTGATCAACGGCGCGTTTGCCGCCCGCGATGCCATGCTGTTCTATATTTTCTTCGAAGGCATGCTGATTCCGCTGTATCTGATTATCGGCGTATGGGGCGGGCCGCGCCGCGTATATGCCTCGGTGAAACTCTTCCTCTACACGCTGATGGGCTCGCTGCTGATGCTGGTGGCCTTGGTGTATTTGTCGCTGCAAACCGGCGGCAGCTTTGCGATTGAAGATTTCCAAAATATCAAACAAATTCCGCTGTTTACCCAACAGATTCTGTTTGCCGCCTTCTTCCTGTCGTTTGCGGTGAAAGTGCCGATGTTCCCGGTGCACACCTGGCTGCCCGACGCGCACGTGGAAGCACCCACCGGCGGTTCGATGGTGCTGGCGGCGATTACGCTGAAACTCGGCGCATACGGCTTTTTGCGCTTCATCCTGCCCATCCTGCCCGATGCTTCGCGCTATTTCGCCCCCGCCATCATCGTGCTCAGCCTGATTGCGGTGATCTACATCGGCATGGTGGCTTTGGCACAAACCGATATGAAAAAACTGGTGGCCTATTCCTCCATCAGCCACATGGGTTTCGTGACCCTGGGTATGTTCCTGTTTACCAATCAGGTGCAGTTGCAGCCGTGGGCGTTGAAAGGCGCGATTATGCAGATGATTTCGCACGGTTTTGTTTCCGCCGCCATGTTCTTCTGCATCGGCGTGATGTACGACCGCCTGCACAGCCGCAACATTGCCGACTACGGCGGCGTGGTTACCGTGATGCCGAAATTTGCCGCTTTCATGATGCTGTTTGCCATGGCCAACGCTGGCCTGCCTGCCACTTCGGGCTTCGTGGGCGAATTTATGGTGATTATGGGCGCGGTGAACTATAACTTGTTTGTGGGTGCGCTGGCCGCACTGACGCTGATTTTGGGCGCGGCATACACGCTGTGGATGTATAAGCGCGTGATTTTCGGCACGGTGACCAACCCGCATGTGGCCGAAATGAAAGACATCAACCGGCGCGAATTCGCCATCCTGGCCATCCTCGCCGCCACCGTGCTGGGCATGGGCCTGTGGCCGGAGCCGTTTATCGCCATGGTGCATCAGGCGGCCAACGATTTGATCGCGCATGTGGCGCAAAGCAAGATTTGAGGTGTGTGAATGAACTGGACTGATCTGAACTTAATCCCCACCATGCCCGAAATCGTGCTGCTCACGGCATTGTGCGCGGTGCTGCTGGTGGATTTGTGGCTGCCGGACGAAAAGCGCGGCATCACTGCCGGCCTGGCCATATTGGGCGTGCTGGCCGCTGCGGTTTTTCAGGTAGCCTTATGGCCGGGAGAACCGGTGGAAACCTTCAATGCAATGTTTGTGTTGGACGGTATGTCGTATGTGGCCAAGCTCGCGGTTTATGCCGTGGTGCTGGTGTTGTTCGTGGTGTCGAGAGGCTACCTGAAAGCGCGCCAAATTTATAAAGGCGAATTCTATTCGCTCACTATGTTTGCGTTGTTGGGAATGTGCGTGATGGTGAGCGCCAACCATTTCCTCACCCTGTATATCGGTTTGGAACTCTTATCGTTGTCGCTGTATGCACTGATTGCACTGCGCCGCGAGGATACCCGCGCCAGCGAGGCGGCATTGAAGTATTTCGTGCTCGGTGCGCTGGCTTCCGGCCTGCTGCTGTATGGCATCTCCATGATTTATGGCGCAACCGGATCGCTGCTCTTGCCGGAAGTGCTGATGGCAGGGTTGGGGCAGTCGGCCAATCCGTGGCTGCTGAAGCTGGGCTTGGTGTTTGTGGTGGTGGCAGTGGCGTTCAAGCTGGGCGCAGTGCCGTTCCATATGTGGGTGCCGGACGTGTATCACGGCTCCAGTACGGCCGTTACCGCGTTGGTGGGTACGGCGCCGAAAATCGCAGCTGCAGTATTTGCCTTCCGCATTTTGGTTACCGGCCTGGGCGCTCTGCACACCGATTGGGTGCCGATGCTGAATATGTTGGCGCTGGCTTCGCTCTTGGTGGGCAACCTGGCTGCCGTGATGCAGACCAATATCAAACGTATGCTGGCCTATTCCACGGTATCGCATATGGGCTTTGTGCTGCTGGCGTTTATGGGCGGCCTTGAAGGCTTCAGTGCCGCACTGTATTACGCGCTCACTTATGCGCTGATGGCGCTCACCGGCTTCGGTGTGTTGATGCTGCTCTCGCGCGAAGGGCGCGACTGCGAGGAAATCGTTGATTTGGCCGGCCTGAACCAACGCCATCCCTGGTATGCTTTCCTGATGCTGCTGGTGATGTTCAGCATGGCAGGTATTCCGCCGCTGGCCGGTTTCTATGCCAAATTCAGCGTGTTGAAAGCATTGGTTGGACAAGGTTTTGTGTGGCCGGCGGTGTTTGCGGTGGTGATGTCGCTGATTGGCGTGTTCTACTACCTGCGCGTGGTGAAAGTGATGTATATGGACGAAGCCGTCGAGCCGGTACAAGCCCCGGTTATGTGTGTAGGGGGCAGGGTGCTGCTTTCCGCCTGTGCCTTGGCTTTGCTTCTGTTCGGCCTGATGCCGAGCCTGCTGATGGATTGGTGCATATATGCGCTGGGAAAAACCTTCTAAATCAACACTGGGCAGGGCAGAGCGATGACTGCGGCTATGTATCTGCTGTTGCTGGTGGCCTTGGTGTGCGCCAACCTGCCGTTTGTTACGCAGCGCTGGTTTGGCCTTAAAAGGCTACCTGAAAAACGCTTTATCCACCATTTGCCGGAGCTGCTGGCCGGTTTTGCCTTTGTGGCTTTGCTGGCCTATATGCTGGAGGCACAGGCCGGCAGCGTGCACCGCCAGCATTGGCAGTTTTATGTGGCGGTGGTGTGCCTTTATTTAGTGTTCGCCTTTCCCGGCTTTGTGCTGCGCTATTTTTGGCACGGCCGCAACCGCGAATAGAGTTGCTGGCTTCATGCAATAAGGCTACCTGAAAGAAATCTCTCGCTTTGGCAGGGTTTCAGGTAGCCTTAAATCATGCCACATCATTTTGTTTTAATTCTGCCTTTTCATCCAGAGGCACACTGCGTATAATGCCGCCTCCGTAAACCATCAGCCCCGCAATTACGGGACACCTGAAAGAAGAACCAAACCATGAAAAAAGTCTATATCCGCACCTTCGGCTGCCAAATGAACGAATACGACAGCGACAAAATGCTCGCTGTCCTTGCTGAAGAACATGGCGGCATCGAGCAGGTTGCCGAGCCGGACAACGCCGACATCATCCTGTTTAACACTTGTTCCGTGCGCGAAAAAGCGCAGGAAAAAGTGTTTTCCGATCTTGGCCGCATCAAACCCATTAAACAGAAAAATCCAAACGTAATCATTGGTGTGGCGGGCTGCGTCGCCTCTCAGGAAGGTGCAGCAATTATCGAGCGCGCGCCTTATGTGGACGTGGTGTTCGGCCCACAAACACTGCACCGCCTGCCCAAAATGATTGTGGATAAAGAAACCACCGGCCATTCGCAGGTGGATATTTCCTTCCCCGAAATCGAAAAATTCGACCACCTACCTCCTGCCCGTGTGGACGGCGGCAGCGCGTTCATCTCCATCATGGAAGGCTGCTCCAAATATTGCAGCTTTTGTGTGGTGCCCTATACGCGCGGCGAAGAATTCTCCCGCCCGCTGGGCGATGTGCTGACTGAAATCGCCGGCCTGGCGCAGCAAGGTGTTAAAGAAATCAACTTATTGGGGCAGAACGTGAACGCCTATCGCGGCGAAATGGACAACGGCGAAATCTGCGACTTTGCCACACTGCTGCGCATCGTCCACGAAATCCCCGGCATCGAACGCCTGCGCTTCACCACCAGTCACCCGCGCGAATTTTCCGATGCCATCATCGAATGCTACCGCGACCTGCCCAAGCTGGTGTCGCACCTGCACCTGCCGATTCAAAGCGGTTCCGACCGCGTATTGAGCGCGATGAAACGCGGTTACACCGCCTTGGAATACAAATCCATCATCCGCAAACTGCGCGCCATCCGCCCCGATTTGTGCCTGAGCAGCGACTTCATCGTCGGCTTCCCCGGCGAAACCGAGCGCGAGTTCGAGCAAACACTGAAGCTGGTGAAAGACATCGCCTTCGATTTGAGCTTCGTCTTTATTTACAGCCCGCGCCCCGGCACGCCCGCGGCCAACCTGCCCGACGACACGCCGCACGAAGAAAAAGTGCGCCGCCTCGAAGCGCTGAACGAAGTGATTGAAGCGGAAACCGCCCGCATCAACCAAACCATGCTCGGCACAGTGCAGCGCTGTTTGGTGGAAGGCATCTCCAAAAAAGATCCCGACCAGCTCCAAGCCCGCACTGCCAACAACCGCGTGGTGAACTTTACCGGCGATGTGTCGCTCATCAACCAAATGGTGGAGATTGAAATCACCGAAGCTTTTACCTTCTCGTTACGCGGCGAGTTGGTGAAGTAAACAACAGGCTACCTGAAAATTTACTAGGAAGGATAAGCATGAAGAAAATCGCGATAACCGCGCTATTGGGTTTGTTGCTTGCCCCTGCCTATGCCGAAAATCAGCAGGGTTTCGACCAGGATGAAATCTATCAGCAGGTTCAGCTAACAAGCGAATATATTGAAAACGAGCTGAGTAATATCGTGCTGGCGAATTTGGCCGTGATGTCGCCCGAACAAGAGCGGCGGCTGAATACGAGTAAACAGGCAGAAAATGTGTTTAATCAAAGAGCTCGGCGCCAGCTTATGCAAACCTGGCCTGCCTATATGAATCGCTGTTATGCCGGCAATGCAGCTAGATTGTGCGCCTATCGCGATATCTATTTCCATCAAATATTTGAATTTGTTATGAAACAAGCTGGTGATCGGCAGCGGGTTGTGCCGCTCAATGCGCAAACCCGCGCCTGGATACGGCAGAACCCCCGTTTGTCGGAGCAGGCTTCGGCTGAAATAGCTGCGATAGTTCATGAGGCGGGTTTGTAAAGCAGTGCGCTTCGGTATTTTCTTGCCACGGATTCGAGGTGCATGTTTTCAGGTAGCCTGTCAGCATTTTAGGCGTACAATCGTGCTTTTCGGGTATGCAGAAAGGAACAACATGATAAAATTCAAAACCACCCTGTTGGCCGGTATCTTGGCGCTGGCTTGCGGCAGCAGTGCGGCAAAAACCATCGAAGTCAGCCAAGGGTACGGCCTCGATTTCCGCACTCAAAACTACACCCGCCAAAGCACCGTAGTAAACGGCCAAACCGTAGCCTATCGTGCCTATGAAAATATCGTGTATGTGGCTAATCCGGCCGACAGTGTTCATCAGGCCATCAATATCTACATCCCCGAAGCCTATTTCAACGGCGGCAGCATCAACGGCTACACCGCACAAACCGCACCCATTTTCCTGCCCAACCAAATCGGCGGCTATATGCCGGCCAAAGCCGGTGTGCCGGGGCAGGGTGGTTTCGGCCCAAGCAAAGAAGGGCAGGTTGACGCCATGCAGGTTGCTTTGGCCAGAGGCTATGTGGTGGCCTCGCCCGGCGCGCGCGGCCGCACCGCCGCCACCGGCAAAGCGCCTGCCGCGATTGTTGATTTGAAAGCAGCCGTGCGTTATTTGCGTTTCAACGATGCGGTGATGGCCGGTGATGCCGAAAAAATTATCTCTAACGGCACCAGCGCGGGCGGTGCCCTATCTGTGTTGCTCGGTGCCAGCAGTAATCAGGCCGACTACGAGCCCTATCTGCAACAGCTTGGTGCCGCTCCGGCCAAAGACCATATTTTCGCCGTTTCCGCCTATTGCCCGATTTCCATTTTAGATCATGCCGATGCTGCCTATGAATGGCAGTTTAATGGTGTGAATGACTACCAAAAAATGGATATTTCCATGATCGATTACCATGTTGAACGCAAATTGGTAAACGGTACGCTCACCAACGAGCAAATCCAAATTTCAGGTAGCCTTAAAACCCAATTCCCAGCCTATGTGAACAGCCTGCGCCTGCGTGATCCGCAAGGCCGGGCACTGCGGTTAGATGCGCAGGGTAACGGCAGCTTTAAAAACTATATTGCCTCCTTCCTGCGCCGCTCGGCCCAAAGCCAGCTGGATGCAGGCAAAGACTTGAGCAGCCGCAACTGGCTCACTATCCGCAACGGTAAAGTGAGTGCCGTGGACTTTGCCGCCTATGCCCGCGCCGCCGGCCGCCAGAAAACCCCGCCCGCTTTCGATGCGTTGGATTTGAGCAGCGGCGAAAATCAACTGTTCGGCACCGCCACCACCGACAAACAGCACTTCACCGCCTTCTCCTACCAACACCGTGCCAATGCGCAAGCCACCTTGGCCGACCCGCAGACGGTGAAGCTGATGAACCCGATGCACTACATTAGCCGCCACACCGCACCACAGCATTGGCGTATCCGCGTTGGCACGGCCGATAGCGATACCTCGCTGGCCATAGCCGCCATCCTCACCGCCAAGCTGCAAAACAGCGGTAAACGGGTGGACTTCGCATTGCCGTGGGACGTACCGCACAGCGGCGATTACGACTTAGACGAGCTGTTTGATTGGATGGATAAAACCGTACGCCGGCCGCACGGCTAATTACTGAGGCTACCTGAAAAATGTTCGGCAGACGTTTTCAGGTAGCCTTTATAACGCGTCAAACACAAAGCAAAAGAGACAGAGGCTACCTGAAAATAAAACCGGAGCTTAATCTCGTAAGAACCCTTTATATCAACCCTTTCCCAACCCAACCCGAAACATCATGCAATCCTTTCTAGACCATTATTTCAAACTTTCCGAAAACAAAACCACCATCCGCACTGAGCTGATGGCGGGGCTCACCACCTTCCTCACCATGTGCTATATCGTCGTGGTGAATCCGCACACCCTGTCGCAGGCGGGGATGGATTTTGGTGCGGTGTTCGTGGCCACATGCATTTCCGCTGCCATCGGCTGCCTGATTATGGGCGCGCTGGCCAATTATCCGATTGCATTGGCGCCCGGCATGGGGCTGAATGCCTATTTCACCTTCAGCGTGGTTAAAGGTATGGGCGTGCCGTGGCAGGTGGCGCTGGCGGCGGTGTTTGTGTCTGGCATTATCTTTATTTTGTTCAGCTTTTTGAAAGTGCGCGAAATGTTGGTGAACGCGCTGCCGATGAGTCTGAAAATGGCGATTGCCGCCGGTATCGGCCTGTTTTTGGCACTGATTGCGCTCAAAGGCTCGGGCGTGGTGGTGGGCAATGAGGCCACGCTGGTGCACATGGGCGAATTCCGCCTGCCGGTGGAAGGACAGCCAGGCATGTATACGCCGAATTGGCCGATGCTCTTGGCGCTGCTGGGCTTTTTCATCATCGTGGTGCTGGATTATTTCCGCGTGCGCGGCGCCATCATCATCGGCATTTTGGGCGTTACCCTGCTGGCGGTGCCGCTGGGGCTTACCCGCTTCGAGCGTGTGGTATCGGCCATTCCCAGCATGGCGCCCACCTTTATGCAAATGGATTTCAACCATCTGTTTTCAGGTAGCCTGATTGCGGTGATTTTCGTATTTTTCCTGGTGGACTTGTTCGACAGCACCGGCACGCTGGTGGGCGTGGCGCACCGTGCCGGCCTGTTGGAAAACGGCAAACTGCCGCGCTTGAAAAAAGCCCTGTTTGCCGATTCCGTGGCCATCGTGGCTGGGGCGGCGCTGGGCACTTCCTCTACCACGCCTTATGTGGAAAGCGCCTCCGGCGTGGCTGCGGGCGGCCGTACCGGGCTCACTGCCGTTACCGTGGGCGTGCTGATGCTCGCCTGCCTGTGGTTTTCACCGCTGGCCGAAGCCGTGCCTGCCTTCGCCACTGCGCCTGCGCTGTTGTATATCGGCATCCACATGATGCGTTCGGCCACGGAAATCGACTGGAACGACATGACTGAAGCCGCACCCGCCTTTCTCACCATGGTGTTTATGCCGTTTTCCTATTCGATTGCCGACGGTATCGCCATGGGCTTCATCAGCTATGCCTTGGTGAAACTGTGTTGTGGCCGATCTCGCGACGTACCGCCCATGGTGTGGGGCGTGGCTGTGTTGTGGGCATTGAAATTCTGGTTCTTGGGCGCATAAGGCACGTTTAAATAGCAGAGAGAAAAAGGCTACCCGAAAGTTTTCAGGTAGCCTTTTGGTATGTGTGGCAGAAATGAGAATATGGGGTGGTTCAATAGGAATAGTTCAGATATTTGAAAAACGCAGCAAAATTCTGTGGAACATGGCTTAGCGGCAGCTTGTTGCGTCAGCTGCTATCCATGGCAGTATAAAGGTGGAATATGGTTATACATGGTTGTCGGGTTAAATAAGCTTAAATATTCCCTAATTCTTTGCTAATTATAGATAAGTATAGTTCGATTTATCTGAATGATCTTGAGAGGGCTGGGCATGGAGTTTTTGCACGCGATCAACCAATCCTTGTTTCTGTTTATTAATGCCGATCATGATGACCATCCCGGCGCCATAGTGATGGCTTTGCTGATAGCAGAGTATTTAACCGCCATCACGCTGGTTGCGGTGGCGGTTTATTTGGTTTGGAAACATCGGCGTCGGCGAGTTGTTTGGTTGAATGTGCTGTGCAGCCTGCTGTTGGGCATGGCGGCAACCTATCTGATCCGTAAGGGCTGGCATGTGCCGCGGCCGTTTGATATGCAGTTGGGCACTAATTTTCTGGCGCACAGCGCAACCTCGTCTTTCCCCAGCAAACACATGACTTCGCTGACTGCCCCGCTGATGAGCATGTGCCTGTTTGCCACAACGCGGCTGGTGGGCGTGGCCGGTTTGATGGTGGCAATGAGCGTGGCGTGGTCGCGGGTGTATCTGGGCGTGCATTGGCCGCTGGATATGGCCGGGGCGCTGCTGGTGGGTTTGCTGGCGGCTTTAACCGTAAAGTATGGCTTACGCCCGTTGTGGATGCGCTGGCTTGATTCGGCGGATGGCAAGTTTGCCATTCAAGATAAAAAGGCTACCTGAAAGGTTTAGCTCGATTGGAGCTATGTTTTCAGGTAGCCTATTTTTATTGAGCCTTGCCTTATAGCCAATCCATTTAACTTCTGCGACAGCGTTGGCTCGCCTTATATTGATTGCCATTTGATTAGCGATGGCCACACTTGCCAGAATCAATCATAACGGCGGCATTTAATATCTGAATCCTCGCAGAAAATCGCATTTTCCGAGGCTTGGCAGGCGCGGCGGACTTGGGTGCGGGCGAGGCCTTCGTTGTGGCTGGTGGCTTCATAGGTTTTGCGGAACGGGGTAATGCTGCACACATAAGTAGGATTGCGGCCTGAGCGGTGCTCAATGATGACTTCGCGCACATTGCCGTTGTGCGCAGACTGATTGCGCTCCAACACGGCAATGCGTGCTTCCAAATCGGCAATGCGCCGCTCCAGCGTACTAATGCGCGCGGCATCGTCGGCCGGCGCGGCATAGAGTGCAGTGGGCAGGGCTGAGAGGGCAAGCAAGAGGGGAAGTAGTTTTTTCATTAAAATCCTTGAGTTGGAATGGAAGTTGTATTTCAGGTAGCCTTTTCGAGGGCGGGATGCTACCTGAAAAATGGAAAATAAAACAGAGCAGGTGTGAATGAAAGGGTTGGGCGTTTGCCTAGTATGGGTGAGCCGATACCCAGCTGGTTGGTTTTGCTCAAGCTTCAGTTCGGCAAACGGCGGCAGATGCTTTGTGCCATTTCTTGACCGGTTTGGTCGTCGATTTGGGTTTGACGCATGGTGCTGGCATCGAGGCTGTCGATGCGCAGGGTGATTGTTTTGGCCTGGCGATCACTATCGAGGATGGTGGCGATGTGGTGCTCTATGTTACGGAGTTCTAGATTGTTGCCGATGGTTTGGCGGGTAGCAGCATCATGCTGCGGGCGGGCACGATTGCTGTTCCAGACGAGGATCAGGGTATCGTTGGATAGTTGCCAGGTGCCAGTGGCGCTTTGCTGGAAACGGAAGTCAAGGCCTTGGCGGCGGAAGGTATAGTCGCCAATACTGTTGGCGTAGTGGTTGGGGCGGAGGGTGAGGCTGTCGGTAACGGTGGCATAGATGCTGGGGTATTCTGTGGTGCAACGCCATTGGCCGGCAAGTTGGGCTTCGTTGAGAGGCGCAGCATGAGCGGCGCTGATGGTAGCGGTGAGGATAAGGATGGGAGTGAGTTTTTTCATAATGGTTCTGGTGCAGATAGGTTGGTTTGGTGGAAGTTAGGTTTCAGGTAGCCTGCTTCTTGCCACAGGCTACCTGAAATTGACGGCTGCCGCCTTACACGCCGGCTAGGTTGCAGAGGTATTGCCATAAGAGCGGCACGGGGCGGCCGGTGGCGCCTTTTTCTTTGCCGGATTTCCAGGCAGTGCCGGCGATGTCGAGGTGCGCCCAGGTTTGCTCTTGGGTGAAGTGGGCGAGGAAGGCGGCGGCGGTGAGGGTGCCGGCGGGGCGGCCGCCGATATTTTGCAGGTCGGCAAAGTTGGATTTGAGCTGCTCACTGTATTCTTCAAACAAGGGTAGCTGCCAGGCTTTGTCACCGCTTTGGCGGGCTGCTGCGAGCAGGCTGTCGGCCAGTTCCTGATTGTTGGCCACCAGGCCGCTGGCGGCACTGCCCAGCGCGATGACGCAGGCGCCGGTGAGGGTGGCCACGTCGATGAGGGCGGCGGGCTTGAATTGGGCGGCATAGGTGAGGGCGTCGCACAGGATTAGGCGGCCTTCGGCATCGGTGTTGAGGATTTCGATGGTGGTGCCGTCCATGGCGGTTACGATGTCGCCGGGCTTGTTGGCGGCGGCATCGGGCATGTTTTCGCAGGCGGGGGCGACGGCAATGAGGTTGACGGGCAGTTTGGCGCGGGCGGCGGCAATGAATGTGCCGATTACGCTGGCAGCGCCGCACATATCGAATTTCATTTCGTCCATTTCGGCACCGGGCTTGAGGGAGATGCCGCCGCTGTCGAAGGTTACGCCTTTGCCCACCAGCACGACGGGCGCGGCGTTCTTATCGGGTGCACCGAAGTAGGAAAGCTCGATTAAGCGCGGCTCTTGGGCGCTGCCTTTGGCTACCGACCAAAACGAGCCCATGTGTTCTCGGATGTAGTCGGCGCCGAGGATTTTGGCAGATGCTCCGGCGGCTTGGGCTTCGGCGCGGGCGGTATCGGCCAAATAGGCGGGCGTGCAGATGTTGCCGGCGGTGTTGCCGAGGTCTTTGCATAAATTGATACCGTGCAGCAGGGCTTGGGCGCGGCTGAGTGCATCTTGGGCGGATTGGTCGGCTGCGGGGGAGTAGAAATCGGCTTTGTTGCAGGGCGGCGGGTTTGGCGGTTTTTTTGAAGCGGTCGAAACGGTATACGGCTTCGCCCAGCGCGGTGGTGAGCACGCTGAGGGCATCGCTCAATTCGTCAGCGGAGAAGGTGCTCAAATCGATGGCAAGCGCAGGCTGTTTCTGTGCCCAACCGGCGGCATGGCGGAAGGCTTTGGCCAGCGTATCGTGCCCCGTGTTGTCGAGTTTGAGTACGGCGGTGTCGGCAAAGCTGCCGTTGGCGGGCGTGCGGGCGACGGCGAAGGGTTCGCTTTCGGTGAGCGTGCCGTAGAGCAGGGCGGCGGTTTCATCGGCCGGGGCGGCGGTGCACAAAAACAGGCGGGCAGCTTGGTCGGCGGGCAGGGTGGCGGAGTGGAGATGGAATTGCATGTTGGTCCTTGGGTTGATTAGGGTGGAAAACGGGTGGCATTTTATCGCTTGGCGCGGGGGAAAGGCTACCTGAAAATAAATGGGTGCAAAACAAAAGAACAGGCTACCTGAAAAATTTCAGGTAGCCTGTTTATTATGCAGCGATAAAGGCTTACATCACTTCTAGCGTGTCGATGCCCAAGAGGCTGAGGCCGGTTTGCAGGGTCTGGCCGGTGAGGGCCGCCAGCTGCAGGCGGGTGTTGCGGACGCTGCCCTCGGCTTTGAGGATGGGGCAGGCTTCGTAGAAGCGGGAGAACAGGCTGGCCACTTGGTAGAGGTAGGCGGCGAGATAGTGCGGGTAGGAACTGTCGGCCACGGTTTGCAGCACGTCTTCAAACTTCAAAAGTTCGGCGGCAAGCTGGCATTCCAAAGGTTCGGTGAATACGGGCTGTTCGGTTCGGTTCCATTCGCCGGCTTTTTTCAACACGCTTTGCACGCGGGTGTAGGCGTATTGCAGGTAGGGGGCGGTGTTGCCTTCGAAGGAGAGCATGTTGTCCCAATCGAAGATGTAGTCGCTGGTGCGGTTTTTGCTCAAATCGGCGTATTTCACGGCGCCGATGCCCACGCTGCGGCCGATTTGGGCGGCGGTGGCATCATCCAGCTCAGGGTTTTTCTCTTTCACCAGGGCGGTGGCGCGCTCTACGGCTTCATCGAGCAGTTCAACCAGCTTCACGGTGTCGCCGCTGCGGGTTTTGAAGGGCTTGCCGTCTTTGCCCATCATAGTGCCGAAGCCGATGAATTCGGCTTTCACGTTTTCAGGTAGCCAGCCGGCTTTGCGCGAGGCGGCGAAAAGCTGGGCAAAATGCAGGCTTTGGCGGGTGTCCACTACATAGATGATGTGGTCGGCTTTGAGTTCGCGCACGCGGTAGCGGATGCAGGCCAAATCGGTGGTGGCGTAGAGGAAGCCACCGCCTTGCTTCTGGATGATGAAGGCGGCGGGGTCGCCTTCTTTGTTTTTGAATTCGTCGAGGAAGACTACTTTGGTGCCGCCGTCGTTCACGGCTAAGCCGCTGGCCAAGAGTTCGTCTACCACGGGCTGCAAGTCGGCATTGTAGGAAGACTCGCCGCGCACGTCTTCGGGTTTGAGCAGCACGCCGAGCCGGTTGTATACGTTCTGCGCGTGTTTGAGCGACATGGCCACAAACTGCCGCCACAGGGCGAGCACGGCTTCGTCGCCGCTTTGCAGTTTCACCACGTATTCGCGCGCGGTGTCGGCAAAGGCCGGGTCTTCGTCGAAACGCACTTTGGCGTTGCGGTAGAACTGTTCTAAGTCGGCCAGTTCGAAATGTTCGTTCTGCGCCTGCTGTTCTACCAAATAGGCCACTAACATGCCGAATTGGGTGCCCCAGTCGCCCACGTGGTTTTGCGCAATCACATGGTGGCCGAGGAAGGAGTGGACGCGGTTGAGGCTGTCGCCGATGATGCTGGAGCGCAGGTGGCCGACATGCATTTCTTTGGCCAGGTTGGGTGAGGAGTAGTCGATAACGATGGTTTGCGGTGCGGCAGCCTGTGCCACGCCGAGGCGGCCGCTTTGCAGGGCGGCGTGTACTTGTTTGGCCAAAAATTGCGGGTTCAGGCGCAGGTTGATGAAGCCGGGGCCGGCTACTTCGGAGGAGGCAATCAGCTCGTTGCCGCCCAGCGCGTCGACCACTTTCTGCGCCAGCTCGCGCGGGTTTTGCTTGCGCTGTTTGGCAGCGCCCATCACGCCGTTAATTTGGAAATCGCCGAATTCGGGGTTTTTAGCCGGCTGCAACACTACCGGCGCGCCTTCGATACCGGCAGCGGCAAAGGCTTGTTCGGCTTCGTGGTTGAGGAGATGAGATAAGTTCATGATGTTTTCAGTTTCGGTAGATAAACAATAAAAATCTGTAATTTAGCTTCGGATTAAGCGCTGCACGGCAGCAGCGGCCAGCAAGGTGGCGGCGATGCCGCATATGGTGTGCAGCGACAGAATCAGGCCGGCATGCAGCCAGTCTTTGTGCAGCAGGCGGTCGGACACCTCGCTGGAAAGTGCGGAAAAGGTGGTGAGACTGCCGAGAAAGCCCATTATCAGTGCATTTTGCAGCGGCTGGGTAAGCGGCTTGCCGACTAACAGCAAGCCCAATATTATGCCGGCCAGCAGGCAGCCGATCAGGTTGGCCAGCCAGGTGCCGACAGCGAACTGGGCAAACAGCGGATTGAAACGCAAACCCAGTTGCCAGCGCAACAAGGCGCCGAGAGTGGCGCCGATAGCAATCAGTGCTGGCTGGCTATAGGGCGGGTGCATTTTCAGGTAGCCTCTTGGCGGCAGGCGGGCAGCATGACCGTGCCGCACTGAACGGGTAGCTGTTTGTTTTTATGCCGGTTTAGTTTTTCAGGTAGCCTCAAAGCGCTTCAATCAGCTGCAATACCATTTGGGCTGAATGCACGGAGGCTGTTTTCAAAAAGGTTTCAAAGCTGGTATCGGCTTCTTCATCGGCGAGGTCGGAAATGGCGCGGATCACTACAAACGGCACGCCGAAGCGGTGGCAGCTTTGGGCGATGGCGGCGGCTTCCATTTCCACTGCCTGTACATCGGTAAAATAGCGGCGCACTTCAGCCACGGATTCGCTGCTATGCACGAATTGGTCACCACTCACAATCAGTCCACGGTGCACGGCAGCGTGCTCGAATGCGGCGGCGGCTTTTTCGGCAGCGGCGCATAGGGCAGAATCGGACTCGAAGCGTGCAGGCATACGCGGTACATGACCGATGGCGTAACCGAAAGCAGTAACATCCACATCATGATGCGCGGTTTGCGTGCCGATTACTACATCGCCCACTTTTAGCTCGCTACCCAAGCCGCCAGCACTACCGGTGTTGATGACAAAATCGGGTTGATGGCGTTGCAGCACCAGGGCGGTGCTGAGTGCGGCATTGACTTTGCCAATACCACTTAAAGCCAACACAACATTTTTGCCGGCGTACTCGCCGCAGTAGATATCGAAATCGGCCACATGTTCGCTGCGCAGATTTTGTAGATTTTCTTTGAGCAGAGCGATTTCCGGCGGCATGGCGCCGATGAGTGCGATGGTTTGGGACATGGTTGGATTCTTTCAAACCGCCCGCACAGGCAATGGATGCGGGCGGCGTATGAATAAGCAAAACGCACTGCCTGTAAGCAACAGCCAGTGCGCTGGGGATGCCTGTTTATTGCTCGGCGTCGGCGGCAGGTTTCTGCTCGGCGGGCGGCTGCAGGCTCACGGCGCGTGCCGGAACAATGGTGGAAATCGCGTGTTTGTACACCATTTGCGTTACCGAGGTGTTGCGCAGCAACACCACATATTGGTCAAACGACTCTACCTGTCCTTGTAGTTTGATACCGTTCACCAAATAAATGGATACCGGCACATGTTCTTTGCGCAGTGCGTTTAGAAAAGGATCTTGTAACATTTGTCCTTTAGTTGCCATAGTTTATTTTACTCCGATTATTTTTGTTCAAACTTTTTCAGGTAGCCTCCTCCTGGCGGGATACTTCCCATACAGGGTGGGTGAAAACTGAAAAAAGATGGCGAATTGTAGCCGTTTGGCGCAGCTTTTTCCAACCTTTTTACGCAAGCTATCGATGAGTAAAGTTCTTTTTATGAGGCAGGTCAAACCGTATGCGCGGCAGGCTTGCTTTGTCAGGATTGTTTATAAGCGTTGGAATTGTGTTGCTCTTGTATAATCCGCTAGTTAACGCGATACGCATAAAGGGAAATTAAGATGGGCATTAAACATTGGCCAGAAAACGAACGGCCGCGCGAGAAACTGTTGCATCGCGGCGCGGGAGCATTAAGCGATGCGGAACTGTTGGCCATCCTGTTGCGGGTAGGCACGCAGGGGATGAGTGCGGTGGATTTGGCACGTTATCTGTTACAGGAATTTGGCTCACTCAACCGACTGCTTTCCGCACCTGCCGCCGAACTGACGATGCACAAGGGCATGGGCGAAGCGGCGTATTGCCAGTTTGCCGTGGTACGAGAAATCGGGCGGCGCCTGCTGGCCGAGGAAATGCGCGATACACCCGCTTTCAACTCGCCAGACGCAGTGGCCAATTATCTGGTGCTGCAATTGGCGCATGAGCCGGTGGAAGTGAGCGTGGCGATGCTGTTGAGCAGCAGTCATAAGTTGATTGCATTTCAGGAATTGTCGCGCGGCACGGTGGCGGAAAACACGGTGTATATCCGCGAGGTGGCAAAGCTTGCCCTGAGCCATCATGCCGCTTCGCTGATTATCGCGCACAATCACCCTGGCGGCTCGACCGAGCCTTCGCCAGCAGATTTAGCCTTCACCCGTCGCCTGCAACAGGCATTGGCGCTGCTGGATGTGCGGTTGTTGGATCACTTTATCGTGGCGGGTAATCGGGCAGTGTCGTTTGTGGCAAACGGGTGGATGCGGGAATTGGCGGAGGATGGGGATGTTTTGGCTGGATAGGTTGTTTTGTATCAATTTATAGCGAGAGAGTAGTGCTAGAAAAGGTTACCTGAAAACGTGGTGCAGCAGAGCTGCTGCCAGGTTTCAGGTAGCCTTTTTTATGTTAGACCGCGGGTTTGGCTATCCGCCTTTAAAACGAATAGCGGGCGTTAAAGAAGAAGCTGCGGCGGCGTTCGTTGTAGGTGCGGGCGGTGCCGGCGGTACGCAGGATGGTTTTGTCGAACAGGTTGTTCACGCCGGCACGCAGGCTGACGGTGTCTTTCCAGTTGTAGCCGACGTTGAGTCCGAACACGCCGTAGCTGCCCAGTTCATGCTCTTTCAGCTTGCTGCCGCCGTCTTCATAGTACACGTCGATGAAGCGGGTGGGCCGAGAGCCGGTTTTTTGGCGGCCGTAGTAGGTGTAGGTGGCGTTTAAGTCCCATTCGGGAGTGATTTGCCAATTGAGTGCGCTGTTGATGGTGTATTTGGGCACAATCGATACGGGATTACCGTAGAACTTCTCTTCGTTACGCTGAAAATAAGTGAAGTTGGTGCTGAAGTTCAGTTTGTCGCGAATCAGCGGCAGGGTTACGTTGCCTTCGAAGCCGGCGAGTACGGCTTTGCCGCGGTTGCCCCATTGGTACACGTTGGTGGCGGTGTAGTTGCGCCAGATGTTGATGCCGGCGCGGTTATTGCTGCGGCGCACGTCGCGGTTATAGCCGCCGGGCGGGGCATCAATAGTGGTTACGAATTCGCCGTTGTCGACGATGCGGTTGCGGTAGTCGTTGTGGAAATAGGCCAGCGAGGCGAGGTAGCCGTCTTTGTTGAACTCGAAACCGATTTCTTTATTGATACTGGTTTCGGGTTTGATGTCTTTATTGCCGACAAAGTAGCAGGCACGGCCCCAGTCGAAGCCGCCTGGGCGGTTGTTGAGATAGGGGTCGGTGGGGCGCTGATCGTTGCCTGCGCCGGTGCCGCCGGTGGCACTGTTATTTTGTGCGTTGGGGTTGTCCCAGCGGTTGTGTTCGTCGATGGGGCAGCCGTGGCTGGCATTGGTCAGCATGTAGTTGGGCTGGGTTTGGTATAAGTTGGGCGCTTTGAAGGCGCGGGCGATGCCGCCTTTAATCCGCCAGTTGTCGTTCAGGGCGTGGGAGAAGTTGAACGAGGGGGAGAAGGTGGAGCCGAAGGCGGTGTTGTAGTCCCAGCGCAGGCCAGGGGTCAGGAAGGTGCGGCCTTGGTTGAGGGAAATATTGTCTTCCACATAGATGGCAAAATCATTCTGGCTGCCTTTGCCGCTGCGGCCGGTGCTGGCGAGCCAGGGGATGTTGCCGTAGGTTTGCATGGTTTGCTTCATGGAGGCGGAATCGTCGAGCACGGAGCGGCCGCCTTCCGCGCCCACGGTGAGGGTATGGCGCCCCAAAGGCAAATCGGCACGGCTGCCGAAGCGGTAGTTTTTCAGGATACTGTCGGAAAAGCCGGTGGTGCTGTTGTAGGCACCCTCGGTGCTGCCGAGCAGGCCTTCGGGCAGGCGGCTGTTTACGGTTTTGTCGAAGCTGATGTAGCTTTCCAAGTCGCCCCATTCCCAGTTGCCGCGGTGGGTAAGGGTGTAGCTTTGGCGGTAGAGGCGGGCGGTTTCTGTGCCGATAAGCGGGAAGGCAACGTTGCGCACGGCCGGAACGAGTACGTTGCTGCTTTGAGTGTCGCCGTTGTAGATATTGCCTTGGCGGCTGTAGGAGGCATCGAAGGTAAGGCGTTGGGTGGGGCTGATGTCCCATTGCAGGCGGCCGGCGATGTCGCGGTTGCGCACGCCTTCGCGGCCGGCGCTCAGAGCCGTGCCGGTGTTTACGCTGTTGTTGATGTCGAAATCATCGGGGCTGGTTTTGTTGAGGCTACCGTAGAGGCGGAAGCCGAGGGTGTCTTGCACGATGGGGCCGGATACGATGAAGTTGGCACGGCGGGTAGCGCCTTGGCCGGTACCGCTCTGCGGCTGTTCGATATAGGTGCCTACGCTGCCGTGGAATTCGCGGGTGATGGATTTGGTGCGGATGTTTACCACGCCGCCCATGGCGCCGGAGCCGTAGCGGGCAGCGGCGGGGCCGCGCAACACTTCGATTTTTTCAATCATTTCGGGCGGTACCCAGTTGGAATCACCGCGCGTGTTGCGCACGCCGCCGCGGCCGTAGCGTTCGGCATTGCGCGAGCGCACGGGTTTGCCGTCGATCAGAATCAGTGTGTTTTCCGGGCCCATGGCGCGGATGTCGATTTGGCGTTTGTTGCCGCGTGTGCCGCCGGGCGAGTTGGTGCTGAGGGTAACGCCGGGCATTTTGCTGACGATTTCGGAAATGTCGTTGCTCACCGGCGTGCGCTGCAGGTCTTGCTTGGTGATTAGCGAGGAACCAAGCTGCTGTTTAACTTGGGCTTCGGCAGTGATATAGATGGTTTCCAGCTCGGCACTGTCGGCAATAGGTTCGCTGGCAGCAGGTGCGGTTTCGGCAGTGGCGAAACCAGAGAGAAGGAGTGCGTTGAGCACGGTGAGGCGGAACAACTTGGTTTGCATTTGGCGTGAGTCCTTGTGAGCGGTTTGTTCAAAAGTAAGTAGAGAGATAGTTTTCAGGTAGCCTGCTGTGCATCAGAGGCTACCTGAAAATATTGTTTCGGCAGGCGCGGCATGGTTGCCGAGTTTTGCGGGGGCGGATAATCGGTTTTTGGCGCGGTGGAAACCATCAGGCGGAAGGACTAGTCCTATCGGCTATGCGGCAGGCTGGGTGGTGGAGCGGAAATTGGCGGCCTGCAGCCATGCTGGCACTCGCACGCCGCATCCGCCGGAAGGGGAAGGCGGGGCATACTCCTTTCGTACGATAAAACGAGGTTTGCCTTGCAGATAGAATGCGGCAGTTTTCCCTGCCTGTTTCCGATGCCTTATGTCTGTGCCGCCGCCCAAACGTTCTGCCGGCTATCTGCTGCTGATGGCCACTCTTGCCTGCCTGTTGCTGCTGGCGGTGTTGTTTTCCCTGTCGTGGGGGCGCTATCCCGTGCCACCGGGCGGGGTGTGGCGCAGCCTGATGCAGGGGACGGTGCAGCTGGCATCTGAGTGGCATTTGCCCTTTGCAGCAAGCCTGCCGCAGATTCAGGCCGACGAGGTGCAGGCCAATATTGTGTTGAATTTGCGCCTGCCGCGTATTTTGGCAGCCATGCTGGTGGGCGCGGCGCTGGCGGCTTCGGGCGCAACTTATCAGGGAATTTTCCGCAACCCGCTGGTGTCGCCCGATTTGCTTGGCGTGTCTTCTGGTGCTTGCGTAGGCGCGGCGTTGTCGATTCTGCTCGGCTGGAGCATTTGGGGCACTCAAGCAGCGGCCTTTGCCGGCGGGTTGTTGGCTGTGGTGATGACTTTAGCGCTACCTCGGCTGATAGGGCGCGATTCGGCAGTGATTTTGGTGCTGGCGGGGATTGTGGTGTCGGGCTTTATGTCGGCCACGCTGGGGTTGATGAAATATCTGGCCGATCCGGAAACCGAGCTGGCGGAAATCGTGTATTGGCAGATGGGCAGCCTGGCAAAATCGGAATACGGCAATCTGGCGGCGCTGGTGCCGGTAATGCTGCTGGCCGCCGGCGTGCTGGTGGCGATGCGTTGGCGCATCAATGTGTTGTCGCTGGGCGATAGGGAAGCGCGGCTGGTGGGGGCGGAAATCCGGCGCGAACGCACGATTATGGTGGTGTGCGCCACGCTGCTGACTGCCTCGGCGGTGTGCCTGAGCGGCACCATCGGCTGGCTGGGCTTGGTGGTGCCGCACTTGGCGCGGCTGGCGGCGGGCGACAACAACCTGCGCACGCTGCCGCTCTCCATCTTGGCCGGCGCACTGTTTCTGCTGTGCACCGACACACTGGCGCGCAATCTGTATGAACAGGAAATTCCGCTGGGCATCATCACTGGTTTCATCGGCGCACCGTTTTTCGCCTGGGTGCTGGTGCGGCAGAAAGTGGCGGATTAGTCGCAGCCAGCCAACCTTTTGATTTGGGCGGCTGTACACAGGCTGCATTGCAGGCTACCTGAAAGCGTGAGCTTCAACGAAGTTAAAATCTGCCCGCCCGATTCCGGCAAACCTGTTTTACTTGTTTGTGCCGCGCAGAATCCTGCTTTCAGGTAGCCCAAGCCCGGATTAGAAATAACCCAAACAAACCATGCTGAACATCGAAAACCTGCATTACGCCTACCGCGGCCGCCCCGTGCTCAACGGCGTCAATCTGCACATCGAACGCGGCACGCTGCTCACACTGCTCGGCCGCAACGGCGCGGGCAAATCCACCCTGCTCAACTGCATCGCCGGCCTACTTGCCCCGCAGCAGGGGCGCGTTCTGCTGAACGGGCAAAACGTGCAGGCTATGCGGCCGCGCCAGATTGCGCGGCTGGTGGGCTATGTGTCGCAGGCCGCGCCGCAAACCTACCGCTACAGCGTGTTGGATTATGTGGTGCTGGGGCGCGCCGCTCATTTGAGTTTGGCTGCCAAGCCGAAAGATGAAGACTACGCTGCCGCCATGCAGGCTTTGGAAACGCTGAATATCGCCCACCTGGCCGGGCATATATATATGGAAACCAGCGGCGGTGAGAAGCAGCTGGCCAATATCGCCAAAGTGCTGGTGCAGCAGCCTGAATTGATTTTATTTGACGAGCCCACTTCTGCACTCGATTACGGCAACGCCGTGCAAACCCTGCGGCTGGTGGCGGATTTGTCCGAACGCGGCTACACCATCATCATGACCTCGCACAATCCCGAACATCCGCTGCTCCTGCACGGCCGCCTGCCGCACAGCCAAACCGCCATCCTGGGTCGTGACGGCACGCTGCAGGCCGGCAACACCGCCGATATTTTGAGTAACGAAAGGCTGGAACAACTCTACGGCGTCGGCCTGCGCCTGCTCGACGTGCCCGATTGGCCGCGCCGCGTGTGCGCCGTGGCGCAATTGTGAACGGCCAAATTTCAGGCTACCTGAAACCAAAAACTTGTTTTAACTCCGTTGATGCTAATGCTTTCAGGTAGCCTTCAATTCCACCCCAAGCTCTCAAGCAAAAAGGAAAAACCATGTTTTCAACACCAAGCAAACTCAGCGCCGCCCTGTTTACCGGCCTACTGCTCGCCTTCCAGCCCGTGCACGCTCGTACCGTGCGCGACATCAACAACCAAAGTGTAGAACTGCCGCAACAGGTAAACCGCATTGCCGACCTGTGGCCGGCCAACAACCAAGTGGTGCTGATGCTCGGCGGTGCCGACAAACTGGTGGCCACCACCGAAGCCGTCCGCAACCTGCCGTGGTTTGCCAAAGTGTATCCGCGTATTCAAAACGTGCCTGCCTTGAGCAACGGCCAAACTGTGCAGAGCGAAGCGCTGCTCGGCGTGCGCCCTGATGTGGTGCTGCTTTCCCAGCCCGCCATGCAGCAGCAGGTGCGGCGCGCCGGGATGAAGCCCGTGCTGGTGCGCTTCCAAGACTTTAACGGCCTCAAGCAAACCGTACGCATCACTGCCGACGTGATTGGCGGCAACGCCCCGCAAATCGCCCGCCAATACAACGCCGAATTAGACGGCAACCTGCGGTTCGTACGCAGCCGGCTGGCCAATCTGAGCGACGCGCAGAAACCCACCGTGCTGCACCTCACCGGCGGTGCCAACCTGCGCCGCATTGACGGCGGTCGTTCGATCATCGGCGAATGGATACGCATTGCAGGCGGTCGCCCCGCGTTGCCCGAACAGGCCAACTTGAGCGAAGTGTCGATGGAAGCCATTGTTCAGGCTAATCCCGACGTGATCATCGTGGGTGGGCGCAACGCCGCGCAGGCCATCGCCCGCATCAAACAAGACCCGGCCTGGCAAAGCATCAAAGCTGTACAGAACAACCGCTTGCACGCCAACCCGATCGGCACATTCGGCTGGGACCGCTACAGTACCGAAGCCGCCCTGCAAGTATTGTGGGCAGCCAAGATGCTGCATCCGCAACGGTTTAGCGATGTGGACATGACAGCCAAAACCCAAGATTTCTACCGCCGCTACTACCGCTACAACCTCAGTGCGGCCGAAGCACAGCGTATCTTGCAAGGCTTAGACCCGCAATAGGAACGCGTACGGCAAAAAGGCTACCTGAAAACGGCGATATGTTTTCAGGTAGCCTTTATTATAGTGGGTTAGCATAAGAATGCTACGGCGTTGGCTTGCCTGGCCGTAACGCGTGTACTGTCTGCGGCTTGCCGCCTTGTCTCATTCTTTATTTAAACCCACATTTTCAAGTAGCCTGTTGCAGCGGCTACCTGAAAATTCTGCGCCATCTTACCTGCTGCATTACGGCCACAACCATGCCCACACACGTCGGCCTTCGCTTTGCAGCAACAGGTAGGTGCGCACGGCGGCAGCGGTGTGCATGCATTCCACGCCGATGCCGCTTGCAGCGGCGGCAATGCGCGGGTGTAAAAACTGTTGCCGCTCGCCAGTACCGATGAGGATTACTTCGGGCCGGCTTGCAGCGGCGCGGGCTAGGTCTGCAGCTTGTAGCTCGGCTGCAGAGGCCAGGGTAACGGTTTGCACGCTGCCGCTGCCGTCAAGCAATATGGCTTGGCGGTAGATATGGCCATCAATTTCGATTTGGCCGCGTTGATAGTGGCCAATGTGGCAGGCGGAAGTGGGCTGGTGTTCTTGAATCAGCATAATTTGTTTGTGTTTGAATGGGTTGGAGGCTACCTAAAAGCATAGGCTGCAAGGAGATTGCAAAGCTTGGCTTCGAGGCAGTGTGGTTAAAAGTGTAAGTGTTTCTATTAAAAGGTGTAAAAAGCGTGGTTTTCAGCTAAGATAGCGGCTTTCTGTCCGCTTTCGGATTTTATTTTACTGTTTATTAGCTTGGCCGCCCGCATGGCAGGCCGGCATATTTTAGAGCAAAACGGCAAATTGGCGCTCGGCGCAGCCGTAATCATAACAAGGAGTCAGCATGCAACCAATTAGAATTGGCATCTTGGGGATGGGTACCGTCGGTGGCGGTACGGCCAAATTGTTGTCGGAAAACGCGCAGGAAATCACGCGCCGCCTGGGGCGCGAAGTGCGCATCAGTATGGCCGCCAGCCACAACACCGACCGTATCCGCAAACTATGCCCGAGTGACACGGTGGTGTCGGACGATGTGTTTCAGGTAGCCCGCAGCGCGGATGTGGATATCGTGGTGGAGCTGATCGGCGGTACGGATACGGCACGCGAAGTGGTGTTGTGCGCCATCGAAAACGGCAAACACGTGGTCACCGCCAACAAAAAACTCTTGGCCGAATACGGCAACGAAATTTTCGCGCTGGCGTCGGAAAAAAATGTGATGGTGATGTTTGAAGCGGCGGTGGCCGGCGGCATCCCGATCATCAAAGCCCTGCGCGAAGGCCTGGCTGCCAACCGCATCAAATCGGTGGCCGGCATCATCAACGGCACCAGCAACTTCATCCTGAGCAATATGCGCTCCCACGGCAGCCCGTTTGCCGACGTGCTCAAGCAGGCACAGGAGCTGGGCTATGCCGAAGCCGATCCGACTTTCGATATCGAAGGCCACGATGCGGCGCACAAACTGAGCATTATGTCCGCGCTTGCGTTCGGCACGCCGATTAATTTCCAACACTGCTACCTGGAAGGCATCAGTAAGCTGGAAAGCCAAGACATCCGCTACGCTGAAGAGCTGGGCTACCGCATCAAACTGCTGGGCATCACCCGTAAAACCGATGAGGGTATCGAACTGCGCGTACACCCCACGCTCGTGCCGGAGTGCCGCCTGTTGGCGCAGGTGGAAGGCGTGATGAACGCTGTGCTGGTGCAATCCAATATGGTGGGCGAAACCTTGTATTACGGTGCCGGTGCCGGTGCTGCCCCCACTGCCAGCGCCGTGGTGGCCGACATCATCGACACCGCCCGCTTGATGAACGCCGCCAGCGAGCAGCGCGTGCCGCCGTTGGCTTTCCGCAGCAACGAAGAACTGCCCGTGTTGCCAATCGATGAAATCACCAGCAGCTACTACCTGCGCGTATCGGCACAAGACAAACCCGGCGTGGTGGCCAATATCGGCCGTATCCTTGCCGAACAAAGCATCTCCATCGAAGCCCTGTTGCAAAAAGGTGTGATCAACCACGAAAACGCCGAAATCGTGATTCTCACTCATCAGGCTAAAGAAAAGCACATCAAGGCCGCCATTGCCCAAATCGAAGAGCTGGAGCACGTGTTCAAGCCTGTGATGATGCTGCGTATGGAAAGCCTGCATGGCTGAGATGAAAACAGATGAAGCCACCCGCCGTAAACGTCGCCGAACCCTTATCGGCTGGCTGTCGGTAACGGCGGTGCTGGTGCTCGCTTTTGCCCTCGTGCCGCGCCTGTATGCGCCGGATAATGCCGACATCAGCCGCCGTATCGTGGAGGCCTGCATCCAAAATATGCCTGCCGTGCCGCAATGGCAGGCCGATCTGGCCAAACACGGCCTCGCTGGCCAAAGCGATCGTGTACTCGAACCCTACTGCCGCTGCCTGTGGGAAGAGCCGGTGCAAAAACTCAGCACGGAAGACATCCGCAGCCTGCCCAAACTCTCGCCGCAACAGCAGCTGGACAAACTCGGCGGCAGCGAAGCCTTCCTGCAGCGGCAAGAGCAATGCCTGGCGGCACAGACCGGGCGTTAAGCATCAAGTATCTGGCCAAATCGAAGGCCGTTGTTGATACGAAATTAAAGGCTACCTGAAAACTTGGTTGAAGTTTTCAGGTAGCCTTTTGTTGGATGTGGATAATGAATGGCGAGGCTAGTGTTATTTGCTGCTGTTGTCGGCGAACAGATCTGGTTCGAATAAATCTGGCTGGTTTTCGCTTTGGTGGCAGTCGATATGGATGTCTTCTATTACTGTGCAGCAGCAGGTGAGGATTTCGTTGGGCAGAATCAGAGCCAGCGGGCACTCTCGGTATGTAACGCTGCCGGATAGGAGTTTAACGCGACAGGAGCCGCAATAGCCGCTGCGGCATTGGTATTCGACTGCGTGGCCGGTACGCTCCAAAGCTTCGAGTAGGGTTTCACCTTCCTGCAGGGTGAAGCGGGTGCTGTGGGTGGTGATCTGAGGCATGGGCGTTTGGTGCGGTGTTTGGTTCTGTATGGTGAAAATTTCAGGTAGCCTTTATGCACTGGCAGGCATAAAGGCTACCTGAAATGGTTTGGCTAGGCCAAAGCTGGATTTCTCTAAGATCAAGGCTGGCTTGCGGTCTGCTTCAGGATGTAGAGGTTGGCCAGTTCGCCTTCCACTTGTTTGCCGTCGGCATCCAGCGCCCAAATCTGGCCGTTGCCGATTTGGTAGAGCCGCTCGCCGCCGGCTTTGTCGAGCTGGAATATTTCTTGCGGTTTGCGCCAAGTGAGGCGGCCGGCAGTTTCTTCGGTAAACGGCTGGCGTTGCTTGTAAGTTTCGGTGAGTTGGTAACTGCCGTCTTCTTGCAATATCAAGGTGGTTTCGATGCCTTCGCAAGAGGCGCAGGGCAGCACGCCGTAGTAGCGGCCGACCCATTGGGTGTCGGGTTGTGCAGCGGTGGAAGCAGCTGATGCGGTAGGCTGGGAGGCAGCAACTGTGGAAGCGGCAGCCGGGGCAGAGGCTGGCGTGGTATTCTCTTGCGGGGCGCAGGCGGCCAGCAGCAATAGGGCGGGGAGGTAGGCTAGAGGTTTCATGGGCTGTCCTTTTGTTGTGATAAGCAGTGTGGCAAACCAGCACGAGGATGCCGTATGCTTACAGCGTGTTGGTAAAGGGTTTATACGGCGATTGGTGAATAACTTGCCATTGGCGGTTTCGTTTGGTGAGAGAGATTGTATAGGTTGCTTTTGGAGGGGTGTCGTAGGAGGCTAAGCCATTGAATAGCCTGATTTCGCAGTGAAAAATACCTTGTTTGATCATGCCGCCACCTTTTCTCACACAAGCATGGCCTGTGGTTAGGTGTTCTTTAGGACCTAAGTTTCGGTTGGCCTGATTGGCCAATTTGAGCACAGTTTCTTTGGGTGGGCCGCCAAAGGTAACATCCCCGGTGCTTAGGTATTGATATGAGCCGTATGCCACACCGATTACGATAACCCAGTTGATAAGTTTTCCTACAATCATGATATTTCCTTTACATGAAATTATTCCGGCTGCAACACCGAATAATCGTTGGTTTCTGAGATTTGCGGTGCAGCATTGGTCTGTTGGTTAGCCTCTGCTGCAGCCAGTTGTTTCTTCTCGGCCAGATACTGCCCGATTTGCCGCACCAATTCCTGTGTGCCCTGATGGGCGAGTGCGCTGATTTCAAACAGGCGCGGGGTTTGCCAATTGAAGCCAGGCTCGCCGGGGGCGGGATAATCCCAACCGATGGCTTCGAGGAATTCGGCTTTGCGTTCGGCAGCCTCTTCCGGCGTGAGCATGTCCAGTTTGTTCAGTACTAACCAGCGCGGTTTGTCGAACAGTTCGTCATCATATTTTTTCAGCTCGTTGATGATGGCTAGTGCTTCGGCGGCGGGGCTGACGGCTTCGTCGAACGGGGCTAAGTCTACCACGTGCAGCAAGAGGCCGGTGCGCGAAAGGTGTTTCAAAAAGCGGTGTCCCAGTCCGGCGCCTTCGGCCGCGCCTTCAATCAGGCCGGGGATGTCGGCCATCACAAAGCTTTGGCCTTCGTCCACGCGCACCACACCTAGGTTGGGGTGCAGTGTGGTGAAGGGATAATCAGCCACTTTGGGGCGGGCGGCAGATACGGCGCGGATCAGGGTGGATTTGCCGGCATTGGGCATGCCCAACAGGCCGACATCGGCCAGCACTTTCAATTCCAACAGCAGGCGGCGCGCTTCGCCGGGTTCGCCGGGCGTGGCTTGTTTGGGTGCACGGTTAACCGAAGATTTGAAATGGATGTTGCCCAAGCCGCCTTTGCCGCCGCGTGCCAGGCAAACGCGCTGGCCGTGTTGCGTGAGGTCGGCCACGATTTCGCCGGTATCGGCATCGCGGATCAGTGTGCCCACGGGCATTTGCAGCTCGATATCGTCGGCACCGGCGCCGTAGCGGTCGGAGCCGTGGCCTTTTTCGCCGTTTTGCGCCTGATAGCGTTTCACGAAACGGTATTCCACCAAGGTGTTTACGTTTTCGCTGGCTAGGGCGAACACGCTGCCGCCGCGCCCGCCGTCGCCGCCGTCTGGGCCGCCGCGCGGAACGTATTTTTCGCGGCGGAAGCTGACAGCGCCGTTGCCGCCGCGTCCGGCGGCAACTTCGATTTTGGCTTCGTCGATAAATTTCATTTGTGTGCTTTCCGTTTTCAGGTAGCCTCTTTGGGGCTACCTGAAAATCTTAATTCGTTATTGGGATGATGCTTGCAGCCGGAATTGGTGTGGCAGTGCGCCGAATTTTGGTTTAACCCGCCGAGCAAATGCGCACATTATAAAGGACTGGCGCAAAGGCTACCTGAAAATTTGTGCCATGTTTTCGTTTTGCAGAAACTGAGCCTTGGCTGCGCCAATCATCGTTTCACTGTGTTGCAGCGGACGCTTTTCAGGTAGCCTGCTGTATTAAACCGACAGCATTACGTATTTGGTTGCCAAATATTCGTCCAGCCCGTATTTGCCGCCTTCGCGGCCGATGCCCGACTGCTTCACGCCGCCGAATGGGGCGGCTTCGTTGGAAATCACGCCGGTGTTGATGCCGACCATGCCGTATTCCAAGCCTTCCATCATGTGCGTGGCCGTGCCGAGGCTGCGTGTGTAGCAATAGGCGGCCAGGCCGTATTCGGTGGCGTTGGCCTGTTGCAATACGTCTGCTTCGCTCTCGAAACGGAACACGGGGGCGAGCGGGCCGAAGGTTTCTTCGCGCGCCACTTTCATGCCGGCATGGGCGTGGCGGATAACGGTGGGCTGGAAGAAGAGTCTGCCTGCCGGGTGGCGCGCGCCGCCGGCAACTACTTCGCCGCCTCGGGCGAGCGCGTCGGCCAGGTGTTCTTCCACTTTGGCCAGCGCGGCCTCATCAATCAGCGGGCCGCATTCCGTGCCGCTTTCCAAACCGTTGCCCACTTTCAGGTAGCCTGCCGCCTGGGCGAATTTGCGGACAAATTCGTCATACACGCCGCTTTGCACATAGATGCGGTTGGCGCACACGCAGGTTTGGCCTGCGTTGCGGAATTTGCAGGCAATCGCGCCGGAGACTGCGGCATCGATGTCGGCATCGTCGAACACGATAAACGGCGCGTTACCGCCCAGCTCCATCGAGGTTTTTTTGATGGTGGAAGCACATTGCGCCTGCAACTGGCGGCCGATGGCGGTGGAGCCGGTGAAACTGAATTTTTTCACCGCATCGCTTTCGGTGAGCACACGGCCGATTTCGCGTGACGAGCCGGTGATCACATTGAACACACCCGCCGGAATGCCGGCGCGCTCGGCCAGGGCGGCGATGGCCAGCGCGGAAAACGGCGTTTGCGAAGCGGGGCGGATGATGAAGGTGCAGCCGGCAGCCAGCGCAGGCGCGGCTTTGCGCGTGATCATAGCGTTGGGGAAGTTCCACGGTGTAATCGCAGCACACACGCCGATAGGCTGCTTGAGCACCAAAATACGCTTATCGGGCGCGGGGCCGGGGATGGTGTCGCCATACACGCGTTTGGCCTCTTCGGCATACCACTCGATGTAGGACGCGCCATAGGCAATTTCGCCGCGCGCTTCGGCCAGCGGCTTGCCTTGCTCCAGCGTGAGCAGGGTGGCGAGGTCTTCCTGCGCCTCCATCATCAAATCAAACCAACGGCGCAGGATTTGGCTGCGCTGTTTGGCTGTGAGCGCACGCCAGGCGGGCAGGGCGGTTTGGGCGTCAGCCACCGCGCGTTCGGCTTCCGCCGCGCCCATATCGGGCACGCTGCCGATGGTTTCGCCGGTGGCGGGGTTGGATACGGCAATGGTGCGGCCGCTATCGGCATCAAGCCATTGGCCGTTGATGTAGCACCGGGTGCGCAGGAGGGTGGGGTCTTTTAGCTGGGTCATGGGAAGGGCTCTTTAGAGGCTACCTGAACATATGGGTAGGTGGGGCAGTTGGACAGGATGCTGGTTTGCGGCTGTATTTTATAGCGAATTAAATTTAAACCGGTACAGCGTTGGCTCGCCTTGCCGTACTATCTGTACTGTCTGCGGCTCGCCGCCTTGTCCTGATTTAAATTTAATCCACTATAGCTTGGTGAGAAAGTGCTTTGTTTGTTTTCAGGTAGCCTTTGGCTTAGTCGGTTTGCCCGTTTTGCCAAAGGGTTTTCAGCAGTTCGCTTATTTTGGCGGAATTTTCGGCATGGCGGGCTGCTTCTTCGGCGGCGTGGGCGGCGGCTTTGGCGGTATCCCATTCGGCGGGGTCTGCATCGGGTAGGATGCGGTTGGTTTTGTAGACGTGTTTGGCGTCGTGAGAAAAGCTGTGTTTGCCAGCCTCGCCCGCTGCTTCGCGCCAGGTTTGCGGGTCGCTGCCTTTCAGGGGTTTGCCGTCAAAGAAGACGGTGTTGCCGTCGGTGGCGTAGAGGCCGTGAAGCAGGCGGAGTGCCAGGGGATTGGCGGACTGGATTTTGCTGCCGCCGTAGTAGGCTTGTGCGCGATCGGCGGCGTAGCCTTCGCCGAGATGGCGGAAAGTGGCGGCATCGCTGCCTTTGAGCGGGCGAAGGGCGGTTTCGTATTCGCAATATATGGCATTGGCGTCGCGCCAATAGCCCTCGCCGAGATGGGCGAAGCTGTCGCGCTGCACGGCGGAAAGCAGTTCGGCGCCATGGTAGACGTGGTTGCGGTCGCGGGCAATCAGGCTGCCCGGTTCGGCGAATACTTCGAAGGTGGCGGGGTCGCAGCCGCGCAGTTTGCGGTAGGTGCCGGTGCCGCCGAATTGGACGGTGTTGCCTTGGATGCGCCAGCTGTGTTCGGTTTCGTTGAGCTGGGAGAGGGGAAGCCAGGTCATGGGTGTTTGCTCGAATCGGTGTGTGGGAACATTGGTTCGTTCTGTAGAAACTCTGCTTCGAATGCGCCGAAACATCATTTTGGGCAGCGGTTTGGTGCGGCAGTGTCGGGCATTCATGCCCAAACTATGTGCTTGAGAGGCTATCTGAAAACCGATAAGGCATGGGATGAGGCTACCTGAAAGCAATGATTGCTCGCTTTCAGGCAGCCTTTGCTTGTTTACTCGAGCTCGAGCACGGCGGAGGTGTACACGTCCTGCACGTCGTCCAGCGCTTCCAGGGCGTCGATCAGGCGCTGCATTTTGGCGGCGTCTTCGCCGGTGAGCACGGTTTCGTTTTGGGCACGCATGGTGACGTCGCCGTCTTCGGCTTTGAAGCCGGCGTTTTCGAGGGCGGCTTTGATGCCTGCCCAGTCGTTGGGGGCGGTGATGACTTCGAACGAGCCGTCGTCGTGGGCAACGACGTCTTCGGCGCCGGCTTCGAGGGCGGCTTCCATCAGGGCGTCTTCTTCGGTGTCTGGGCCGAACAGGAGGTAGCCTTGGTGTTTGAAGTTGAAGGCAACGCAGCCGTCGGTGCCGAGGTTGCCGCCGTGTTTGCTGAAGGCGTGGCGCACGTCGGCCACGGTGCGGGTTTTGTTGTCGGTGAGGCAGTCCACCATCAGGGCGGCGCCGCCGATGCCGTAACCTTCGTAGCGCAGTTCGATGTATTCCACGCCTTCGAGGTTGCCGGTGCCTTTGTCGATGGCGCGCTGGACGTTGTCTTTGGGCATGTTGGCATCCCAGGCTTTGTCCATGGCCAGGCGCAGGCGGGGATTGGAGGCAGGGTCGCCGCCGCCGAGGCGGGCGGCTACGGTGATTTCTTTGATCAGTTTGGTGAAGATTTTGCCGCGTTGGGCATCAACGCGGGCTTTTTTGTGTTGGATATTCGCCCATTTGCTGTGGCCGGCCATATTACTTCCTTATTTATCTGGTTGGGATGACGAAGCGCGATTTTAGCATTTTCAGGTAGCCTGTTGAACAGCGGGGTGGGCAGATAGCGCGGATGGCGGATGAACTCGCTTTTGCTGCAAGGTGGCAGGCCAAGGCCGCTGTGGGAGTTCGGCTCATTCGCTATAGTTTTTCAGGTAGCCTTTATTGGGAATAGAGGCTACCTGAAAAATGGAAGGGCTTATTGCGGCGCTTCGCTAAACAGCGGGTTGAAGCCGTTTAACTCCAGCGCTTGGGGATAATCAGGCATGGCGGCGTTTTCAGGCAGGATGTCGCGCAGCAGGCGGATGTGTTCCACTTGGCATTCGGCCATCAGATCGAGGAAGTTTTGCACTACGGTATCTATGGAGTCTGTAGGCGCGAGCTGCCAGCGGAAGGTTTGCGGCACCAAGCCGTAGCTGTGGTCGGTGGCGCTGAAGCTGAACACGATCTGCCCGCCTTCTTGGGCGGCCATGGCCACGCCGACGCGCGGGCTTTGCAGGCGCACGGCGCGGATGGCGTTGGCGGCGAATACATCCAGCGCCATGCGCTGGCGGGTATGGCTGCCGTTGCGGATGGCCTCGAGCGGGGCGGTCGGGTCGAGCGGGTTGGCAAACAGGGTGAGGCCGGGCATGGCGAAACGTTCCTGCCAATACTGCATCAGGGGCAGGGCGGCCTGGCCGAGTTTGCCGGGGGCTTCGGGCGCGTTGTAGCCCAAGGCGTACACCACGTGCACGCTCTGCCCGGCGGGGATCGCGATTTCTGCCGAGCCGGTTTGCGCGGCGGCAAACTGTTCGGCAGCAGCACGGCTTTGTTTGGCGGCAAACCATTGTTCCAACTTGATGCGGCTGATTTGTTCGGCAGTGAGCAGCATGGGCAGCCACATGGTTTGCGCCAGATGTCGGGTGGGCTCGAATTCAGCCAGTTTGGCATTAAGTGCGGCAGCATCGAGAGCGGTTGGCAGGGATGCGGCCTGGTTGCAACCGGCCACGAGTACCACGGGCAGGGCGAGCCAGCCGGTTTCTTCGGCAGCGGCAGGGCGCAGGGTTTGCTCCATGGCCTGCCACAGGACGCGGTAAACGGCATCGCTCGGCGCCATGCTCAGCGCCACGGAAAGGGAAGTGAGGTGGCGCGATTGCAGCATTTGGAAAATCAGGCTGTGCAAGGTGTCGCCGGAAAGTTTGCTTTGGGCGCGGGAGCGGTTGGCGGCCACGGCGGCAGCGTGCAGCAGCAGTTCGTTTTTTACCGGATCGGCGGGATAGGGGCGGGGGTCGGGGAGGAGATGGTTATTCATAATGATGATGGTAAGGTTACGGGTTGGGGTAGTGTTGCAACATGTGCATGATAAGTCGAATAAGGGTGTCTTTTTGTGCGGGCGCGGATTCGGCCACCAATAGGGTGAGCGCGGCCAGGCCGGTGTCGTTGATAATAGCGCGGCCGTCTGCTCGGAACAGGCGGCGGTTTTGGTGCAGGAAATCAACAAACAGAAAGGCACCGCTGCGCTTATTGCCGTCGGCAAAGGGATGGTTTTTCACGATAAAGTAGAGCAGATGGGCGGCTTTGCTTTCGATGCTGGGGTAGGCGGGCGCGCCGAATACGCTTTGCGCGAGGTTGCCGAGAATGGCGGCTAAGCCGTCTTCGCGTTCGCGGGCAAACAGGTCGCTGGCTTCGCCGCGGGCAATGAGTTCGGCTTTGAGTTGGCTTAGGGCGCGGCGTGCAGCTTCGGGCGTGGGCAGGCTGCCGCCGTTTTCGCCCGCCGGCTCTTGCAGCAGGCCTTCATCGTATTGTTGCAGCCAGAGGAAGGTGTGGGTGTAGCGGCTGACGATATCAACCAAGCCGCGGCCGGCTTCCAGTGTGAGGGCGGGTGAGGCGGCGGTGGTTTGAATCAGCTGCAAGGCATGTGTGAGCTCGTCGGCGTTTTGTTGCAGGCGTTGTTGGTTGAGCGCGTAGCCTTTGAGCAGGTAGTCTTTCAGGCGGGCGGTGGCCCAGCGGCGGAAGGCGATACCTTGTGCTGATTTGATGCGATAGCCTACGGAAATAATGGTTTCCAGGTCGTAGAAGGTAACGGGACGGTCGGCGGAAGCAATATGCATTTTTTGCATATTGCTTTTTTCGTTGATTTCCCCTTCGGCTATTGCGTTGTTTATGTGGCGGGAAATGACGGATTGGTTACGCCCGAACAGGGTAACCATCTGCGCTTGCGACAGCCATACGGTGTCGGTGTCGAAGCGGACTTCCACTTGGGTTTGCCCGTCTGCGCTTTGGTAGATTTCGATCGGGTTATTCATGCGTGTGATGTATTTATGATTGGAGGAAGGCTACCTGAAAAACGGAGTGGCGGTTTCAGGTAGCCTTTCGCCTAATCGGCCAGCGGGGCGAGCATTTGGGCGAAAGCTTGCTCAAACTGGGCGAGACCGTCTTGCTGGAGCTTGGCGGCCAAGGCTTCGAGGTCGATGCCGAGGGCGGTAACTTCGTCCAGAATCGGCTGCGCGGGCACGGCGGGGTGGGAAAGAGCATCGGCAGCACGGCCGTGGTCGGTAAAGGCTTGCAGCACGGCATCGGGCAGGGTGTTGACGGTGTGCGGGGCAATGAGATTATCCACATACAGGGTGTCGGGGTAGGCAGGGTTTTTCACACCGGTGCTGGCCCAGAGCAGGCGGGCGGTGGGTACGGCACTGCTTGGTTGGCTGAAGAATTGCTGCCAATCCTGATAAGCGGCCTGAGCCAGAGCCAGCGCGGTTTTGCCTTGCAGCTGCGGCGGCAGCTGGGGATCGAGCGCGGTGTCGATACGGGAGATGAAAAAGCTGGCCACCAGCTGCGGCGCGGCCTGGCCGGCGCGTTGCGCCAAGCCTTGTTGATAGGCTTGGTAGGCACGCACGGTTTGGGCGCGGGAAAACAGCAGGGTGAGGTTGATGTTGATGCCGTCGGCCACTAAGGCGGGCAGGGCGGCGAGGCCGGCATCGGTGGCGGGGATTTTAATCATGGCGTTGGGGCGGCCGATCAAACGCCACAGGCGGCGCGCTTCGGCGATGGTGCCATCGGTGTCGTGCGAAAGCGCAGGGTCGCACTCCAGGCTCACCAAGCCGCTGTTGCCTTCTGCGGCAAACTGCGCGGCAAATACATCGCAGGCGGCTTGCACGTCGGCCACGGCCAAGGTTTCGTAGCGCGCCTTGGCAGAAAGCGGCTGCTGCTTTAATTGGGCGATTTCGGCTGTGTATAATGCGTCGCCGGCCAGCGCTTGGCGGAAGATGGCCGGATTGGAGGTAACCCCGCTCACGCCGCTTTGCTGCCATTTGGCCAGTGTGCCGGATCGCACGAGCGAACGGGAAAGGTTGTCGAGCCAAATTTGCTGGCCGAGCTGTTTGACTTCCTGCAAAATAGCCATATTTTGAGCCTCTGCTGAATGTGTAAATTTTGGAAATTACCCGATTCCGGCGGCCGCTGCAAGCCGGAATGAAGAAAGAAGAATGATGAGTGAACAACAATATCTCGCCCACGCCCGCGAAGTGCTGGCGATAGAAGCCGATGCATTGCGTGCCCTGTCCGACTCGTTGGACAGCAGTTTTTCCCGCGCCTGCGAAGCCGTGCTGGCCTGCGAAGGCCGCGTGGTGGTGAGCGGCATCGGCAAGAGCGGACATATCGGGCGCAAAATCGCTGCCACACTGGCCTCTACCGGCACGCCCGCCTTTTTCGTGCACCCGGCCGAAGCCGCGCACGGCGATTTGGGCATGATTGTGGATGGCGACGTGGTGCTGGCCATTTCCAACTCCGGCGAGAGCGACGAAATTGCCGTGATCCTGCCCGCGCTCAAGCGCAAGAACATCACGCTGATCGGTATGACCGGCCGCCCCGAATCCACGCTGGCGCGCCATGCCGACATCCACCTCACCGTGGCTGTGCCGCAGGAAGCCTGCCCGCTCGGCCTCGCACCCACCAGCAGCACTACCGCCGCATTGGCTTTGGGCGACGCGCTGGCTGTGGCGCTGCTGCGTGCCCGCTCCTTTACGCCCGATGATTTTGCGCTGAGCCACCCTGCCGGCAGCCTGGGCAAACGCCTGCTGCTGCAAGTGGCCGACGTGATGCACACGGGTGACGAATTGCCCGTGGTGCGCCTGGATACGCCTTTTGCCGACCTGATTGTATGCATGAGCGAAAAAGGCTTGGGCATGGTGGCCGTGGCCGACGAGGCAGGCTACCTGAAAGGCATTTTTACCGACGGCGATTTGCGCCGCCTGTTCCAGCAGCAGCGTGACCTCTCCGGCCTCACCGCCCAAGCTGTGATGGGGGCGCATCCGAAAACCATCACGCCGAACCGCCTGGCTACCGAGGCGCTGAAAACCATGCAGCAAAACCGCGTAAACGGCTTGCCGGTGTGCGATGAGGCGGGCAGGCTGTTGGGCGCGTTGAATATGCATGATTTGCTCAAAGCGAGGATTGTGTAGGCGCGCCGGGTGGTTGCCATAAAGGCTACCTGAAAACCGAAGCTAAGTTTTCAGGTAGCCTTTGTCTTTGGAAAAATCAGATGAAACAACAAACTATTTCTTATGCCGCGCCGCTGTTGGTGTTGGGCTGCGTGGTGTTCGGGCTGGGCAGCCTGATTGTGAAATTTGTGCAGGTGGGCTCGTATGCGGTGGCGTTTTGGCGGCTGGCTGTGGCGGCGGTGGGGTTTTGGCTGTTGATGCGCCATTTCGGGCAGAAGCTGCCGCACAGCCGGCGGGCGTTGCGCTTTGCTGCGTTGGCGGGGGTGTTCCTGGCTGTCGATTTGGCGTTGTGGCACGAGAGCATCCATGCGGTGGGGCCGGGTATTTCTACGCTGCTCAACAGCTTGCAGATTTTCTTCTTGTCGGCCATCGGCGTGATTTTTTACAGTGAACGCTTGGGCAAATTGCAGCTGGCGAGCCTGCTGTTGGCGGTGGCCGGAGTGGCGCTTATCGGCAGCCCGGAGTTCGGGCACAACGGCCGGGCGGTGTGGGGTTTTGTGAGCGGTACGGCTTCGGGGGCGATGTTGGCGCTGTCGATGGTGTTTGTGCGCAAAATGCATGAGGTAGAGCGGGTGGCGCTGTTTCCGATGATGATGGTGCTCAGCGCGGGCGGGGCGCTGGCATTGGTGGTGCCGGCGCTATTGTTCGACAGCGGGACGCTGTATCCGGCAAACTGGCGCGATGTGGGGCTGGTGCTGGTGTATGGAGTGGTGATGCAGTGTTTTGCTTGGGGTTTGATTGCTTATGCGATTCCGCTGCTGTCGCTCTCGCTCACCGGGCTGCTGCTGCTTTCCGAGCCGGTAGCGGCGCTGCTGATTGATTATTTTCTGCTGAGCAAGCCGATTAACGGCTGGCAGTGGGTTGGAGCGGCGCTGACTTTGGCGGCGATTTATTTGGGTTCGCTGAAGAAAAACACGGCTTGAGGCTACCTGAAAATGCATGTGGCGGGTTTCTGCGAAGTAAAAACCTGCTTGGTCGATTAAAGCCATATTCCTGCCGATGCATGGCATTTGGTTTTCAGGTAGCCTTGTTTTATGGCGTATGTGTGGTGTTTTATTGCTTTAAATTTTGGTTTAAATAAATAAAATTGCCGATATTTGGCGATATGGTGCTTGACCGGATGGAGGCGATTCTTTACGATTGCTTGCAAAATCGTTATTGATGTAAGTTGCGGCGGCCGCTGAGCTTTGGCAAATGGCCGCCATTCACATTTTAAGAGGTATTCAAACGTGTCTAATCCGCAAAATCCCAAGCGCGAAACCTTCTCCAGCCGGCGGGCGTTTATGTTTGCCGCCATCGGCTCGGCGGTGGGGTTGGGCAATATTTGGCGCTTTCCCTATGTGGCGTATAAAAATGGCGGCGGGGCGTTTATCCTGCCGTATTTGGTGGCGCTACTCACAGCGGGCATTCCGCTTTTGTTTCTCGATTATGCGGTGGGCCACCGCTACCGCGGCTCGCCGCCTTTGGCGTTCCGCCGCCTTGACCGCCGGTTTGAAACCATCGGCTGGTGGAATGTGTTGGTAAACGTGCTCATCGGGCTTTACTACGCGGTGATTTTGGGTTGGGCGGCCAGCTACACCTATTATTCGCTCAATGCAGCCTGGGGCGCAAATCCTGCCGATTTCTTCTTTAAAGACTATTTGCAGGTGGCTTCGGATGTGTCGGCGCAGATGCAGTTTGTGGCGCAGGTAGCCGTGCCGCTGGTGCTGGTGTGGCTGGCTACGCTGCTGATTTTGGCCTTCGGCGTGCAAAAAGGCGTGGCGCGCGCGTCCACTTTCTTTATGCCGCTGTTGGTGGTGATGTTTGTGCTCTTGGTGGGGATTGCGCTGTTTTTGCCGGGCGCGGCCAAGGGTTTGGACGTGTTGTTTACCCCGGATTGGAGCAAGCTGGCCAGCTCGGAAGTATGGGTGGCGGCTTATGGGCAGATTTTCTTCTCGCTCTCGGTGTGCTTCGGCATCATGATCACTTATTCTTCCTACATGAAGCGTGATTCAGACTTAACCGGCACGGGCATGGTGGTGGCGTTTGCCAACAGCAGCTTCGAATTGCTGGCCGGTATCGGCGTGTTTGCCGCGCTGGGCTTTATTGCTACGGCCAACGGGCAGCAGGTGGGCGATGTGGCCGCCGGCGGCATCGGCCTGGCCTTTATCGCGTTTCCCACCATCATCAACCAGGCGCCGGCCGGCGCGCTGATCGGCCTGCTGTTTTTCGGCTCGCTGGTGTTTGCCGGTCTCACTTCGCTGATTTCCGTGCTGGAAGTGGTGATTGCAGCGGTACAGGACAAACTGAAAATCGGCCGCGTGGCCGCCACTTTGACGGTGGGCGTGCCGATGATGACGGCTTCCGTGCTGCTGTTCGGCACCACTACCGGCCTGCCGGTGTTGGATGTGCTGGATAAATTCGTGAACACCTACGGCATTGTGGCTGCCGGCTTCCTGTATGTGTTGTGCGTGGTGCTGAGCCGCCATCTGGGCGTGCTCTCCCGCCACATCAACAAGACTTCTTCGCTGAAAGTGGGCAAAACCTGGCTGCTGTTTGTGGGCGCGGTAACGCCCTTGGTGCTGGGCACCATGCTCTTCACCGACACGCGCTCGCTGCTCACCGAAGGCTACGGCGGCTACCCGGCTTGGTTTGTGAACATCTACGGCTGGGGCACGGCCATCGGGGTGGTGGTGTTTGCCTTCCTGCTCTCCGGCCTGCCGTGGAAACACGAAGACAAGCTGCAAGAAACCCCTGTTGAAACCGAAGGAGACGGACAATGAGCACGATTGCGATTGTGATGATGGTGGTGGCGCTGGTGGTGATTTGGGGCGGCTTGATCGTGTCGATCATGCGGTTGCCGGAAGACCACGGCAGCGGACAGGAGTAAGCAGCCGATTGTGAACAAAGGCTACCTGAAAGTTTCAGGTAGCCTTTTTTAGTTTTCAGGTAGTCTCACTGCAAGTAGACATTAAGTTCGGCCAATCTGCATCAAGGCTACCTGAAACTTTTCAGGTAGCCTGATAAGCGGGGCAGGAATAGCGCCGAAGTGGTAAAATCCAGCCTTCGGTTTTTAGTATGGAAACGGGCAAAAACGGCCCGTAATCAGGAAAGTTTGGCAGATATGACAGAACAAACAACACGCGAGAGTATGCAATATGACGTGGTGATTGTGGGTGCAGGCGTGGCCGGGCTGTCGGCGGCGATACGACTCAAGCAGCTCTCGGTCGAGGCGGGCAATGACATCAGCGTGTGCGTGGTGGAAAAAGGCTCGGAAGTGGGCGCGCATATTTTGTCCGGCGCGGTGTTTAACCCCAAGGCGCTGAGCGAGCTGCTGCCCGATTGGCGCGAGCGCGGTGCGCCGCTCAAGCAGCCGGTGAGAGGCGAGCGGCTGATGTATCTCACGAGCCAATCCGCGCTGCCGCTGCCCTTGCCGCCCAGCTTCCACAATCAGGGCAACTACATCATCAGCTTGGGTGTGCTCTGCCGCTGGCTGGCCGGGCAGGCCGAAGGCTTGGGCGTGGAGATTTATCCTGGCTTTGCTGCCGCCGAAGTGCTGTATCGGGCAGACGGCAGCGTGAAAGGCATTGCCACCGGCGATATGGGCATCGGCAAAGACGGCCAGCCCACCGACAGCTACCAGCCCGGCATGGAGCTGTGGGGGCGGCAGACGGTGTTTGCCGAAGGCTGCCGCGGTTCGCTCTCCGAACAGCTGATTGCCAAATTCCAATTAGACCGCCACAGCCAGCCGCAAACCTACGGCCTGGGTGTGAAGGAAATTTGGGAAGTGCGGCCCGAACAGTCGCAGCCCGGCAACGTGATGCACACCGTGGGCTGGCCGCTGGATACCCGCACCTACGGCGGCTCTTTCCTCTACCATTTGGCCGACAACAAGGTGGCAGTCGGCTTCGTGGTGGGACTGGACTATCAAAATCCCTATCTCTCGCCGTTTGAAGAGTTTCAACGGTTTAAAACCCATCCCGCCATCCGCCCCGTGTTTGAAGGCGGGCGGCGCATTGCCTATGGCGCACGCGCACTCACCGAGGGCGGCTTGCAGAGCCTGCCCAAGCTCACTTTCCCCGGCGGCGTGCTGGTGGGCGATGCGGCGGGTTTCCTTAATGTGTCCAGCATCAAAGGCGCGCATACCGCCATGAAATCGGCCATGCTGGCCGCCGAAGCCGTGTTTGGCGTGCTGCAAAACAGTGCGGCGGAAGAGGGCGCCGAAGCCGCGGCCTATGCCGAAGCCTTCCGCCAATCTTGGTTGCACGACGAGCTCTACCGTGCCCGCAATATCCGCCCCGCCTTCAAATGGGGCTTTTGGCCGGCCATGGGGCTCAACGCGCTGGATGCGTATTTGTTCCGCGGCCGCGCCCCGTGGACCATCGGCCATCACGGCAGCGACCGCGAGAGCTTGAAGCCTGCCGACGCGTGCCGCCCCATCGAATACCCCAAACCGGACGGCCAAGTGTCATTCGACCGTGCCAGCAGCGTGTATCTGGCCAACACCCACCACGAAGAAAACCAGCCGGCGCATTTGAAGCTTGCTAGCGAACAGGTTGCCATCGAGGTGGGCTATGGCCGCTTTGCCGCGCCCGAAACGCGCTACTGCCCCGCCGGCGTGTATGAAATCGTGCAGGAAAACGGCCGGCCGCACCTGCAAATTCACGCCGCCGACTGCATCCACTGCAAAACCTGCGACATCAAAGACCCCGCCGCCAACATCACCTGGACCTGCCCAGAAGGCGGCGGCGGGCCGAACTACGGCGAGATGTAGCGGCGGCAAATTTCAGGTGGCCCGGGTGCAAATGAGGCTACCTGAAAACGGTTTATCCACTTTTCAGGTAGCCTATTTTCAGGTAGCCTATCGGCATACGAAATGCTGGAAAGGCTGCCCGAAGCAGCAAACGGCAACACATTTTAACCCGCATCCATTTTTCAGGTAGCCCCATGCAGCTTCACCATACCCTCACCGAACTTACCGCCATTGTCGCCCAACACGACCCGCACTTTCCGGCCAGCCTGCAGGCCGGTTTGAGCCGTGCGGATTTGCAGGCTAAACTCGATACCGCCGGTTTCGCCCACCGCCCGCCGCAGGAATGGTTTGCGCTCTACGGCTGGCACAACGGCAGCGTGCAGCTGGACAAACAGCCTTTGGACACACCGCTGTTCCATTACCATTGCTTCCTTCCTGTGGAAGCGGCGCTGGCCGAGTGGGCATGGCGCATGGAAACCAACCGCCACGAGCCGGATTTCCCTGTGTTCGAGCCGCGGTTGCTGCCGGTGTTCGAGTTTGAGGGCGAGTTTTACTGCGTCGAATGCGGCGATACGGAGCAGCCCCGCGCCCCGGTGTGGTTCGACTTCCACGGCGCCATCCTGTGCTACGACAGCCTGCACGCCATGCTTGAAGCCAAGCTGGAATGCCATCGGACGGCAGGTATCTATGTGCGGGATGCCGAAGGCTGGGAAGACTGTGCCGACGAGGCCGCCTGCGCGGCGGTATTGCTGAAACACAATCCCTGCCGCGCGAAGGAATTGCGGGATTGCGCACACCCGTGAGCGGGTTGTTTGAAAAACGAAGGCTACCTGAAAAACCGTATTCCCAAGAATACGGTTTTTTGTTTTGCCGCCAGCCCTGTTGACGCAAATTAATACTTTTTAGCTAGATATTTCATGACAAGAAATGGCTATAGTGAGCATGGGAACCGGTGTCTCTGCATTGGGGGGCGGCAACGCTTTGCAGGCGGCGGCATCGGTTTGAAATCACCACAATAATTTTAGAGGAATTAATAATGGGACAATATAAGAAATTATGGTTGTCGCTAATTGTAGTTTTAACGATAACCTTTTCAATATTGGGCTATTTGGGCGTGGAGGTATACCGTCAGGCGCCTCCGTTCCCGGAAGCCTATGTATCGGCCGACGGCAAAACCGTAATCAGCAAAGACGACGTGCTGGCCGGCCAGTCTGCCTGGCAGAGTACTGGCGGTATGGAGCTGGGCTCGATTCTCGGCCACGGCGCTTACCAAGCTCCCGACTGGACGGCCGACTGGCTGCACCGCGAATTGGTGGCTTGGTTGAACATCAGTGCGCAAGAGCAGCACGGCAAGATGTTCGACGAGCTCAATGCCGACCAACAGGCTGCGCTGAAAGCCGCGCTCACGGAAGAATACCGGAACGGCAGCCGCGTGGGCGCCGACGGCAAAGTGGTGTTGAGCGACACCCGCATCAAAGCCATTGAAGCGGTTGCCCCGTACTACATCACGCTGTACGGCAATGATCCGTCTATGGAGAAAATCCGCGAGCACTTCGCGATGAAAAACAACACGCTGCCGGATGAAACCCGCCGCCAGCGCCTGACCAATTTCTTCTTCTGGACGTCTTGGGCCGCCGCCACCAACCGCCCGAACCACGACGCCACCTACACCAACAACTGGCCGCACGAACCTTTGATCAACAACGTGCCGACTACGGAAAACGTGATGTGGTCTGTGGCCAGTATCGTGTTCCTGCTGGCCGGTATCGGCCTCTTGGTGTGGGGCTGGTCTTTCCTGCACAAACACGAAATCGAGCCGCAGCTGCCGGATACCGATCCGATCAGCAAAGTGCAGCTCACGCCTTCGCAACGAGCGCTGGGCAAATATGTGTTCCTCACCGTGGCGCTGTTTATTGTGCAGATTCTGCTCGGCGGCCTCACCGCGCACTACACCGTGGAAGGCCAGCGTTTCTTCGGCATTCCGCTGTCTGACTGGTTCCCCTATGCGCTGGTGCGCACTTGGCACTTGCAATCTGCCATCTTCTGGATTGCCACCGGCTTCCTCACTGCCGGCCTGTTCTTGGCTCCGGTGGTAAACGGCGGCAAAGACCCGAAATTCCAGGCGCTCGGCGTGAACGCGCTGTTCGTGGCGCTGTTTATTGTGGTGGGCGGCTCTTACGGCGGCAACTTCCTGGCCTTGAGCCACGCCATGCCTGCGCATCTGAATTTCTGGTTCGGCCACCAAGGCTACGAATACTTGGATTTGGGCCGCTTCTGGCAGATTCTGCTGATGGTCGGCCTCTTGCTGTGGCTGTTCCTGATGTTGCGCTGCACCGTGTCTGCGTTTAAAGACAAAAATGCCGATAAAAACCTGCTGGCCATTTTTGTGGCCTCCATGGTGGGCGTGGGCGTGTTCTACGCACCCGGCTTGCTCTACGGCGAGCACGACAGCCTCACCGTGATGGACTACTGGCGCTGGTGGGTGGTGCATCTGTGGGTGGAAGGCTTCTTTGAAGTGTTCGCCACCGTGGCACTGGCCTTTATTTTCTACAACTTGGGTTTGGTAAGCCGCAAATCGGCCACTGTGGCCTCATTGGTTGCTGCTTCGCTGTTTATGGTCGGCGGTGTGCCCGGCACGTTCCACCACCTGTATTTTGCTGGTACCACCACGCCGATTATGGCCGTGGGCGCTTCCTTCTCCGCTTTGGAAGTGGTGCCGCTGATTCTGCTGGGCAAGGAAGCGCATGAGCATTGGGCCTACCAGCACGCCACTCCGTGGATGAAGCGCCTGCGCTGGCCGCTGATGTGCTTCGTGGCCGTGGCTTTCTGGAATATGATCGGTGCCGGTGTGTTCGGCTTCCTGATCAACCCGCCGATTTCCCTGTTCTACCTGCAAGGCCTGAATACCACCGCCGTGCACGCCCATGCCGCTTTGTTCGGTGTATACGGCTTCCTCGCCTTGGGTTTCGTGCTGCTGGTGGCACGCTACCTGAAACCGGATTATGAGTTTGAAGAAAAACTGATGAGCTACGGTTTCTGGATGCTGAACCTCGGCCTGGTGGGCATGATCGCCACCAGCCTGCTGCCTGCCGGTGTGATTCAAATCTATGCCGCTATCCACGACGGCTTGTGGATGGCCCGCAGCGAAGGCTTTATGCAGCAGGATTCGCTGGTGATGCTGCGTTGGATTCGCACCATTTCCGACTTGGTATTTATCGCCGGCGGCTGCTGCGTGGCCTGGCAGGCAACTAAAATCGTGTTCAGCAAAGGCACCGGCAAGAAAACTGCTTAATATGCCGCAGCTTGAACCTTGATTGAATAGAAGGCTACCTGAAGTTTCAGGTAGCCTTTTTGCCGGCTTGGCAGTAAGCAGCGGATGATTGATTTGGTCTTCAGGTAGCCTTTTATAGCTTGGTTCGATGTTGCGGGGCTGATTTTGTTATATGGAGAGGATGGCTGCGTACTGGAGTGAGTGTCTATTTGCTTGGTATGGGATTGTCTGCCAAATGGGCTTTAAGACCGGGCAGCAGGCTACCTGAAAAAGCAGCCTTCGCAGTTTTCAGGTAGCCTGTTGTTTGGAGGCTACCTGAAAGCTTACGCATCAAACAGGCAAAAGCAAACTCCCCAACCTTGCGGATTGGGGAGTTTTAATCTGGCGGAGTAGGAGGGATTTGAACCCTCGATACAGGTTTTAGCCCATATGCACCCTTAGCAGGGGTGTGCCTTCAACCTCTCAGCCACTACTCCGTGTTCAGAACGGCGGATAATATAGGAAGCGTGCCAAAAAGGCAAGATATTTTGTGCTAAAAGCGGGCATTTTGGCTTGATAGGGTTGAAGCGTAAAGATTTTTAGTTGGCAGGGTGGCAGGCAGTTTACAACGGATGAACGGCATAAATGCACACCAGCCTACCGCTTTATTACTATTTGCTATAATATGCAAAGAAATGTTTTGATAATTTAACAAGCTATTGCGCTTGGGAATGGCGTGTGCCAACAGGCAAATTCTCCAGCCGCAACGGATAGATCAATATGAAACGATTGGGTTTGAAGCTCAGCAGCGGTATCGGCAGGGCGCTGTCGCACAAAATCAAGCAAACGCAGCGCCTGTCGCGCAAAACGGCGGCGGTGATTTTGCTGTTGATGGGGGCTGCTTTGGTGTCGTTGGTGTCGCTAGGATTTGCCAAATTGGCGGATTATGCGCTGCATCTGAACGCTAGGTGGTCGCAGCAATATCCGATGGCAGCGTTTGCAGTGTTGCCAATATCGCTGATGCTGATTGTGTGGTTCACGCGCCGGTATGCGCCTTATACGGCGGGCAGCGGGATTCCGCAGGTGTTGGCCACGCTTTCAATGCCGAAAGTGAAGGGCGGCAACCGTTTGGTAGCTTTGTGGCGCACTGCTTTAAAAATTCCGCTCACGTTTTTGGGTATGTTGGCCGGTGCCTCCATTGGGCGTGAAGGGCCTTCGGTGCAGGTGGGCGCGGCAGTGATGCTGGCCTGGGGTTCTTGGTGTAAACGCTACAATTTGGCATTCAAGCGCTTACAAGACAAGGAATTGCTGGCGGCTGGTGCGGCTGGCGGTTTGGCGGCGGCATTCAATGCGCCGCTGGCCGGGGTTATTTTTGCGATTGAGGAGTTGGGGCGTTCGGTGTCGCTGCATTGGGAGCGGCAGATTTTTATCGGCGTGCTGGCTTCCGGTTTCTTTTTGGTAGCGATTGAGGGCAACAGCACTTATTTCCAAGGGTTTAATGCCGGGCAGCCGGCGGAGCATATGTTGCGTTGGGCGTTGCTGTGTGCCGCAGTGTGTGGTGTGGCGGGCGGGCTGTTTGCGCGTTTTTTAAGCAAGGGCGCAACCTGGTTGGCGTTGCCGCAATGGCGCAATTGGATGCGCCGACATCCGATTTGGCTGGCGGGCGTGTTCGGCTTGATGCTGGCTGCCTTGGGCGTGCTGTTTGATGGGCAAACCTATGGCACGGGCTATGATGTGGCAGCCGCTGCGTTGCACGGGCAGACGGATTTGACTTATGGCCTGGCGGGCGCGAAGTGGGCAGCCACGATGCTTTCCTATTGGGCGGGCATTCCGGGCGGGATTTTTACGCCTTCGCTGGCCATCGGTGCGCTCTTGGGCGTACACATCGCCCAAGTTGCCGGCGTGGAAGCTCCGGCAGCGATTTTGGCCTTGCTATGCATGGCTGCGTTTTTAGCGGCAGCCACGCAAGCGCCACTCACGGCCAGTGTGGTGGTGATGGAAATGACAGGCAGCCAGTCGCTGCTGTTTTGGATGTTGGTATCGTCGATTGCCGCTTCAGTGATTGCCCGCCAGTTTTGCCCACAGCCGTTCTACCATTTTGCGGCAGGACGTTTCCGCCAGCGCGTGCGTGAGGAGCTGCTGCGGGAAGGGGAAGCTCGGCAGGCAGAATCGGCGGCAAAGTAAAGTAATGCTAGAGGCTACCTGAAAAATGTTTTGCTCGGTTTTTCAGGTAGCCTTTTATTTGACCGTATCAAATAGATTCGGTAGGAATACCAAGCCATATGGTTAATGCTGTTTGGAGTGCTTTAACGGGCTGCTGGGATATTCAAGCTGATATGCTTTCTGTATGGGCAATGAGCTGCCTACGCTGCTGATATATCTAAAAAGGCTACCTGAAAAATCTGATGCTCTAGATTTTCAGGTAGCCTTTTGCTGAATGTGTGCCACCAACCCTGAGTTTTAAAACGAAGCAACACACAAAAACCGCCCGATATCTATCGGGCGGTTTGCATTTGCGGCAACGCGTTTATTTGGTTTTCATCACGCGGCGGATGAAAATCAGCATACCGCCGATGAAGAAGGCTAGGCCGAGGAATTCGCCGATGGTGCCCCAGTTGTCCAGGTTCAAGGCCAAGGGGGAGTCCGAGCCGCCGCTGGTAACGGACAGGGCGATAATCAGCGCCATAATCACGCCAATCAGGCTCTCGCCCACAATCAGGCCGGCGGCAAACAGGGTGCCCACGCGCTCGGCATCTTTCTGTTTGGCCTCATCTTTGCCGATGCGGCGTTTCAGGAAGGCAGCCATGATGGCACCGATGGCAATCGGCATATTGATGGCCGGCGGCAGGTAGATGCCCATACCCACGGCCAGGGTGGGCAGCATCAGTTTGGAGCCGCTGCGTTTCAATACTTCGTTGATGATGATGAGCACCACCCCGATGCCGATGCCGGTGAGGATGTAGTTCCATTGCAGGGTATCGGAGAAGATGGCTTTGGCGATGGTGGTCATCAGCGTGGCCTGCGGTGCGGCCAGAGCCTGGCTCGGATCCATATCCGGGCGCGGCATGGCGCCGGTGAAACCGTAGGCGGCGTAGAGCAGCTCGAGCACGGAAGACACCACGAACGCGCCCACCACGCAGCCGATAATCAGCGCCACTTCCTGACGCCACGGGGTGGCTTTAATCAGGTAGCCAGTTTTCAGGTCTTGCAGGTTGTCGTTGGAGATAGAGGCCACGGCCACCACAGCAGAGCCGCAGAACAAGGTGAGCGCCACCAGGAAGTTGCGCGTGCCTTCATCGGCAAACAGGTTGTTGGCATTGCCGATGCCCAACAGCACCAGCGAAATGGCCACCACGGAAATAATGCCGATGCCGGAAATCGGGCTGGAAGAAGAGCCCACCAAGCCGGCCATATAGCCGCAGGCAGCCGCTACTAGGAAACCGATAACGAAAGCCAGCAAGGTGCAGACTACTACCAGCAGCCAAGCCGTGCCGGTAGGCAAGTTGGCATCAGCCACGAAGTGGTAGAAGGAGAAGCCCAAGAGCAGCATCATGCCTAGTGCATAGGCAATCATGGCTTTGGGTGACAAGTCTTGCTCAACGCGCTCCAGTGCAGCACCTTCACCGCCTTTGATGGCACGGAACGACATTTTCATGCCTTCCAGGGTGGGTTTGAGCAGGGTAATCAGCGTCCAGATTGCAGCAATACCGATGGTGCCGGCGCCGATAAAGCGCACTTTTTCTTTCCACAACCGCATGGCGAAAGCAACCATTTCCATATCGGCCGGCTGCGGATTGGTGGCAGAGAAATAGGGGATGGCGATGCCCCAGGCGATCGCAATGCCCACCAGCATGGCAATACCGCTGGCCAGGCCGACCAAATAGCCGGCGCCGAGCAGAGCCAATGAGAAGCCCATCGGGATTTGGAAAATAGACGCGCCGGCTTTAAACCACAGGCTGGCACTGTCGGCCACTACGCGCAAGCCGTTGCTGGCGAAACTGAAAATACCGGAAATCACACCGCCGGTAACGATTTCACCAATACCGCTGTCAGCTTTTTGCGTGGTGTCTGCATTTTCCTCACCCACCACGCCGTCGCCGCTACCGACTTTCAAAATCTCGGCTGCCGCCACGCCTTCGGGATAGGGCAAATCGCTTTTCACCACCATGGCATAGCGCAGCGGGATGGTGAAAATCACCCCCAAAATACCGCCGGCCATACACAGCAGAGTGGTTTGCCAAAACGGGAATCCTGTCCAATAACCGCTCATTAAGAGGCCGGGCAGGATGAAGATCACGGAAGAGAGCGTACCCGCGGCAGAAGCCTGGGTTTGCACCATGTTGTTTTCAAGAATATTACTGCCTTTGGCGAATTTCAGAATCGCCATGGAAATCACGGCAGCCGGGATGGAAGAGGCAAACGTGAGGCCTACTTTCAGCCCTAAATAGATATTGGAAGCGGTAAACACCACGGTGATTAACGCGCCCAACACCATGCCGCGCAGGGTAAGCTCCCTGTAATTGGCATAAGGATCATGGGTGGATAGAGACATTTTCTTTACCTTTGGTTGAAACGAGGTTGCATTCTTTTTCGATATGAGGTTTATGTCAAGAAAAATATTGCAAATGTAAATTTTTATTTACAAATTAGCTAAGTTTACTTGGTGGTTTTTTATAAATGAAAATATCTATATGCTTTAATAGTGATAATTTACTTATAAAAAATTATATTGTTATATTAAGTATAAAAATCATTAATCAGGAAATATGTGTTGTGCAGGTAATGAATTTTTTACAAATTCTTACGCTTTATGATTGTAAGAAATATAAGGAGTTGTGCAGAGATGGCAGCAGATACGGGCAAATAGGGTGCAGAAGTGAGGAGTGAAAGCTAGCTGAAACCATATTGGCTCAAGTACGAAGAGGCTACCTGAAAGCTTTCAGGTAGCCTCTCTAAACACAGCATCAGACTGTTCTACAACACTGATTTCACAGTATCGACCACATTGTCCACTGTAAAGCCGAATTCTTTGAACAGCAGTTCGGCAGGGGCGGATTCGCCGAAGCGGTTGATGCCGACCACTGCGCCGTTCAGTCCGACGTATTTGTACCAGCCGTCGGCGTGTCCGGCTTCTACTGCAACGCGCGGCAGGCCTTCGGGCAGGACGGCGGCTTTATAGGCGGCGTCTTGGCGGTCGAAGACGTTGGTGGACGGCATGGAAACAACGCGTACGGCGATGTTTTGCGCGGCGAGGGCTTTTTGCGTTTCTAAAGCCAACTCGACTTCTGAGCCGGTGGCAATGACGACGGCTTGGGCATTGCCTTGGGCTTCGCTGATGACGTAGCCGCCGCGTTTGATGTCGTTCAGTTGTTGTTCGTTGCGCGCTTGGAATTTCAGGTTTTGACGGCTGAAAATCAGGCAGGACGGATGGTCTTCGGCTTTTGCCGCTTCCGCCCAGGCCACCAGCGATTCGGCGGTGTCGCACGGACGCCATACGTCCATATTCGGAATCAGGCGCAGGGTGGCGGTTTGCTCGATAGGTTGGTGGGTCGGGCCGTCTTCGCCGAGGCCGATGGAATCGTGGGTGAAGACGAAAACGGGGTTGATTTTCATCAGCGCCGCCATACGCAGGGCGTTGCGTTCGTATTCGCTGAACATCAGGAAGGTCGCGCCGAACGGTTTCACGCCGCCGTGCAGGGCAAGGCCGTTCATGATGGCGCCCATGCCGAACTCGCGCACGCCGTAGTGGATGTAGTTGCCGCCTTTTTCGCGGGTAACGGAGACGCTGTTTGACCAGTCGGTCAGGTTGGACGGGGTCAGGTCGGCAGAACCGCCTACCAGTTCGGGCAGCGCTTTGGCGAGGATTTCGATGCTGTTTTGGCTGGCTTTGCGGGTGGCAATGGTTTCGGCTTTGGTGCACACTTCTTGCAAGGCCGTCTGAATATAGGCGTCGAAGTTTTCAGGTAGCCTGTGTTCCATACGGCGCACGAATTCTGCAGCTTCGGCAGGATATTTGGCTTGGTATTGTGCGAACAGTTCGTTCCATTCGGCTTCCAGTTTTGCGCCTTGCTCTTTCGCGCTCCATGCGGCGTAAATTTCTTGCGGGATTTCAAAGGCGGGGTAAGCCCAGCCCAGATGTTTGCGCGTGGCTTCGATTTCATCTGCGCCCAAAGGTGCGCCGTGGGTTTTGTGGCTGCCTTCTTTGTTGGCACTGCCTTTGCCGATTAAGGTTTTGCAGCAGATGATGGACGGTTTGCCGGTTTCGGCGCGTGCGGCTTCGATGGCGGCTTGAATGGCGGCGGTGTCGTGGCCGTTTACGTTGGGAACGACGTGCCAGCCGTAGCTTTCAAAGCGTTGCGGGATGTTTTCGGTAAACCAGCCGTCCACTTTGCCGTCGATGGAAATATTGTTGTCATCATATAAAACAATCAGTTTGCCCAAGCCCAAAGTGCCGGCGAGCGAACAGGCTTCGTGGGATACGCCTTCCATCAGGCAGCCGTCGCCCATGAAGACGTAAGTGTAGTGATCGACGATGTTCAAACCGTCTTTATTGAACTCGGCGGCAAGGATTTTTTCGGCTAATGCCATACCCACTGCGTTGGCAATGCCTTGTCCCAACGGGCCGGTCGTGGTTTCCACGCCGTCGGTGTAGCCATATTCGGGATGGCCGGGGGTTTTGCTGTGCAGTTGGCGGAAGTTTTTCAGGTCTTCAATGCTCAGCTTGTAGCCGGTCAGGTGCAGCAGGCTGTACAACAGCATGGACGCGTGGCCGTTGGAGAGGATGAAGCGGTCACGGTTGTAGAATTTGGGGTTAGCGGGGTTGTGGCGCAGGAATTTCGTCCACAATACTTCCGCCATTTCCGCCATGCCCATGGGCGCGCCGGGGTGGCCGGAGTTGGCTTTTTGGATGGCGTCGGCGGAGAGGAAGCGGATGGCGTTGGCAAGTTGGGAGGGCATGGTGTTTCCTAATGGTTTGGTTAAAGAGTAATGAGGCTACCTGAAAAAGGCAGCGGGTTATTCGCCGCTTAACAGGGCGTAATTTTCGTAAACGGATTCGACGAGCGGGCTAAAGTCATCGGCGGAGAAATGGGCATGGCCGATGCCGATTAGCCGGCTTAACGGGTCGTCCGTATCGGCGGGTTCGGCATTTTCGCCGGTAACAAAATCCTGCCGTGCGCGCGCTATCATGCCTTGCACGTATTTCGCGCCCGCGCCGAGGCCGGTGAGTTTGCCGGCCACATAGGCATCAATATCGTCGGCATCCATCAGGCACACCAGCCGGCCGAAGCCGAAGCAGTAGCCGTAGAAGATGAAGCCCGCCACTTGGAACAGCAGTTCGTCGTTGATATCCCAGCGCGGATCGCCGGTGATGGCGGAGAAAAGGCGGTTTGCTTTGTCTTGGAAGGCTGGTTGCATGGTGTGCTTTTAGGAGTGTCGGTTTGTTTGTGAACGAATGCCGCAAAGCGGCGCAAATTATCGCACTTTTGGCCGTGTCGTTCAAAACATCAGGCGAACAGTTTTTCCAGTGCAGCTTCAATATCGCGGCGCACCACGGTTTTGCCGCGGTTGCTGTTGATTACCGTGTAGCGCTCGGGCGCTGCGGCGGCGCGTTCGAGGTAGCTTTGGCGCACACGGGTGAAGAAATCGGCTTCCTCCTGCTCGAAGCGGTCTTTGTTTCGGCTGCGTTCGATGCGCGCCAGAGAAACCTCCAACGGCACGTCGAGCAAGATGGTGAGGCTGGGGCGCAGGCTGCCTTGCACCCATTGTTCGAGCTGGGCAATATCGGCCTCAGGCAGGCCGCGGCCGCCGCCCTGGTAGGCGAAGGTGGCATCGGTGAAACGGTCGGATACCACGGATATGCCGTCCTCCAGCGCGGGCAGTATAACGCTTTCGATATGCTGGGCGCGGGCGGCAAACATGAGCAGGGTTTCGGCACGCAGCCCGGCTTGGGTTTTCGGGTTGAGCAGCAGGCGGCGCAAGGCTTCGCCCAAGGGTGTGCCGCCTGGCTCGCGGGTGAACAAGACGGGGCGCTCTTGTGCGGCAAACCATTCTCGGATCACGGCCAGTTGGGTGGTTTTGCCGGCGCCGTCGATGCCGTCGAGGGTGATGAAATGGGCAGTCATTTTTAACTCCGTTGAGGCTTATATTTCAGCTTTGCAGAAACCCAGACTTGCTTCGCAAAACATCTTTTACTGCGTTGAATTTGCGTTTTCAGGTAGCCTTTTTTCAGTTTGAGGCTACCTGAAAAGGTGTTAGTGGCTTAGTCGAGAAAATCATTTTTTTCCCAATAGTGCAGAACGGCGCAGATGAGATCTGCTTCTGAGGCGTTAGGATGCTTGCTGGTGTAGTTTTCGATGATGTCGGAGAAGGTAGGTGCTTCGAGCCAAGAGTTGTAGTCGGAATTGTCTTCAATGAACAACTCGTCTTCTTCGGTATCGGGCAGGAGGAAACTGCAGCTTTGTAGTCCGGCCGGGGTGTCGGTGTCGGAATTGCCGGTTATGTAAAGGAAGCCGCAGTCGGGCAGGCTGCCGACGGCGGCGATGAGTGTTTGGATGCCTTTGAAGGTTTGCATGATAAAGCTCCTATGGCGGCTGTCGGATGGGGCTACCTGAAAAATGTACGGATGGGATTTCAGGTAGCCTTTTGTTTCAGTGCTGCTGTTGGCTTGGCTGTTAGCTTGTTTCGTTTTCGCCCGCGGTGTCGCTTTCAATATTAAGATGTTTGCGCAATACGAAGGCTTGGGCGGCGAGGAAGATGCCCATCAGGATGAGCTGGCCGTAGCTTTTGAAGTGGATAAACAGGTTTTTGGCCTGCTCGGAGGCGTCGTAGTGGTAGAGGCCGAACCAGTAGTGCAGGGCGGCGAGCAGGAGGAAGAAGGCGGCCCAGGCGTAGGTGAGGCGTTGCCAGCCTTGCGGGCTGAAGCGGAATACGTCTTTGGCTACGGGCTGCATCAGGGGTTTGCCGATAAGGGCGCTCACGGCCAGGGCGAGGGCGAAGCTGAGGTTGATGATGGGGGTTTTCCAGCGCAGGTAGAGGTCGTCGCGCAGGAGGATGGTGGCGCCGCAGAAGAGGATGGTGAGCACGAGCACCACCCATTGTTGTTTGGTGAGCCGCCATTTTTGCCGCATAAGGTGGATGCCGTACACAATCAGGGTGGCGGCCAATACAGCGGCTGCGCCGGCTAAGAGGCCGAATTTCTTGGAGGCGATGAAAAAAGCGATGAGGGGGAGGAGGTCGAGCAGGGCGGTCATGTTACGGTCTTTTCAAAATATAGCGGCGGACGTTGGCGTTGTGTTCGTCTAATGTGCGGCTGAATTCGCTTTTGCCGGTGTTATCCATGCGGGAGACGAAATAGAGGTAGTCGGCGCCGCTGGGGTGGGCAGCAGCCTGGAGGGCGGCTTCGCCGGGCAGGGCGATGGGAGTGGGGGGCAGACCGTCGCGGGTGTAGGTGTTGTAGGGGGTGTCGCGCTGGAGGTCGGCGCGGCGGATGCGGCCGTTGTAGGCGCTGCCCATGCCGTAAATCACGGTGGGGTCGGTTTGCAGGCGCATGCCTTGGTTGAGGCGGTTGACGAATACGGCGGCCACGTTGGCGCGGTCTTCTTCGTGCGCGGTTTCTTTTTCGATGATGCTGGCCATGGTGAGCAGCTCGTAGGGGTTTTTATACGGCAAATTGCCGGCACGGTCGCTCCAGGCGGATTGCAGCTGGCTTTGCATACGGCGGTAGGCAAGGCGGTAGATTTGTAAATCGCTGCTGTCGTAGTCGATTTCGTAGCTGTCGGGGAAGAAGCGGCCTTCGGGATGCTGCACGTCGGCATCGGAGGCGATGGCGGCGAGGAGTTGGCGATCGCTCCAGCCGGCGGTGTCGTGGCGGATGTCAGCGGTTTGGTTGATTAGACGGCGCATTTGGGCAAAACGCATGCCTTCGATGATGCGCACGGTGATGGTGTCGGGGCGGCCGTTTTTGAGGTGGCGCAGGATTTGCCAGGAGGAAGCGCGGGGCTGGAGGCGGTAGTTGCCGGGCAGGAGCTGTTTGTGGGTGCCGGAGAGGTAGGCGGCGGCCACGAACACCCAGCGGCTGTAGATGGCGTCGTTGGCGGCCAGCGTGCGGCTCACGCTACCAATGCCGCTGCCGCGCTCTACGCGTAGGCGTTGGCTGTGGGTGTCTTTGGGGGCGAAGAGCAGGCCGGCAAACAGGGCGGCGGCCAGCAGGATAAGGGTAAGCAGGGAGTAGAGGATTTTTTTCAGCATGGGTTTCGGTGTGGCCGATTAAAGGGCGGCAGTATAGCCCAGGGTGGTTCGGATGCGAAGCGGCGCGGTTGATTTGGAGGGCAGGTAAAGGCTACCTGAAACAGCTTTTTTATTTTTCAGGTAGCCTTTTTGTGGTTTGCAGGCCGAAGCTTATTCTTCCTCTTTGCCAAACCAGCGTTGCCAGCCTTCGCGGATTGGCGGGGCGATTTTCAGCAGGTATACCAACACCACGATATTGCCCGCTGCCACGATGAGGTAAAGCAGGTTGATGCTGTCGAACAGCCATAGAAGGATGGCGGAGAGCAGGGCGGCGGCCACCATGAAGAGGCCGTTGATAATGTTGTTGGCGGCGATGGCGTGGGCGCGGAATTCTTCGCTGCTGGCGGTTTGCAGCCAGGTGTAGAGCGGCACGGAGAAAAAGCCGCCGCAGAAGCCGAGCAACACGATGCAGAGCATCACAGCATAGGCGTCGCCGCGCAACAAGAAGCTGCCGATGCCGCTGTATTCGTGATAGTGCGTGCCATGCACGAGGGAAACGAGCAGCAGGCCGAATATGGCCATGCCCACCGTACCCACGGCCACCCAGCCGAGGTTGAGCCGGCGGTGGCTGAGTTTGGCGCACAGCACCGATCCGCTGCCGATGCCGATGGAAAACAGGGTGAGCATCAGGTTGAACACATTATCGTTGCCGCCCAGGTGCAGTTTGGTGAAGGTGGGCAGTTGGGTGGTGTACACCGCGCCGATAAACCAAAACCAGGAAATGCCGATGATGGCAGCGTAGATTTCGCGGTTGGCAAAGGCCTGTTTCAGAATGGCTTTGGAGTTGCGCACAATGTGCCAGTCGATTTTTGCTTCCGGGGTTTTTGGTGCCACGCGCGGCATAAACAGGCTGGAGGCGAGGCCGCCGGCAGCAATGATGAGCAGGAAAACGGATACCGTGGTGCCGCCGATGCCGGCCAGAATGGTGCCCAAAATCTGGCCGAACAGGATGGCGAGAAACGTGCCGCCTTCCACCAGGCTGTTGCCCACAATCAGTTCGTGTTCGTCCAAATAATCGGGCAACACGGCGTATTTGAGCGGGCCGAACAGCGTGGAATGCAGGCCCATCAGGAAAATGCAGAGCAGCAAAAGCAGCAGCGATTGGCTGAGGAAGCCCACCGTGGCCAGCAGCATAATCAGCACTTCGGCCACTTTCACCGCCACCGCCATGCGGCTGCGGTCGAATTTGTTGCACAGCTGGCCGGAGAGGGCGGAAAACAGGAAAAAGGGCAGCACAAACAGAAGTGCGCTCACATTAATCATCTGCGCCGGTTCGATGAAGCCGTTTTTGCCCAAACCATAAAAGCTGATCATGGTGGCCAGCGCGATTTTGAATAAGTTGTCGTTGAGCGCGCCGAGGAATTGGGTGCCGAACAGCGGGGCAAAGCGGCGCGATACGGCAAATTTGAAGCCTGGATTCATGGTTTGTCCTGCGGGGGTGGGGAGTCGGGATGCACGGAATCATCGTCCATCAAAATGCGGTGGGCGGGGCCTTCCAAATCGTCAAACTGGCCGTTGTGGCCGGACCACCAGAAGAAATAGCCGATCACGAAGGCCAGCACGATGCTGATGGGAATCAGGATAAACACGCTGTCCATTACAGGTTTCCTTCCAAATCGGTGAGCAGCAGGGTGTGGCCGCCGATATGCAGGTATTGCTGGCGGACATCGGCCGCCAGGCCGCCTTCCGCATCATACAGGGCGATACCGTCGCCATGCGGCTGCCAAACCAGCAGCTGGCCGGCCAGGGCTTCCAGCGCGCGGGCAGGTGCGGCATCTTCCGGCGGCAGCGCGGCTGTATGCGCCTGAATCATGGCGCTGCCGGAGATGGGTTCATCGTCGTTGTCGGCAATGAGTACGAGGAAACCGAGCAGGGTGCCGTTGGGGGTGCTGAGGGTGAATTGGCGCATTTTCAGGTAGCCTTTTATTTCAGGTAGCCTTAGTTGTGAGTGTTATTTGCTGTTGAGCAGCCAATATTGCAGGCCGACCAGGGTTTTGCCGTCTTGAATCTGGTTGTTGATAATGGCTTCGCGCACGGCTTGGCGCGAGAGCAATACGGTTTCGACAAATTCGTCTTGGTCAGGCTTGCGGGTACTGGTGGGCGTGATGCCTTCGGCGAGGTAGAGATACATTTTCTCGTCGCAGAAGCCGGGGGCGGTGTAGAAGGTATGCAGCAGTCGCACGGATTGGGCGCGGTAGGGCGTTTCTTCTTCCAATTCGCGCGCGGCACACACGGCCGGGTCTTCGTTGGCGTCGAGTTTGCCGGCGGGCAGCTCGAGCAGGGCTTGGCCGGTAGCATATCGCCACTGGCGCACCAGCACCACTTCGTCTGCTTCGGTAACGGCTAGCACGCAGGCGGCACCGGGGTGGCGGATCACGATGCGGTAGCTTTGGTTGCCGTTGGGCAGGCGTACGGTGTCGCGGGCGATGGTAACGAATTTGCCGTCGAAAATCGGCTCGGAAGAGAGTTGGGTTTCGGTGAGGTTCATTGCAGTATGGTGAGGCTACCTGAAATTTTCAGGTAGCCTTTTCTAGAAGCAGATTATTGGGAAACGTAGCCGCGCAGTTCTTTGGCCTTGTTGCGGGCCTCGGTGGCGGTACATTCGAGGCGGGCGAGCTGACCGTTGTTGCCGCCGCCGGCCTGTTGGGCGGCTTGGGCACATTTGGCTGCGCTGCTGGCGGCCCAGGATTGGTAGTCTTGGCCGATGATATCTTTCACGTCGGCCGGAACGCTTTGCCACACATTACGCAATTCCTGCTGGGCGGCTTGGGCGCGCTGGGTGGCTTCAGTGAGCTGGTTGCCGGTGAAAGTTTCGGCTTCCTGTTTGAGGGCGGGGATGCGCTGCTGCACCTCGCGGGTGTCGCATTCGATACGCAGGGCTTCCTGCTCCAGCGGTTCGGTGGAGTCGGCCTTGCTTTGGTAGGCGCATTGGCTTTCGCGCAGGCGGTTCCACTGGTTTTGGGCATCTTTCAGCTGGGTGCGGGCGGCGGCGGGTAGGGCTTGCCAGGCTTTATTGAGTTCGTCGTGTGCCTGTTTGTTTTGAGTGCGCAAGAGCTCAATGCGGGCTTGCAGGCGGTTTTGGTCGAGTGTGTTCAGCTCTTGCTGGCGGGTTTCCTCGGCAGCAGATTTCTGGCGGATTTCGGCTACTTGTTTGGCCAAATCGGGGGCAGCGAGGTAGAAAGACAGGGGTGGCTGCAGACCGGAGGAGGCGGTTTTGCTGTCTACATTGATAACGAGTTTGTCGCCGCTGTCGGTTTGGCTGACGGTGTAGCTGAGCGGGCGGATGTAGCCGCCTTGGCCGTCCGGTTTGAGGGTAGGGTCGCCAGCGGTCATCATTTCATTGTATTCGATGCCGTCGCTTTCATTGATTTCCATGTAGTCGGAAATGCTTTGTTTCAGGCGGGCCTGGGCTTCCGGTTTGGGGGCAAAGCGCAAGGTGGCTTCGCAGGCAAGCTGTTTGTTGCCTTCGGAAGCGGCTTGGGTGGTGCGGATGTCGGTGATTTCGAAGCCGAGTTGGTCGAGTGCGGCTTGGATTTCGGCGGCACCAACCTGCGGGACGGGCAGTTCACTGTCGCTGGGCGGGAAGGCAGTGGCCTGAATTTGGGCTTTGAGCTGTTCGAGCGCTTCGGGTGCTTGGCAGCTGAGGGCGGCCGGTTTGACTTCTTCTTTGCCACAGGCGGCCATTGAGGCCGCGATCAGGAGGGCGAGGATGGGTTTAATCAGGGGTTTCATATTTGGATTCCTTGATTAGGAGATGGATAACAGTATTCTAACCCGCCGTGGCGAGCTGTGGCGGGAAATTTTGCTTTTACAGCTAAAGAGTTTACTTCCTGCGGCAGTGGCTCACCACGCATGCTGTTGGTAGTCCGACACTTGGGAGAAGGAAGCATTGCTTGGCTATCGTTGAGACCGTAGTTTTCAGGTAGCCTTTCTCTGGCCGGGGGAGGCTACCTGAAAAAGGAGGGTTGGGTTTTCAGGTAGCCTTTGTTTGGCGTGGCGGAGGAAGGCTACCTGAAAGTTTGCGTCATACCATTGCTATTGCAGCAGCAGCCCGAAGCGGATACCGATTTTGCGCCATTGGGCGGCATCATCAGCCAGCGCGCCGGCGGTGAGGGGGTTGTCTTCCGGCCATTGACGACTGATGGCGAGGGTGTAGTTTTTGTTTTCGTAGCTCAGTCGGGTGCCTGCGGGCAGGGTGTGCGGCAGGCGGGCGCGGCAGAATAGTACGGCCAGGCGCAGGGCGGCCACGGCAAGCCACATGGTGGGGCTGATGGGCAGTTCGGCCATTTTTCTCAAATCGCCGCGTTGGCCGAGCACCAAGGTGGCAAGAATTTGCTGCTCTTGGCGGGAAAATCCGGGCATGTCGGCCTGCTCGAGGATGTAGGCGGAGTGCTTGTGGTAGGCGGTGTAGGCGATATCGGTGCCGATTTCGTGCACGAGGGCGGCCCAGCGCAGGTATTGTTGCCAATAGTGGCGCTCTTTTTCGGATTCGCGTTCGGCGAGCATGTCGAAGAATTGGGCGGCGAGGGTGGCCACGCGTTCGGCTTGGTTTTGGCTGACGTGGTAGCGCTGTTGGAAATGGGCGATGGTTTGCTCGCGCATGTCTTCGTTGAGCTGGCGGCCGATGAGGTCGTAGAACACGCCGTCGCGCAGGGCTGCGTCGGTTACGGTCATGCTGTCGATATCGAGCTCGGCGAATACGGCGCTCATCACGGCCAGCCCGCCGGCGAATACTTCGATGCGGTCGGCTTTCATGCCTTCGAATTTGGCTTTTTTGGCGCTGCCGGCTTCAATCAGGCGGGCGGCAATTTTTTGCAGGGCGGCTGGTGTGATGCGGTTGTCTTCGGGATTGGCGGCGGCGATGAGGTCGCGCAGGGTGCGGGCGGTGCCGGAAGTGCCCACGGCCAACTGCCAGCCGGTGCTTTTTAACAGCTTGGCAATGCGCTGGATTTCGCTGCGGGCGGTGTTGACGGCGAGCTTGAAGGATTCGGCGGACACTTTGCCTTTGGGGAAGAAGCGCAGGCTGTAGCTCACGCAGCCGAGGTTGAGGCTTTCGGTGATGTCGGGCTGCAGGAGGCTGCCGATTACGAATTCGGTAGAGCCGCCGCCAATATCGACCACCAGCATCTGCCCGCTGCCGGGCGGCAGGGTGTGGATGACGCCGGTGTAAATGAGGCGGGCTTCTTCGCGCCCGGCGATGATTTCGATGGGAAAGCCCAAAGCGGCTTCGGCACGGGGCATGAAGGGAGCAATATTTTTGGCCACGCGGAAGGTGTTGGTGGCCACGGCGCGCACCTGCTCGGGCGGGAAGCCGCGCAGGCGCTCGTGGAATTTGGCCAGGCAGGCTAGTGCCCGCTCTTGGGCGGCTTGGTCAAGTTGTTTGTGTTCGTCCAGGCCGGCGGCGAAGCGCACTATGTCTTTGATGGAGTCAACGATTTGCAGCTGCCCGTTGTGGTTGGTGCAGATTTGCAGGCGGAAACTGTTGGAGCCGAGGTCTACCGCGGCCAGCATATTGGCGGGGATGGTCATATGGGGATTCAATTCACTTTCGATACAGGGCGGTGGGCCGAATCACAATACGGCAAGGCGGGCTGTGGCCGTAGCGGAAACAGGGTGAAGCCGCTATCGGGTATGCCGGGCGGCAGGCGTATATCTTACCTTGCTGCGGGGAGTGTGTCATTACGGGGCGGGGATGAGTATAATACCGCTCTAAATCAAGGCTACCTGAAATTTCAGGTAGCCTCGTCATGTTGCAGCACAATAAATATAGTGGATTAACAAAAATCAGGACAAGGCGGCGAGCCGCAGACAGTACACACGTTACGGCAAGGCGAGCCAACGCTGTACTGGTTTTTGTTAATTCACTATAAACGGAAAACAGACTGATGCGGATTAAAACACCCCACACAATATTCAAACGCGGCTCGGCCGCTGCCTTGCTGGCGCTGCTTTCGGCCTGCTCCCTGGTGAACTATCGGCCGGTGGCCACCATTTCGAAAGTAGATACCACGCAGGGCTACCGGCTGGAGCAGAGCATCGCGCAGCAGAACGACGATGTATTCGTGGTGCTGCTGTTTTCCGGCGGCGGTACGCGTGCGGCGGCTTTGGGCTATGGTGTACTCGAAGAGCTGGCCAAGCAGCCGGTGTATATCGAAGGGCGGGAGAAATCGCTGCTCGATAGCGTGGACTTGGTGTACGGCGTGTCCGGCGGCTCGGTATTGGCTACTTATTATTCGCTGCACGGGCACGATACCATCCCCACATTTGAACAGCAATTCTTGAAGCAGAATTTCCAAAAACTGGTGGGCCGGCAAGTGTTTTCGCTGGCCAACCTGCCGCGTCTGACCTCGCCTGAATTCGGGCGCGGCGATTTGCTGCAGGAGCAGTTTGAAGCCACTTTGTTTGGCCACGCCACCTTCGGCGATTTGGCCAGCCGTCGCAAAGGCCCGTTTGCCGTGGTGTCGGCCACCGATATGTCGATAGGGCGGCGCTTTGATTTCACGCAAGAGTTTTTCGACATGATGTGCCTCAACCTTTCCGATTTGCGCCTGGCGCGCGCCGTGGCCGCCTCCAGCGCCGTGCCGGTGGTGTTCAGCCCGATTACGATTAACAACAACGGCGGCAACTGCGGCTACACCCTGCCGCCGCGCCTGCAAAACGCGCTGGAACACGGCAGCGACGAGCAGCAGCAAGCCCGAACCCGCCGCGAGTTCGGCCAAGAGTTGGCGCTATATCAAGACAGCAAAAACCGGCCTTATGTCCATTTGCTCGATGGCGGACTCACCGACAACCTCGGTTTGCGCGGCCTACTGGAAGCCACTGAAATCTATACCAGCCAAATTCTGCACCGCCAGCTGGCCAATCAAAACGTGCGCAAAATCATCGTGATCAGCGTGAACGCGCAAAACCAGCTCGACAGCACCATCGACCAAAGTGCCAAAGTGCCCGGCCTCTACGATGTGTTGGGCGCCATCATCAACGTGCCCATCGACCAAAATTCGCAAGAGTCGCTACGCCGCATCCGCGCCGTGGCCGACCAATGGAACAGCCAGGCCGGTAGTCGCCGAGGCCAGCCGATCAGCCTGCATTTCGTGAGCCTAAGCTTGCGCGATTTGCCCGACTCCACCCTGCGCAAAAACGTGCTCAATATTTCCACCAGCTTTTACCTGCCGCGTGAGGACATCAACAACCTGAAAGAAGCCGCCCGCGTGCTGATGCGCCAATCGCCCGAATACGCCCGGGTGCTGGCCGCCTTATCGAAAGAGGCGGGGTCGGAATCAGGAGCACAAGAAGGCTCGACTGCTCCGGCTCAAGACGCCTGCAAAAACGGCACAGCGGCAACTAGGGAGGATTGCTTGGGGGAAGATAAGGCAGAGTGAGGGTAGTTGGTTAAGCTGAAAGGCTACCTGAAAGATTTCAGGTAGCCTTT
>NZ_KV804551.1:493753-508255 GCF_001811325.1 Eikenella sp. HMSC071B05 | reverse complement strand
AAGGCTACCTGAAAGATTTCAGGTAGCCTTTTATAGTGGGTGGACAAACCAAGACAGTGCTGGCTTGCCTTACCGTATTGATCAGCTTTCAGGTAGCCTGCTTTTTACGTGCGCCCCACACAAACAGCGCCACACCCGCCCATACCCACAGATAACCGGCGAACTGCATACGGCTGAACGGCTCGTGAAAGGCGGTGAGTCCGAGTAGGAATTGCAGGCTGGGCGAGAGGTATTGCAGTATGCCGATGGTGGTGAGTCGGATGCGTTGCGCGGCGGCGGCAAACAGCAGCAGCGGAATCATGGTGGCGGCACCGCTGCCGATGACGATGGCCAGGGGCAAGGGCGGCAGTTGGGCGAAGACCAGGCTGCCGTGCCAATAATGCCAGCCCAGATACAGGAGGGCAAAGGGCAGCAGCATCAGGGTTTCCAGCGTGAAGCCGGGCAGGGCGGGCAGCGGGGCGAGTTTGCGCAACAGGCCGTAGATGCTCCAGCTCACGCCGAGGCCCAGTGCAATCCAAGGCATCTGCCCGCCCCATGCGGAAAGCCATACCACGCCCACGATGGCCAAAAGAATCGCGCCGATTTGCAGCGGGCGCAGGGCTTCGCGCAGAAACAGGCGGCCGCAGAAGATGCTGGCGAGTGGTGCGATGAAGTAGCCCAGGCTGGCTTGCAATACCTGCCGTTGGGTGATGGCGGCCAAATAGAGCAGCCAGTTTGTTGCCAATAAGGTGGAACAGATGGCGAAGGCGGTGAGGGTTTGGCGGCTTTTGACGGCTTGTACGAGCTGGGTGCGGGCGGAAGGTGAGCAGGCTACCGTGCCGATAGCGAGCAGCGATGCCCATACGATACGGTGTGCCATCAGTTGCCCAGCGCTGATGGGCTGGCCGACTAGGGGCAGCCAGTAGAGCGGGAAAAAGCCCCAAATCAGGTAGCAGCCGATGACGCAGTAGAGGCCGCGGCGGTATTCGGTGGAGTGGGTGGTATTCATGATGTGTTGGCGGATGGTGTAGAGGCTACCTGAAAGTTTTGGTTACAAGGGTGGACGTAGTTATAGTCAATTAAAAACAAAATAGTACAATACTCAACTTTGAAGGTCTGACCATGGCATATTCTGCGGACTTAAGAAACAAAGCTTTAAACTATTACGAACAATGCAAAAACATCAGCCAAACCGCAGTAACGTTTCACTTGTCAAGAAACACGCTTTACCTGTGGATTCGCCTTAAAAAACAAACAGGCAGCCTAAAACATCAAGTTACCGGTCTAAATGCCGTCAAATTGGATAGGCAAAAACTGGCTCAATATATTGGGCAACACCCGGATGCCTATCTGCATGAAATCGCCAAACATTTTGATTGTACGGCAGCCACTGTTTGCTATGCTCTCAAACAGGTGGGGATGACGCGCAAAAAAAGGCCACCACTTACAAAGAACAAGACCCGGCCAAAGTAACGCATTATTTGACACAGCTGGCCGAATTTTCCGACTATCAACGTGTTTATTTGGATGAAACAGGATTTGACCGCTACCTGTTCCGTCCCTATGCCCGCAGCCTGAAAGGGCAAATAGTGAAAGCGCAGATAAGTGGAAAAAGATACCAACGCTTATCTCTGATGTCCGCACAAGTCGGCAACCGGCTGATTGCTCCGATGGTTTATCAAAATACGATGACCGGAGTCTTTTTTGAAGCGTGGTTTCAGCAATGCCTACTGCCCGCATTGACTCAAAAATCGGTGATTATTTTGGATAATGCACGATTTCACCGTATGGGTGTCTTACGGGAAATAGCGGAAAAATTGGGACAGAAGGTATTGCCTCTTGCACCTTATTCACCTGAGCTCAACCCGATTGAGAAGGTATGGGCAAATATTAAGCGGTATCTGCAAACCGTATTGTCTGATTACGCCCGATTTGACGATGCGATACTGTCCTATTTCGTTTTTAATTGACTATAAATGATTGTATTTTTTAAGTATGGGTGCACGCTGCTGTGCTATTTGTACTCATCAACTCGCCATCTGGTGTGAAATAGTAGGTATTTAGTGAGAAAAGGCAAGGTATTAAGACAGTCTGCTTATTGATATGAAAACGGTAGAGGCTACCTGAAAATCCGTCTGGTGTTTTTCAGGTAGCCTCTATCAGCCTCTGGTTTAGGCTGCTTACATCAGGTTCAAATCGTTTACGCGTTCGAAGATATGCGTGCTTTCGCGGCCTTCTTCGTAGAGCTTGATGCGCAGGCGCAAGTCGTTGGCAGATTCGGCCTGGCGCAGGGCTTCGTCGTAGTCGATTTCGTTGTTGATGTAGAGGCGGAACAAGTCTTGGTCGAAGGTTTGCATGCCGTCGTCCTCGGCGCGTTCCATCAGTTCACGAGCCTCAAGCAGCTGGTTTTTGAACACGTGGTCCTGCATCGCGGGAGTGTTGATCAGCAAGTCGATGATGGCATTTCGGCCTTTGCCGCCTTTTTTCAGCACCAAACGCTGGCCGATAATGGCCACCAAGTTCAACGCCAAGTCCATCAGAATTTGCGGATGACGCTCTTCCGGATACAAGTTCATAATACGCTCAACGGTTTGGCTGGCGTTGGTGGCGTGGATGGTGAAGAAACATAAGTGACCGGTTTGCGCCAATTGCAGGGCATATTCCATGGAATGTTCGTTACGCACCTCACCCACGCAGACTACGTCGGGTGCCTGACGCATGGCGCTTTGTACGGCCGCGCCCCAGCTGTGGGTGTCGAGGCCGACTTCGCGTTGGGTGATGATGCTCTTGATCGGGCTGTGGATATACTCGATCGGGTCTTCGATGGTTACTATGTGGCCGGCAGAGTGTTTGTTACGCCAGTCGAGCATCGCGGCCTGCGAAGTGGATTTACCGGAACCGGTGGGGCCGGCCAGAATAATCAGGCCGCGCTTGCGCATGGAAAGCTCTTTGAGCACTTGCGGCAGGCGGAGGTCGTCGATGGTGAGGATGTTGGTGGTGATGCGGCGCATTACCAAGCCGATGCGGCCTTGTTCATGGTAGGCATTCACACGGAAACGGATACCGTTTTGCGATTGCAGGGAGTAGTTCAGCTCCCACTCTACCGGGAATTTGGCTTTTTGTTCGTCGTTGAAGGTGGAGTAAACGATTTGTGCGGCTTCGTCTTCAGTGAGCGGTTTTACCGGAATCGGTACCAGCGTGCCGTCGATTTTGAACGAAGGCGGGAAGTTGCTGCTGATGAAGATATCAGAAGCATTGCGTTTGAGCGATTCATCAGCCATTTTTTCCAGTAGCGGGTGCAGTTTGGCACGCTCACGGGTTAAGTGCTGGTTTGGCCCATGACCGACAGGCTGTGCTGGCGCGGCATGCAGCGGCGGATGATTAGGCGCAGCTGGTGCGGGTCTGGCAGCAGGCTGTTGCGGGGCTGCTTGGTGTTGTGGAGTGGGCTGCGGTTGGGGTTGCGCTTGTGCAGGTGCGGGTTGCTGCGGAGCAGGCTGAGCCGGTTTGGCCGGAGCCTGCATCGGCTGGGCAGCATTGGGTGCGAGAGCCGCGGCGTATTTGGATTTGAGTTGCGGCTGCGGCTGTGCTGCTTGTTGTTGCACCGGTTGAGCGGGCTGGGTAGGCGGCGTAATGGGCTGCGCCACGAAACCAGGCTCAATCAATTCTGGTTCGCCGAATACGCTTTTGGGCAAATCGGGCAGCGGCGGAATCTCGAGCGTGCCGGCAGCCAGCTGGCTTTCCACGGCGGCTAAATCGCCATTCGGCATCATGGCAGAGGAAACGGGGGTAGGCTCAGGCGGCATATCGCCACCCTGGTTGGCCATTTCGGAGAGCAGCTCGGCCAAGTTTTGTTTGTGCTGATCGTTTGACATGATGTTTTCCCTTGTACGATTGTCGGTTTAGACGAGTTGGTCGGGGTTCTGCGCTTTGGCACGGGCGGCATCGATGCTGATGATGCCACGTTTGAGTAGTGCCTGCAGGGATTGGTCGAGCGTCTGCATACCATGCGCCTGACCAGTTTGCAGGGCAGAACCGATTTGGGCGATTTTGTTTTCGCGGATCAGGTTACGCACGGCGGCGGTAGAAATCAGGATTTCGTGCGCGGCCACGCGGCCTTTACCGTCTTTGGTTTTGAGCAGGGTTTGTGAAATCACGGCGCGCAGTGATTCGGAAAGCATGGAGCGCACCATCTCTTTTTCGCCGGCGGGGAACACGTCGATAATACGGTCCACGGTTTTGGCGGCACCGGTGGTATGCAAGGTGGCGAATACCAAGTGGCCGGTTTCGGCAGCGGTGAGCGCCAAGCCGATAGTTTCCGGGTCACGCATCTCACCCACCAGGATGATATCCGGGTCTTCACGCAATGCGGAGCGCAGGGCGTTGGCGAAGCTGTGGGTGTGTTGGTGCAGTTCGCGTTGGTTTACCAGACACTGCTTACTTTCGTGTACAAACTCGATCGGGTCTTCGATGGTGAGGATGTGGTGATGATGGTTTTCGTTGATGTAGTTGATCATCGCCGCCAGGGTGGTGGATTTACCGGAACCGGTAGGGCCGGTTACCAGCACCAAGCCGCGCGGTTGGTCGGAGATTTTTTGGAATACTTTGGGCGCGTTCAACTCTTCCAGCGTGAGCACTTTGCTGGGAATGGTACGGAACACGGCAGCCGGACCGCGTTCGGTGTTGAATGCATTCACACGGAAACGGGCAATGTTGGGCAGTTCGAAGGAAAAGTCGGTTTCCAGCCGTTGTTGGTAGTCTTTACGCTGGTGGTCGTTCATGATGGAAGCGATCATGTTGCCCACTTCTTCGGCGCTCATTTCCGGCAGGTTGATGCGGCGCACGTCGCCGTGCACGCGGATCATCGGCGGCAGGCCGGCAGAGAGGTGCAAGTCGGATGCTTTGTTTTTCACGCTGAACGCGAGTAGGTCGGTAATCTGCATGGCGTTTGAAACTCCCTTTTCAGTAAATTTTTTTGCAGTTTTGCTAAAAACAGTTCATTGTAAATACAGATGGCGGGATAAATAAAGGAAAACTTGTATTTTCATGTAAAATTGGCGGTTATCTGAAACAGGATACAGGGTTTTGGCATGTTTCTGGCTATTGGTCGGGATGATGCCCAGTCAGCCAGAGGCTACCTGAAAATCCATTCCGTTTATTTTTCAGGTAGCCTCTTGCAATCTACCGGCCAATCAAACGCCATTCCAAACGCCCTTTCTTATCATGATGACCCCGCAACAAAAAGGCCTGGCCTGGACGGCGGCGATGGCGCTGTTTATGCAGTCGCTGGACGCCACTATTTTGAATACCGCGCTGCCGGTGATGTCGGCAAGCCTGCACGAATCGCCGCTGCAGATGGAGCTGGCCATCATCAGCTATGCGCTTACCGTAGCCGCGCTGATTCCACTCTCGGGCTGGCTGGCCGATCGGCTGGGTACACTTAACGTGTTCCGGCTGGCAGTGGCGGTGTTTGTGCTCGGTTCGGTGGCCTGTGCCGCCTCGCCTACTTTAAACTGGCTGGTGCTGGCACGGATTTTGCAGGGCGTGGGTGGCGCGCTGATGATGCCGGTGGCGCGGTTGGCGATTATCCGCACCGTGCCCAAATCGGAATTGGTGGCGGCGTGGAATTTAATGTCGATGACCGGTCTCATCGGCCCCATCGTCGGGCCGATTTTAGGCGGTTGGATGGCGGTAAACCTGTCTTGGCACTGGATTTTCTTTATCAATATCCCCATCGGCCTGCTTGGCATTGCCGTTGCCGGCCGCTATATGCCCAATGTGCGCACCGATACGCAACCATTAGATTGGCAAGGATTCTTGCTGTTTGCCGGCGGCCTGGTGGGGGTTACCTACGGGCTGGAGCTGGCAGCGGAAAACCTGCGCAACGGCAGCCACTCCTTATTGATAATCGGGCTGGGTGCGGCGGCCATGTGGTTGTATGCCGTGTATGCACGGCGTGCTAAAAATCCACTGCTGCCGCTTTCGCTGTTCCGGGTGCATACTTTCAGCATCGGGCTGGCAGCGAACCTGATGTTCCGCGTGCTCTCTTCCGGCATTCCCTTCCTGGTGCCGCTGATGCTTCAGGTAGCCTTCGGCTACAATGCCGAAATGGCGGGCTGGATGCTCGCGCCGGTGGCGTTAAGCTCGATTTTGATGAAACCGTTTACTGCGCCGATTCTGGTGCGTTTTGGCTATAAAAGCACGCTCTTGGGCGTGGCCGTAGCCATGTCGGCCGTGGTGGCCGCGCTGTCGCTGCTCGATTCGCACAGCTCGATAACGTTTTATATGCTGCTGGCCACCTGTTTCGGCCTGTGCCAATCCCTGATGTTCACCGCCATCAACACCCTTACCATCGGCGATTTGTCGAACGAAGAAGCCAGCGCGGGCTCGACCATGCTCAGCGTGGTGCAGCAGGTGGGCATCGGCATCGGCATTGCCGTGGCCGCCGTGATTTTGGGCGCATACCGTGCCGCCGTGGGCGAAACCGGCGCGCTGCTGGAACAGGCCTTCAGTTACACCTACCTGTCGCTGGCTACCTTCGGCCTAGTGCTGCTGTGGCTGCTGGCCAAACTGCATGCCGGCGACGGCGGGCATTTAAACCGTAAGGCTACCTGAAACCTTCATCCGCACATTTGAACAGATTTGAAAGCCATCATGAGCAATACCACCCCCAACTACCTTACCCCCGTCGGCTGGCAGGCATTGAAAGACGAGCTCTATCAGCTGGTGAACAAAGAGCGCCCCGAAATCGTGCAAATCGTCAACTGGGCCGCCTCCAACGGCGACCGCAGCGAAAACGGCGACTATCTCTACGGCAAGCGCCGCATGCGCGAAATCGACCGTCGCATCCGTTTCCTCACCAAACGGCTGGAAGCGGCGCAAGTGGTCGACCCCGAAACCCGCGAAGCCACCGACCAAATCTTTTTCGGCGCCACTGTGGAACTGCTGCGCGGCAACGGCGAAGAGCAAACCGTGCGCATCGTGGGCGTGGACGAAATCGACACCGCCCGCCACAAAATTTCCTGGACTTCCCCACTCGCCCGCGCCTTGCTCAAAGCCCGCGAAGGCGATGAAATTGTGTTCCACGGGCCGGAAGGTAGGGAAGAAATCGAAGTTTTGTCTGTAGCTTATGTGAAGATAGAGTAGGGATCGGATATATCGTATGGGGAAAGGCTACCTGAAAGTTTTCAGGTAGCCTTTTGCTGCCGTAAAGCGGTGTTGCCATGCTTAAACAACATCCGCTTTTAGCCGGCCTGATGCAGAGATGACGGCCATACTTGGATAGCGTGCCGACAGGTATAAAATTTATTCCTACAAGGTTGCAGGCTACCTGAAATTTAGCGGATTGACTGAAACGAAATGATGGAATAGTTTCAGGTAGCCTTTCACCATGTTGCAGGCTATAATCTGCCGCCATTAGTCGGGGTGCCGCAGAGGCGGCTGAGAAAATACCCGTTGTACCTGATACAGCTAGGGGCTGCCGGCAATTACTGGCTCCACGTCTTTTCGCTCCCAAAGCAGCATCTTCTGCGTTGGCAATCCTCGCAAGGGGTCTAACCTTACTGTGGTTTCTACCTTGAGTCTGCCGCTTTGGGAACAAAAATCCGCTTGGAAAAGTAATTGCCAACAGCCTCAATACTGGCGTAGGAAACTATGTAGGCGGCTAGGCATCAAACAGTACAGTTGATGCTACCTGAAAGCACAGCTGAAGAGTCCGCCATATTCTCTTGATACAACACCATTTCTCGCCCGATCCAACAGCGGGCTTTTTTCTTGCCCGTTCCGCCAATCACTAGGAATAAAGTAATATGGAAATCAAATATCTGGATCAGGTCCGTGCCCGTAATCCGCTGGTGCACAACATTACCAACATCGTGGCGGCCAATTTCTCGGCCAACGGCCTGCTGGCGATTGGTGCGTCGCCGATTATGGCCGATAGCGTGGATGAAATGGCGGAGCTGGCGGCGGTTAGCTCGGCAGTAGTATTGAACATTGGTACGCTGAATAAGCAAAAGGTGGAAGCCATGCTGGTGGCGGGCAAATCGGCCAACCGCGCGGGTGTGCCGGTGGTGCTTGATCCGGTGGGCGCAGGCTTTACCCAACTGCGGCGCGAAACTACGGCGCAGCTGTTGGCCGAAATCCGGTTCGCTGCCGTGCGCGGCAATGCGGGCGAAATGGCGCATATTGCCGGGGTGGAATGGCATGCCAAAGGCGTGGATGCGGGCAGCGGTTCGGCCGATTTGCACGGCATCGCCCAACGCATCGCGCAGCAATACGGCTGCGTTGCCGCCATCAGCGGCGAAACCGACTATGTTTCCAACGGCAGCCGCACCGCCAAGCTGAATAACGGCACGCCGCTGTTCCCCAAAGTTACCGCGTCCGGCTGCCTGTTGAGCACGATAGCGGGCGCATTTGCCGCCGTGGCTGCGCAGGAAGACTATCTGCACGCTGTGGCCGAAGCCTGCACCGTGTATGCCGTGGCGGGCGAATTGGCGGCGCAGGGCTTGCAGCCTGCGCAGAGCGGCTCGTTCGCATGGAAGCTGATCGACAGCCTGGTCGCCGTATCGGCACAAGAAGTGGCGGCGCGCGCGAAAGTGGAATGGATTTAATGGTTTAATCAGGAGAGAATAAATGACGCAAATTGCACAAGCCCTTACCATCGCCGGTTCAGACAGCGGCGGCGGCGCCGGCATTCAGGCCGATTTGAAAACCTTTCAAATGCGAGGCGTGTACGGCATGAGCGTGCTGGCGGCAGTAACCGCGCAAAACACGCTTGGCGTGCAGGCCATCCACGGCGTGCCGCTCGATATTATTTGCGCGCAAATCGATTCCATTGCTGCGGACTTTCAGGTAGCCGCTTTTAAAATCGGCATGCTCGGCACGGCCGAAGTGATTGAATGCGTAGCGGAAAAGCTGGAAGGTAAACCGTTTGGCCGGCTGGTGCTCGATCCGGTGATGGTGGCCAAGGGCGGTGCGCCGCTGTTGCAGCAAAACGCCGTCTCCGCGCTCAAACGGCATTTGCTGCCGCTGGCCGACGTGCTCACGCCCAACCTGCCCGAAGCCGAAGCACTCACCGGCATCGATATCCAAACCGATGCCGACGCCGAACGCGCCGCCCGCATCTTGCAGGAAACCGGTGTGCAAACCGTGGTGATTAAAGGCGGCCACAGCGGCGGATCGCAAAGCGAAATCTGCCGCGACTGGGTGTTTATGCCGGATGGGCAGTTCACCTTGGAAAGCCCACGCTTCCCCACGCCGCACACCCACGGCACCGGCTGCACCTTCTCCGCCTGCCTCACCGCCGAGCTGGCCAAAGACGAAAGCGTAGAAGCGGCCATCCGCACCGCCAAACAGTGCATCACCGCCGCCATTTCTCAGCCCATCAACATCGGCCACGGCCACGGGCCGGTAAACCATTGGGCGATGCGCGCAGAATGCGGAAAATAAGCAGACAGCTTGGCTGTATGCAAAAGGCTACCTGAAAAGCTTTGGCTTGGTTGAAATCGATGTTTCAGGTAGCCTTTTCCATTGCAGGCGTGCAGGGTGTGTGCGGTACGCACGCACGCGGCTTGAAATAGCGGGCAACGGCGTGCGTGTCTACGGCACACATTCTACTCATGTGTTTATTTCTATGGTTGGCTATATACCCGCCCGCTATCTCGCTTCAGGCTACCTGAAAACGGGTTTCTGATTTTCAGGTAGCCTTTGCCTGTATGGCCGGAAGGCTACCTGAAACTCGATGTGCTGAAACAAATGACTTGGAGCAAGATGCCAAGCCGTTTGTTTATTGTGCCAAATCCGCCTCAAACACGCCCCTCAAGGCGTTGGAGAGGCGGATTTCTTCGGCGTGTTCCAGCATGTCGCGGGTGATGTGCGTTTCGAGGACTGCGTTTGCGCCCAAGTAGGTTTGCGGTTGTTTCAACACGGCTTGGCGCATGACGCCGTTTAGGATGTCCAAATCCAGAGACGGGGTGAGCCATTGCCCTTGATATTTGACGAACACGTTGCTTCTACCGCCTTCGAGCAGGAGGCCGTCTGAATTGAAAAACAGGCTGTCGAACGCGCCTTGTGTTTCGGCGGTTTGCCACGCTTGGTCGAAGAGGGCGCGGCGGGTGGTTTTGAAGCGGCGCAGGTAGTCGCGGCGCGGGAGGGGGTGCGGGGCGGGGATGACGCGCTGCGGGGTGGGCAGATCGGTGGTGGCGGCATGGCTGAGGATGAGGTCGTCTGAAACGAGTTCGGCTTTCAGGCGGAAGAGGCCGTCGGGCAGTTTGGCGATGTATTGTCGGATTCGGGTTTCGCAGTCATCGGGCAGGGGCAGGTTGAGGGCTTGGGCGGATGTTTTTAGACGGCCTAAATGCAGGTCGAGCAGGCGGCATTGTCTGTTTTCCACGCGCATGGTTTCGAAGATGCCGAAGGCGGGGCGCAATTCGTTGAGGAAACGGGCTTTCCAGCCGCATTCCCGATATTCGGCGGCGGGGTCGCTGTCGATGACGATGCCGGAACCGACGCCGTACACCCCTTGATATAGTGGATTAACTTTAAACCGGTACGGCGTTGGCTCGCCTTGCCGTACTATCTGTACTGTCTGCGGCTTCGTCGCCTTGTCCTGATTTAAATTTAATCCACTATCTAGGTCGTCTGAAACTGAGTTAGAAACGGGTTTGAGCAACAAGGTGCGGATAACGACGTTGAATATGCCTTCAAACCCCAGTCCGCCCGCGCAGGGTTTCAGGTAGCCGATGCTGCCGGTGTACAGGCTGCGCGGTTCGGCTTCGAGCGATTCGATAATCTGCATGCTCATGCGTTTGGGTGCGCCGGTGATACTGCCGCAGGGGAAGGCGGCGCGGAGGATGTCGGCGGCGCTAATGTGCGGCAGGGCTTGGGCTTGGATGGTGCTGGTCATCTGCCAGACGCTGCCGAAACGGGATACTTTAAACGGCTCGGGTACGCATACTTTGCCGGTTTGGGCGATTTTGCCGAGGTCGTTGCGAAGCAAATCGACAATCATCACGTTTTCGGCGCGGTTTTTCGGGTCGGCTTGCAACTCGGCGGCGCGGCGTTCGTCTTGACCGTCGCCCAAAATCGGCGCGGTGCCTTTCATCGGCTCGGTGCTGATGGTGCCGTCCGAACCGATTTTGAGGAAGAGTTCGGGCGAGAAACACAGCGTCCACGCGGATTGCCCTGCCGCATCAGGCAGGTGGGACAAGACGGCATAGGGGACGGGTTGGCGCAGGCGGCGGTAGAGGCTGACGGGATTGCCGTAGGCTTGCAGGTGCAGGCGGGTGGTGTAGTTGATTTGATAGGTGTCGCCGCGCCGGATGGCTTCGTGGATTTGGCGGATGTGGTCGAGGTAATCGGCTTCGGATACGGAGGATTGCGGCGTGGAAATGCCGGCGGGGAGGTCGTCTGAATTTTGGGCAAGCCAGCTTTCGGCATCGATGTCGGCGCAGTCGGCAAACCAGTGCAGGGCAAGATTGCCGCCGCGTTCGGATTCAATCCCCATCAGCGGCAAACCGAATTCGTAGTCTGCAAACAACACAGCATGCAGCCCTTTTTGCCAGCCCTTTTGCAGCGTATCGTTTAGCGAATCCAGTTCGTTATGATGGAAAAGGCGGCTTTCCACATGATTTTGATAGAGTTTTGCGCGGCCGCTCACGGCATCGTCAAACAGGGCGAAATAGGACATGGCTGGAATCGGCAAGATGTGAACGGGCGGATTATACGCGTTTTGATGGCTGGGGTTTGGGCTACCTGAAAAATGGATCTGGGTCTTGAACTTGGTCGCCGCCCTCGCTTTCAGGTAGCCTTTATCCATCTGTGGCAGGCTACCTGAAACCGCTTCATTATCATCCAAACAAGGCTATAGTGGATTAAAATTGCAATGATACGGCGTTGCCAACGCCCTTATGTACTACCCGTACACGGCGGGCGTTGCCGCCTTGTCTCATTTTTATTTTAATCCACTATATAATCGCGGCTTTGTTTGCGAATAAAGGGAGGCGGGCGATGTTCCGCAGTTTTTTCCTCAACCGGCGCTGGCTGCGCTGGTCTTTGGCCGGTTCGCTGCTGATTTTGGCAGCCACTTGGTATCGGGTACAGCTGAATGTGCAGATTAACGATTGGTTCGGAACGTTTTACGATTCGGTGCAAAAAATGCTGGAAAAGCCGGGCTCGGTGAGTCTGGATGAGTTCAACCGCCAGGTGTTCACCTTCGCCCGCATTGCGGCGGTGTATATTCTGGTGGTGGTGATCAGCGGCTTCGTTAACAAGCATTATGTGTTCCGCTGGCGCTCGGCGATGACGGAATACTACATGCGCCACTGGCCGCTGCTGCGCGGGATTGAGGGCGCGGCGCAGCGGATTCAGGAAGACACCATGCGCTTTGCCACGATTATGGAATCTCTGGGCGAGAGCGGCCTGCGGGCGGTGCTCACGCTGGTGGCGTTTTTGCCGATTTTGTGGAAGCTGAGCGAGCCGATTACGGAATTGCCTCTGGTGGGGCATGTGGATCATTCGCTGGTATATGTGGCCATTTTGGCGGCAATCTTGGGCACGGTGGTGCTGATGGGGGTGGGCTGCAAGCTGCCGGGGCTGGAGTTTGACAACCAAAAGGTGGAGGCGGCCTACCGCAAGGAATTGGTGCTGGGCGAAGACGATGCGGCACGGGCGGATTCGTTTACGCTCACCGGGCTGTTCAAAAACGTGCGCCGCAATTATTTCCGCCTGTATTGGCATTATCTTTATTTCGATGTGGCGCGCTATTCGTATTTGCAGTTTTCGGTGGTGCTGCCTTATTTGGCTATGGGGCCGGCCTTGGTGGCCGGAGCGGTGGCGCTGGGCGTGATGCAGCAGATTGTGCGGGCGTTCGGGCAGGTGCTGGAGGCTTTTCAATTTCTGGTGCGCTCATGGCCGACGATTGTGGAGCTGATGTCGATTTACAAGCGCTTGAAGGGCTTTGAACACAATATTGTGGCGGCGCAGGCGGAAAGTTGATGCTGCACGCTGCAAGCGGAGAAAGGCTACCTGAAACTGTTTTCAGGTAGCCTGCTTATTCCTAACCATAGAATTTTTGATTATATAAACAGTAACAAAAAGTATTTCTGGCAGCTTTCCTCTTCTTCTATCATACGAAAGAAATTTAGGGTTCACTGCCCTTAAGCAAATGGAAGGAGAGAAAAATGTCTTTAGAACTGAAACGGCTTTTGCCCAAATGGGGCTTGGCTTCGCAAATTACCTTTGCTTTTTTCGGCGCCGTTGCGCTGGGTTTGCTGGTGCGTTTTGCCGGCGGCAGCAGTGTGGTGGCGTCGGCAGGCAATCTGTTGGGCTCGCTGTTTGTGGGTGCGCTCAAGGCGATTGCGCCGCTGCTGGTGTTCACGCTGGTGGTGTCGGCCGTGGCACAACACCGCAAGGGGATGAGTTCGAATATCCGGCCGGTGATTGTGCTGTATGTGGTGGGCATGGCGGTGGCGGCATTGCTGGCGGTGGCAGTAAGCTTTGCATTCCCGTCTTTTGTGCCGCTCAACGGGGTGGATGTGGCGGATAAGCCGATTCCGAACGGGTTTGGCGAGGTGCTGCAAAACCTGCTGCTCAAAATCGTTACCAATCCGGTGCAAGCCTTGGCAGATGCCAACTACATCGGCATTTTGGCTTGGGCCTTGGTGTTGGGCTTGGCTTTGCGCGCTGCCGACGAGCCTACGCGCAATTTTCTGAGAAACATTTCCGATGCGGTAAACAAGGTGATGTATTGGATTATCCGCCTTGCCCCCATCGGCATTTTCGGGCTGACGCTGCATGCGTTTGTGAGCACCGGCTTGGAAAATCTGGCGGCCTATCTGCATGTGCTGCTGGCGATTGTGGGCGCGATGGCGTTTATGGCGCTGGTGCTGAATCCGCTGATTGTGTTTTTTGCAATCCGCAAAAATCCGTATCCGCTGGTGTGGACTTGCCTGAAAGAGAGCGGGTTGATTGCTTTCGTTATCCGCAGCTCGGTGGCCAATATTCCGGTCAACCTGAATTTGTGCAAAAAGCTGGGGCTGGATGAGGAAACCTATGCTGTAACCATCCCGCTGGGTGCCACCATGAATATGGAAGGTGCATCGATTACCATCACTATCCTGACGCTGGCCGCAGTGCATACATTGGGCATCCCTGTGGATTTCATCACGGCTTTTTTACTGGTGATTATTGCCGTTATCGGCGCATGCGGGGCTTCCGGCATTCCCGGCGGGGCGCTGCCGTTGGTGCCGATGGCATGCAGCTTGTTTAATATCAGCAACGATGTGGCGATGCAGATGGTTACCATCGGGCTGATTATCAGCGTGGTGCAAGACCCATGCGGCACGCTGCTCAATTCTTCCACCGACGTGGTGTTTACCGCCGCTGCCGATCCGGTGTATCGGCATAGAGAAGTGGCGGGGCAGGTGGAAACGGCGGCTTAAGTTTTCCGCTGTGGCAAACCAACTTATAGTGAATTAACAAAAATCAGGACAAGGCAACGAGCCGCAGACAGTACAGATAGTACGGCAA
>NZ_KV804551.1:378014-493653 GCF_001811325.1 Eikenella sp. HMSC071B05 | reverse complement strand
GTACTGGTTTAAATTTAATTCACTATAACTTTCGCTACCGTGTTGGTTTGCCTTACTGTACTGCTATATTCCCCTCACCAGGCGTTGCTCCGCAGAGGATTGTAGGAGTATGGGTAAGACGGAGCGGTGCCTTAGGAAGAGAAGTGGTTTGGCTATAAAAAGGCTACCTGAAAAATCGTTTCAGGTAGCCTTGCTGTTTTCAGGTAGCCTGCTTGCCGCGCTTACTGCTGCTCGTGATACTCATGAAATTCGTAGTGATACGACAGCGCGCCGCCGGCTTTTTTCTGCGCCAGGTAATCGTCGTACACCGCGCGGATTTCCTTGCGCAGCAGGAAGAGGGCGATTAAGTTGGGAATCACCATAAAGCCGTTGAACATATCCGACAAGCTCCACACCACGTCCACTTTGCCCAGCGTGCCCAGCACGATGGCCAGCAGCACCAGCGTGCGGTAGATGGCCAAATGGCGGCCGTGGAACAGGAAGCGGATGTTGGATTCGCCGAAGTAGTACCAGCCGATGATGGTGGTGAAAGCGAAGAAGGTAAGGCACACCGCCAACAGCTGTGCGCCGCCGCTGCCGAAGGCAATCACGAAGGCCTGCTGTGTTACTGCCGCGCCCTGCAAACCCAATTTGTCGGCATCGGTGAGCAGGATGATCAGCGCGGTGGCAGTGCACACCAGCAGCGTGTCGATAAACACGCCCACAAACGCCGCCATGCCTTGCTGAACGGGGTGCTGCACGTCTGCCGTGGCGTGGGCGTGCGGGGTGGAGCCCATGCCGGCCTCGTTGGAAAACAGGCCGCGCGCCACGCCGAAACGCACTGCTTCGCGCATGCCGATGCCGGCCGCGCCGCCCAACACCGCCTGCGGGTTAAACGCCGCAGTGAAGATGTGGTTGAACATCGGCGCGATGTGGCTGGAGAATTTGAACAGGATCACAATCGCGCAGATGATGTAGATGATGGCCATAAACGGCACCACAAACTGCGTGATTTTGGCAATGCGGTCCACCCCGCCCACGATAATCAGCCCGGCCAGCACCGCCAAGCCGATGCCCACCGCCAAAGGTGGTATGTTGAAGGCCACGGTTACCGCCGAAGAGATGGAGTTGGATTGGGTGGCGTTGCCGATGAAGCCCAGCGCGATAATCAGCGCAATCGAAAAACCGCCGGAGAGGAAACGCGCTGCGCTGCGGCCGATTTTCGGCGTGAGCCCGTGCGTGATGTAAAACGCCGGGCCGCCGATGTATTTGCCGTGGCTGACCACGCGGTATTTCTGCGCCAAGAGCGCTTCGGCGAAGATGGTGGACATGCCCAACACGGCAGAAAACCACATCCAGAAGATTGCGCCCGGCCCGCCGGCAGTAATCGCCGTGGCCACACCGGCCACGTTGCCGGTGCCGATTTGGGCGGATACGGCCACCGCCAGCGCTTGAAATTGCGACAGCGATTTGTGGTCTTTGTCGGCGGCATCTTTCTTGGCAAAGAGCCCGCCGAACACCGATTTGAACGCTGCGCCGAGCTTGGTAAGCTGCGGCACGCCCAAGTAGATGCTGAAAAAGAGGCCGATGCCGAGCAGGGCGTAGATCAGCAGGTAGTCCCACAGCACGAAATTAATTGTGCTTACCAGGTCGGACAATATTTTTTCCATAGTTGGAACCTCGCAAGAGAAGGGGGTTGGAAACTGACAGCCTGCGCGTTTGCCGGCCATCTGGCGCAAACGCCGCGAAACTGCGGGAAAAACAAAGGACGGGTTGGTGGGAGCAGCCGACAAAGCGGCTGCGGCTTAACAGGGGCGGCAGGCTACCTGAAACGTCCGCCCCGATAGCCGAAGCCATTACCGGCGCAATGCGGGGGTAATGGCTTGGTGGCTGAAATACTGATTCCTTCCTACTGCGTCGGCTTGCCTTGCCGTACTACTTGTACTGCTTGCGGCTTGCCGCCTGGTATGAAGAACTCATTATTCCCGCCGTGGCTAATCTGAAAAATTTTCAGGTAGCCTCAAACTCTTTGAACCATAAAAAGGATTAAGGCTACCTGAAAACATGTTTTCGCTCCGCTTAACTATGCGGCAGCGGGTGGAACAAACAGCCAATCAGCGCTCGGGCACGGGCACCAGCCAGCCGTAGCGGTCTTCGGCCAGGCCGTATTGGATATCGGTAATCGCCTTGCGGATGGCTGTGCCGCGCTCTTGGCTTTGCAACACGACTTCCTTGCCGTTGATTACCAAGGAAGTTACCGGCGACACCACGGCCGCCGTGCCGGTGAGGATGGCTTCCGCGCCGTTTTCCGCTGCAGCCTGCAATTCGGCCACGGTGAAATTGCGCTCGCTCACTTTATAGCCAAAATCGGCGGCCACGCGCAACACGGAATCGCGGGTTACGCCGTGCAGGAATTCTTCGGTGAGCGGCTTGGTGATGATTTCGTTGCCGTTAATCAGCGCGAAGTTGGAAGCGCCGGTTTCCTGCACGTCGCCATTCGGGCAGAACAATACCTGGTTGGCACCGTATTGCTGGCGGGCGCGCACCACGGTTTGCAGGGCAGAGGCGTAGTTGCCGCCGCATTTCACTCGGCCCATGTGTGGCGCGCAGCGGATGTGTTCGGTTTCCACCAACAGCTTCATCGGCGAACCCACTTTGAAGTAGTCGCCCACCGGCGAAGCCAAAATATACAGCATGGCCGAAGACGAACCCACGCCGGCTTTGCCGATTACCGGATCGGTACCGATAAGGGTGGGGCGCAGATACATGGCGGCGGGCGCATCCGGCACTTCGTCGGCCGCGCGTGCCACCAATTCCAGCATGGCAGAGAGGAAAGCCTGCGCATCCGGCACGGGCAGTTCCAACAGTTTCGCGCTCTGCTGCATACGGGCGATGTTGGCTTCCGGGCGGAAGATCACGATGCGGCCGTTTTGTTGGCGGAAGGCCTTCAGTCCTTCAAAACACTCGCTGCCGTAATGCAGGCTGTGCGCGCCCGGCGGCAGGGCGAGCGAATCGGAAGGCTGCCAGCGCACCGGCTGCCATGCGCCATCGGAAAAAACCAACACCGGCATCTCGCGGTGGAAAACGCTGCCGAAAACGGCAGGAACTGCTTTTGCCATGATATTTCCTTGTGATTTGTGCTAAGGCGTCAAAGATACTCTTGAAGCAAAGCATTTGACAAGCCTTTTGTGTCAAAAATTGCATCCAATCAGGCTACCTGAAAAACGGTTTCTGCGAAAAGCAAACCCGCCATTAAGGCGCTTACGCCCCGCAGACGGGTTTTCAGGTAGCCTGTTTGCCGGATTGGGGCGCAGGTTTGGAATTAAATAGCAAATTGCGTTAAGCGGGGCGGATTGCTCTGATGAATGGTGCGGTGAAGGCTTGGCAGGGTGTAAGCACTCGATAGAAGCAGCGACAGATGCTTCGGTATTCACCGCGTCGCCCTGATGAAAAAAGCTACCTGAAAATCTGAATACACCGTTTCAGGTAGCCTTTTGGTATTGAGTTGGCGCTTACAGGGAGGAGAAAGTATCGCATTGCGCCGGGTCGCCGCTTTGCAGGCCGCGGCGGAACCATTGCAGGCGTTGGGCGGAGGTGCCGTGGGTGAAGCTGTCGGGCACGGCGTAGCCGCGGCTGCGCTGTTGCAGGCGGTCGTCGCCCACGGCTTCGGCGGCGTTGAAGGCTTCTTCCAAATCGCCCTGTTCAAACAGCTGGCGTGCTTGCGCACGGTTGGCCCACACGCCGGCCAGGCAGTCGGCCTGCAGCTCCACCATAACGGAGAGGCGGTTGGCATCGCGCTCGCTCATGCGGGCACGGGCACGGTTTACGCGCTCCATGGTGCCGTCGAGATTTTGCACGTGGTGGCCGACTTCGTGGGCAATCACATAGGCAAAGGCTGCATCGCCCGCTGCGCCGAGCTGGTTTTTCATGTCGTCGTAGAACGAGAGGTCGAGGTAAACCTTTTGGTCGGCCGGGCAGTAGAACGGGCCCATCGCGGATTGGCCGGTGCCGCAGGCGGTGGGGGTGCTGCCGCGGTAGAGCACCATTTTCGGCTGCACATATTGCCGGCCTTGGCTGCGGAAATATTCGCCCCAGGCGTCTTCGGTGGTGGCGAGAATTTGCGAGGAGAACTGCGCCAGCTGCTCTTCTTCGGGGCTGATGGTGCGTTGTTGCTGTTGTTGCATCTGCGGCATCTGCATGCCGCCGCCAGTGAGGCCGCTCAAGTCCACGCCGTAATAGGCGCCGATGAGCACGATAATCAGGCCGGCGAGGCTCATTTTGCCGCCGCCTCCGCCACCTCTGCCGCCGCCAAGGCTGCGACGGTCTTCGATGTTGCTGCTGCTGCGTTGATTGTCGAGTTTCATATTGAAATTCCTTGGGTTGGTGTGGTTTAGGGCAGATTATATAACAGGCTACCTGAAAAGCATGCGGAGATTAGAAACTTGCTTCGCTGGTTTTAGCTTCGTTGAAGCCGGTGTTTTCAGGTAGCCTTGGCGTGTGCGGCATGGATTTATTCGATGGCGTATTCGATGGTTACGACCAAACGCACTTGTTTGCCGATGGTGGTTTTGTCGTAGCTGCCGCCGTATTCGTCGTCGCCGCTGCTGCCGCTATCGGCATAGATGTTGAACGAGCCTTGCGAGGCGGAGCGCATGGCGCCGACCTTGCCGCCGCCGGTGGAGGCGAATTCGTCGGCACGGCGGCGGGCGTCTTCGGTGGCCTGCTTAATCAGGCTGTGTTTGATGGCTTCGAGGTTGCCGAGCAGGTATTGCGGGGCTTCGAAATCGATGGCGTCGTTGCCTGCGCGTAGGGCGAGGATGTTTTGGTGGGCGCTTTGGATACGGTCGAGTTTGCTGCTGGCCACGGTGAGTTGTTGCTTGCCGTCGTAGCCGTTGGGGGTGCGGATTTCGTTGCCGTGGGCATCGTGTTCCACCAAGAAGGCGGGGCTGATTTCGGGAGCGGCGGTTTGAATTTCGGCTGCATCAAAGCCTTGGCTGCGTAGGAATTGTTCGAGTTTGGGGCGTTGCTGGTTCAGACGGTCGAGCACTTCCTGATAGCTGGCGCCGTGTACGCTCACGGCGGTGCTCCAGCGGGCGCGCTCGGACTGGAAGTTTTGTTCGGCCAGGCCTTTTACGGTGATCGTGCCGGGCTGGCGGAAATTTTTAAACTGGCCGCCCAACACGAAGGCGGCGGCCACGAGGCCGATGGCGAGCAGGGCGCCGAGGGCCTTAACGCTGCCGGAGATGGCTTTTTCTGTGGACATGATGCTTTCCTTTGCGCTTGGTGGAAGAGAGTCGGCGGAGGCTACCTGAAAAGGTATAGACGGATTTTCAGGTAGCCTTTGATGCTATTCCTGCCAGCCGCGTTTGAGTTTGTCCAGCTCCCGGCGGTCGCGTTTGGTGGGGCGGCTGTCGGGGTAGGCGGCGCTGATGCAGCTGGCCTGGTCGAGCGCTTTTTGCGCTTCGCGTTTGGCGGCGGTGGCGCTGTCTTCGGCGTAGAGGGAGCGTGCTTCAGGAGCGGGGCGGCGCTGGTGGTTGAGCGCGAGCACGGTGATTTTGTAGGGCAGGGAGTTGAGCGTGAGGTCGATGGTGTCGCCCGGCTCGATGTTTTTGCTGTTTTTCACTTTCGCACCGTTCACCAGCACACGCCCGAGCTCGATGTGTTTCTGCGCCATGCCGCGCGTTTTGAAGAAACGTGCCGCCCACAGCCATTTGTCGAGCCGCATGTGGTGTTCGTCGTGTGAATTTTTGCCTGCCATGGTTGCCTCCGTGTTCAAGCGGTTATTTTATACCAAAGGCCGGGAATGCGGCTAACGGCTGGTGGTTAGACTTCTATGTGGCATGTATACAAATGTATTCGTAATATTTTTATATTTATTATCATTATGTTGATTTATTGTTATTGAGAGATTGTATGAAAAATATTGCGTAGAGAAATCATTTTAGCTATATTTGAATACAAATGAATACAAAAGAGAGGTGATTGCATATGGCAGCAGCCAACCGAATTCCGATTAGCGTGCGAATATCGCAGGAAGATGCAGATTTTATTGCTGAATTAAAAATAGAAGGCGCGAATACGCCTTCAGAGAAAATCCGCGAGCTGCTTACACAGGCGCGGCTTGCCCACAGCCAAACCCATGATTACAGCACCGCACTGGCTGCGCAGGAGCAGTTTTTTCAGGTAGCCCGGCGCGACGTGCTGCACGCCGAGAAAGAATGGGGCATTCATTCGCATATTGTGGCGCGGCTGTTCGAGCAGCTGCCCGACCTTGCTGCCACGTTGGCCGCCGACCTGCCGGAAAACGCTCAGGCAGCCGATTTGAGACGATACGAGTGCGAACTGATGCGTCGCATCGTGCGCCTTACCGACAGCATCCTGCAGCTGGCCGTTACCGGCAAAGGCGCGGCCTACGACGATACTGTATTGCAACAGCTTGAAAATACTTTGAAATTGGCGAAGATTGTGCAGCAGGCGGGCGAAGTTTGAGACGTATAAAGAAAGGCTGATTGAAAAATGAACATTCATAAATTGCTGCTTGCCGGCGTATTAATCCTCCCCTCCATCGCATTCGGTACGACCGGCGGCACGCAGATGCTGAATGAATCACAAGCCATGCAGCTGGCCGAAAACTATGTGGTGCAGCACTACGGTGCACAAACTGCCCAAGCGCAGAAACCATATCGGGCAGAAAAAGACGGAGAGCGCTGGATTATCAGCGGTAAGCCGCCGAAAGCACTGGGCGGCAGCTTTCGTGCCGTTATCGGCGCAAACGGCGAATTAGAAGAAATCACGCATGGCAAGTAGTGCGAATCGAAGACTTAAAACCAATCATCTAAGCAGAAAGGAAACAAAAATGAGCGAAACCCTATCCCGCAGAGTAGGCCGTTTGGTGAGCGGCGGTTTTCATGCCTTGATTGATGCAGCGGAAAACCTTGCGCCCGAAGCGGTGATGAACGAGAGCATCCGCGAAATCGAACGCGCGGTAGACGAAGTGCGTGCCGAGCTAGGCAAAGTGCTGGTGCAGAAGCATCTTGCTTCCAAGAAAATGGCCGATGAGAGTAACCGCCACGAGGCCATTGATGCCAACCTGCAGGCCGCTGTAGCAGCCGGGCGCGACGACTTGGCCGAGGCAGGCATTGCCGAACAGATGGACATCGAAGCGCGCTTGCCTGTGTTGGAAAACACCATTGCCGACTGCGCTGCGCAGGAAAAAGAACTCGAAGGCTTTATCGCCGCCTTGCAGGCGAAAAAACGCGAGATGCAGCAGCAGTTGCAAGACTGGCGCACTGCACAGCAAAACGCAGGCGCAGGCAAAGCAGCCGGCGGCAGCGACATGAGCCGTATCGCCCGTGATGCCGAAAAAAGCGGCAATGCATTCGACCGCGTGATGGGGCGTCAAAACGCCATCCACAGCAGCACCGATGCCGCCCAGCTGGCCAAACTGAAAGAATTAGAAGATTTGAGCCGCAACAACCGCATTGCCGAAAGGCTGGCGGCGTTGAAAGCCAACAGCAAGGAATAAGCATACATTTCAGGTAGCCTTTCCACGCTTTGATAAGGCTACCTGAAAGCCAGCAAACTTTTTAGGTAGTCCACTACCCACCAATAACCAAGGCAAAACCCATGCACATCAACGAATTCAACCAACCTGTCGGCGAAAGCCTACCCGGTTACACGCCTGGCGAGCGACCTGTAGCTACATTGCTTTGCGGCCGCTACTGCCGTTTGGAAAAGCTTTCTACCGAGCGGCACGGCATGGATCTGTATGCCGTGTACGGCCCGGCTTCGCCGCCGCAAAATTGGACCTATCTTTCGCTTAACCCCGTGGCGAGCGTTGCCGAACTGGATGCGCTGCTGCAACGGCTGGAGCAGTCGGCCGACCCATATTACTTCGCCATCGTCGATCAGGCAGATGGCCAGGCGGTCGGCACCATGGCGCTGCAACGCGCGGATACCGCCAACCGCGTAATCGAGGTGGGCTGGGTGATTTATTCCGAACGGCTCAAACGCAGCCGTATCGCCACCGAAGCGCAGTTTTTGCTGGCGCAATATGTGTTTGAAACCCTGCGCTACCGCCGCTACGAATGGAAGTGCGATGCGTTGAACCAGGCCTCGCGCCGTGCTGCCGAGCGTTTGGGTTTCCGTTTTGAGGGCGTGTTCCGGCAGGCGGTGGTGTATAAAGGGCGCAACCGCGATACCGCCTGGTTTGCCATGCTGGATTCGGAATGGCCGCAGATTAAGCGGCGGATGCAGCGCTGGCTGGCCGAAGAGAATTTCGACGAACAGGGGCGGCAGCGCGTGCCCTTGCAAGAGATTAAATGAAATAGAAATATGGTTTCAGGTAGCCTCTTTCCTCCACCTTAAGGCTACCTGAAAGCGAAACCCGATTAACCGACAAACCACGAAAGACCCGCCATGTGGAATTTAATCAACGCCCCAGAAACCGAAATTTTCGGCATCGCCATCGCCCTGATGCTGATGCTCGGCCTGCTTGAGCTGCTCTCACTTTTGGCCGGCGGCTTCACCGACTGGCTCGATAACCTGTTGCCCGACAGCCTGGTGGAGGCGGATTTGGATGGTGATTTGCACGGCGGCATCGAAGGGGCGGGCGCGTTGGTGCGTTTCTTGGATTGGCTGTATGTGGGGCGCGTGCCGCTGATGATGTTGCTGGTGGTGTTCCTCGCCGTGTTCGGGCTCGCGGGCTATGTGCTGCAATCCGTGTGCGCCGGGCTGTTTGGCGGCTACCTGAATGCTTGGCCGGCGGCTGCTGCGGCGCTGTTTCTCGCACTGCCCCTGGTGCGCCTCACGGCGGGCGGGCTCTACAAAATCATGCCCAAAGACGAAACCACCGCCGTTTCGCAAGAAAGCCTGATCGGGCGCGTGGGCACGGTGGTGCTGGGTGAGGCGCGGCCGGGCAGCCCGGCGCAGGTGCGGGTGAAAGACGGCTACGGCCAGCAGCATTATGTGATGGCCGAGCCCGACGGCGAAGGCGTGCTGAAACAGGGCGAGGCGGTGCTTTTGGTGTCGCTGGAGGGGAATACGTTTAAGGCGATTTTGAATCCAAGCGGGAGCCTAGTGGATTAAGGTTACCTGAAAGCGGAGCTTCAACGGAGTTAAAGCGGCAAGCTAACTAGGAGAGGCAACATGGCTCATACCATGCCAGATTTACCATCCAGAGCCGAGCCTTCCAATCGGCACGATGTGGAGCTGGTGTTCCGGCAGTTGGGGTTGCTGGCGGCGGCATCGCTGGTGTGGCTGCTGATGGCCTTCTCTTGTCTGATGGGGTCGGCGAATAGCGCGCTGCGGCTGCAGCAGATCAGCGGTTTGCTGCTGAGCGGTTTTTTCTTGAACCGGGTTTGGCAGCGGATGCGCAAAATCCGTTACCGCGCGGCGGAGGATTGCCTGCTGGTATATGCCGCGTCGCTGCGCGGCTGGCAGTTGGTCGCTCGTTATCCGTTGGACGGATTTATCGGGCTGTATCGCGGCGGCAAGGGCTCGATTGCCGAAGTGTGGCTGGCGGGCAAAAACGGCGGGCAGGATGTGCTGCTGGACAGGATATTTTTAGGCACGGGCGCGCTGCAGAAACGCTTTGCGGCCGGTTTGGCAGATTTGAGCCGGGCCACCGGGCTGCCTGTGCTGGAGCCTGGTGAGGCTACCTGAAAATAGCCGCCGAATTTCTGCAGTGCCCAAAACCGATGCTCCACATTTTCAGGTAGCCTGCCGTATATGAAGAGGAAGCCATGCAACAGAATAAAAGCAAAATCGTGATGCTGTATCCGTATTCCGGACAAATGCTGGCCTGGCAGACGGCTTTTGTGTGGGGGTTCGTATTGTGGACAATGTATGTGCTGATAGATACGACTGGCGGCTGGTTGGGTAACGGATTTTGGTTTGAATTTGTGTTAGTGGTGTTGCGGGTGCTGATGGTCGGCTTAATCATGATACTGGCTGGCGAGCTGCTGTATGACTGGTGGCATAAACTAACTGGCAAAAACTTCCTGCGGCTGGACACAGCGCGAGGAATACTACTGCACGGTCGCTGGCGCTGGCGCTGGCAGGCGCAGCGGGAATACCCGCTCTCGATGTTTGCGGCAGTGGCGGCGGAGAAAGTGCAGAATGATTACCGCGGCTACTACGGGCGCTTGTGGCTGGAATCGGCGGATGGGCGGAACGATTTGGTATTGGAGGAAAATCTCCTGCCGCATAAGGGCTCGCTGCACGAATTAGACAGGATTCAGAACCATATTGCTAAGGCAACGGGTTTGGCCAAACGGCCAGTAATCAACACAGTCATCCGTGCGGCGGAGGAAACGGCGGCCAATCCGGCGCAGTTGCAGCCCTTGCAAGCGAAAACGCTGCCTGCGTGGCGGCAGGCGGTGAATCTGGCGGCGGCCGGGTTGTGGACTTGGCTGGCGGTTTGGCTGCTGCGTTTGGCGGCGGATTGGCAAAGCGGCAGCCTACCCAAGCCGCTGTATTTCGGCGCGGGGCTGCTGGCGCTCGGGCTGTTGGCGGTGGCGGTATCGGATGTACGCGCGGTGTTTCGTGCACGGCGCGGCCAGAAAACGCCGCAAACACAAACGGCTTGGCGGCAGCCCTCCGAAATCAAAGCCGCACTGGCAGCGGCCAGGCAGGCGGAACATGAACCGCAGCCGAAGCTGCCGGAACGTGCTGCGCCGAAACTTGTGGACGGGGTGGAATTTGCCGTGTATTCGGTTGGTACTTTGCTCTCGCGTCTACTGTTCCTGCTGTTTGCGTTTGGGATGGTGTGGATTGAGGGAGGGATTGGCTGGCGGCTGTTTTGGCTGGTGGCGCTGCTGTCTATCGCCGGGCGGCTGGTGCACCGTTGGCATACTTTACGCAAGGTACGCTACAGCGTGCTGGGAGACGAATTGATTGTGTACCGCCTGCACAGTTTCAAGTGGCTACCTGAAAAACGCTATGCGCTATCGGAGTTTTGCGGAGTTTACAGCCGCGTGCGGCGCAATGGCGTGAGCGTGGGTTTGAGCGAAATCTGGTTGGCAGGCAAGGCGGGCGGCAAAAACGTGCGGCTGCTGGAGGCGGATTCGCTGATGCGCGACAACCGGCAAACGGCAGAGAAAACGGCCAAACAAATCAGCCGAGCTACCGGGCTGCCGCTGCTGGAGTATGTGGGTGAAGATCGGGAAGGAGCCGGCTGAAGCGCTGGTTGGGAAAAAGACGAAGCTTTCAGGTAGCCCCAATTGGTTACTCGGGCTACCTGAAAACCGACATCAGCGTTTGAAGAAAATATCGATGTAGTCGGCTGCGTTGTCGCAGGGGTTTTGTATCGGCTGCATGCGCCAATATTGGCGTGAGTCTTTGGCTTGAAACAGGAAAGTGCCGCTGCGTTCGCAGGCCTGGCCGTTGTTGATGTGATATACGCGGGTGCTTACGTTGCCGGTGAAGTAGAAATGACGCCGGTCGATGACTTCGATTAGGCCGTCGAGTTTCACGAAATCGCCGTTTAAGGATTGGTAGGCATTGATTTCCAAGCCGTTGCTGCCCCGGCGGATGGTGGCGGTGCCGAAACGCTCCCAGCTTATCCATTGCAGGGAAAACATATGCCTGCCCAGCAAGCTGCTTTCGGCAGCGGCCACTTCTTCCGGGCTGCCGGTTTGCAAACTGGCATCACGCATATCGACGATGCCCGGCAGGTTTTGCGCACTGGTGGTTTGAATGCAGAATAATCCGGCCAGCAGTAGGGCGGTTAGGCCGTTAAACAGACGTTTGACGGGGTGCATAGCGTGCTCCTTTTAAGTAAATTTGTGAAAAGGAATGCTGCATCTCCATCATAGCGTATCTATTTTTAAACCGCCATAATCGTTTCAAATTTAAGAAAATTGTTTGCTTTAGGGCAAATTGTTCTTTAACAATCCGGTATTTCAAATCTTGCTTGTGCCGCAGTCGATTAGGGTTTCGCCTACGCAGATGATTTGGTTGTGGAAGGCGTTGAGGGTGCTGCGGTGGCCGATGCTCACGATGATGCTGTCGGGCAGCTCTTGGCGGATCAGGCGGTAGAGGGCGGCTTCGGTTTCTTCGTCGAGCGCGGCGGTGGCCTCATCGAGCAGCACGAGGCGGGGGCGGGTGATGAGGATGCGCACGAAGGCGATGCGCTGTAGTTCGCCGGGGGAAAGTTTGTGCTGCCAGTCGTCTTCGGTGTCGAGCAGTTCTTTCAGGTAGCCCAGGCGGCAGGCTTCGAGGGCGGCGGTAAGCTGGTGTTCGTCGGGGCGGATGTTGGGGTAGCAGATGGCGCGGCGCAGGCTGCCTTGCGGGGTGTAGGGGCGCTGGGGCACGAAGAGGATGTGTTCACGGGCGGGGCCAATGATGTGACCGCTGCTGCCGAAGGGCCAGAGGCCGGCCAGGGCGCGCAGTAATGAGGTTTTGCCGCAGCCGGAGGGGCCGCGGATGAGTAGGGAATCGCCGCTTTGGGCGCGGAAGGAGACGTCGGAGAGCAGGATGTTGCCGTTGTTGCGGTGCAGGGTGAGCTTGTCGGCCTGCAGGATGCAGTTTTCGGCTTCGTGCTGCGGCTGGCGGTAGGGCAGGTGGTTTTGCATGCTTTGGAAAAAGCCGTCGAGACGCTCGAGCCGGGCTTGATAAGCGGTGAAGTCTTTGTAGGAGTTGCGGAAGAAGGATAGGGCACGTTGCAGGCGGTTGAAGGCTTGTACGGTTTGGTGCATATCGCCGATTTTCACTTGGCCGGCGAAAAAGCGCGGGGCTTGCAGCATGAGGGGCAGCAGGTTGGAAATTTGGGTGATGCCGGTGTTGAAGCCGTTGAGGCCGAGGCTGCGGAACACAATCTGCCAGCGGTTGCGGATGATGTGGGCGAAGTGGCGGCGCAGGTTGCGCCCTTCGGCGGCCTCGCCGTTGTAGAAGGCGATGCTCTCAGCGTGGTCGCGCACGCGCACGAGGGCGTAGCGGTAGTTGCCGTTGAAGTGTTCGTTTTGGAAATTGAGCTTCACCAAGGGGAGGCCGATCCACACGGAAGTGGCGGTGGCAAAGAGGATGAAGAGGTAGATAAACATCACCATGCCGCGCGGGATTTCCAGCCCCAATACGCTGAGTACGCCGGAGAGATTCCAGAGGATGACGGTGAATTCGATGGTGGAAACGATGGCGCTGATCAGGCCGCGCACGAGCTCGGCGGTGGAGGCGATGAAATCTTGCGCGTCTTGCTGGATACGTTGGTCGATGTTGTCGGGTGCGTGGCGGCGCATGTGCAGGCGGTAGTAGTTTTTATGAGCGAGCCAGCTTTGGGTAAGCGCAGCGTTGAGTTTTTCCAGCCAGCGGATCATAAAGACTTGTTCGAGCAGCTCGTCGGCCAGGGCATGGATGATTTTGAACACCATTAAGGCGCTGTTGATGCCGGCGAAAAACCAGAAGGCGGCTGCGGCGCGGTCTTGCAGGGAATCGTAGAGGCCTTTGTAGAAAAAGGAATTGAGCACGCTGATGCGCACTTCGAGCAGCACCATCAAGAGCAGCGCAGCCAAGAGCAGGCACACTCGGATACGGTTGCTGCTTGCTAAACAGGGGCGCAGGATGCGCTCGAAACGTTGGCCGAAAATAGTGCGGCGCAGTAGGAAGGCAGCGATCAGGCAAAACAGCAATACGCCGAAAAAGCTCTGCACCAGCCACAGCGGGCTGTCCAGGAGCTCGATTTTCCATTGTTCTTGTTTCATATGTGGTGTTTGGTTGGATAACTTTATTTTTCAGGTATAGCAAACCAACTTAACTTTCGCTGCCACGTTGGTTCGCCTTGCCGTACTTCTGTACTGTCTGCGGCTCACCGCCTTGTATCGAAAGCCAATTTGGTTTGCCTAGCCCTTTGGGATTGAAAGGCTACCTGAAAAATAAAACGGCAGCAAAAAGGGTGTTTAAAACAGGCAGGCCAAACAGCGCGGAAGGCTACCTGAAAAGCGGGATGACATTTTTCAGGTAGCCTCTATGGGGCGTTATGCTGTGGCCAAATGCTTAAAACTCAAACTTGGCGGAAACGCTGATTTCGCGCGGATTGCCGATGGCGATCATCGGGTATTGCGCCGAAGAGCCCACGGTGGAGGTGTAATACAGGCGGTTGGTCAGGTTTTTGCCGTTGAGCCGCACGTTGAGCTTGTTATCCCCGATTTTGGTGTCGTAGGAGACAAAGGCATCAGCTACGGTGGCTGCAGGAATTTTCCACAGACGGTCGCCGCTGGCGGCATTTTTGCCGATATACCATGCGCCGTTGTATTTGGCTCCGATGCCGGCGCGCCAGTTGCCGCCCAGCGCGTTGCCGAAATCATAAGTCAGATATAGGCCGAACTGGTTGCGCGGGGTATTGTTCAGCGGCAGGCCTTGGGCGGCGGCTTCGGCTTCCAGCACCTTGGTTTCGGTATAGGCATAGTTGGCGTTCACACCGAGGCGTTCGGTAATCTGGCCGCCCATTTCGGCTTCAAAACCCATGGAGCGGGCGCGGCCGGCAAATCGGGTTTCGGTTTGGCCGCCAGAGGTTACGCTGTAGCGCACATTTTCTTTCTCGATATGGAATAGGGCTACTGCGGCAGAGAGACGATCGCCGGCAAATTTGGCACCGATTTCAAAGGCTCGACCTTTTTCAGGCTGGGCATCACCAGGGATTTCGTTGGCCACGGAAACCTGTGGGCGGAACGAAGTGGCGTAGCTGCCATAGAGCGACCACTGCGGGGTGAGGCGGTAGGTTACGCCGAGCGAGGGCGAGAAGTTCCAGCCGTGGTTGTCGGTATTGGCTTTGAATACGAAATTGCGGTTGGCGCGACCGGCGTATTGGTCGAAATACTCAGCGCGCAGGCCGGTAGACACAATCCATTTTTCGCCGAGATGAATATCGTCATTGGCATACAGTGCGAAGGTTTTGAGGATTTCGGTTTGCTGGGTGTTGTTGCCTTGGCCGTCGATGGTGTTCACGCCGGGCTGCGGGCTAATGCGGCCATACACCGGGTTGTACATATTGATGGTGTAGTTGTTGGCGGGGCTTTGGTAGATTTTGCCCAGCAGGCGGTCGTTGTGCATGGCTTCGAGGCCGAAGCCGAGTTTGTGCCGTACGCTGCCGGTATGCACGTCGCCTTTGAAGCTTAAGGCCAGGTTGTGCACACGCAAGCGGGCATCCTGCGTGCCGTCGATGCGGCGGCGCACCGTGCCGGTGGTGGGGTTGATACCGGCGGCGGTGTTGGCAATACGGGCTTTCCAGTCGTCGTAGGTATGGTAGGTGAAGCCGTAGTTCAGGCGCATTTTCCACTGTTCGCTCAAATATTGGTCGAGCGTGAACTGGAACATATGGTTTTTGCCGCTCTGCTCGCTGAAAGGCTCGTCCAAGCGGCGTTCAGCGGGAATAGCGAGGGGTTTGCCGTAGTTTGCGCCACGGGTGGAATCGAGGAAGGTGCCGCGGTCGAAGGGCACGGTGTAGTCTAAGTATTCGTAGGCGGCGGTGATGGTGGTGTTTTCACCAATCCATTTGATCGAGGGGGCGATGGTGGTTTGCTTGATTTCGCCGAAGTTGCGCCAGTAGTCGCTTTGGCGGTAGTCGGCGATGAAGCGGTAGGCCCAGCTTTGGCTGGAGCCGATGGGGCCGGTGAAATCCACGCCTACTTGGCGGGCGCTGTGGCTGCCGAAGCTGGTGCTCACGGAGCGGGCGGGTTTGAGCTGCGGCTGTTTGGTTACCACATTCACCACGCCGCCGGGGTCTTGCACGCCGTAGAGCGTGGAGGCAGGGCCTTTGAGCACTTCCACGCGCTCGGCGGTGGGGCTGAATACGTGGGTTTGGGTCATCTGCATACCGTTGCGCAGCACGGAGTTATCGCGGTTGTCGCCGAAGCCACGTTTCACTACGGCCTCGAGCGTGCCGGCCAGGGTGTTGGCTTGGCGGATGCCGCTCACGGTGAGCAGGGCTTCGTCCAGCGAGCCGGGGCGGCGGTCTTCCAGCACGGCGGGGGTAACGATGTTTACGCTACGGGGCACTTCGAGCAGCGGGGTGTTGCCGCCGCCGATGACATCGGCGGAAATGGGCTGGTAGCCGCTGGCATAGCGGCGACGGGCGGTAACTTCGATGGCTTCGAGCTCGGCGCTGTCGGCCTGCTGCTCTTGCCCTTGGGCAGGCTGGGCTTCATTCGTGCCTTCGGCATAAAGCAGGCCGGGGCTGCCGATGGCGGCCAGGGCGAGGATGAGGGCTTTGAGGTGTGTGCGTGGTTGTTTCATGAGGATGTTTCCCTTAAAGATTAAAAATAGGCAGTTGGGGTGAGCCTGCTGCCATATCGGTTAGTAAACTATATTGAGAACGATTGGTATTTTAATGCCTGCTCTAATTTTGGCAATCAGTGCCAAATAATGCCTAATTTAGATTTTTGTTTTTTAAATATAACTTCCCATGTAAAAGACAAGTGCTGTTGCAAATCAGGTACAAACGCTATATCGGATAATTGAAAATGCCTGCGGTTTGCAGACCCACAGGCTACCTGAAAAGCGTTTTAGGGGAAAATGGCGGGAATGTTGTTTGATGGAATTTTATGGTTTTCAGGTAGCCTTTTTTGCTATTTGGCCGGCTATCTGAGAACTGATGTTGCGTTGTGCTCGTGTTGTTCAATTTGGGATTGCAGTTTTGTTTAACCATTTCAGGTAGCACCAGGCTGCCGAAATCCACTCAAGAAAGGAAAACCATGAACCTTATTTCCATTGCCACCATTGCCGGCGTGATACTCGTCGCGCTGTTTGTGCTCGGCCTCATCCTCACCCGCCTGTACCGACGCGCCAGCAAAGAAGTCTCCTTCGTCCGTACCGGCTTCGGCGGCGAAAAAGTCATCATGAACGGCGGCGCGATGGTGCTGCCCGTGCTGCACGAAATTATTCCGGTGAACATGAACACATTGCGCCTCGAAGTGCGCCGTGCGGCGCAGCAGGCGTTGATTACCCGTGACCGGATGCGCGTGGATGTGATGGCGGAATTTTACGTCCGCGTCAAACCCAGCGCCGAGAGCATCGCCACCGCCGCGCAAACGCTGGGTATGAAAACCATGTCGCCCGACGAGTTGAAAGACCTCGTCGAAGGTAAATTCGTCGATGCACTGCGCGCCGTTGCCGCTGAAATGGCGATGGAAGAGCTGCACGAAAAACGTGTTGATTTCGTTCAGAAAGTGCAGCAAGTCGTGAGCGAAGACTTGTTTAAAAACGGCCTCGAACTCGAAACCGTTTCCCTGACCGGCCTCGACCAAACCAGCTTTGAGTTTTTCAACCCGCAAAATGCTTTTGATGCGGAAGGTCTGACCAAACTGACCGAAACCATCGAAGGCCGCCGCAAAAAACGCAACGAAATCGAACAAGACACCGATTTGGCGATTAAAACCAAAAACCTCGAAGCCGAGCAGCAACGCCTGAAAATCTCGCGCGAAGAAGAATACGCCAAACTCGAACAAGAACGCGAAATCGCCGTGCGCCGCGCCGAACAAGAAGCCAGCATAGCCGAGCAGGAAGCGCAGAAAAAACGCGAGGCGGAAGAAGCCAAAATCGCCGCCGAACGCGAAGTGGATTTGAAACGTATCGCCGCCGAACGCGACATTAAAAACGAAGACATCAAAAAAGCCCAAGCCGTCGAGCAGGCGGAGGTCGAACGCCGCAAAGCCATCGAGCTGGCCGAACAAGACCGCGCCATCGCCGTTGCCGAAAAATCGCGTGCCGAATCCGAAGCCAAAGCCGAGGCCGACAAAGCCCGCGCCGCCGCCGTGCGTGAAGAAGAGAGCGTGATTACCGTACGCGAAACCGAACGCGCCGAACGTGCCAAAGCCGTCGAACTGATTGCCGCCGAAGAAGCCGCGCAAAAAGACGCGATTTCGCTCACCGTCGCCGCCGAAGCCGAGAAACAGGCCGCGCAAGACCGCGCCGAAGCCGTGCGCATCGCGGCCGAAGCCGAAGCCGAGAAACAACGCCTGCAAGCCAAAGGTGAGGCCGATGCCAAAGTGCTACTGGCACAAGCGCAAGAGCAGCAATATAAAGTTGATGCCGAAGGTACCCGCGCCGTGAACGAAGCCGCCAACGTCCTGAGCGTCGAGCAAGTCGAAATGCAAGTGCGCCTCGCCCTCTTGAAACACCTACCCGACATCATCCGCGAATCCGTGCGTCCGATGGAAAACATCGACGACATCAAGATTCTGCAAGTCAACGGCTTGGGCGGATTCAGCGGCGCTGCCGCAGACGGTGTTTCAGGTAGCCTCGGCGCCCAAGGCAACGCGGTTTTGTCCGACCAAGTGGTGAACAGCGCCCTGCGCTATCGCGCCCAAGCCCCGCTGGTGGACGGCTTGCTCAAAGAGCTGGGCTTGAGCGGCGGTGACATCAACGGCCTCACGCAAAGCCTCAATCCCGCTGTTCTTGCCAATCAGACAGAACCGAAAGAGGAGGGCGGGGCTGAATAAGAGTTGATGGTGTGAATGAAGAAAAGGCTACCTGAAGTTTCAGGTAGCCTTTTATATTTCAGGTAGCCTTTCGATAGAGAAGGGCTACCTGAAAATTGGCTATATGTTGCCAAATGATTGCTATGTTTTAGCGGCGGCTGTTGAGTTCGTATTCTTCCGGCAGGGTGTCGAGAAAGCCCCGGCCGAAGCCTTTGAGGATGCTGAATTCTTCGCTGATCCGTACAGCGCGCAGGCGGAAGACGGAAGCGAGAATTGCCAGTACCAGCCAAATTAAAACTAAACCGATATACAACAGCGACATCAGGCTACTATCAACCATACCGTTTTCGGTGGAGGCAAAATACGGTAGGAACAGCGTGACCAACAACAGCATGAATATACCAATATAAATTTGGCGCATCTGTTTGCGATGTGCGGGACAACGTGCGGCCGTAACCGTAATTTTTTTTCGCACAACCAAGGCCACAATTAGATAAACCAATAGCCCTGGCAAGCCGATAAATGCAGTGAGTATCAATAAATATAGTGCAGGATGATGCCAATAGAGTTTACGTTGTCGGCGTGGCGGTGCAGCCTCTTCGCCACAATGGATGCAGCGGCAAGGTAAGTCAGTGCCGGCAGGCAAAAAAACACGTTTACCCTCCCGCCAACATTCAGTAGTACTTTGCGGCAGGTATTCTTGGCTTTGCGGAGCCTGGTATGGATTAAAATTCTGGTCCATTTCGCCACTGCCTACTAGATATACAGCACTTCGATAACTTCGTATTCTCTGATGCCGCCGGGCGCCTGCACTTCGGCCACGTCGCCTTCTTCTTTGCCGATAAGGGCGCGTGAAATAGGCGAGCTGATGGAGATTTTGTTATCTTTAATATCGGCTTCGTCGTCGCCGACGATTTGGTAGCGCACTTGGGTTTCGTTTTCCAAGTCTTCCAGCACAACGGTGCAGCCGAATACGATTTTGCCTTCGGCGTGGATTTCGGTGGGGTCGATGATATGGGCTGCGGAGAGTTTGTTTTCCAGTTCGGAAATACGGCCTTCGATGAAGCCTTGTTTTTCTTTGGCTGCTTCGTATTCGGCATTTTCAGACAAATCGCCGTGGGTTCTGGCTTCGGCGATGGCTTCGATAATGGCAGGGCGTTCAACGCTTTTAAGATGCTGCAATTCTTGCTTGAGCAGTTCGGCGCCGCGTACGGTTAATGGAATCTTTTGCATGATTTTCTCCACAAGGGCTGCGGGGCAGCCGTTTTTACATAAAAATGCAAGCCGCCTGGTGCCGGCGGCTTGTGAACTCAAATTTTTAGCCAATCAAACGCAGAATTGGAAGCTGCGTTTTGATTGACTGTATGAGTTGCCATTCTATCAGATGGAGGGCGGAACGCCAACTGCTGGAAGGGACGGCTGGTGATGGGTAATTTTGTGCCAATAATTTGATTATTGGTGTTTATTGTTGCTTTCCGGCTATGTTGGCGGCACCTTGATTAGCCAGTTGATCGGCGCGTTCGTTTTCGGGGTGGCCGGCATGGCCTTTCACCCACTGCCAGGATACTTGGTGGCGGGCGACTTGTTGGTCGAGCTGCTGCCACAATTCGGCGTTTTTCACGGGTTGTTTGGAGGAAGTTTTCCAGCCGTTTTTCTTCCAGCCGTGTATCCAGCTTTCCATGCCGTTTTTCACGTATTGGGAGTCGGTGTGGATGGTTACTTGACAGGGGCGGTTGAGGGCTTCGAGGCCGCGGATCACGGCGGTGAGCTCCATGCGGTTGTTGGTGGTGTCGGCTTCGCCGCCGCAGAGTTCTTTTTCATGGCGGCCGTAGCGCAGCAGCACGCCCCAGCCGCCGGGGCCGGGATTACCTTTGCAGGCGCCGTCGGTGTAGAGGTGGACGGTGGTGGTGTTGGTCATGGTGTTTGGTTGGGGCTACCTGAAAGTTTCAGGTAGCCTTTAGTATGTTTGATGTGGCAAAAGAGTAAGGCTACCTGAAAAAAGGGTTTTCAGGTAGCCTGATGTTGCTAAACACTTAGATTTTAGAAACCGTTAGATTTCTAAAATCAGGCGGGCCGGGTCTTCGAGGGCTTCTTTGATAGTAACCAAAGTGAGCACGGCTTCGCGGCCGTCGATGATGCGGTGGTCGTAGGAGAGGGCCAGATACATCATCGGGCGCACCACGACTTGGCCGTTTTCCACCACGGCGCGTTCTTTGGTGGCGTGCATGCCCAAGATGGCGGATTGCGGCGGGTTGATGATGGGGGTGGACATCATCGAGCCGAAGGTGCCGCCGTTGGTGATGGAGAACGTGCCGCCGGTGAGGTCTTCGATGGCGATTTTGCCGCTCTTGGCTTTGTTGGCGTAGTCCACGATGGCTAATTCGATGTCGGCAATGCTCATCTGATCTACGTTGCGCAGAATCGGCACCACCAGGCCGCGTGGGCTGCCCACGGCGATGCCGATATCGAAGTAGCCGTGGTAAACGATGTCGTTGCCGTCAATCGAAGCATTTACGGCGGGGAATTTCTTCAGCGCGGCCACGGCGGCTTTTACGAAGAAGGACATGAAGCCCAGTTTCACGCCATACTGTTTTTCGAACTTCTCTTTGTATTTGGCGCGTAAATCCATAATCGGCTTCATATTCACCTCGTTGAACGTGGTGAGGATGGCGTTTTGCGACTGGGATTGCAGCAGGCGTTCGGCCACACGCTGGCGCAGGCGGCTCATCGGTACGCGCTGTTCTACGCGATCGCCCAGCGGTACGGCCACGGCCGGGGCGGCAGCGGCTTTGGGCGCGGCGGCAGGCATAGCGGCTACGTCTTCTTTCAGCACACGGCCATCGCGGCCAGAACCTTGTACGCCGGATACGTCCACGCCTTTTTCGGCAGCCAGTTTGGCGGCGGCGGGCATAGCCACGCCGGCGCGCGCACCAGCGGCAGCCACATGGCCTGCTGGCTCGGCAGCGGGGGCTTGGGCGGCAGCCGGGGCTGCTTCTGCTGCTTTGGCTTCGGTGTCGATTTTAGCCAACAGCTGGCCGGCGGTAACGGTGGCGCCGTCTTGTTCGATGATTTCCACAATCACACCAGCCTGTTGGGCGGGCAGTTCGAGCACAACCTTGTCGGTTTCGAGGTCGATCAGGTTTTCGTCACGGTTCACATAGTCGCCCACCTTCTTGTGCCAGCTCATCAGGGTGGCTTCGGTAACGCTTTCCGGTAGCGGGGGTACGGTGATTTCGATAATCATGGTTTTATCCTTTAATAAATTGAAAAATAGGTAAATCGTGTTCTGAGGAGGCTACCTGAAAACGGTTTGGCATGTTTCAGGTAGCCTTTTAGTGCTTTAGAACTTCATCGCGTCTTCAAGCAGGCCGTCCAAACCGGCTTTGTGTTTCACAGCATAGCCGACGGCGGGCGAAGCGCTGGCCGGGCGGCTGGCAGTAGTGAGGCGCTGGTTGGCGCCGAGCACTTTTTCCAAGCGGTGGCGGATTTGGTACCAAGCGCCTTGGTTTTTCGGCTCTTCCTGTGCCCACATGATTTCGGTGGCGTTCGGGAAGCGTTTGAGCTCGGCGGCCACTTCTTCGTAGGGGAAGGGGTAGAGCTGCTCGACGCGAACGATGGCGATGTCTTTTTCCAAGCCTTTGTCGGCGCGGGCTTTGGCCAAATCGTAGTACACCTGGCCGGCACACAGAATCACGCGTTTCACATCTTGGTCGCGGCCCTGTACGGTGTCGCCGATAACGAGGCGGAATTCGCCGTCGGTGAAGTTGGACAGCGGGCTGCAGGCGTCTTTGAGGCGCAGCAGGCGTTTGGACATGAAAATCACCAGCGGTTTGCGGTAGGGGCGCAGAATCTGGCGGCGCAGGGCGTGGAACATCTGTGATGCTTCAGACATCATCAGCACTTGGATGTTTTCTTCGGCACACAGTTGCAGCCAGCGCTCTACGCGGGCGGAAGAGTGTTCCGGGCCTTGGCCGTCGTAGCCGTGCGGCAGGATAACGGTGAGGCCGCACCAGCGTCCCCATTTGGTTTCGCCGGAGGTAATGAACTGGTCGATGGCGATTTGCGCACCATTGGCGAAGTCGCCGAACTGGGCTTCCCAAATCACCAGGTCTTCCGGTGCGGAGGAGGCATAGCCGTATTCGTAGGCCATCACGGCTTCTTCGTTCAGGATGGAATCGATTACGTTGAAGCGGCCTTGTTTTTCGCCGATGTGTTGCAGCGGGATATACACGCCGCCGGTGCGTTCGGCACGGTTTTGGTCGTGCAGCACGGCGTGGCGGTGCGAGAAGGTGCCGCGGCCGGAGTCTTCGCCGGAAATGCGGATATCGTGGCCGGCTTCGAGCAGGCTGGCATAGGCGATGGTTTCGGCCATACCCCAGTCAATAGGCTGCTCGCCCACGGCCATGGCTTTGCGGTTCTCGATGATTTTCTTCACAGTATTGTGCAGCTTCACATCGGCGGGGGTGTCGGTGAAGCGGTCGGCCAGGCGTTTGATTTCGGCGGCGGGCAGGGCGGTTTTCACCGGAGTGCGCCAGCTGATGGGCTGGTATTTGCTCCAATCCACAGCGTGTTCGCGTTTCTGTTCGGGCAGGATTTCCTGGATGCGGTCGCCTTTGTCCATCGCGGCGCGGTAGTCGCTGATGAGTTTTTCGGCTTCTTCCTTAGTCACTACGCCTTCTTTAATCAGCTGCTCGGCATACACGGCGCGGGAGCCGGGGTGCGCGGCCACCTGTTTGTACATCAGAGGCTGGGTCAGGGTGGGATCGTCGCCCTCGTTGTGGCCGAGTTTGCGGTAGCACACCAAATCGATCACGATGTCTTTCTGGAAGGTGGTGCGGTAGTCCAGCGCGATTTGGGCGGCGTGGCACACGGCTTCCGGGTCGTCGCCGTTCACGTGCAGAATCGGCGCGCTCACCATTTTGGCGATGTCGGTGCAATACAGAGTAGAGCGGGTATCGCGCGGATCGGAAGTGGTGAAGCCCACTTGGTTGTTGATCACGAAGTGGATGGTGCCGCCGGTGCTGTAGCCGCGGGTTTGCGACATATTGAAAGTAGATTGGTTCACGCCCAAACCGATGAAGGCGGAGTCGCCGTGGGTAAGGATGGGCAGCACTTGTTTGTGGCCTTCGGCACCGCGGTGGTCTTGGCGGGCGCGTACGGAGCCTTCAATCACGGGGTTGGTGATTTCCAAGTGTGAGGGGTTGTAGGCCAAAGACAGGTGCACCGGGCCGTGCGGGGTGGGTACGTCGGAGCTGAAGCCCATGTGGTATTTCACGTCGCCGCTGGGGAATTTGGCGTCCACTTTGCCTTCGAATTCGTCGAAAATGGCTTGCGGGGCTTTACCCATGGTGTTTACCAACACGTTCAAGCGGCCGCGGTGTGCCATGCCGATTACGATTTCCTGCACACCTTTTTCGGTGGAGGCGCGGATCAGATGGTTCAGCGCGGGCACGGTGCTTTCACCGCCTTCGAGCGAGAAGCGTTTCTGGCCCACATAACGGGTGTGCAGATAGCGCTCCATGGTTTCGGCGGCGGTGATTTCTTTGAGGATGAGGCGTTTGGTGTCGGCATCAAATTGCGGGCGTGCGCCGTTGGCTTCCAAACGTGCCTGCAGCCATTCGCGTTCGGCGGTGTCGGGAATGTGCATGTATTCCAGCGCCAAGGGGCCGCAGTAGATTTGTTTCAGGTGGCGGATGATTTCGGCCAGGGGTAGCTTGGGGCTACCTGAAAGATCGGTGCCGACATGGAAAGGCGTGTTCATGTCGGCATCAGTGAGGCCGTAGGTTTTGGGATCGAGCTCGGGCAGTTGTCTGATATGGGTGCGGTCGAGCGGGTTGAGGTCGGCGGCGCGGTTGCCCAAGGAGCGGTAGGCGGAAATCAGGCTCAACACGGCCACTTGCTTCTGCATGGCGGCAAAATCCACGCCGCCCGCGGCTGCGCCGCCGCGCTGCTGTGCCAAGTTGGCAAAAGCTTCCTGAATCGGGCGGTGCGCCACATCTTTCGGAGTGTTACCGGGCATGGCGGCCACTTGGTCGAAATACTGCCGCCATTGGCTGTCCACGGAGTCAGGGGAGCTCAGATAGGCTTCGTACAAATCTTCAATATACGGGACGTTGGTACCGTATAGGTAGGACAAACTACTTTGTTCTTTCATCATGGCAAGATCCTTATTAGGGTGAAGGTTTGAAGAGCAGCATGCTTGCTTATCAGGCTGCCTGCCTAAGCGGGCAGCCTTTATCCTATCTGCAGCGAATGCCGATTCCGAATCGCCACACGGCAGGCGGCTAAAAAGTGAGTATGGCGATTCGGAATAAGCATTTTCAGGTAGCCTTTTGTCGGCAGCCTGATTGCACTTGGCACAGGAAATTATTTGTTGGAAAGGGGAATGGAGAATCTGGCGCGGTGGAATGGCCGGGGAGGTGAATATGATAAAAAACTCGAAGCCGGCTACCTGAAAAGGTTGTTCTTTTTGTCGCTAAGATTCTGGAATCAGCCCGGCCTTTCGTTGAGTTTCAGGGGTTTACCAGGCAGCGGCAGAAATGTTGCTGGAAGTTTGCCAAACGCCGGTATAACGGCTGAATAATACGACCCGATATGGGGAACGTCAATAAGAAAAATCCCTTTTACGGCAGGCTCGGCGGGATGGGTGTGGGCTGGCGGCAGAGGGTGGGTGCTGGAGGGATAGTGAGCTATTGATGAAACAGGAAAGATGGAGGAAAGAGGCTACTTGAAAGCCGGAATGTTAAAGTTGCTTGCGGCGTACTTGAGTGCTGGCTGTGGTCGGTAAAGAAAGAGGCTACCTGAAACTTTGGCTTGGCAGAAACTCTGCAGTGTTTTCAGGTAGCCTTATGTGTCTGAATTTTATATGTGCGAACTTCGAAGTTATGCTTTCAGGTAGCCTTAAGGGAATGTGGTTTAATCAGTACGTCGGCTACTGCGGATTTTATCCAATAAGGCTGCACTTTCGGCATGATCGGCAGGGTTTTGGCCGTTGAGTTGGGCGAATAATTCGGGGTCGGGCAGGGCGAGCAGCTCGGTAAATACGGTTAGCTCTGTATCGCTTAGGCGGTCGAATTCGGCGGCCATAAACTGCTTCAGCAGAATATCGAGCTCCAGCAGGCCGCGCCGGGTTTGGAAGCGCAGGCGGCGTTTGGCGGTGTCGTCAAAGGTGGGCATGGCTTATCGATTGGGTTCTGTAAATTGGGATCAGGAGATTGGCCGCAGACAATACAGCCAGTACGGCTAGGCAGGCAAGCCCGTACTGGCTGCAGATCATCCGCTATACCACGCGTTTGAGCATGATTTCTTTGATCTTGCCGATGGCGCGGGTGGGGTTGAGGTGTTTGGGGCAAACGTCTACGCAGTTCATGATGGTGTGGCAACGGAACAGGCGGTAGGGGTCGTTGAGGTTATCCAAACGTTCGTTGGTGATGGTATCGCGGGTGTCGGCGATGAAGCGGTAGGCATTCAAAAGGCCGGAAGGGCCAACGAATTTGTCGGGGTTCCACCAGAAGGAGGGGCAGGCGGTAGAGCAGCAGGCGCAGAGGATGCATTCATACAAGCCGTCCAGCTCGGCACGCTCGGCCTGGCTTTGCAGGCGCTCCTGTTGCGGGTCGACAGGGTTGTCGTTGACCACATAGGGTTTGATGGAGTGATATTGCTTGAAGAATTGGGTCATGTCCACGATGAGGTCGCGGATGACGGGCAGGCCGGGCAGGGGGCGCAATACGATGGGCTGCTTGAGGCTGCGGATATCGGTGAGGCAGGCGAGGCCGTTTTTGCCGTTGATGTTCATACCGTCCGAGCCGCAGATGCCTTCGCGGCAGGAGCGGCGGAAAGAGAGGCTGTCGTCTTTGGCTTTGAGCTTCATGATGGCGTCGAGCAGCTTCACGTCGGTGGGTTCGATTTCGAGCTCGTAGTCCTGCATATAGGGCTTGGCATCGGTATCGGGGTTGTAGCGGTACACTTTGAGGCGGATAGTTTCCATGGGTGTTCCTTCGGTTTGGTGCGGCAGTATTTTCAGGTAGCCTCAATGCGGCATGAAAGGGCTACCTGAAAATTCCAGATAGTTGTTTTTATTCTAGTAAACGCGCTTGGCGGGTTTGATGTATTCCACGCTGAGCGGCTGGGTGTGCACGGGCTTGTAGGCCAGGCTGTTGTCGGTGGAGTAGAACAGGCTGTGCTTCATCCAGTTTTCGTCGTCGCGCTCGGGGTGGTCGTCGGAGGCGTGGGCGCCGCGCGATTCTTTGCGGGCTTCGGCAGCAATCATGGTGGCTTTGGCCACTTCCATCATGTTGTCGAGCTCCAGCGCTTCGATACGGGCAGTGTTCCACACCATGCTCTTGTCGCCGATTTCGGTGTGTTTGTTGCGTTCCACCAGGGCAAGTACTTTATCCACGCCTTCTTTCAGAATGGCGTCGGTGCGGAATACGCCGGCGTGGCGCTGCAGCGTGCGTTGCAGTTCGCCGCGTAGTACGTCCACATTTTCACCGCCGGTTTGGCTGTTCAGCCGTGCCAGGCGTTGCTCGGTGAGCGCACCGGCGTTTTCGGGCAGCGGTTTGATGTCGGGGTGCTGCTTGATGAACTCAATCATGCTGTCGCCAGCAGATTTGCCGAATACCACCAAGTCGAGCAGGGAGTTGGTGCCGAGGCGGTTGGCACCGTGCACCGAGGCGCAGGCGCATTCGCCGGCAGCATACAGGCCGGGCACCACGGCTTCAGGGTTGCCGTTTTTCGGCGCAACCACTTCGCCTAAGTAGTTGGTGGGAATGCCGCCCATCATGTAGTGCACGGTGGGCACCACGGGAATCGGGTCTTTAATCGGATCGACCCCGGCGAAGTTGATGGAAATCTCGCGGATGCCGGGCAGCTTGGACATGATTTTCTCTGCGCCGATGTGGTCGATTTTCAGCAAAACATGGTCTTTGTTTTTGCCGCAGCCGCGCCCTTCCAGAATTTCCAGTGACATGGCGCGGGATACGACATCGCGCGAAGCGAGGTCTTTCACGGTGGGGGCGTAGCGCTCCATGAAGCGTTCGCCGTTGGCATTGAGCAAGATACCGCCTTCGCCGCGCACGCCTTCGGTAATCAGCACGCCTGCACCGGCCACGCCAGTGGGGTGGAATTGCCAAAATTCCATATCTTCCAGCGGAATGCCGGCACGGGCACAGATGCCCAGGCCGTCGCCGGTGTTCATGAAGGCGTTGGTGGAGGAGGCATAGATACGGCCGGCACCACCGGTGGCGAACAGGATGGCTTTGGCGTGGAAGATATACACATCGCCGCTTTCCATTTCCATGGCAGTGATGCCTACGGCATCGCCTTCCTCATTGCGGATAAGGTCGAGTGCGGTCCATTCCACGAAGAATTGGGTGTTGGCGCGAACGTTTTGCTGATAGAGCGTGTGCAGCATGGCGTGGCCGGTGCGGTCGGCCACGGCACAGGCGCGTTCTACGGCACGTTTACCGAATTCGGCAGTATGGCCGCCGAAGGGGCGTTGGTAGATTTTGCCGCTTTCCACGCGGTCGAACGGCATGCCCATGTGTTCCAGCTCAATCACGGCTTCGGGCGCGCGGCGGCACATGAATTCGATGGCGTCTTGGTCGCCGAGCCAGTCGGAGCCTTTCACGGTGTCGTACATATGCCAATCCCAGCGGTCTTCCTGCACATTGCCCAGCGAGGCGGAAATGCCGCCCTGCGCGGCTACGGTGTGGGAGCGGGTGGGAAATACTTTGGAGAGCACGGCGGTGTTGAGGCCGGCTTTGGAGAGTTGCAGCGCCGCACGCAGGCCGGCACCGCCGCCGCCAACGATAACGGCATCAAATTTTCGGATAGGATAAGTCATCTTGTTCAACCCCAAATCACTTTAACCGAGTAAACCATGCAGCCTGCCAGCCAAACGATGGTGGCTACCTGAAGGAACAGGCGCAGGCCGAACGGCTTGATGTAGTCCATCCACAAATCGCGGATACCCACCCAGGCATGCAGAAACAGCGCGATGAAGCTGATTTGGGTAAACACTTTCACCCAAGTTTGGCCAAAAAATGCCTGCCATGCGGCGTAATCGCCCGGCAGCGCGAGCAGGAATACAATCAGTGCGACGGTGTAAATCAGCATCAGCACCGCTGTGGCGCGCTGCATAATCCAATCGCGCAGGCCGTAGTGCGCGCCGGTAAGTTTGCGGTCTACCATAGCCATACTCCCAAAATTGCGGTGCAGATCAAAGCCAGCGCCATCACGGTTTTGGCAGTGGTGCGGGCAGTGTTCAGCGCCAGGCCTTTGTGCGCATCCAAAAACAGGAAGCGGATGCCGGCAAAGAAGTGGTGCAAATAAGCCCACAGCAGCCCGATTAGGCCGATTTTCACCAGCGGGTGGGCCACGAAGGCGCGATAAGATTCAAAGGCGGCGGCATTGTCCAGCGTGCCGGCAAGCAGCCACAACAGAAGCGGCAGGCTGATAAACAACAGCACGCCGCTAATGCGGTGCAGAATGGAAACAATCCCCGGAATCGGCAGCCGGATGCTGATGATGTCCAGGAATATCGGTCTGTTAGTCGTTCGCATGGCGAAACTTCCTCAGATTGGCAATATCCCAAGCCGGCCGTAGCCGACACTCAAAACCAAAAGCCGCCTGCGTATGCTTGAAAACATTTTCAGGTAGCCTTTATCGGGCAGGGCGCGGCAACCGAAAGCCGGCCACGTTTGCCCAACTATAAATCATATAGCAGCCTTTGTTTTAAATCAACTTAACATAGCGAACATCAAAAAGGGTGATTGTGTGCTAAAAGGATTTTAGTTAATTGTCAGATAAATAATCCGGTTATTCGGCATCGCGTTTGCCCTTGTTCTTAATATAAAATAACGGAAAAGCGCCACAAATATGCCAACTTTATGTATCATAACGCGCTTTACACGCTGCCTCAGGCTACCTGAAAAATCTGTGGCAGCATTGCACACTTTAATATTCATCCTCACTCCACTGCATCAAGCCATGACCCACACCAACACAGCTAAAGCCCCCATCCGTGTAGCCGTAACCGGCGCTGCCGGCCAGATTGCCTACTCATTATTATTCCGCATTGCCGCCGGCGATATGCTCGGCGCAGACCAGCCCGTTATCTTGCAGCTGCTCGATTTGCCGCAGGCGCAGCAGGCTGTGCAGGGCGTGATTATGGAACTGCACGACTGCGCCTTCCCGCTGCTGGCCGATGCATTTGCCACCAGCGACCCTGAAGTCGCGTTTCAAGATGCGGAAATTGCTATTTTGGTTGGCGCCCGCCCACGTAGTAAAGGCATGGAACGTGCCGACCTGCTGCATGCCAATGCCAACATCTTCACCGCGCAGGGCGCCGCGTTGAACAAGGTGGCCAGCCGCAACGTGAAAGTGCTTGTGGTGGGCAACCCCGCCAACACCAATGCCTATATCGCCATGAAATCCGCGCCCGACCTGCCCGCGTGCAATTTCACCGCCATGCTGCGCCTCGACCACAACCGCGCCCTCAACCAAATCGCCCTCAAAATCGGCCTTTCTGTTAACAACATCAACCAATTATGCGTATGGGGCAACCACAGCCCCAGCATGTATGCCGACTACCGCTTCGCCACCGTAAACGGCCAAAGCGTGCAAGAGCTGATTAACGATGCACAATGGAATACCGAACACTTCCTGCCCACCGTGGCTCAACGCGGCGCCGCTATCATTGAAGCACGCGGCCTCTCTTCTGCCGCCTCTGCCGCCAATGCTGCCATCGAACACATCCGCGACTGGGTGCTCGGCAGCAACGGCCGTTGGGTAACCATGGGCGTGCCTTCAGACGGCGCCTACGGCATCCCCGAAGGCCTTATCTTCGGCCTGCCTGTGGTGTGTGAGAACGGCGAATACCGCGTGATTAAAGACTTGCCAATCGACGACTTCAGCCGTGAACGTATCGGCATTACGCTTAAGGAGCTGGAAGACGAACGTGCGGCGGTGGCGCATTTGTTGTAACGTGGTATAGCATAAGGAAAGTTTCAGGTAGCCTTTATTGTAGAAATCAACAGCGTTGTTTACACTTTCGGCTTTTGCTTGAAGACCCGTTTGAGCAGCTATCCGGCATTGTCAAGAATGTCGATAGACACGGGGAAGCTGCTCTGTTCTTGATAATGGCGGATAGCTGCTTAAGAATCATTCAAGAAAAAACAAAAGCCGTCCGTCGTAGAAAAAGTGTAAACAACGCGACGATTTCCTACACCTTTTGTGTGTAAGAGGCTACCTGAAAATCGATCAGCAAAGAAATTGGAAAAGGCTACCTGAAAACTTGGATTACGATTTTCAGGTAGCCTTTACTTTATACAGAAAGACGCTACTTAATCGTGCACCTTAAGCAATTCCACTTCAAAAATTAAAGTGGCGTTCGGCGGAATCACACCGCCGGCGCCGCGTGCGCCGTAGCCCATTTCCGGCGGGATGGTGAGCTTGCGTTTGCCGCCTTCGCGCATGCCGCCGAAGCCTTCGTCCCAGCCGCGGATGACCTGGCCTACGCCCAGGATGATGGTGAGCGGTTGGCCGCGGTCGAGGCTGGAGTCGAATTTGCTGCCGTTGGTGAGGTAGCCGCTGTAGTGTACGGAAATCCGCTTGCCTTTTTCGGCGGTTTTGCCGCTGCCGGTTTCGATGTCTTCAATAATCAGATTGCTCATGATGTTTCCTTAAGTGAGGGGATGGAGGGAGAGGCTACCTGAAAAATAAGCGCTTCGGTTTCACTCTAACTGCATTGAGGCTTAGGCTTTCAGGTAGCCTGCTGATGCGGGCAGCATTCTCAAGCATAAAATGCAGTTCGGCAACTGTTTTGCCGCCTTGCCGCATGATATTTCCACGCTGCCGTTTTTTCCGCGCGGCAATTGGACTAGAATACCAACTTTCCAACCACCAGCCCGACAATCCATCATGACCACCATTCCGCTGAAAAAAATCTATTCCGGCAAAGTGCGCGATTTGTATGAAATCGACAGCCGCAGCATGCTCATCGTTGCCTCCGACCGTCTCTCCGCTTTCGATGTGATCTTGAACGAGCCCATTCCCGGCAAAGGCGAAATCCTCACTCAGATTTCCAATTTTTGGTTTGGCAAGCTCTCGCACATCATGCCCAACCACTTCACCGGCCAAACCGTATACGACGTATTGCCGCACGACGTAGCCGCCGCGCTGGAAAAACGCGCCGTGGTAGCCAAACGGCTCGAACCTTTGAAAATCGAAGCCATCGTGCGCGGTTATTTGGCCGGCAGCGGCTGGAAAGAATACCGCCAAACCGGCGCCGTGTGCGGCATCAGGCTACCTGAAAACCTGCGCGAAGCCGAGCAGCTGCCCGAAATCATCTTCACCCCGTCCACCAAAGCCGCAGTGGGCAACCACGATGAAAACATCGGCTTTGACGAATGCGCCCGCATCATCGGCCGCGAGCTGGCCGAAGAAGTGCGCCGCAAAGCCATCGCCCTTTATAGCGAAGCCGCAGAATACGCCCGCACCCGCGGTATCATCATCTGCGACACCAAATTCGAATTCGGCCTGGACGAAAACGGCACGCTCACCCTGATGGACGAAGTGCTCACTCCCGATTCCAGCCGCTTCTGGCCCGCCGACCAATACCGGCCCGGCAGCAACCCGCCCTCGTTCGATAAACAATTCATCCGCGACTGGCTTGAACAAAGCGGCTGGAACAAACAGCCTCCCGCCCCCGCCGTGCCCGCCGAGGTCATCGAAAAAACCTTGGCCAAATACCGCGAGGCTTTGGAACTGCTCACCCAGTAATCCGTTTTTCAGGTAGCCTCAAACACAATCAAGGCTACCTGAAAACCTATCCTGCTATTTAAACCGTATTTTCTGCCATGCCTACCCGCAAACAAACCGCTCTGCAAACCGCCGCCAAGCTCAAACAGGGCAAAACCGCCAAGCTCAAAGAATGGCAGGCGGTGTCTGCCCAGCGGCAGTTTGCCAACGAATACACCGTGGCCGCCCGCCTCGGCGAACCCGCGTTCACCGAAGAGCAGGCTGAGATGGTGGCGGCGTTGTTTGGCAAGTAAGCTGCGCGGTGTGGTAAGCATCAAAAGGCTACCTGAAATTTTTCAGGTAGCCTTTTTAGTATTGCCGACAGAGCCCGGAGAGCATTCAATTACCGTGTATTACCTGCGGCTTGCAGCTTGGTATCGAAAGTTAATCTAATCCGTTATAATCCGCCGCTTTTCGGTTTTAAAAAAGGAAATAAGAATGAAAGACACACCACAATACTACGGCACCCTCAGCCGTTTTTTCCATTGGCTGATGGCGGCCATGTTTGCCTTTATGCTGTGCACAGCGGCCATGTGGAACATTAACGAAAAATATTACAGCCTGATGGGCTACCACAAATCGGTGGGCTTCCTGCTGCTGGTTTTGGTAGCCTTGCGCCTGGTTTGGGCGCTGGCCAATTGGCACAACCGCCCGCACGGCAGCTTGGCGGTGAAGCTGGGGCATGCCGCGCTGTATCTGTTGATGGCGGCGGTGCCGGTGGTGGCAATGATTCGCCAATACGGCTCTGCACGCGGTGATTTGGAAGTGTTCGGCCTCACGGTGATGCATAAAATCGAGCAGCCTATTGAGTGGATGACGCAACTGGGTAACGCGGTGCACGGCAAACTGGCGTATCTGCTGTTTGTGCTGGTCTTCGGGCACATCGCCATGGCGGTGCTGCACCAGCTGCGCGGTGAGAAGATTATCAATCGGATGGCCGGCAAATAAACGGCTAAATTGGCCGGCTTAAGCCGGCGTTGAAAAGCAACAAAAGGCTACCTGAAAATTGCTGTGTAGGATTTTCAGGTAGCCTTTTTGTTTGATGGCTGCGATGAGTCAGTTTTGGGATTGGGCTTCTTCTTCGGCTTTAAGTTGGCGGAGGTAGTCTTTGGCGGCGGCTTGTTCTGCTTCGTTTCCGTAGCGGATGTGTTTCAGGGCGCGGCGGTGGGCGGCTTGTTGTTGGGCGGCGGCGATTTGTTGTTGGCGGAAGCTGTCGTGGTTGCTGGGCACGGTGCGCTGGTTTTGCCGGGCTTGGGCGCCGGCCATGGCGCGGGCAATGAGGTCGGCGGGGTTGAAGGCAGGCGCGGTGGAGTTTGGTTTGGCGGAGCTTGCTGCCGGCTGGGCGGGCGGGGAAGTTTGGGCGGCTGCTTGCACGGCGGCGGCCCGTTGGGCGAGGTGGGCTCGACGTTCGGCGGCGGCACGCTGTTGGCGCTGCTCGCGGTGTTGGAAGCGTTGTTTGGCATGTGCGGCAGCGGCGCGGCGGGCTTGCTCTGGTTGGGCTTGGGCGCCGGCGCGGGGCAAGACGGCATCGGGCACGGGCTGCATTTCGATGCAGTCTACGGGGCAGGGTGGCAGGCAAAGGCCGCAGCCGGTGCATTCGTCGACCAGCACGGTGTGCATGAGTTTGGATGCGCCGAGGATGGCATCAACGGGACAGGCTTTGATGCAGGCGGTGCAGCCGATGCAGGCGGTTTCGTCGATATAGGCCAGGGCTTTTACGGCGGCCTTTTCGGGCTGGGCCAGGGGCAGCGGCGGGATGTGCAGCAGCTCGGCAAGCTCATGCAGCACGATGTCGCCGCCGGGCGGGCATAGGTTGATGGGGGCTTGGCCTTGGGCGATGGCTTGGGCATAGGGGGCGCAGCCGTCGTAGCCGCATTGGCGGCATTGGGTTTGCGGCAGGAGGGCTTCGATTTGGCTGGCGGTGGGCATGGCGGTGTGGCAGTTGGGTTTGGTTATGGGTTGATTGCAGTTTATAGTGAATTAACATAAACCAGTACAGCGTTGGCTCGCCTTGCCGTACTATCTGTACTGTCTGCGGCTCGCCGCCTTGTCCTGATTTTTGTTAATCCACTATAATTCTGAATACGGGGTCGGCTTGCTTTGCGGCGCGTGGATGGGCCGCGAGGCTGCTTGGTATCGAACATTAATCTGCTTTATTTTAACACGCGGCTTCAAGCTCAAAGGCTACCTGAAAATCAGTTTAGCGATTTTCAGGTAGCCTTTTGGCTGGGTTTCGGATGAGTTTACAGTTCGAAGTCACCCAAGTCGTCGGCGCTGACTTCGGCGTCGATTTGGCCGATGAGGTAGGAGGAGATTTCCACTTCCTGCGGGGCTACCTGAACGTTGTCGGAGGAGAGCCAGGCATTGATCCAGGGGATGGGGTTTTGCGTGGCGGCGGGGAAGGCGGCGTTTAGGCTGACGGCCATCATGCGGTGGTTGGTGATGTATTCCACATATTGGCACAGGATGTCTTTGTTCAGGCCGATCATGCTGCCGTCTTTGAAGAGGTATTCCGCCCACTCTTTTTCTTGCTCGGCGGCTTTTTTGAAGAGCTCGAAGCAGTCGTTTTCCAGCTCGGCGGCGATTTCGGCCATTTCGGGGTCGTCGGTGCCGCTGCGCATGAGGTTAAGCATGTGCTGGGTGCTGGTGAGGTGTAGGGCTTCGTCGCGGGCGATGAGTTTGATGATTTTGGCATTGCCTTCCATCAGTTCGCGCTCGGCAAAGGCGAAGGAGCAGGCGAAGGAAACGTAGAAGCGGATGGCTTCGAGCACGTTGACGCACATCAGGCAGAGGTAGAGTTTTTTCTTCAAATCGCGCAGGCTCACCATAATGGTTTTGCCGTTGACGCGGTGCTCGCCTTCGCCCAACAGATTGTAATATTGGGTGTATTCAATGAGGTCGTCGTAGTAGCAGGCAATATCTTCGGCGCGGGCGATGATGTATTCGTTTTGCACGATGTCGTCGAACACGACTGAGGGGTCGTTGACGATGTTGCGGATGATGTGGGTGTAGCTGCGCGAGTGGATGGTTTCGCTGAAGCTCCAAGTTTCAATCCAGGTCTCGAGCTCGGGAATGGATACCAGGGGCAGCAGGGCAACGTTGGGGCTGCGGCCTTGGATGGAATCGAGCAAGGTTTGGTATTTGAGGTTGCTGATGAAGATGTGTTTTTCGTGGTCGGGCAGGTTGGCGTAGTCGATGCGGTCGCGCGATACGTCGATCTCTTCCGGCCGCCAGAAGAAGGAAAGCTGTTTTTCAATCAGTTTTTCAAATACTTCGTATTTCTGCTGGTCGTAGCGGGCGACGTTGACGGGCTGGCCGAAAAACATCGGCTCTTTGAGGACGTCGTTTTTTTCCTTGCTGAAGGTGCTGTAGGACATGACGAGGTGTTCGCAGGACATAGTTTTACTCACTTAGATTTATTAATTTGTCTCTTGACTCTTAATTTCTGGTCTTTAGCATCATATAATAATGCTGTGATTGGCTTAACGAAGGAATATCCCAAAAAGCCGAACACAAGGAATACTAAGATTAAAGAGATAAGCAATAGACTAAATATCATATTGGGGCTAAGGTTGCTTAGCATTTCTTTCATATCGTCTCTATTCAAAAAAGACAAATAAAAAACAAACTCAGCAATCAACCTTCGGTCTTTAAATTCGCTCACAAATTGTTAAAGACCTCCATTTTGAAAGCCTTATTTGTAACTACAAATTTAAAAATCGTTTAAATCTTACAAGCCCCCCCAGCACAGCCGTCGTCCTGAATATCGCTCTGCGTATCGTCCGCACCATCACGAGTGTGGTGGTAGTAGAGGGTTTTCAGGCCGAATTTGTAGGCGGTGAGCAGGTCTTTGAGCATCTGCTTCATGGGCACGCGGCCGCCGTCGAAGCGTTGCGGGTCGTAGCTGGTGTTGGCGGAAATGGCTTGATCGACGAATTTCTGCATGATGCCGACCAATTTCAGGTAGCCGTCGTTGCCGCCCATCTGCCACAGGGTTTCGTATTGGTTTTTCAGGCGCTCGAATTCGGGCACGACTTGTTTGAGAATGCCGTCTTTGGAGGCTTTTACGCTGACCAGGCCGCGCGGGGGCTCGATGCCATTGGTGGCGTTGGCGATTTGCGAGCTGGTTTCGCTGGGCATGAGCGCGGTGAGGGTGGAGTTGCGTAGGCCGTGCTGGACGATTTCGGCGCGTAGGGCTTCCCAATCGTAGTGCAGGGGCTCGCTGCAGATGCTGTCGAGGTCTTTTTTGTAGGTGTCGATGGGCAGCACGCCTTTGGCGTACATGGTTTGGCCGAACAAGGGGCAGGCGCCGTATTCTTTGGCCAGCTGCACGGAAGCTTTGAGCAGATAGTATTGCATGGCTTCGAAGGTGCGGTGGGTGAGGGCGAGGGCGGAATCGTTGCTGTAGCGTACGCCGTGTTTGGCCAGATAATAGGCGTAGTTGATCACGCCGATGCCCAGGGTGCGGCGGTTCATGGTGGCTTTGCGGGCGGCGGGGATGGGGTAGTCTTGGTAGTCGAGCAGGGCATCGAGCGCACGCACGGCGAGGTCGGAAAGGTTTTCCAGCTCGTCCAGGTTTTCCAATGCACCGAGGTTGAAGGCGGACAGGGTGCAGAGGGCGATTTCACCGTTTTCATCGTTAATATCGTTTAACGGCTTGGTAGGCAGGGCGATTTCCAGGCACAGGTTGGACTGGCGCACGGGAGCTACGGCGGGGTCGAACGGGCTGTGGGTATTGCTGTGGTCTACGTTGTGGATGTAGATGCGGCCGGTGCCGGCGCGTTCCTGCATCAGGGTGGAGAACAGCTCGGTGGCGGGTACTACACGTTTGCGGATGGCCGGGTCTTGCTCGTATTGCACATACAGGCGCTCGAATTCGTCTTGGTCGGCGAAGAAGGCGTCGTACAGGCCGGGTACTTCGTTGGGCGAGAACAGGGTGATGTTGCCGCCTTTAATCAGGCGGGTGTAGAGCAGGCGGTTGATTTGTACGCCGTAGTCGAGTTGGCGCACACGGTTATCTTCCACACCGCGGTTGTTTTTCAACACCAACAGGCTTTCCACTTCGATGTGCCACAGCGGATAGAACAGGGTGGCCGCACCGCCGCGCACGCCGCCTTGGGAGCAGGATTTAACGGCGGCTTGGAACATTTTGAAAAACGGAATGCAGCCGGTGTGCTGGGCTTCGCCGCCGCGGATTTCGCTGCCCAAGCCGCGGATGCGGCCGGCGTTGATGCCGATGCCGGCGCGTTGGGAAACGTATTTCACAATCGCGCTGGTGGTGGCGTTGATAGAGTCCAGGCTGTCGTCGCACTCGATCAGCACGCAGCTGGAGAATTGGCGCGTGGGGGTGCGCACGCCGCTCATGATGGGGGTGGGCAGTGAAATTTTGAACAGGGAAACCGCGTCATAGAAGCGTTTGACGTAATCCAAGCGGGTGGCTTTGGGATATTTGGCAAACAAGCACATGGCCACCAAGATGTATAGGAACTGCGGGGTTTCGTAGATCTGGCGGGTAACGCGGTTTTGCACCAGGTATTTGCCTTCCAGCTGCTTAACGGCGGCATAGGAGAAGGTCATATCGCGGGTGTGGTCAATGTAGCCGTCGATTTCGTCAAACTCTTCGCGGCTGTAGTCCTCGAGGATGTGGCGGTCGTATTTGCCTTCAGCGGTCAGCTTGCTGACGTGGTCGAATAGGTGTGGCGGCTCGTATTGGCCGTAGGCGATTTTGCGCAGGTGGAAAATAGCGAGGCGGGCTGCTAGATATTGGTAGTCGGGCGTGTCTTCAGAAATCAGGTCGGCAGCGGCTTTGATGATGGTTTCGTGGATATCGTCGGTACGGATGCCGTTGTAAAACTGGATATGGGATTTAAGCTCGACTTGCGACACAGATACGTTGTCGAGGCCTTGCGCCGCCCAAGTAACAACGCGGTGGATTTTATCGAGGTCGATCGGCTCCAAACGGCCGTCGCGCTTGGTAACTTTGAGATTAACGGTATCGTTCATTTTCCCATCCTGATTTTGAGTAGGCAACACAAGATAATGTGTTTGGCGAGTGAAATTCGCACAATATAATGTATTTCGATGGCAAAAAAAAGGTGGCAAAATGTAAGGCTTTGTGGCCGGGCAGTGTATGGATTTCTAAACCAATCACTTACACCAAGCAAAAATAATTTTATTGAAATCGGTAGAGTGATTGCTTGAGTGATGGGTTCAACAGAGTGGGGAGGCTACCTGAAAAAAGGTGATGAGGTGGTTGCCATATATGGATGAGGCTACCTGAAATTTTGTCTCGTGATAAGCACGGTGCCAATTTCAGGTAGCCTTTTCATCGGCTGATCTTGAGCAATCGGGCAAACAACGCTGTTTCCAACAATGGGACACAGCGTTGTTTGCTTAGTATAGCCATTGGCTGCCGCCAACAATTATGCAAATAAACTTCCCTACATGGATGCTTGAGAGCGCCACCGCATCAACTTAAGGGAAAGACAGCAGCCTATCCACGTTTTGCTCGGTGGCTGCAGCTACTTCCTGCACGCTGATGCCGCGCAAGGCCGCTACAGTTTCTGCCACCTGCCACACATTGGCGGGCGTGTTTTCTCCTGCGCCGGCTATTGGCATAAACGGGCTGTCGGTTTCCAGCACCAAGTATTCCAGCGGCAGCGCTGCGGCGGCAGTGCGCACTTTGCGGGCATTCGGGTTGAGCACCAGCGTGCCGATGCCGATAAGCAGGCCGCAGCGGATAAAGGCGCGGGCTTCTTCGAGGCTACCTGAAAACGCATGGGCAATGCCGCCGCTGCGGAAACCGCTGTGCTTGAGCGCGGCAACCACATCAGCAGCAGCACGCACATGGTGCAGCAGCACGGGGCGGCCAAATTGCTGCGCTAAGTCGAGCTGGGTGAGCAGGGCGGTGGTTTGCTCGGTGCGGGTCTGCTTGCGATCGCCATAGTAATCCAGCCCGATTTCGCCCACCAGCAGCCCCGGCTGCGCTTGCAGGCGATCGGCGATGCGGCTAATTAAACCAGGTTGGAAGCTTTCGGCAAACCACGGGTGCAGGCCAAGCGCGCCATAATATTTGGGCGGGGCATGCAGCCGACAGACGGCATCAAAATCCGCTTCGGTTACCGCCGGCACAAAAAAACGCTGCACTCCTGCGGCATGGGCTGCAGTAGAGATTTCAGGTAGCCGGCAGGCAAGTGCGGAGTCAGCGAGGTGGCAGTGGGTGTCGGTAAGCATGGTGGAGGCATGAGGAGCTGATGGAGCAGTATAGCGCAGTTTGTGGGATGCAGAGGCTACCTGAAAATCGGTTGAGGCTTTCAGGTAGCCTTAAGCACTTGGTGTGAGCAGGTATCATCAACGATGCCATGTTGCTATTGCGGAATGCAGGTTAGCTGAAAAGGGCTGGCCGGATATTGGCTGCATAGCAAGCTGCATGAGCTTGCTTTAAATTCGTTGGAGATGAATTTTCAGGTAGCCATCGTGTTTGAAAGGGCTACCTGAAAACTTGCCGTGCCGGGTAAGCAAAATTCGCCAAACCTGAGCAGTTTGGCGAATTTGGTATGGCTTATTGTTTTACTGTGAGGTTTTTCAGCAGGGCATCCAGCTCGGGGATGGAGGCGGTGCTGCTGGTGGCGCAGACGGTATAGAGGTTTTTGGCATACACGGCTACGCAGCTTTCGTTGAGCACGTTATCGTCTTGGCCATGGCTGAAGCGGTAGCCCATGCGCTGGTCGGCAGGGGTGTCTACGGCGGTGTCATTCAGGCCTTGGTCGGCTTTCAGGCTTTCGCTCAGTTTGGCGAAGTAGGCTTCGGCTGGCTGTTTGGGGGCACCGAAGTTGCTGACAGTGATGGCAATGTCTTGGTCGGCGTCGTATTGCAGCAGGCTGATTTTATTGCTGTCAGCGCCATCGACATATTGGGCGGCTTCAGCCAATTTGTCTTCAAAACGGCCGTTTACGGTGAGGCTGATGATGCCGTCTTCGGTAGCCAGGGTTTGGCTGGGGTTTTGTGCGGCGGCAGATGCTGCGGCGGTTGCTGAAGCAGCGGCTACTTCGCTGGCGCTGGGGGCAACCACGGAGGTTTCTGCCTGTTGGTTGCAGCCGGCTAACAAGAGGCTACCTGAAAGGGCAAGCAGGAGGAGGGATGTGTGGGAGCGGTTCATAGGTTTTCCTTGGAGTCAGTAAACGTAAACGGAGCGCAGTATAGCAAAACGGGCTGCATGACGCAGCGGGTTTGCAGGATTTTGCGCGGTCTAGGAATGGTCGGTGCGTTCCAGTCCGGCTACGGTGCGGGTAAATTCGGCCACGTCTTTAAAGCTTTTATACACGGAGGCGAAGCGCACATAGGCCACTTGGTCGAGCTTGGCAAGCCGCTCCATCACCAATTCGCCGATCAGGCGGGAGGGCACTTCTTTGCTGCCGGTTTTATACAGGCACTCTTCGATTTCGTGCACGGTGTGTTCGATGGCTTCGGCGGAAATAGGGCGTTTGTGCAATGCGCGTTGCAGACTGGTCTGCAGTTTGAGCGGATCGAACATAACGCGCTCGCCGTTGTTTTTGATAATCTGCGGCATCCGCAGCTCTACGGTTTCGTAGGTGCTGAAGCGGCGGTCGCAGGCGGCGCAGCGGCGGCGGCGGCGGATGCTGTTTTGTTCTTCCATCAGCCGGGAGTCGATGACTTGGGTGTTGTTATGGTGGCAGAAGGGGCATTTCATAGGTTGGGTGGTTTAATATTTTATATAACAGTAGTTTGCTGTGGGTATTGTACTCTAAGCGAGCACCATAACCAAAGTACTAATTTTTTCTGTGGTATTGGTTCGCTTGGTATGTAGTCATCATTGCTGTAGCTATCCCGAAAGTGCAGCGGCAAGCACTATAGTTCGGAATAAAACACAGCCTGAAAACTGCGGTGTTTTCAGGCTGTGTGTTTGGCAGTTTACGCTTCTTTCTGCTCGGTCTGCTTCTGGCGCAAGCGCAGGTGCAGCTCGCGCAGTTGGAGTTCGTCTACATGGTTGGGGGCGTCCACCAGCAGGTCTTGTGCGCGTTGCGTTTTCGGGAAGGCAATCACATCGCGGATGGATTCGGCTTGAGCCATCAAGGCCACCAAGCGGTCGAGGCCGAATGCCAAACCGCCGTGCGGCGGCGCACCGAATTTCAGGTTGTCCAGCAGGAAGCCGAATTTGTTTTGCTGCTCTTCAGGCGTGATTTTCAGCGCGGCAAACACTTTTTCCTGAATGTCGGCGCGGTGGATACGAATCGAGCCCCCACCGATTTCCCAGCCGTTGAGCACCATGTCGTAGGCGCGGGCCAGGCAGTTTTCAGGGTCGGATTCCATCAAGTCTTCGTGGCCGGGCTTGGGCGAGGTGAACGGGTGGTGCATGGCTGCCCAGCGGTCGTTTTCCTCGTCGTATTCGAACATGGGGAAATCCACCACCCATAGCGGTTTCCACTCGTCCACAAAGTAGCCATTTTCCGCGCCGTGTTCTTTGCCGATTTTAATCCGCAATGCGCCGATGGCTTCGTTCACCACTTTGGCTTTGTCTGCGCCGAAGAAGATGATGTCGCCGTTTTGCGCACCGGTGCGCTTGATGATTTCGTGCAGGCTGCTTTCGGACAGGAATTTGACGATGGGCGACTGCAAACCGCTGTTTTCGCCGTTGCTCAAATTGGTTACATCGTTCACTTTGATGTAGGCCAAGCCTTTCGCGCCGTAGATGCCGACAAACTGGGTGTATTCGTCGATTTCCTTGCGGCTGAGTTTCGCGCCGTTCGGCACGCGCAGAGCCACCACGCGGCCGCCTTTCATGTCGGCTGCGCCACGGAACACTTTGAATTCTTCCGTTTTCATCAAATCGGTCAGCTCGGTGAATTTCAGGCTGATGCGCATATCGGGCTTGTCAGAGCCGTAGTAGAACATGGCTTCGGAATAGGGCATGCGCAGGAAGTCACCCAGTTCCACGCCCAGCGCGTCTTTGAACACCTGTTTCGCCATGCCTTCGGTGATGTCCATGATTTCATCCTCGTTCAGGAACGAGGTTTCCAAGTCGATTTGGGTAAATTCGGGCTGGCGGTCGGCACGCAGGTCTTCGTCGCGGAAGCATTTGGTGATTTGGTAGTAGCGGTCGAAACCGGCCACCATCAGCAGTTGTTTGAACAACTGCGGCGATTGCGGCAGTGCGAAAAATTCGCCCGGATGCACGCGGCTGGGCACGAGGTAGTCGCGCGCGCCTTCGGGGGTGGAGCGGGTCAGCATTGGCGTTTCGATGTCGATGAAGCCTTGCGCATCCAAATAGCGGCGCACGCCCATGGCTACCTGATAACGCAGGCGCAGGTTACGTTGCATTACGGGTCGGCGCAGGTCGATGACGCGGTTTTGCAGGCGCACGGTTTCGCTGATGTTTTCGTCGTCAATCATGAACGGCGGCGTGGAGGCGGGGTTCAGGATTTCGATTTCTTTGGCCAAAATCTCGATTTTGCCGGACACCATTTTGTCGTTGGTGGTGCCTTCGGGGCGGTTGCGCACGCGGCCGGTGATGCTCAAAACGTATTCGTTGCGGGCGGAGTCGGCCAGCGCAAACGCTTCGGGCGTATCGGGGTCAATCACGACTTGCACGATGCCTTCGCGGTCGCGCAGGTCGATAAAAATCACGCCGCCGTGGTCGCGCCGGCGGTGCACCCAGCCTTTGACGGTTACGGTTTGGTCTAAGTATTGCTCGCTGATTAGGCCGCAGTAGTTGGTACGCATTTCGGTGTTTCCTGAAAAGTGTTTTGTTAAACGATAAAGGGTAATTGTAAAGGTTTGCGGGGTTTTCAGGTAGCCTTCGTGGCTACCTGAAAATTTTGCTTATGCTATTTTTGAGCATATAGATACATGGAAGCAGCAATAGAAAGTGCCGCAATGGTTTTAGCAAGAAATGAAAACAGTATCTGCCTGCTTTTTTTGTCGTTAGGGAAAATATTCAGAGCACGAAACAGGAAAGCCAGCAAAATAATTAAAACTAAACTGATTGCTAAAGCGCTTCCGATATAGATGCCCCATTCTTTTACAACGGGAATGATAGTTTCCGATACCATGATGTCCTCTGTAGATGGTAAGTACTGTCTTTATTATGATAACAGTTAATTTTCAGGTAGCCTTTGGAATTGGCAAGAGGCTACCTGAAAAATCATTTGCTAGGCTCGGGCAGCTTGATTGGAGCAGCTAATTTGCCGTTTTTGTGTTCATCCGGTGCCACCATGCCCAGCGAAATCACATATTTCAACGCTTCGTCCACGCTCATGGCCAAGGGGCGGATGTCTTGTTTGCGCACGAAGATGTAGTAGCCGCCGGTGGGGTTGGGCGTGGTGGGCACGTATACGGAGAGGTATTCTTCGTTTTCAGGTAGCCCTTGCTGCAATGCTTCGGAAAGGCTGCCGGACACAAAAGCAATCGTCCAAATATCGGGCTGCGGGAACGGCACGAGCACGGGGGTTTTGAACGAGCGGCTGTTGTCGGAGAGCAGGCTTTCGGACACTTTTTTCACGCTGGAATAGATGGATTTCACCACAGGGATCCGACCCAAGAGTGAATCCCAGCCTTCAATCACTTTACGCCCGAGCACGTTGGCGCCGAGTACGCCGGTTACAAACAACACAACGATGGCCAGGATGAAGCCGAGGCCGGGGATGTTGAAGCCGAGGTAGCTCTCCGGCTGCCATTGGGTGGGCAGCAGGTTGAAGAGGTGGTCGGTGGTGGAAACGATGTAGGTTACCACCCACAGGGTGATGGTGATGGGCAGCCAGACCAGGAGGCCGGTAATCAGGTAGCGCTTGATGGCTTTGCCGATGCCGCTGCTTTCTGACGGTGTTTGCTCGCTCATGTCTATCCCGTAGGAATGACTTAGTAAAAGTGGCGCATTATACGCGTTTGCGGTGGAATAAACGAGGGCTTTTCGGGAAGGGGATTGAATTTATTGACGGGATTGGGGCTGCTTTGATGCCACGGCATGATTGTGTTTTACAGTGGAACAGAAAGGCTACCTGAAAGCCATTTCCGCGAAGCCAACGCCTGGTTTGCAAGAAACCTTAAATTCGACAACGGTCTATGCGTGTTGAATCGGAATCGGAAAATGGGCGTTGTCGAAAGAGGTGTTGGCTTCGCGGAAATGGCTTTCAGGTAGCCTATTGTTTAGTCGAGATCTGGTTTAACGCTGCCGAGCCTTAAAGCGGGGATTGCTTTTGCAGATTACGTATACTTTGCTCCGACGGCGTACCACTTGGCAGTCGCGATGGCGGGTTTTAGCAGTTTTGAGCGAGGAGAGGACTTGCATTTCAGTTATCCTTTTTCAGGGCAGATATCATGCTGCCGTAGCGTTGGTTGAATGCGCTGGCGCGGCCTAGTTTGTTGTGCTCGCGTTGCTGGCCGGTATAAACGGGATGAGAGGCGGCAGAGGTATCGAGCATAAATACGGGGTATTCTTTGCCGTCTTTCCATTGCATGGTGTTGTTGGTGGGGGCACAGGAGCGGATAAGCCAGCCTTCGTTGGCACTGCTGTCGAAGAACAGAACAGTGCGGTAGTTTTCGGGGTGGATATTTGGTTTCATAAACAGCCTTTCAAATGTTATACCATAACATTTAATCATAAGCCGGATGGTTTGGCAAGACAAGAATCGTTCTTGATTAGGTTATTTTGAGTAGTGACGGATAAGAAACAGGCTACCTGAAAGTTTAGCTTCGCAGAAACTTCGCTGCGCTGCGTTTTCAGGTAGCCTGTTTGCCGATAGTTGGCGCTTATAGTTCGGTAGTAACCACAGCCTTGGTTTGATCGGCCTTGTCTTGGTGGGTGAACGGGCCCATGCGGACGAGGAAGCCGCCGTTGCGCTGCGGCACCATGAATACCTGTTGGCTGGTATTGTTGGCGTGGCGCAGGCGGGTGGTGGTTTGCACTACGTAGTCGTGGGCGGCTTTGCGCTGGTTGAAGTGGCGCAAATCCACATAAATATTGCCGGCTGGTTTGGCAGCGGGCTGTTGGGTTTCGGCCTCGGCGCGTGCCTGGCTGGGCAGGATTTGTTCGATGCGCACGTTGGCGGTGCCGGCATTGATGAAGCCGAGCTGGCGGGCGGCGGATTGGGATACGTCGATTACACGGCTGCTGTGGAAGGGGCCGCGGTCGTTAATGCGCACCACCACGCTTTTGCCGTTGGAAAGGTTGGTTACGCGGGCATAGCTGGGGATGGGCAGGGTTTTGTGGGCGGCGGTCATGAGGTTCATGTCGTAGCGCTCGCCGGAAGCGGTGAGGCGGCCGTGGAATTGGCGGCCATACCAGGATGCGCGGCCGGTTTGAGTGAATTGGCGCACATTGGTCATCGGGGTATAGCGCACACCGCGCACTTGGTAGCTGCGGTTGGCGGATTGGTGAAGCCGTTCGGGTTTGGCGACGGCGTTTAAATGAATGCTGCCGCGGCTGTGGTATTGCTGCCGGGCGGCGGGCTTGGCCGTTGCGGCTTTGGGTTCGGCAGCGGCGGTGTTAATTAGGGCGGTACACAGACCGATAGCGGCAGTGATGCCGATAAAGAAGGCATTTTTCAATTTAGCCAAAATAGACTCCGTTTCTTGAGTGGATGAGGTTGTTGGCGGTTAGATACCACCTTGGTAGCCGTTTTGCCGCCATGCTTCATACAGCATCACGGCCACCGTGTTGGAAAGGTTCATGCTGCGGCTGCCGGGCAGCATGGGCAGGCGCAATTTTTGGTTTTCAGGTAGCCTTTCGAGGATTTCTGCCGGCAAACCGCGGGTTTCGGGGCCGAACAAGAAAACGTCGCCCGGCCGGAATTCGGCTTGGTCGGGGCGGGTGCGGCCTTTGGTGGTGAGCGCGAAAATGCGGCGTCCTTTCAAGGCGGCAAGGCAATCTTCAAAGGTTTCGTGCAGGCTGATGTGGGCAAATTCGTGATAATCGAGCCCGGCGCGCTTCATTTTGGCCGAATCCAAAGGGAAACCCAGCGGCTTCACCAAATGCAAATCAGCACCGCTGTTGGCGCACAGACGGATGATGTTGCCGGTGTTGGGCGGGATTTCGGGTTGGTATAAAACAATGCTGAACATGAAGCGATATGCAGCGAAATTCAAATAAATAAGGCTGATTTGCAACAAACCAGCCATTGGAAGATGCGCCGCATGATGCCGCAGCAGGGTAACTACGTCAATTATCTTTTCATTCGGCGCGGGTGAACACCCAGCCATAAACCGCTGCAGCCCCCGCCCGCTGTAAAGTTCGGGCAAGTTCGCCGATTGTTGCACCGCTGGTAACAACGTCGTCGATTAACAGCACATGACGGTTCTTTACATCCGCCGCCGGGGCTACCTGAAAAATGCCGCGCACGTTTTTGGCACGCTCGTTGCGGGGCAGGGTACTTTGTGCCGGGCGGTGGGAGCGGGTTACCGCAAACGGCGGCAATAACGGCAGATTCAGGTGCTTGGCTATGGCCTCGGCCAGCAGCAGGCTTTGGTTGAAACCGCGCTTGTGCAGCCGCTGCACACTCAATGGCACAGCCATCACTAAATCCGGCGGAGTAGGCCAGGTGGGCGGTTCGGCCAGCATCAGCTCGGCTAGGGCGGCATATAAATCGTTGCGGCCGAGGAATTTGTAGGCATACAGCAGGTTGCTCAGTGGCGGCCGGTAGGCAAAGGCGGCATTGAGCTGGGTTTGCGGTGGCGGTTTGCGTTGGCAGTGGCCGCATGGCAAGCCGGAAGTGGAAATACCGGCGCACAACGGACAGCGGCGGCGTGTATCCGATCGCAGACAGTGTAAATCCGCCGTGCAGCCGCCGCACAATGCCTGGCCGCCGGATAATTCATGGCATAATACGCAGCGTTTGCCTCGGCTGGAGGCTAGCTGAAATAGCCGCCACTGCCCGGCTAACCAAGTTGAAAGCGCCATATGTCTGATTCCGTAAATATTATGCTGTTGCACGGTTGGGCGGCCAACCATCATATTTTCGACCTGCTGGCTGCCGGCCTGCCCGAATGCCGAGTCGCCGCGCCCGATTTGCCCGGCCACGGCACGGCTGGGTTTGACGGCACGTTCGATGTGGCCGCGGTGGCCGACTCACTGGCGGCTCAATTAAATGAGCCCGCACACCTACTTGGCTGGTCGCTCGGCGGGTTGGTGGCGCTGCATATGGCTGAGCGCCATCCCGAAAAAGTGCGCAGCCTGTGCCTGACCGCCAGTTTTGCCCGCCTTACTGCCGCGCCGGATTATCCCGAAGGTTTGGCCAAACCCGCGCTGGACAAGATGATACCGCTGTTTGCCCAAGATTTTGCCAAATATATGCGCCAGTTTTTACAGCTGCAATTTTTGCACATCCCGGAACGCGCCCACCTCTCCGATGAAGTGCTGCCGGAAATCATCCGCCACGGCGTACCGCCCGGCCTGCAAGCGGCGCTGGATGCCGTGGTGCGCACCGATGCCCGCGCATTGCTGCCGCAGGTACAGTGCCCCGTGTTGCTCGTGTTCGGCGGCAAAGACGGCATCACCCCGCCGCGCATGGGCGAATACCTGCACCGCCAGCTGCCAAACAGCCGCCTGCTGATGATTGAAAAGGCAGCGCATATTCCGTTTTTAAGCCATGCCGATGAATTTTCTGCCGCCTACCGCGCCTTTATCGGGCTACCTGAAAAAAACATAGCAGGCTGAAAAACATCAAAAAATTATTTTAACTTCATTGAAACAGATGTTTTCAGGTAGCCTCAGGCAGGCTGCCTGAAATCCGACACACACCACAGGCTACCTGAAAAATGACTACCGACCGCTGGCTGATCCACCGCCGCCTTGCCGAAGATACCGACCAACGACTGCTACTGATTGCCGCCGCACCACAGCATATTTTACTGTTCGGCGCCGACGGCGATTGCAGCCGTCGTCTGCTGGCTGCGCGTTATCCGCAAGCCGCGTTCAGCGAATACGACAGCCGTACCGACTATCTGCAGGCAGCCGCAGCTGCCCGCCAAACCGGTTTCTGGCAGCGCCTTGCCGGCAAGGGCAAAACCGTGCCACAGCACTGCCAAGCGCCCGAAACCCCGCTGCCCGAGGCGCAGGCTGATTGGCTGTGGTGCAACCTTGGCTTGGTTCCCTCGGCCTCCCAGCCCGTGCCGGTGATTGAAAACTGGGCGCGCGCGCTGAAAACTGACGGCCTGCTGTTTCTCACTCATTTCGGCCTCGACACGCTGGCCGAAATCACAGGCTACCTGAAAACGTGCAACATCGCCGTGGAAAGCCCGTTTGCCGATATGCACGACCTCGGCGATATGCTGTTCCACCACGGCTTCTACGATCCGGTGATGGATACCGCCAAGCTGGAGCTGTCCTATACCCGCGCCGAAACCTTCTGGCAGGATATGGACACGCTGGGCATCTGGGCGGCTTTGCAGTTTACCGACGAAGCTGCTGCCCGCGCTGCCGTGAACGAAGGTTTTGCACAAGGACTACTGCACACGGTAACGCTGGAAACCGTGTACGGCCACGCGGTGAAAAAACTGCAGCTGCCGGAGAATGAAAATGTGGTGCAGTTTTATCCGAGGCAAAGATAGCTTAGTTTGTTGCTTGGATTAAAGGCTACCTGAAAATAGTGCTTCAGGTAGCCTTTATTATGGCTGAAGAGCTAATAGGTTGATGAAACATTTAACTTCATTGAAATTACGTTTTCAGGTAGCCTTTATAGATGTTCAGTCCGTAAAGCCAACTAGTGATGGCAGGCATATGGTTAGCAAAAGGCTACCTGAAAAAAAGAAAGCATCTATTTTCCGGTAGCCTTTATTTGGCATGCGTACCAGCCGATTAGGCTTAAATTTCTCGGCCGTTCACCCAGTTTTGGATCGCGCGCGCATCGTTTACGCGGGTGGTGGGCGAGGGAGAGTTGAGCAGCACGATAATCAGCGGCTGGCGCTGTACATTGGCATACAGCACCATGGAGCGGCCGCTTTCGCGGATGTAGCCGGTTTTCTGTAGGGAGATGTTCCAAGTGCCTTCGCGCACCAGGGCGTTGGAGTTGCGGTATTGCTGCACTCGGCCGTTGCTGGTTTGGGCGGAGCCGGAATTGGAAGTGGAGAATTGGCGGATAAGCGGGTATTCGTGGGCGGCACGCACCATCAGGCTTAAGTCGCGCGCAGTGGATACATTGCGGAAATCAAGGCCGGTGGGGTCGTAGAAACGGGTTTGCTGCATGCCGAGGCTCTGTGCCTTACGGTTCATGGCGCTCATGAAGGCAGGCAGGCCGCCGGGATAGTTGCGGGCAAGGGCGTGGATGGCGCGGTTTTCGCTGCTCATCAGGCCCAGATGCAGCATTTCGCGGCGGGTGAGGGTGGTGCCCACGGAAAGACGGCTGCCGGTGCCTTTGAGGCGGTCGATTTCGGCTTCAGTGATTTCCAAGGTTTCATTCATGTTCTGGCGGGCATCCAGCACCACCATGGCGGCCATCAGCTTGGAAATGGAAGCGATGGGACGGACTTGGTCGATACCTTTTTGATACAGAATCTCGCCGCTGCGGCCATTCATAATCAGTGCAGATTGCGAAGTGAGCAGCGGCCCAGCCACGGCGGCTTGGGCTTCCACTCGTTCAGCCGGACGGCTGCTGAGGAAAGTGCCAAGCGGGTCGTCTTGCACGGGCAGATTTTGTTCGAGGAACTGGCCAAGCACATCGATATCGTCTTGTGCAGCGGCGGGCAGACTGGCCAAGGCTAGGCTCAATCCGGTGGCTAAAATCAGCCAAGTCTTTCTAATTGAAAACAATTTTGTTACCTATCAGTCTGTTGTATGGCAATGCCGTTAGGCGATTTACCGTTGTAGCAGGCAAATATCTGTTTTAACGATAAAAATGAAAACTTGCTTATTGTGGATAAAAAATACCAGTTTGTAAACCCTAGATAGTGTAAAAGAATTTTTGTAAAGGACTGGTTTGGCTATGGAGATTAAGAATTAGGTGACGACGCTGATAGGAACAGTATCTGCGTTGATATACGATGGATTCCCCTATATACTTCCGCGTTTTGCCATCTCCATTACGGCACAACACATTACATTGCGGAATCACACCAAATGAGCAACGAAACCCGATACTGTTCTTTCTGCGGCAAATCGGAAAACGAAGTAAAAAACCTGATTGAAGGCGATAATGCATTGATTTGCAACGAGTGTATCGACACCTGCAGCCACATGATCCACAGCGAGGGCGCAGCAGCAGGCGAAACGCACTCCGGCGAAGACCGGCTGCCTACGCCGGCCGAAATCGTCAGCAATTTGAACCAACACGTTATCGGCCAAGAGCAGGCAAAAAAGGTGCTGGCGGTAGCGGTGTACAACCACTACAAACGCCTGCGCCATCCGAAAGAGGGCGATAATGTGGAGTTGGCCAAATCCAACATTTTGCTCATCGGCCCCACCGGATCGGGCAAAACCCTGCTGGCGCAAAGTTTGGCACGGCGTTTGGATGTGCCGTTTGTTATGGCCGATGCCACCACGCTTACCGAAGCCGGCTATGTGGGCGAAGATGTGGAGCAGATTATTACCAAGCTTTTGGGCAATTGCGATTTTAATGTGGAAAAGGCGCAAAAAGGGATTGTTTATATTGACGAAATCGACAAGATTTCCCGTAAGAGCGACAACCCCTCGATTACCCGTGATGTGTCCGGCGAGGGTGTGCAACAAGCCTTGCTGAAACTGATTGAAGGCACGGTGGCATCCGTGCCGCCGCAGGGCGGGCGCAAACACCCGAATCAGGATTTTATTCAGGTGGATACCACCAATATTCTGTTTATCTGCGGCGGTGCATTTGCCGGCTTGGAAAAGGTTATCCGCCAGCGTACGGAAAAGGGTGGTATCGGCTTTGGCGCTTCGGTGCACAGCAAAGATGAAGATGCCGACGTTACTGAGCTGTTTGAAATTGTCGAGCCGGAAGATTTGATTAAGTTCGGCCTGATTCCCGAGCTGATCGGCCGTTTGCCGGTGATTGCCACGCTGGCCGAATTGGATGAGGAAGCGCTGATCAACATCCTGACCGAGCCGAAAAATGCCTTGGTAAAACAATATCAAACGCTGTTTGAAATGGAAAGGGTGGAGCTGAAGGTGCAGCCGTCCGCCCTGCGCAGCATCGCCAAACTTGCCATGCAGCGCAAAACCGGCGCACGCGGCCTGCGCTCGATTGTGGAGCGCGCGCTGTTGGAAACCATGTTCCGACTGCCGGATATTAAAGAGCAAGTGAAAACCGTGGTGATTGACGAGACAGTGATTAACGATAACTGCCAGCCCAAACTTCTCACTGCAGGCGGGCAGGAATATCAGCTGCCGTAGCAATAGGCTTGAGGCTACCTGAAAATGCCAATCCGGTTTCAGGTAGCCTCTGTTTTCAGGTAGTCTCGGTTTTCAGGTAGCCCTATTGGGAAGACGCCATGTGGCACATTGTTTTTATCGGCTATATCTTTGTTACCCTGATGTTTGCCCTCGCGCAGCCATCGTTGGCGAGGATGCTGATTTATTTGTTGGTGTGGACGATATTGCCCACGCTGTTTGCGTTTTGGGTGGTTTATATCCGTTTGCGCAACAAACGCCTCAAGCAGGAAGAAAAGCAGGGTGGGGAAACCTTGCCAAAATAACACTTTTTCCCTATAATCCCGCAGCTTTCGTTTTGAAAGCTGTTTCTTTTTTATCTTAACGCTCGCATCTTGCACCAAAGGGTGTCTCAGTTTTGAGATTCTGTGTGCATTGATGTTTTCTATAACCCTTTGTAAGGAAAATAAATGTCTCAAATTACTATGCGCCAGATGTTGGAAGCAGGTGTTCACTTCGGTCATCAGACCCGTTACTGGAACCCGAAAATGGAACAATACATTTTCGGCGCCCGCAACAAAATCCATATCGTAAACTTGGAAAAAACCCTGCCCCTGTTCCAGGAAGCGCAAGACGCCGTTCGCCGTTTGGCTGCCAACAAAGGCACCATCCTGTTTGTCGGCACCAAGCGCCAAGCCCGCGACATCGTGCGTGAAGAAGCTACCCGTGCCGGTATGCCCTATGTGGATCACCGCTGGTTGGGCGGCATGCTGACCAACTACAAAACTGTTAAGCAGTCTATCAAACGCTTGGAAGAAAAAGCTGCCATTTTGGAAAATGCTGAAGCCAGCGGTTACAACAAAAAAGAACTGCTTACCATTCAACGCGAAGTGGAAAAGCTGGAACGCTCGCTCGGCGGCATCAAAAACATGAAAGGCCTGCCCGACGCCATTTTCGTGATTGACACCGGCTACCAAAAAGGTACGCTGACCGAAGCCGGCAAACTAGGTATTCCGGTAATCGGCGTGGTGGATACCAATAACGATCCGGAAGGCGTGAAACACGTTATCCCTGGTAACGACGACTCCGCAAAAGCTATCCGCCTGTACTGCCGCGGTATCGCTGATGCTGTATTGGAAGGCAAAAACCAGGCCTTGGCTGAAACCGTAGCCGCCGCACAGCAGGCTGCTGCCGACGAAGCCGAATCTGCCTAAGCTGATCCGCATGAGGCTACCTGAAGACACCGTTTCAATAAGCGGACGCCAAATCCGGCCTTTCAGGTAGCCTTCAATTTATCCAAGCGCGGCATCCGGCCGCGTTTCTCAATAAAACAGGAGTAAATAATGTCTGCAATTACCGCAAAAATGGTTGCTGATCTGCGTGCCGCCACTGGCTTGGGCATGATGGAATGCAAAAAAGCCCTAGTGGAAGCCGATGGCGACATGGCCAAAGCTGAAGAAATCCTGCGTATTAAATCCGGCGCCAAAGCCAGCAAGCTGGCCGGCCGTACCGCTGCCGAAGGCGTGTTGGCTTATGCTATTGAAGGCAAAGTTGGTGCTTTGGTAGAAGTGAACTGCGAAACCGACTTTGTGGCTAAAGACACCGGCTTCATCGCCTTTGCCCAATCCGTAGCCAAAACCGCTGCTGAGAAAAAACCGGCCACCGTTGAAGCCCTGGCCGAATTGGTGGAAGGCGAGCGCAAAGCCGTGATTGCCAAGTTGGGCGAAAACATTTCTGTACGCCGCTTTGAAATCATCGAAGCTGCCAACAGCCTCACCACCTACATCCACGGCGCTGCTGCCACTGAAGGCGTGCTGGTGGAGTACAAAGGTGATGAAACCACTGCCCGTCACGTTGGCATGCACATCGTGGCTTCTAAGCCACAATGTATTTCTGCCGAGCAGGTTGATCCCGAAGTGGTGGCTAAAGAGCGCCACATCTACACCGAGCAGGCGATTGCTTCTGGTAAGCCCGCCGAAATCGCCGCCAAAATGGTGGAAGGCCGCGTGAAGAAATTCTTGGCTGAAGTAACGCTGCTGGGCCAACCCTTCGTGATGAACCCTGATCAAACTGTTGAGCAGTTCCTGAAACAACAGGGTACAGAGATCGTAAACTTCGTCCGCTTCAAAGTGGGCGACGGTATCGAGAAAAAAGAAGTGGATTACGCTGCTGAAGTGGCTGCTGCTGCCAAAGTGTAATTTTGCTTATATGAAAACAGCCTCTATTCCGTTGGGATGGAGGCTGTTTTGTATTGTGTGGGGAAGATAGTGGTTTTTCAGGTAGCCTTAATGTTTCAACTGTATCATTGGGATGGCCAAATTGACGTATTGCTTACGGCTTGCACTGCATCATAGCAAGGCACTTTCTGCAAATGGCTGATGGAATAATAGTTTAGCTCTTATTTGCATAATACTTCCTAAAATTTCCATTGTTATAATGTAATATTATATTTTAAAACGGAAAATTTTGCTATTTTGGAAAAATAAAGATTATAATGAACGTATCCGGAATTCTCCGGATTCTTTCCCGACTAACCGATTATTTATCGGCAACCACATTAGGAGAGCATTATGAGCAAGACCATGAAAGCCATGACCTATTACGGCGAAAACGATGTCCGCTTCGAAGATCGCCCGGTTCCCACTATCATTGATCCTACCGATGCTATCATTCGCGTTACCAAAACCACTATTTGTGGTACGGATTTGGGTATCATGAAGGGCAAAAACCCGGAAATCGAAGCAGTTGCCCGCGAAAAAACCGGCAAATGGGAAGGCCGTATCCTAGGCCACGAAGCCATCGGCGTGGTGGAAGAAGTGGGCTCTGCCGTTAAAGACTTCAAAAAAGGCGATAAAGTTATCGTATCTTGCGTGAGCCGCTGCGGCACTTGCGACAATTGCCAGAAACAGCTCTACGCCCACTGCCGCAAAGAAGGCGGCTGGATTATGGGCTACATGATCGACGGCACCCAGGCAGAATACGTACGTACTCCGTTTGCCGACAATTCGCTCTATCATCTGCCTGAAACCCTCAACACCGATGTGGCCGTATTCCTCTCCGACGCATTGCCTACCGGTCATGAAATCGGTGTGCAGTACGGCCAGGTGAAACCTGGTGATGCCATTGCCATCGTTGGTGCCGGCCCCGTGGGCATGGGTTGCCTACTGACTGCCCAATTCTACTCTCCGGCCACCATCATCGTGGTGGATATGGACGAAAACCGCCTGGCCATGGCTAAAGAAATGGGTGCGACCCACACAGTGAATCCGAACAAGGAAGATGCTGTGGCCAAGATTTTGGAAATTACCGGCGGCCGCGGCGTGGATTGCGCCATGGAAGCCGTGGGCTACCCCGCTACTTGGGATGTTTGCCAGAAAGTAGTGAAAGAAGGCGGCCACGTAGCCAACGTGGGCGTACACGGCAAATCTGTAGAGTTCGATTTGGCCAAACTGTGGATCAAGAACATCACCGTTACCACAGGCCTGGTAAACGCCAACACCACCGGCATGCTGCTGAAAGCCTGCGAATCCAGCAAACTGCCGATGGAAAAACTGGCTACCCACCGCTTCAAATTCAGCGAAATGGAAAAAGCCTATGAGGTGTTTACACACGCTGCCGACACCAAAGCGATGAAAGTTATCATCGAAGTGTAAGCCGGTTCGCTTGCTGAAATGATAAGAGGCTACCTGAAAATTTTCAGGTAGCCTTTTGCTGTGCCTAAGCAGATATACACCAGACTGTGTGCTGCATGTGGTATAGCAATACGGCAAACCAAGCCAACACCGTAGGAAGAAATTACCGCCCCCGCTTTTTCCCTCCCGTCTGTTAAGCTAAAATACGCTCCGCCAAATCAAATGAAGGAAACCATAGCATGAACTTAACCGTTATCGATCATCCGCTGATCAAGCACAAAATTACCCTGATGCGCAAAGCCAACTGCAACACCTACCAATTCCGCACCTTGGTAAAAGAGTTGGCCCGCCTGATGGCCTATGAAGCCAGCCGCCATCTGGAAACCGAGTCGCTGACTATCGAAGGCTGGTGCGGCCGCATCGAAGGCGAGCAGATTAAAGGCAAAACCGTAACCGTAGTGCCGATTTTGCGCGCCGGTTTGGGCATGCTCGACGGCGTGCTCGATCTGTTGCCCACCGCCAAAATCAGCGTGGTCGGCCTGCAGCGCGACGAAGAAACCCTGCAACCGGTTTCCTATTTCGAGAAATTGGTGAGCAAAATGGACAAACGCCCGGCCATGATTCTCGACCCGATGCTCGCCACTGGCGGCTCGATGGTAGCCACTATTGATTTGCTGAAGAAAAAAGGCTGCCGCAACATCACTGCTCTGGTGCTGGTGGCCGCACCGGAAGGCGTGAAACTGGTGAACGATAAGCACCCCGACGTGAAAATCTACACCGCCGCGCTCGACAGCCATCTCAACGAAAACGGCTACATCATCCCCGGCTTGGGCGATGCCGGCGACAAGATTTTCGGTACCAAGCAATCAGCTTGATTGCCCGATGCATTCGCCAACAGGCTACCTGAAAGTTGTGAAATCATTTTCAGGTAGCCTATAAACCCATCATCGTATTTCCCGCCAAGGCTACCTGAAAAGTGGGCAAACCGTTTTCAGGTAGCCTGAATTGCCACTTGGCAGCAATAGTCAAAGCAACGATTTTCCTCCGGCAGGCAGCGGGCTGTTGGCAGAAATCAGTGCTTGAGCTATCCCGGAAAACAACGCTATGGTCTCCACCCTCACACTCCTCTCCCTTGCCGCTACCGGCTTTCTCGGCGGCGGCCATTGCGCCGGCATGTGCGGCGGTTTGAGCACCGCTTTTGCCCTGCAGCTGCCGCCGCAGGTGGGGCGCGTGAAGCTGATTGTGCTGATGAACCTCGGCCGCATCGGCAGCTACACTTTTATCGGCCTCTTGCTGGGCGCGCTGGGGCAGTTCGGCATTTCGCTGGATCAAACCCGCCTGTTGCAGCATATCCTGTTTGCCGCCGCCAACCTGCTGCTGCTGTTTATCGGCCTGTATCTGGCCGGGCTCAACGCCTATGCCGCGCAGGTGGAAAAGCTCGGGCGGCCGGTGTGGCGGCGGCTCAATCCGCTGCTCAACCGGCTCTTGCCTATCCAAAATACTCCTGCCTGCTTCGGTGTCGGCCTGCTGTGGGGCTGGCTGCCGTGCGGCATGGTGTACAGTGCCTCGCTGTATGCGCTGGGCAGCGGCAATGCGGTGGATGGTGCGCTGATGATGCTGGCCTTCGGTTTGGGCACGCTGCCGAACCTGCTGGCGATGGGGCTGTTTGCCAACCAACTCAAAGGTCTGCTGCAACATCCGCATTTCCGGCTGGTAGCCGGGCTGAGTGTCAGCCTATGGGCGGCATGGCAGCTGTGGCATGGGGTGGCGGTTTGGCTGCAGGCTGGCTGATCAGTTTGAAACAGCTACGGCGCAATAACAGCCGGATAACTGCACTTCTCCCATATCGGGGAACAGTTATCCGGCTGTTTTATATTCGGCCGGCTACCAGCGGCGACGCATAATTAAAGGCTACCTGAAAGTTATTTGCTTGCTGCTTTTCAGGTAGCCGGATAGGCTAGGGGGCTTATATCAGATCAGCATCTGTTGTAAATCAAAATTGCGTTGGCTCGCCGAGCTGTAAAGCGTGCACTCCCTGTGGCTCTCCATCTTATTTAAATCCACTCTATCCTTGCCGCTGCGCCTGGAAAAATCGTTGCAACAGCTGCGCACTTTCCGCTGCCAACACGCCGCCTTGCACGGCGGTGTGCGGGTTGAGCTGTTTGTTGGCAAACAGGTCGAGCACGCTGCCGGCAGCACCGGTTTTTGGCTCGGCAGCCGCGTAAATCAGGCGGCGGATTCTCGATTGCATGATGGCACCGGCACACATGCTGCACGGCTCGAGGGTAACGTATAAATCGCAGCCGTCCAGCCGGTAGTTGCCCAAGCGGCGGCCGGCTTCGCTGAGCGCGGCGATTTCGGCATGGCGGCACACGCTGTGTTCGGCCACGCAGGCATTGGCGCCGCACCCGATGATTTCGCCCTGGCGCACCACCACTGCGCCCACCGGCACTTCGCCTGCGGTCAAGGCCTGCTCGGCCAGTTGCAATGCCTGCCGCATCCAGTGTTCGCTTTCTTTTCGCGGCGGAAACAGGGCAACCGGGCGGTGGGCACGCAGTTTGGCGCGCCATATGGCTTGTTCATCTGCATTCAGGTAGCCTTCTCGCCCTTCGGCCAGCAATACCAACTGCCACAGCGTAGATTCGGTAACGGTGAGACCGCTGGCTTTGAGCAGCAGGAAAGCGGTGGCGGGCGTGGTGCGGCGCAGCTCGGCGGTGTCGGCTATGCCCAGTTCGAGCAGCGCTTGCCGAGTTTTGGGAGCAAGCGGGGGCGTGGTGAGCGGGATGGCGTGCATAATGGACGGGAATAATGATCGAATGGGCAGCATCATAATTGCGCGGCTACAGTTGAGGCAAGACGGGAGGCTACCTGAAAAGCAGAGATAGGTTTTCAGGTAGCCTCAATTCCCAGCAGCAAGCCTTGCAAGGCTGTTGGCAAATCGGGTAGGATTGACCGCTTTTCGATGGCCGGCTTTTGCCCGGCATCGCTTTGTTTTTCACGCAAACGGCCCGGCGCCGTTTGGCATAATATGGGCACTTATGTCTGATTTATTTCACTTTCCCACTTTCGACGAACAGTATCCCAATCTGCGCGAACGGGGCATCCGCAAATATGCGGTAGTGTATCTGCGCGACCAAATCCAACGCCTACTGGCACGGCAGCAATGCGAAGCGTTTACCGCCTTCATCAACCAGCATCCGATGTGGGCACCGATTTTCCAACACAATCCCTATGCCGCCCGCGCCGTGCTGGATACTTATGCCGACAACCGCTTCGACAAGAACGCGCGATTGCAAGCGGTAATCAACAACTTCACTTTGGCACAAAACAAGCCTTCCGCTGCCAAGTGGCAAGAGTTGGTGACACGGCGCACCGTCGTACTTAACCATCCTGCGCCTGAGCTTTCCATCAGCTTGAATATCAACCATAAAGACCCGTTGGAAGGTTTCTTTTTGGTGAGCCTGCAAAGCACCGAGCGCAGCCGCATTTACGATGCCGTGTTCAGCTTTATCGCGCCCAACGGCCTGCTGATTACCTCCATCCAAGGCCCGCACAGCAGCGATGCCCCCGAGCTCATCCGCCACACCACCAAACAGCTGCACGGCGTGCGGCCGATGTTTATGATGGTGAACGTATTCAAGCTGATGGCTGCCGAACTCGGCTGCGAGCTCTACGGCATTCCGCACAAAAGCCAGGCCAAATTCCGCTGGAACGACTCCAGCCGCCTGCTGTTCAACTACGATGCCTTCTGGCAGGAAAACCAAGGCAGCCTCGATGCTAACGGCTATTGGCGGTTGCCCACCCAGATCGAGCGCACGCCGCTGGAAGAAGTGCAAAGCAAAAAACGCTCTATGTATCGCAAACGTTATGAAATGTTGGATACGCTGGAGCAGGATATCCGCCGCTTCTTCCGTTCGGAAAGTTGATTATTGAGCAGCACAGCGTGCGCATTATGTTTCAGGTAGCCTCCAAACCAGTGAGAGGCTACCTGAAACATATCTGCCACCCCAAAACCAAGCCCTGTCTGTTCAGGTAGCCTGCCTTATTATTGAGAGGCTACCTGAAAAATACAGGACTTGGTTTTATTGATTTAAACCGTTTTGCCTTTGTATTCACACAAATCGTATACGATGCATTCGTGGCATTGGGGTTTTTGCGCCTTGCAGGTGTAGCGGCCATGCAGGATGAGCCAGTGGTGGGCATTGAGCAGGAATTCTTTGGGCACGAAGCGCATGAGTTTGTCTTCTACTTCGCGTACGTTTTTGCCTGGCGCGAGATTCATGCGGTTGGCCACGCGGAAAATATGGGTGTCCACGGCCATGGTCGGCTGGCCGAAGGCGGTGTTGAGCACGACATTGGCAGTTTTACGGCCGACGCCGGGCAGCGCTTCGAGCGCTTCGCGGGTATTCGGCACTTCGCCGCCGTGCTTTTCCAGGAGCAGGCGGCAGGTTTGCATAATGTGTTTAGATTTGGTTTGGTAGAGGCCGATGGTACGGGTATATTCCATCAGTTGGTCTAGGCCCAAATCGAGGATGGCTTGCGGAGTGTTGGCCACGGCAAAGAGTTTGGCAGTAGCTTTGTTGACGCCTTTGTCGGTGGCTTGGGCGGAAAGCAGCACGGCGATGAGCAGCTCGAAGGGGCTGTGAAACACCAGCTCGGTGGTGGGGTTGGGGTTGGCGTCGTGCAGGCGCTGGAAGATTTCGCGGCGTTTTTGCGGGTTCATATTTGACAGGTGTGGTTTGTAACTTACTGGATAAGCTGTAGAAATATTTTCAGGTAGCCTTAATTGAGGCTACCTGAAAACGTTGCAGGCTTGGGCAACGGTTAAGTGCCGCTGCTCACGCGCAGTTTTTGGCCGGGGTGCAGCACGCTGTTGCTCAAGTTGTTGCTGCGCTTGATGTCGGCCACGGAGGTATTGTAGCGGCGGGCGATGGATTGCAAGGTATCGCCGCTGCGCACGGTGTGGGACACGGTTTGCTGGCGGCCGTTTCTACCATTGCGCTCGTTGCTGGCACGATTGTTACGCTCGTTGCCGCGTTCGTTGCGGCTGTTAGGTTTGTTGTCGACATGGCGGTTGGCAGCTTGTTGATTGCTGCTGGCGCTCACGTGCAACACCTGGCCGGAGCGGATGTTGTTGCCGCGCAGGTTGTTGGCGCGGCTGAGGTCGGCCACGTCTACGTTGTAGCGGCGGGCAATGGAATATAGTGTTTCACCGGCCTGCACTTTGTGGGTGACGGTTTGTGCGCCACGGCGGTTGGCCTGCTGTTCTTGGCGGGCCGCACGGCGTTGGTTGTTGCCGGTGGCGGAAGCCAGCTGGTCGAAGCCGGCGTTGTTGGCGCGGCGCGCCTCAGCTTGGGCTTGGCGGCGGGTTTCCTGGGCTTCGGTTTGGGCTAAGGAGGCGCGTACGGCGGCTGCGGCGCTATTGCCGTTGTCGGCTTCGTCGGCAGGCGGGGTGTCGTTTGCCACGCTGTCGTTGTTGGCCAAGGACATCAACGGATCGGGCTGGAGATTGCTGTCGTCGGTAAGCTCGGCGGTTTCAGGTAGCCTGTCTGCGGAGGTAGTGATGTTGCCGGATACAACAGGTTGGGCTACAGATTGGGCAGCCGTTTGGGTAATCGTTGGAGCCGAGGCTACCTGAATATCAGGCGAACTGGTTGCACGAGGTGCCGGCTCGGCCGGGCGGGGGCTGTTGGCAGCCAACGCGGCAAAAGCGGCAGGGGCTGGGTTTGTTGCCTGCTGTACGGGCGCACGAACGGGCTCGGGCGGGCGGGTCGGTTGGGCTGAGGCTACCTGAACAGGAGCGGGCGGTGTGGCAACAGGCTGGGTAGCAGGTTTGGCAGCAGCCACGGTGCTGGTGCGTTCGGCTATGTTCTGGCTATTGCGACGGATAAGATTGCCCAGCGGGTCGTCGCCGGCGGGCTTGTTATCAGCCAGCATCTGCACGCCGCGGCCGAGCTGGCTGTTGTTCAGGCTGTTTTTGGCCACGAGAATAGGCAGGCCGGCACGGATGGTGTTGCTGCTCAAGCCGTTGGTGCGGCGAAGGTCGGCCACGCTCACACCGTTGCGGTCGGCAATGTCGCTGAGGGTGGTGGCGCCGTCAGAACGCAGGATGTCGTAGGAGAGCAGGGACTCTTTGGGCGCATTGCGCAGGTTGCGCTCGAAGGCGTTTACCGCACCTACGGGCAGAAGCAGTTTGCGTTGGCCGTTTTCGGGCATGAATACGGGCACTTTGAAGCTGGGGTTGAGCGCTTCAAATTCGGCTTGGCTGATATTGGCCAGGCGGGTGATGGCGTTAATGTCCATCGGGCTGTTGATGCTGATGGCTTCGAAATAGGGCTTGTTTTCGATGTTGGAAAGGTTTAGGCCGAATACTTGCGGGTTGCTCACGAGGTTGCGCACGGCCAGTAGTTTGGGCACGTAATTGCGCGTTTCGTTGGGCATATTGAGGTTTTCATATACCGGCTCGAGCCCCTGGCTGCGGGCACGGTTTACGGCGCGGCTCACGTTGCCTTCGCCCCAGTTGTAGGCGGCCAATGCGAGCGACCAGTCGCCGAACATATTATGCAGATATTGCAGATAGTTCAGCGCGGCATTGGTGGAGGCGTAGATGTCGTGGCGGCCGTCGTAAATATTGTTTTGCGCCAGGCCGTAGTGGCGGCCGGTGGCGGGCATAAACTGCCACAGGCCGGAGGCGCCCACGTGGGAGCGGGCTTTGGTCACGAATGCACTCTCAATAAACGGCAACAAGGCAATTTCAGAGGGCATGTTGCGCTTTTCCACTTCGGAGAGAATGTGGTAAAGATAGGGGCGACTGCGCTCTACGGTGCGGTTGAAATAGGCGCTGCGGGTACTGTAGTAGGTTTCGTGGCGGCGCACGATTTCCGGGTTGACTTCGCTCATGCGGAAGTCTTGCCGCATACGTCCCCACAGATTGTTGTGGTAGGAGGAGGGATTGCGCAGAATAGCAGCGTTGAGGTTGGTGATGGAGGCGGCAATCTGCTCCGGCGTATAAGTTTGGGCGAGGGCAGAAGCAGGAATTCCCAGGCTTAAAACGGCCAAGGAAAGAAATTTGAATTTACTCATGGCAGAGGAATGAGTCCGTTGTGGTTAACGTTATGATTAGCTAAAATTTTTTGGATATTAAAGGCTGCGCGGAAGCGGTGTCAAGCTGCAGCCGAACGCTTTGCCAGTATGGCATGCGCAAAAGTAGAATGATAACACGAGAGCGCGCCCAAACTCTCCTTTCCGGCAGGTTTCTTTACGCTGTGTTTTGCAAAATTTTGTTTGAACGGTATGATGGCCTGAAAATGAGGAGGCGGCATGATAGAAGAAAACAGGTTGGCCGAATGGCTGGACAACACCGCCACAGGAGGCTACCTGAAAACAGCGGAACAGACATTTTTTGCTACGCATACGGCCAATCCATATGGCATCACCGTAGTTGCTTCGCTCTGCAGCTGGGATTGCTGGCCGCAGCAGGTGGTGCGATTGGGGCGGGGTAGGGCGCAGGCAGATGTGGTGTGCGCACTGCCGCAACTGCCGCTGTTGTCAGGCAGCGTGCAGACTTTGTTGCTGCCACATGGTTTGGAATTATGCGCACAGCCGGAAGAGTTGCTGCGGGAGTGTTTCCGCGTATTGCTGCCTAATGGCAAGTTGGTGCTCAGCGGGTTTAACCCGTATTCGCTGTGGCGCTTCGGGCTACCTGAAAAACAACTTGGCTTGCGTGCCCATGCGCTGCCGTTGCCGAAAGTGAGACGGATGCTGGCTGAGGCCGGTTTCAGGCCGGATACGGGGCGGTTTATGGCCTATGTGCCGCCGTGGGAGAACGAGCGGGCGCTGCAGCGCTGGCACTTTATGGAGCTGGCTGGCAACCGCTGGTGGCCGGCAGCCGCTGCGGCTTATGGTTTGGCGGCAGTGAAAACTGTGTATCCGCTCACCCCGCTGCGCGAAAAGGCCGGCAAACTGCGGGGCGAAGGCTTTTCATTGTTGCCGGGAAATTGCCGCCAGGGGTAGGGCAGAAAATGGTTGTGTTGCCGTGGGCGTTTTAGTATAATCGCGCACCTTACCTCGGAAAGGTGGATGAGTGGTTGAAGTCGCACGCCTGGAAAGCGTGTATACGTGAATAGCGTATCGAGGGTTCGAATCCCTTCCTTTCCGCCAGAATATTTTTGCAGAGCATCGGCTTTGCGAAGCCAAGTCAAAACAGCCGGCTACACTGCTCGGCTGTTTTTTTGTATCTACCGCAACCGGCACCATCGCCAATACGGCCATATAGCGAAGCAATTATTTTTCCTACCAAGCGAGCCAACGCTATAGGAAGAGCTTCAGCTATCAGAGGCTACCTGAAAGGAGAATCCATGCATTTTGATACCGAAATCATCCACAGCAGCTACAACCCTGATGAGCACAACCGCGCCATCATGCCGCCGATTTATCAAAACAGCATGTTCGCCATGTACCAAATCGGTGAAAACATCCCCTACCGCTATTCCCGCCTGGCCAATCCTACCCGCAAAATTTTGGAAGACACCGTGGCCGAATTGGAGCACGGTTGCGCCGGCTTCGCCTTCGGCAGCGGCATGGCCGGCATTGATGCCGTATTCCGCACCGTATTGCGTCCCGGCGACACCATCATCGCCGTGGCCGATATCTACGGTGGCGCCTACGACCTGCTCACCGAAGTGTATGCCCAATGGGGCGTAAACGTCGTGTTTGCCGACCTCACGCTACCTGAAAACCTAGATAAGCTTTTGGCCGAACACAAAGTGAAACTCGTGTGGCTGGAAAGCCCCAGCAATCCGCTGCTGCGGCTGGTGGACATCCCTTTGTTGGCACAAAAAGCCAAAGCTGCCGGCGCGGTAGTGGGCATCGACAACACCTTCGCCACCCCCTATCTGCAAAACCCGCTCGATATGGGCTGCGACATCGTGTTCCATTCCGCCACCAAATACCTCTGCGGCCATTCCGACGTGCTGATGGGCATTGTGGTGGCTAAGGAAGAAGCCTTGGCCAAACGCCTGCAAAGCACCATGGTGAACACCGGCGGCATTGCCGGGCCGATGGATTGCGCCCTCGTGTTGCGCGGCATCAAGACCCTCTCTGTGCGCATGAAGCAGCACCTGGCCAACGCTGCCGAGCTCGCCCGCCGCTTGGAACAACATCCCGCCGTGGCTAAAGTGTTCTATCCAGGCCTGTCCAGCCATGAGCACCACGAATTAGCCAAACGCCAAATGCGCGGCTTCGGCGGCGTGGTGTCGGTATATTTGAAGAAAGACGGCCAAGCCGCTGCCGATTCCGTTATCCGCAATCTTAAACTGCTGCACATGGCCGCCAGCCTCGGCGGCGTGGAAAGCCTGGTGAACCATTCCTTCAGCCAGTCGCACAGCGGCATGAGCCCGACGGTGAAAGAAAAACTCGGTATCCGCGAAGGCCTGCTGCGCTTCTCCGTGGGCATTGAGGATATTGAAGACATTTGGCGCGACATCGATACCGCATTGAATACCACGCTGTAACGCGCCTGCCGAACGGCAACAGGCTACCTGAAAATTGTGCTGCATGGCATTTCAGGTAGCCTTTTATCTGCCGCCACATTCCCCGAAGCCAGCCCAATCCGCTACAATACGCTCTTTCCCAATAGCGGATTCACTAAAGTTTTACCACGGCGTTGGTTCGCTTGGTATCGAAAGCTTGCTAATCCGCTATCTATCTCATTCTGAAAGCCAACATCATGACCATCAAAACCCGTTTCGCCCCCAGCCCCACCGGCTACCTGCACATCGGCGGCGTGCGCACCGCGCTGTATTCATGGGCATTTGCCAGACACCACGGCGGCGAATTCTTGCTGCGCATCGAAGACACCGATTTGGAACGCTCCACCGCCGAATCCGTGCAAATCATTCTCAACGGTATGCAATGGGTAGGCCTGCACGCCGACAATGCCGATAATATCGTTTACCAAACCCAAAATTTCCCGCGCTACAAAGAGTTAATCCAACAACTGCTGGATTCCGGCCACGCCTACCATTGCTATTGCAGCAAAGAAGAATTGGAGCAGATGCGCGAAAAAGCCGAGCGCGAAGGCACGGCCACTTACGACCGCCGCTGGCGGCCGGAAGCCGGCAAAACACTGCCGGAAATTCCCGCAGTGGTAGAGCCAGTTGTCCGCTTCAAAATGCCGACCGACGGCGTTACCCGCTGGAATGATTTGGTAAAAGGCGAAATCAGCATTCCCAATGCCGCGCTCGACGACCTCATCATCGCCCGCGCCGATGGCACGCCCACCTACAACTTCTGCGTGGTGGCCGACGATATGGACATGGGTATCACCCACGTTATCCGTGGCGACGACCATGTGAACAACACGCCGAAACAAATCAATATTTTCAAAGCCCTCGGTGCCACCCCACCCGAATACGCCCACCTGCCCATGATCCTGAACGAGCAGGGCAAGAAAATCTCCAAACGCAGCGGCGACACCGTAGCAATTACCGAATACGAAGACATGGGCATCCTGCCCGAAGCCCTGCTCAACTACCTCGCCCGCTTGGGCTGGGCGCACGGCGACGACGAGTTTTTCAATATGGAGCAGTTCGTGCAATGGTTTGAGCTGGAACACGTTTCTTCCTCCGCCAGCCGCATGGATGCAAAAAAACTGTATTGGATCAACGCCGAACACATCAAAGCCACAAGCAACGCCGAACTGGCCAAACTGGTGCTGCCGCGCTTGGAGAAACAAGGTGTTGCGGTTTCAGGTAACCCAAAGCTGGAAGAGGTGCTGGCACTGGTAAAAGATCGCGCCCACGATTTGAATGCACTGGCCGCCGAATGCGCCTATTTCTACCGCAAAGCCGTGCCACTGGAAGCCGATGTGGCCAAACATTGGGATAGCGAAGCTCCCGCCAGAATGCAGCGTTTCGCCGCCAAACTGGCCGAACTGCCCGAACAGGATTGGACGGCAGAAAACATCCACGCCCTGTTCGCCCCGTTCTGCGAAGCCGAAGGCATCAAAATGGGCAAACTTGGTATGCCGCTGCGCCTAGCCGTGTGCGGCACGGCCAAAACGCCCAGCGTGGATGCTGTGCTGGCCTTGATCGGCAAAAAAGAAGTGTTGCTCCGTATCCGCGAATCGGCTTAAACCGCGAAAGGCTACCTGAAAGCAGCTACCCTGTTTCAGGTAGCCTCCATCACATCATGAATCAACTCATCCTCGATTTTCCCGCTGCTCCTCCGAGTTTCGACACCTTTCTCGGCCAGGGCAACCGCGAGCTGTTGCAAGTTTTGCGCGAGCAGCGCGAGCCCTTTGTGTATGTGTGGGGGCCGGCCGGCGCCGGCAAAAGCCATTTGCTCCAAGCCTGGGCGGCGCAGGCCGAAGCGGCCGGATTGAGCGCACGCTATCTGAATGCTGCCAACGAGCCATTGCACGAGATGCCGCCGGCAGGCTGCCATCTCGCCCTCGACCAAATAGACAGCCTAGATGCCGACGGCCAAGCCGAATTGTTCAATTTCTGCAACCACATCCGCCAAAGCCGGCAGGGCGCGCTCCTGATTGGCGCCAGCGTGCCGCCGCCGCGCTTAGCCGTGCGCGAAGACCTGCGCACCCGCATGGGCTACTGCCTGGTGTATGAAATCAAACCGCTCAGCGACGAAGAGAAAGTTGCCGCCCTAATCGAAGCCGCTCGCAGCCGCCAAATCCGTATTTCGCCCGATATTTTCCGCTACCTGCTGCACCACTGGCGGCGCGACATCGGCAGCCTGATGGCCATGCTCGACGCGCTCGACCGCCACGCCCTTGCCAGTCATCGACCCATCACGCTGCTTCTGCTCAAACAACTGTTGCAACAGGATATTTAAACCAATGAATCTCGCCATCTTTGACCTCGACCACACCCTCATCAACTGTGATTCCAGCAGCGAATGGAGCAATTTCCTGCACGAAAAAGGCATCTTCAGCGATGCCGATATGCAGCGCCATCAAGCGTTCGACCAAGACTACCGCAAAGGCTGCCTCGATCTCGATGCCTATCTCGCCTTCGTCCTGCGCCCGTTGGCCGAATACAGCCGTGCCGAGTTGGACGAAATGCACCGCGAGTTCATGCAGCGCATCTGCCCAAGCATCACCCAAATGGCCAGAATGCTGGTCGATAGCCACCGTGATGCCGGCGACACCCTGCTGTTGATTTCCGCCACCAACGAATTCATCATCACCCCCATCGCCCGCGAATTCGGCATTGAAAACATCATCGGCATCAGCCTTGAAACCGATGATGAAGGCAACTACACCGGCCGAGCGGTGGGCACGCCCAGCTTCCAAGAGGGCAAAGTCACCCGCCTGCACCAATGGCTGGCCGAACGCGGCCAAAGCCAGGCCGACTACGAAAAAGTTTATTTCTACAGCGATTCCCGCAACGACCTGCCGCTCTTGGAGCAGGTAAACCAACCCGTAGCGGTTAATCCCGACCCCGTACTCACCCTCACCGCCGCACAGCGCGGCTGGCCGATTTTAGATTTTGTGTGATGATGCTAGCGGCTTAGCCGCAGCATGAAAAAGGCTACTTGAAAATCCTGTTGCCAAGGTTTTCAGGTAGCCTTTGGTTTTTATCTATTGCAAACAGCTAATCCACTTCCCGCTCGTGCGGCAGGCGGCCGGCCCAATCGCAGGCGAACTGGTAGGCGGCGCGGCCGGAGCAGCTGCCGCGCATCTGTGCCCATTGGAGGGCGGCGCGGCGGGCGGTGTCGTCCAGCGGCAGGCCGGCATCGGCCAGCCAGCTTTCGGCAGCGGCGAGGTAGTCTTCTTGGCTGAAGGGGTAGAAGCTGAGCCAAAGGCCGAAGCGGTCGGAGAGGGAGACTTTTTCTTCCACGGCTTCCTGCGGGTGTACTTCGCCGCGCTCGCCGATGCGGGCAAGGTTGTCGGCCATGTGTTCGGGCATGAGGTGGCGGCGGTTGGAAGTGGCATAGACCAGCACGTTGTCGGCGCGGCGGGAGAGGCCGCCGTCCAGCGCGGTTTTGAGGGCTTTGTAGCTGTCTTCGCCGTCTTCAAAGGAGAGGTCGTCGCAGAAAACGATGAATTTTTCGCTGCGCGGGGAGAGCAAGTCGAGCAGGGCGGGCAGGCCGGCCAGGTCGTGTTTGTCCACTTCAATCAGGCGCAGGCCGCGCTCGGCGTATTCGTGCAGCAGGGCTTTGATCAGCGAGGATTTGCCCGTGCCGCGAGCGCCGGTGAGCAGGGCATTATTGGCGGGGCGGCCGGCGAGGAATTGCTCGGTGTTGCGCACCAGACGCTGGGTTTGCGGGCTGATGGCACACAGGCGGGCGAGGGGAAAAGTGTGCGGGCGGGGCAGGGCGGTGAGCAGGCCGCCGTTGCCGTGTTTCTGCCAGCGGAAGGCGATGGCTTGCCAATCGGGTTCGCGCTGTTCGGGCGGCAGGATTTGGTCGAGGCGGCGCAGTACGGAGGCGGCTTGCGTGAGGAAGGGTTTGAGTTTCATGGCGCGGTTGGATGGCTGGTTATCAAAAGAGGGAAGGCTACCTGAAAATGTCGGCATGGCACAAGGGGCAGTGCGGTGATAGCCGATTGCTATAGCAATGGAAATTGTCATTTGCCCGATCTGGCAGTATCATTGCCCATTTTTCAGGAAAGCCGCCATGAGCACCGCATTGATTCAAGACTACCTGCGCACCCAAGGCCTGAAACTGTCGGCAGAGGCGGTGCAGATAGCCATGCTCACCGCCAGCAGCGTGATGGCGGCGGGCAGGGCGGAGATTGAGCCGGAAATCCTGTGGTATCGCAGTGCGGACGGTGTATTGGAGCAGCATCTGCCGCGCAACGAAGCGCACCACGCCCGGTTGCGCCAAATCTTTATGGCGCTTGATTCCGCCTATACCGCTAGCCCCTGCCGCAGCGCCGCCGTGTATCTGCTGCACACACCAGTTAGCCTGCTGCACCTGGTGGCGCAAGGCGAGCCGTTGGAAAAGCTGCTTGCCGTAGAGCAAGACTTAGAAGCCGCGCACACCGCCCACCTGGCCACGCGCAGCGCGCAAACCGGCTGGCTGAACCAAATAGACGACGTTGCCCAATGGCTGCAAAACGGCGACCTCGCCGGTAGCCGCCACCGCCCCGGCAGCCAGCTGGCCGTACCGGTATGCGCCGAAAACGGCCGCGTGCTCGGCGTGGTGTATCTCGAACATGGCCACACCGCTGCCTTCGATGAAGCCGCCCAAAGCATCTGGGTCGGCCTGGCTCTTGCCTTGACCGAACCGCTCGCCGATTTGTTGCAGCCGGAAGACGCCGTCGAATAAAGGCTACCTGAAAGTTAAAAACAAGCACTCCACACACCAAACAAGCACCATGACCCCGCTAAAATTCATCGCCTCCTGCCGCCTGCCCACCGAATACGGCATCTTTACCATGCACGGCTTCGAAGAGCCAAGCGGCCAAGAACACATCGCCCTGAGCATGGGCAATATCGCCAACGGCGAGCCCGTGCTCTCCCGCATCCACTCCGAATGCCTCACCGGCGACGCCCTGTTTTCGCAAAAATGCGACTGCGGCCCCCAGCTACAAGCCGCCATGCAGGCCGTGCAGCGCGAAGGGCGCGGCGTGATTGTGTATCTGCGCCAAGAAGGACGCGGCATCGGCCTCATCAATAAAATCCGCGCCTACGCGCTGCAAGACCAAGGCCTCGATACCGTAGAAGCCAACCTCGCCCTCGGCCTGCCCGTAGACGCCCGTGATTTCAGCCTGGCTCAAGCCATCTACCAACACCTCGGCGTTCACTCCATCCGCCTGCTTACCAATAATCCCGATAAAATCAGCAAGATGGAGAAAAGCGGCATTAAAATCACCGAACGCGTGCCACTTTTGGTGGGACAAAACAGCGAGAACACAGGCTACCTGAAAACCAAAGCCGCCAAACTCGGCCATTTGATCGACAATTAATTTTTCAGGTAGCCTCCCGCTCCAAGACTACCTGAAACCTAAAATCCACCCAATAAAGGCAACTTCCATGACCCTCCGCATCGGACAAGGCTACGACGTCCACCAGCTCGTGCCCGGCCGCCCGCTCATCCTCGGCGGCGTAACCATCCCCTTTGAAAAAGGCCTGCTCGGCCACTCCGACGCCGACGCTCTGCTGCACGCCATCACCGATGCCCTGCTCGGCGCCGCCGCCTTGGGCGATATCGGCACCCACTTCCCCGACACCGCCGCCGAACATAAAGACGCCGACAGCCGTGCCCTGCTGCGCCAAGCCTACACCGTGGTGCAGGCTCAAGGCTGGCGTGTAGTGAACGTGGACAGCACCATTATTGCCCAGCAGCCCAAACTGCTCCCCCATATCGACGCCATGCGCGCCAACATCGCTGCCGACTTGGGGCTGGCTGAGAACTGCGTCAATATCAAAGGCAAAACCAACGAAAAACTCGGCTACCTCGGCCGCATGGAAGGCATCGAAGCCCAAGCCGTGGTGCTGCTGGAAAAGGCTGGCGGATAAACCCCGAATTCCGCGTATAAAAACGAAAAACGAGCGGGAGGGACGCGGATTTGCCAAGCCGCCCGTTTTTCAGGTAGCCTCAAGCCCCATCAGGCTACCTGAAACCGGATTTGCCCCTTCTTTCCTTTTCAGGTAGCCTCTCTGCCACCAGCCGGAAAGGCCGCACGATGAAATTCACCAACCTCCACCAAAACTTCATCCTCCTCGCCCCGCTTAGCATCAAGCAACACCTTGAAAACCGTGCCTTCTGGCCCGCCTTCATCAACGAAATCAACCCATTCGCAGGTAAAATCAAAGGCATACCGCGCATCGGTGCCAGCCAATATGACAGCAACGGGGAAGTCAAACTCGGCCGCCTATCGTGGCGCGCGGAAAAATTGCAGAAACTTGCCGATAACTACTATCTCAGCACCCATCCGGAAGCCTTTGACTTTCCCTACTTCTTTGCCAATTTCCCTAGCCCCGTTACCTGTTCCAAGCAAGACACCACGCCGGCGCTTACCCTGACGCTGGATGACGCCACCTCCGGCGGCCTGCCGCAGAGCGGCCTGCTGCTCAGCTTCCGCCAAGATTATTTCGACGAACTGGGCGAAACTGTTGTGCACGAATTACTCAACCGCCTCAGCGCGCTGCTGCAAGCCGGTTTGCGCCTGCGGAAACAAACGCAATACGCCTACCCCTACAAGGATAGCCTTTCCGACGTATGGCAAGACTGCATCATGGATTTATTCCCCACCCATGCCGCCGAGCTTACGAAAAAAGGCTGGGAAATTAAAAAAGATTTTGCCGGCTGGGCAAAGTTCTAAACCCCGTCCGCCAAAGCAAAAGGGCAGGGCGGCCGCATACCCAAACTCCCGCCCGCATAGTAGAATAAGGCTACCTGAAACGAAGCCAAGCCCACCAATCACGCTAACAGGAGAACACTATGTCCGCCCAAGACCAACTCAAACGCACCGCCGCCCAAAAAGCCCTCGAATTCGTGCCCGAAAATGCCTACATCGGCATCGGCACCGGCAGCACCGTAAACTTTTTCATCGAAGAGCTGGCCAATAGCGGCATCCGCATCAAAGGTGCCGTTTCCACCTCCAAAGCTACCAGCGAACTTTTGAAACAACACGGCATCCCCGAAGTGCCGCTCACCGAGGCGGACGAGCTGCCCGTGTATATCGACGGCGCCGACGAAGTCAACCACAGCCTGCAAATGATTAAAGGCGGCGGCGGCGCGCTGTTGGCCGAAAAAATCGTGGCCAGCGCCGCCGAAAAATTCGTCTGCATCGTAGACGAGAGCAAATACGTTTCCAGGCTGGGCAAATTCCCGCTGCCGATCGAAATCATCCCCGCCGCCCGCTCGCTGGTGTCGCGCCAGCTGCTCAAATACGGCGGCAGCCCGCAGCTGCGCTTGAATTTCACCACCGACAGCGGCCATAAAATCATCGATGTGCACAATATGCCGATCAACGAGCCGCTCAAACTGGAAGACGAACTCAACCGCATCCCCGGTATCGTGGAAAACGGCCTGTTTGCCCGCCATCCTGCCCACGTGCTGATTATTGGCCGGGCAGAAGGCGCAGAAGTGATCAAAATCGGCAGCTGATTGCAGCCGTTTGGCCGGGCAGGGCGGCAGGCTACCTGAAAATGGCAGCCTGCAATGGGGAGCGCAAACTTGCCCCAGGCTTGTGTATAAATGCCAGAGCTCTCCTGGATATTTTCATATTTCAGGTAGCCTCAAGCAGCATTTATCAGGCTACCTGAAAACATCAAACCAATTGAAAATACGCAATCTTTACGCAGGAAGACAAGTTTCTGCATATCCAATCACCAGCTCAATCATCAGAAAGGGAACGCATGAAACTGCAAGATAGAGTCATCCTGATTACCGGCGCATCACAAGGCCTCGGTGCCGAAGCCGCCCGCGCCTGTGCCGAAGCCGGCGCCACCGTAGTGTTGGTGGGAAGACATCAGAAAAAGCTGGAAAAAGTGTACGACGCCATCGTTTCCGCCGGCTGCCCCGAGCCCTTTGCCGTGGTGTTCGACCTGATGGCCGCTGAAGAACAGGAATACGAACGCCTGGCCAAAGCCGTAGCCGAAGCCACCGGTGGCCGTCTCAACGGCATCATTCATAGTGCCGCCTATTTTTATGCACTCTCGCCGCTCGAATTCCAAACCGTGGCTGAGTGGGTAAACCAATACCGCATCAACACCGTCGCCCCCATGGCGCTCACCCGTGCCTGTTTGCCTATGCTGCAGGCTGCCTCCGACGCTTCGGTGGCCTTTATCGGCGAGAGTCATGGCGAAACTCCGCAAGCCTACTGGGGCGGCTTCGGCGCCTCTAAAGCCGCTTTGAACTATTTGTGCAAAGTTGCCGCCGATGAATGGGCACGTTTCCCCAATCTGCGTGCCAACGTGCTCGTTCCTGGTCCCGTTAATTCCCCGCAACGCATGAAAACCCATCCTGGCGAATCTCGCAGCGAACGCCGCGAATTAAGCGAACTTGCCCCTGAGTTTGTGTATTGGATGAGCGAGGAAAGCAAAGGCCGCAGTGGCGAGATTGTATATCTATAAGCAGTTTAAATTTGTGTAGCAGATTTTCAGGTAGCCTGATTGCATGTGAAAAGGCTACCTGAAAATTTATGTTTCTAATGCAGATAACAACTACAGATTGAACACTCTAGTTATATACAACAAAAATATTTCGCTGCCTTGCAGATTGTTTCAAATCAGCGAATGTATACTTAATTAGCCTGCATAAAATGAACAATACTAAAGTTCGCATAATGTATATTATGTAAAATTATTCATAAGTAATTATTGAATAGCAAAAATCGGATGCCTGAGTTGTATACAGATGCCTTTGCTACTTATGCTGATCTTTTAGGATATACGCCTTCAAAAAACGCCGAAACGGATTGATTGACCGTTTCGGCGTTTGTTTATTGTTGCGGTACAGATTTAAGCAAAATCCAATTTACCTAACACGAAGTCGATATCTTTATCGCCGCGGCCGGAAAGGTTGACCAGCAGGCGTTTGCTGCCGTCAAGTTCGACCGCGCGGCGTAAGGCATAGGCCACGGCGTGGGCGGATTCGAGCGCGGGAATAATGCCTTCTTCGCGTGAGAGTGCCAGGAAGGCGTTGAGGCATTCAGCATCGGTGGCGGTTTCGTAGCGGCCGCGGCCGATATCTTTCAGGTGGCAATGCTGCGGGCCGACACCGGGGTAATCCAAACCGGAGGCGATGGAATGTACGGCGGCGGGTGTGCCGTCTTCGTTTTGCAGGTAGTAGCAGTTGAAGCCTTGGATATTGCCGAATTTGCCTTTGGTCATGGTGGCGGCGTGGCGGCCGGGCTTGTCGAGGCCTTCTCCTGCAGGCTCTACGCCCACCAAGGCTACGGATTGGTCTTCCATAAAGGCGTTGAACAGGCCGATGGCGTTGGAACCGCCGCCCACGCAAGCGATGACTTCATCCGGCAAACCGCCCTGCTCGTGCTGGAATTGTTCGCGCGCTTCGTGGCCGACAATACTTTGGAAATAGGCCACCATTTCGGGATACGGTGCGGGGCCAACCACGGAGCCGATGGCAAACATGCTGCTGTCGATTTGTTCCAGATAGGCGGCGAAAGCGCTATCAACGGCTTCTTTAAGTGTGCCTGCCCCGGCAGATACGGGTACGAGTTTGGCGCCGAGGATTTTCATGCGCGATACATTGGGGTGCTCTTTGGCAATATCGACCACGCCCATGTGGATTTCGCATTCGAGCCCGAGCAAGGCGGCTGCAGTGGCCAGCGCTACGCCGTGTTGGCCTGCGCCGGTTTCGGCGATCACTTTTTTCTTGCCGAGTTTTTTAGCCAGCAGCACTTCGCCGATGCAGTGGTTGATTTTGTGGGCGCCGGTGTGGTTGAGGTCTTCACGTTTGAGGAAGATTTGTGCGCCGCGTTTGGAGAGGGTGCGGGCGTGGTAAATGGGGCTGGGACGGCCGACATAGGTGGCTTGCAAGCGTTTCATTTCGCTGATGAAGTCGGCATCGCTGATGATGCTGTGAAAGCCGGCTTCCAGTTCGGAGAGGGCTTGGGCAAGGGCGGGATGGCCGATGCGGCCGCCGTGTTGGCCGAAGTTGCCGTTTTGATCGGGAAGGATGAGGGGGTTGAGCTGCTCTTGAATCATGTTTTCTCCTGTTGGGTGTGAGAAGGGATGGTTTTCAGGTAGCCCCTTGGGGATATGAGGCTACCTGAAAAATGAAAATGGCCGCCCTGCCCTGTTTTCAGGTAGCCTCTGCCCGGGTAAGCAGCATCGCATCGCCGTAGCTGAAAAAGCGGTATTGCTGTTCGATGGCATGGCGGTAGGCGGTGCGGATGTGTTCGACGCCGGAAAAGGCGCTCACCAGCATCAGCAGAGTGGATTTGGGCAGATGGAAGTTGGTAATCAGGCCGTCGGCTACCTGAAAACGGTAGCCCGGGGTGATGAAAATATCGGTATCGCCCTCGCCTGCTTGCAGATGGCTGTTTTGGGCGGCGGCTTCCAGGCTGCGCATTGAGGTGGTGCCGACCGCCCATACGCGTTTGCCGTTTGCTTTGGTTTCCTTAATAGCTTCAACGGTTTCAGCAGGGATGCTATACCACTCTTTGTGCATTTTATGTTCGGCAATATTTTCGCTGCGCACGGGCTGGAAGGTGCCGGCGCCCACGTGCAGGGTCACTTCGGTGCGGCGGATGCCGTTTGCCTGCAGTTGGTTCAACAACTCAGGGGTGAAGTGCAGGCCGGCGGTGGGGGCGGCAACGGCGCCTTGATGTTTGGCGTAAATGGTTTGGTAGCGTTCGTCATCAGCTGCGTCGGCAGCGCGCTCAATATAGGGTGGCAGCGGCAGTCGGCCGGTTTGTTCGAGGATTTGGTATACGTTGAGGCTACCTGAAAACCGCAGCTTAAAAAGCTCGCCTTCGCGCTCTTCCATTTGCGCCAGAATGCCGCCGTCAAATTCCAGCAGGCTGCCGGGCTTGGGGGATTTGGAGGAGCGGATGTGCGCCAGGGCGCAGTGTTCGTCCAATACTCGTTCAATCAAGGCTTCAATGCGCCCGCCGCTGGCTTTGTGCCCGAACAGGCGGGCTTTCATCACTTTGGTGTTGTTGAACACGAGCAAGTCGCCGGCTTCGAGCAGGTTTGGCAGCTCGGCAAACAGGCGGTCGCATAGGGGGCGGCCGGGGCGGGCGTCGAGCAGTCGGCTGCTGCCGCGACGTTCGGGCGGCTGCTGGGCAATCAGGTGTTCGGGCAGGTGGAAATCGAAATCGGCAAGCTGCATGGCGCGGTAGGCAGGGGGAGGAAAGCGGGCATTATATAACCATTTTGCTTGAATGTTTGGGGTTTGCATTTTCAGGTAGCCTCATATCGGCCAAGGCTACCTGAAAAATCGGCAAGCATTTTCAACCGATATTTTCAGATTACCCTCCGCCACCTCTGAAAAAATCGGCTAAAACCCTTGCCAGACGGGCATAAAGCAGCTACCTTTCGTTTGATTCCCTATTGCGTACGGTATTTCGATGAGCAAACAGCTGTATTCCGGCAAAATTTGGAGCAAACTCTGGCTGAAAGCGCTGCTTTTCGGCCTGGTTTTGTTGGCATTGTGGCTGGGTGCATCATTCGGTTTGAGCCGATTGCTCAGTGAAGCCCGCATCCGCCAAACCGCCAACCAAATGCTTGCCGCACAAGGCCAGCAGCTGAATTTTGATGGCCGCCAAATCGAACGCGGCTGGTTTCCCTACCCTTATGTGATGCTGCACCAAGTGGGATTGAGCCGTGCGCAGGAAAAAGGCCAAACGCTGAATGCCGAGGCCGTACGGCTTTCATTTAGTTGGTCGGCTTTGTGGGGCGATGTGTCTATCCACAGTCTGCACCTGCAACGCGCCAGCATCAGCGCGCGTCGGCTGGAAAGCGGGCAATGGGAAGTGGCTGGGTTCACTGCTAACCAAGCAGCAAGCAGCACCCTGCCCCGCCATATCGAACTTGATGATTGTTCCCTGCGCCTGCAATACGGCGAACAAAAACAAACCCTGCGCCAAGTGTCTGGCTTTATCGATCGTGCCGCCGAAAACTTTAGCCTCTCTGCCAGCCTGTTTACCCCGCAGGAATACCGGATAGAAGCTTCCGGCGCTTATAGCGGCAGCCACTTTGAACAACTTCAAGCCAATTTGGCTGGCTTCCTACCCAATGGCCAGCCCTTCACCGCTGCTTGGCAAGGCAATGCCGACTATACCGCCGAGCAAAGCCGGCTCAATACCAAAGACGGCCGGCTCAGTATCCAAGTTCCTGCCTGGTCGCTCAATATTGATGGCAATACCCGCAACTGGCAATTCTCCCCCGACAGCGTCGTTTTGCCTGAAACCCACATTGTCTTCAACATCGACGCTGACAACAGCCAACCATCGGCTGAAACCGTGCGGCATAGCGGCAGCGGCAGCATCAACAAGGTTTCCTATCAAAACCGCACCTTGTCAATCGCTGGTTTCCAACTCAGCGGCACAGTGGAATACGAGCAAGGCAGCAGCGGCTACAGCGCCAACGGCCGCCTCCAAGCTCAGCCTGGGCATTTTCAAATCGACAATCTTTATCTCAGCACCCGCCACAACGCCGCCCCAGGCAGCATGCCCTATCTCTCCGGTCAATGGCATGGCCAAGCCGCTGGCAATAGCCAAAACTGGAAAGCAGAGCTGCGAGGCAGCCTTGATAACAACGAAGGCTACCTGAAAATTTCCGGTAGCCTCAACGAGCAAGGCCACAACATCGAAGCGGCTCTCAATCTAAGTAAACTTTCGCTCAGCAGCTATCTCGAAACCAAACGCCCCGCCCCTGCTGCCGAAAACACCGCAGCCCCTTTGTGGCTGCAATACTGGCCGCGTGCCCTGCGTCATCGCCAAATTCAGCTTACCCTCGATATCGGCACACTGGAAAGCTCCGGCCTGCAAATCCAAAACTTCCACAGCACCCTGCACCTTGATGCCGACAAGCTCGAAGCCCAAACCATCAAAATGCAGATGTATGAAGGCAATGCCGAAGGCAGTGCCGTGTTGCACTACGACAGCCCGCCCAAATGGGAAACCGCTATCCAATTCAACAATATCCAAATCAAACCCTTGCTGCAAGACGCCTTCCGCTTCAACCATCTCAGCGGACGCGGCAATGCATCCTTCCGCCTGGGTGCAGAAGGTCTCAAACGCAGCGAATGGCACACCACCCTGGTCGGACAAGGCAAAATCGTGCTCGACAACGGCGCGTGGCAAGGCATCAACCTTGGTAAACTCCTCAACAAGCCCGAGAATCTACCCGCCCAAAACTTGATCCGCTACAACGCCGAGAGCACCACCCCCTTCCGCCATTTCAGCATCGAAGCCAGTGTAGAAAACGGCATCGGTACCACGCCCAGCCTCAGCCTGCAAAGCGATAGCCTCAATCTCAGCGGCCAAGGCAGCTTCGACATTCGAACTGCCTCCCTCAACTACGCCGTGCTCGCCAGTGCAGGCCAAGACCTCTGGTTGCCGTTGAAAATCAACGGCAGCATCAGCCGCCCCAACTTTGCCCTCGATTACCAACGCATCACTGGCAATCTGCAAAGCCCCGAACAAAAACAACGTGCCTTGCAAGATGTACTACAACAGCAATGGCAGTGGATACAGAAACTACCGGAGAACCAACAGCCATAGCTGTGCCACCTTGCTTCCAAATTTGCTTGTCTTTTCCTAGTAATAAGTTTCAGGTAGCCTAACCCAGCCACACAAAGGCTACCTGAAAGCGGAAGCTTTAGCGCAGTTAAAACTTGCAGCGTAATTTTTCAGGTAGCCTGTGCTACTTGAAACGGATTGATTCCACAAAAAACAGCCTGTCGCTGAAGCGTACAGGCTGTTGCTATTTGGAAAGGGCTTTGCCGAGTTTGGCAGTGGTGTAGTGTTTTTAGTCCTCTTGCGCCCCAAGTTGCAGGTAGTTCTGCAAGCCCAAATTTTCCATCAGATCCAGCTGGGTTTCCAGCCAGTCGAGGCGCTCTTCGTTTTCGTCTTTCTGTTTTTCCAACAGCTGGCGGGAAACGTAGTCCTGCTTTTCTTCGCACACGGCAATGGCTTCTACCAATGCCTGGTGCTTGTCTTGCTCTTTTTGCAGGTCGCAGCGGATGATTTCTTCGGTGTTTTCGCCAATCAGCAGTTTGCCGAGCTCTTGCAGGTTAGGCAGGCCTTCCAGCAGGAGGATGCGCTCGATCAGGTCATCGGCTGCTTTCATCTCGGTGATGGATTGTTTGTAGAAATAACCGCCCAGCTCTCCCAAGCCCCAGTTTTTCAGGATGCGGGCATGCAGGAAATACTGGTTGATGGTAATGAGCAGGATGCCCAAATTTTTATTGAGCTGGCGGATAACTTCGCGATCGCCTTTCATGCGTTTTCCTTTCTGTATTACAGCTGGCTTTGCAGATAATTCTGCTCGCCAACGAGGTCGATAAGGCGCAGCTGTTGTTCGAGCCAGTGGGCGTGATCTTCTTCAGTGTCTTTGAGCTGATTGATCAGCAAATCACGGGTTACATAGTCTTGCTTTTCTTCGCACAATTTGATGCCGTGTTTGAGGTTTTCGCGTACTTCGTATTCGGTATCCAAATCGAATTGCAGCATTTCGCGCACATTACGACCGATGCGCACGGGAGCGGGCACCATCTGTGGTGTGCCGCCGAGCATCAGGATGCGGCGGATGAAATCGGCGGCGTGGCCAGTTTCGTCTTCCATTTCGTGGCCGATGCGTGCGAAGAGCTTGGTGTAGCCCCATTCGTCGTACATGCGGGAGTGGATGAAATATTGATCGCGGGCGGCAAGTTCGCCAGCCAAGAGTTGGTTCATGTAGTCGATAACTTCTTTGTTGCCTTGCATTGTTTTGCTCCTGTGAATAAATAGAATGATGCGTGTAATGGCAGCAGTAATATATGCTGCCGTTTCAACTTGGTGGATTATACGCAGCTTAATGCGAAAATTCTCATATCGCGCTTATTAATGCGAATAATTATCCTGAAAAGTAAGCGATTTCTTTTTAGTGTGCAGCAGAGAATTTCAGGAAAATAAAATGGTTAGGCAGCTTAGTTTAGCCAAGTGAATCTGCCAATGATTATCAGTGGATAAAATATTTACTTTTCTTTGCACTTAATAGTGTGTTTTTTAGGAATTTCATTAGAAACATTGGCTTGTGTGCGTATGATAACTATTGCTATTTCATTGGGCGCAACGGGCTATTTGCTGGTCTTACCTTCTGTATTGGTAAAGGCTACCTGAAAATGGGTCCCTGCGAGGAAAACAGTTTTCAGGTAGCCTTTTGGTTTTGAAACTTGGATTAAATACATCTTCATACCAAGCGATGATGCACTAACAGTACAAAAGCAAGATACAACAAAGGCTACCTGAAACCCTCTTTCAGGTAGCCTTTGCCGACAAGTCTATCAAGCGGTTTCGCTGCCGCCGACAGTTAAGCCGGCATCGATACGCAGCGTGGGCTGCCCCACGCCCACGGGCACACTCTGGCCTTCTTTACCGCACACGCCGATGCCGCTGTCGAGCGCCATGTCGTTGCCGATCATGCTCACATGTTTGAGTACTTCCGGCCCGCTGCCGATGATGGTAGCGCCTTTCACGGGGTATTGCAGCTTGCCGTTTTCCACCCACCACGCTTCGGAGGCGCTGAACACGAATTTGCCGCTGGTAATGTCCACTTGTCCACCGCCGAAGTTCACGGCATACAGGCCTTTTTCAATCGAGGCAATGATTTCTTCCGGCTCGCGGTTGCCGTTTTGCATGAAAGTATTGGTCATGCGCGGCATGGGTGCGGCAGCATAGCTTTCGCGGCGACCGTTGCCGGTTACTGCCATGCCCATCAAACGGGCGTTGGTTTCGTCTTGCAGGTAGCCGGCCAGGATACCGTCTTCAATCAATACGGTTCGGCGGGTGGCATTGCCTTCGTCGTCCAGATTGAGCGAGCCGCGCCGCTGCTCGATATTGCCTTGATCCACCACGGTTACGCCTTTAGCAGCCACCCGTTCGCCCAAACGGTCGGCAAACGCGCTGGTGCCTTTGCGGTTGAAATCACCTTCCAGCCCGTGCCCCACGGCTTCGTGCAGCAGCACGCCCGGCCAGCCGCTGCCGAGCACCACGGTCATGCTGCCGGCGGGCGCGGGGCGCGATTCCAGGTTGACTAAGGCCTGTTTTACCGCCGCCTCCACATAGCTGCGCAGCCGCTCTTCGCTGAAATAATCCAGCCCGTGCCGACCTCCACCGCCAAAGCTGCCCACTTCGCGCCGCTCGCCCTGCTTGGCGACTACGGTAATGCTCAGGCGCACCAGCGGGCGGATATCGGCAGCGGTGATGCCGTCCAACCGCGCCAGATAGATTAAATCGTGTTCGCAAGTCAGCCCGGCCATCACTTGTACAATTCGCGGATCAGCAGCTTTGGCCAGTTGCTCCACATGGTTGAGCAGCGCCACTTTGGCGGCGGAATCTAAGCCGTGAATCGGATTATCCGGCGTATAGAGTGCAAGCTGCTGGCGGCCAGCTGAACCAGCCAGCTTAACCTGCCGCTCCTGCCCCGCCGCGCCGATGGTGCGTACCGCTTCTGCCGCCTGCCGCAATACGGCCGGGCTTAGGCTGTCGGCATAGGCAAACGCCGTTTTCTCGCCCGACACCGCCCGCACGCCCACACCTTGATCAATCTGAAAACTGCCGGATTTCACCATACCCTCTTCCAAATGCCAGCTTTCATAAGCGGTGCGCTGGCAGTAGATGTCGGCATAGTCTACTTGATGGGCGGAAATGGCAGATAAAGCACGGGCGATTTCGTCTGTGCCCAGTTGGTTGGCGTGCAGCAGTTGTGCGGAAACGGTGGAGTGCGCTGTGTTCATGGCGTTAAAGGATTGAAAACGAAAGTCGGGCGGCATTATATAACGGCTGGTCAGTTGCTCGTATTGCCTGTTGCTAGGATTGTGAAAATAAATCGCATCCATGCGTATTGATAAAAATATTTTCTATTTAAATATTGATAACAATTATCGTTTGTGTATAATAGCCATACCCCTCTCTTATGGGGCATAGCTGAAGAAGCTATATCTACCCAATTCCACAGGAGTGCGCCTAGCGAAACCAATTGCTTAACATCCCAATACTCAAAACCGAAAAGTTGAAGCCCGCTGCCGAAAACAGCGGGTTTCGGCTGTTTGCAGCACACGCAAAACAGCGCCGGATTTACTCTGGCACCTTAAATTAAGCTATAATGCCCCGCTTTTGGGCGCAGGCTACCTGAAAACCAAACAGCCTGCACACAGACAACTTCCCCGAGGATAAGAAAAATGGGCTTTTTGCAAGGCAAAAAAATCCTGATTACCGGCATGATTTCCGAGCGTTCCATTGCCTACGGTATCGCCAAAGCCTGCCGTGAACAAGGTGCTGAGCTGGCGTTTACCTATGTGGTAGACAAATTGGAAGAGCGCGTGCGCAAAATGGCGGCCGACTTCGGCTCCGATTTGGTATTCCGCTGCGATGTGCAAAATGATGCTGAAATTGAACAAGTATTTGCCGACCTGGGCAAAAAATGGGATGGTCTCGACGGCCTGGTGCACGCTATCGCTTTCTCGCCCAAAGAAGCCCTCAGCGGCGACTTCTTAGACAGCATCAGCCGAGAAGCCTTTGAAATTTCACACGACGTTTCCGCCTACAGCCTGCCTGCGCTGGCCAAGGCCGCCCGCCCGATGATGCGCAACCGCAACAGCGCCATCCTTGCGCTCACCTATCTGGGTGCTGTGCGTGCCATACCCAACTACAACGTAATGGGCATGGCAAAAGCCAGCTTGGAAGCCGCTATCCGCTTCACCGCCGCCTGCGTCGGCCCCGAAGGCATCCGCTGCAACGGCATCTCTGCCGGCCCGATTAAAACCCTGGCTGCCGCCGGCATCGCTGATTTCGGCCGCCTGCTCAACCACGTTGCTTCGCAAAACCCGCTACGCCGCAACGTAACCATCGAAGAAGTGGGCAACACCGCCGCCTTCCTGCTGTCCGACCTATCCTCCGGCATCACCGGCGAAATCACCTACGTGGACGGCGGCTACAGCATCAACGCCCTAAGCGGCACCGGCGCCTAATTTACTGTCCGTTTTAGCCCGTTAAGGGCACACAGGCTACCTGAAAACAATTTTAACGAAAGTAAAAATCCGTTTTCAGGTAGCCTCTTGCTTGCCCAGCACCAAGACAGTGCCCCGTTTTGGTGTTATCCTTGCGCTTTCCTAATATCACGCATTTTGGTTGTTGCATGAAAAAACTCCTTTGGCTGTTCTCCGGCCTCATCCTGCTGCTGGCCGCCCTATTCCTCGGTGCGCCCTACTATCTCGGCATCAAAGCCGAACAAAGCCTGAACAAACAGCATGAAATCCTAAGCCACACATCCTTCTTGCAAGTCGAATCCCGCCGCTACGAGCGCGGCTGGTTCAGTTCGCACGAAACCACCGTGGTGCGCTTCAAACCCACCTTCCTCGCGCAGCTGCAAGACAAACTGCCCGACAACATCAAAACCATCCTCACCCAGCCCATCACGCTGGAAAGCAACATCAAACACAGCCTGTTTGCCAACGGCAGCATGCCTGTGCGCGCCGTGGTAGACACCGAATTCGTTTTTCAGCCCGAAAGCCGTGAAATACTGCAGCGCTTCTTCGGCAGCCAAGCCCCTGCCAGCCTGCGCAACGTGATCCAACTCAACGGCAACGGCCGCCTCACTTGGCAGGTGCCCGCCTTCAAATACCAAGAGCTCTCCGGCATCGCCATCAACTGGCAAGGCCTCGAAGGCAGCACCGACTACGCCAAATACTTCACCGAATACCAAAGCAGCCTGAATAACCCCGGCCTTACCATCACACTGGCCGATAAAGGCAGCGTTTCCTACAAAAACCTCCAGCTGCACACCGAAACCCGCGAAGGCAGCCACAACCTTGCCTTGGGCAGCAGCAAGCTCACTCTCGGCCAGGTGGAAGTGGAGTGGAAAGACAGCATTAACTACGATATCCGCCTCAATGATGTGCTGAACATGGTGTCCGACCTGCAAATCGGCAGCTTCATCAACCCCTACGGTCAAGTGCCGCCTGCCAAAATCGCCCTCAACGATCTGCAAATCGAAACCCGCATGGATCAAGACGGCCGCTGGGTGAACACCGAAGGTAAATTCGGTTTCGCCAAGCTCAACTACGGCAGCGACAACTACGGCCCGCTGGCCATCCACGTGAGCGCCGAACACCTCGATGCCGAAAGCCTCGCCGCACTCAAAACCCGCCGCGACCAGCTCATCACCCAGCGCCTCAGCGACGAGCAAATGCGCGAAGCCCTGCTTGCCTCCCTGCGCAATGAAGCCGCCGGCCTGTTCACCAACGATCCCGTTATCCGGCTCAAACAGTTCGACCTCACCACCCCGCAAGGCATGATCAGCGGCAACGGCGAACTCAAATTCAGCGGCCTCACCGCTGCCGATTTGAACGATATCGACAATCTGCTCGCCAAAACCGACGCCGATTTCCACATTGCCGCGCCGCAGCAAGTGATCGAACGGCTCACCGCCGCCCAGGCCAAAAACTACATCAGCGTCGATCCTTCACTACCCGATGCCGACCACGAAATCAAAGAAGCCGTGCGCCTGTGGCTCGACAGCGTGCTCGAAAGCATGGCGCGGCAAGGCTACCTGAAAATCGACGGCAACCAAATTGTGAGCACCCACATCGTCGTGCGCAACAAAACCTTCAGCATGAACGGCAAGCGCATCGAATCGCAGGCCGATGAAAACCTGTTGCCCGACAGCTCCCTGCCCACCGATTCCAGTGCCCCGGCTACCCCGGCATCCGCCCCTGCCGCCGCCTTGGCTGCTTCCGCCCCGCCGAAGGGCGCATCTGCTCCCTAGCCCAGCAACAGAAGGCTGCCATTTCAGGTAGCCTTCTGATTATTTTCCCAACAAGCGCCGCACAAAATGAGCCAGCCGCCCTACCCGCCCGCCGCCTATCCGAAAAAAGTAGGCACCTACCCTGCCCACTGCCATTCCGGCGGCGGCTATTTCTACGACGACGTGCTCGAATACCGCGTATGGTGCCATCCCGAGCGCGGTGCCCCCGATTTATATGAAGGCGACGACTACTTCCATGCCTTCGCCACCCATGCCGAAGCCCTCGCCTTTTCCCAGCAACAACCCGGCATCGAAGCCCCGCTCGTCCTCGTCCGCCAGCAAGAATATATCGACGAACCCCAGCCCGGCACCTTCATCCGCCGCACCGGCGAACGCATCACCGAATGGCTGCCGGAATGGCTGGAAAATAGCCTGCGCCAGCCCGGCTCAATCGAAGCTTTCCTCGCCCAACAGGCTACCTGAAAGCAAACGAACTGAGCTCCGGCAAGGCAAACGGCAAGCCCGAACAAATTTCGCTAACATGCAACCGGACACAGCAATATAATTTTCAGGTAGCTCACCTGCTTCTCCCCCGCCTTCCCAAAAGGCTACCTGAAAACGGAGCAAAGCGGAGTTTCTGCGAAGCTAAAACGAAGCGAAGTTCCTGCGAAACTAATTGTCAAAACCAAGGCAGCGCTGCTGTAAAGACTAAAAAAACCGCAACCAAATTAACCCACTAAGGCTACCTAAAACCCCCTTCCCCATCATGCTCCACACCGATTCCCTCACCGCCGCCGAACCCGAACGCCTCATTACCGCCCGCCAGATTTCCAGCCAGGAAGAACAGCTCGAACGCGCCCTGCGCCCCAAAACCCTCGCCGACTACATCGGCCAGGCCAAAACCAAAGAGCAGCTCGGCATCTTCATCCAAGCCGCCAAAAAGCGCGGCGAAGCCCTCGACCACACCCTCCTGTTCGGCCCGCCCGGCCTGGGCAAAACCACCCTCGCCCACATCATCGCCAAAGAACTCGGTGTCAACCTGCGCCAAACCAGCGGCCCCGTGCTCGAGCGCGCCGGCGACCTCGCCGCCCTGCTCACCAACCTCGAGCCGCACGACGTACTCTTCATCGACGAAATCCACCGCCTCAGCCCCGTGGTGGAAGAAATCCTCTACCCCGCCCTCGAAGACTACCAGCTCGACATCATGATCGGCGAAGGCCCCGCCGCCCGCAGCGTGAAAATCGACCTGCCCCCCTTCACCCTCGTCGGCGCCACTACCCGCGCCGGCATGCTTACCAACCCCCTGCGCGACCGCTTCGGCATCGTCTCCCGCCTCGAGTTTTACAGCAGCGCCGACCTCGCCACCATCGTTTCCCGCTCCGCCAGCCTGCTGCAAATGAGCCTGGCCGACAACGGCGCACTCGAAATCGCCCGCCGCAGCCGCGGCACCCCGCGCATCGCCAACCGCCTGCTGCGCCGCGTGCGCGACTACGCCGAAGTGAAAAGCAACGGCCGCGTGGATGCTGCCCTGGCCGATGCCGCCCTGCAAATGCTCGATGTGGATAACGAAGGCCTCGACATGATGGACCGCAAATTCCTCGAAGCCGTGCTGCACAAATTTGCCGGCGGCCCCGTCGGCCTCGATAACATCGCTGCCGCCATCGGCGAAAGCCCCGACACCATCGAAGACGTCATCGAGCCCTATCTCATCCAGCAAGGCTTCCTCCAGCGCACCCCGCGCGGCCGCGTCGCCACCGAGCGCAGCTACAGCCACTTCGGCCTGCCGTTTCAGCCTTGAAGGCTACCTGAAAGCATCGGCATCTTGTTAGCTTCGTAGAAACTTCGCTTTGCTTCGTTTTAGCTTCGCAGAAACTCCGCTTCGCTTCGTTTTCAGGTAGCCTTTCTTGCCGTTTAAAGGCTACCTGAAAACCTTATTTACCCCGTTTCCCTATCCGCCCCTTACTCAAAATGCCCCAATTTTCCCCCGCCGACCACGCCCTGATGCAGCAAGCCATTGCCCTTGCCTGGCAAGGTCGTTTTTCCACTTCGCCCAATCCGCGCGTCGGCTGTGTGATTGCCCAGGGCGGGCAGATTGTCGGCCAAGGTTTCCACCTCAAGGCCGGCGAACCGCATGCCGAAGTGCACGCCCTGCGCCAGGCCGGCAGCGCCGCGCAAGGCGCCACCGCCTACGTTACCCTCGAACCCTGCGCCCACCACGGCCGTACTCCGCCCTGCGCCGAAGCCCTGATCCGCGCCGGCGTGCGCCGCATGGTGGCCGCTATGCAAGACCCCAACCCCCTGGTGGCGGGCAAAGGGCTGGCCATGCTTGAAGCCGCCGGCATTCAGGTAGCCTGCGGCCTGATGGAACGCGAAGCGCGGCAGCTCAACCGCGGCTTCCTCTCTCGCATCGAACGCGGCCGCCCGTTTGTAAAGCTGAAAACCGCTGCCAGCCTCGACGGCAAAACCGCGCTTGCCAACGGCCAAAGCCAATGGATTACCGGCGAAGCCGCGCGGCACGACGTGCAAATCCAGCGCGCCGAAAGCTGCGCCGTGCTCACCGGCATCGGCACCGCCCTGGCCGACAACCCGCGCCTCACCGTGCGCGATTTCCCCACCCTGCGTCCCCCGCTGCGCGTGCTGCTCGACAGCCGCCTGCGCCTACCCGCTGGCAGCCATCTGCTCGACGGCAGCGCTCCCACGCTCATCTACACCTTGTTCGACCGCCCTGCACCCGCCGGAGCGGCTGAAATCTGCCGTTTGGAGGCTGATGCCCAAGGCCGCCTCAGCCTGCATGCCGTGCTGGCCGATTTGGCCGCCCGTGGTATCGGCGAGCTGATGCTGGAAGCCGGTGCTACGCTGGGCAGCGCGTTTTTGGCACAGGATTTGGTGGACGAAATCGTCTGCTATCAAGCGCCCAAGCTGCTCGGCGGCGCCCAATCGCCCACTCTGTTCAGGCTACCTGAAAACCCCGCCGCCCTCAGCCGCGAGCCTGATTGGCACACCGTGGGCATCGAGCAGCTGGGCGACGACATCAAATGGGTGCTGCAACGGCGGCGCGGCTGAAACGCCCAGGTACCTTTGTCGCCCTCTGGTTTCCATCCTTGCCAGCTAGGCAAACCTGTCACTGGTTTCGCTGCCAAATCACTCCACCACCTGCGGAGGAAGAACAGATTGGCGCACAAAATAGCTTGCCTATCATTCTTCTCTAAGGCTACCTAAAAGCGCTAAGAGGCTACCTGAAAAAGGATTTTCCACTTTTCAGGTAGCCTCTTTGGCTTGCAGCACAAGCTCGGTGCTATGCGCCAATATCTTCTGCTGCCGCAAACTGTTCTGCCGCCAACGGCGGGCGGCCGAGCAGCTCGGCGAAGGGCCGGCTATCGGCGCAAGAGCCTTGTTGCAGCAAGGTAAAACTATCCGGGCTGACGATGCCGTTACTGAACAGTTTGGCCAGCGGCAGCACCGGGCGCAGCAATGGCAGCGGTATCGGTAGCACGCGCTGGGCTGGCTTGCGGTGTAGGGTTTGGCGCAGGATGTTAAGGTATTGTGCCAGCGTGAGCGAGCGGCTGCCCGTCATATTGAGCACCGTACCGTGCGGCAGGCTGCAGGTGAATAAATCAGCCAAGCCCTGTGCTACATCGGCAACATGGACGGGCTGCACATCGAAGCGGCTGCCGTTGGGCAAAGCGATAAGAGGCAGGTTGGCGAGGCGGATAAACAGCTCGCAGCTCGCGCCGCCGCGACCATACACGAGCGATGGGCGGGCAAGTAGCACGCGCATGCCGTGTACCGCGCCAATTTGGCATACGGCTTCGTCGCCGCGCCCTTTGCTGCCGACAAAATGCACGGCGTGTTTCGGGTCGGCGCCCAACGCGGAAAGCTGCACCCAATGCCGCACGCCCTGCTCCGCCGCAATTTTGGCCAACAGCGCGGGTGTGCGGTGATGCACGGTTTCCAGCACGTTTTCATGGCGGCTCATCACGCCGATGCAGTTGAACACGGCATCCGCGCCGCGCAGAATTTCGCGGGCGGCGGCTTCGTTCGGCTGCAAATAATCGAATTCGCGGCGGCTCGGGGTGCGCAGCGTGTGGCTGTGCGCACGCAGGATTTGGGCAACACGGCGGCCGATAAAGCCGCTTGCGCCGAAGAGGACGATGTTCATCATGTCTTAATTTCTTTGGATGAAATCTTTCAGGTAGCCTTTTGTGCGGGCAAGAGGTGGATTTTCAGGTAGCCATTGTTTCAGGCTACCTGAAAGCGTTTTAATACCGCATCAGCAAACGGCGCGCCGTAGCGTTTTGTCGGCGGCAGTAGGCCTGTTTGCGCTGCGGGTTGCGGCTGAAGGCGCGAGCCTCGGCAGCAGGGCCTTCCACATAGGCGTTCAGCTCGGCTTGCACCCGTGCGGCATCGGCGGCATAGCGGGTTTCCAGCAGGCTGTTGCAACGCGCTACTTGGCGCAGGTGGTTTTCAAATTTATGTTGCGGAATGTTTCCTGCAGAGGCATCAGGCGGGCAAGGCATGGTAAATACCATGATTTCCATATTGTCTTTAAGCACTTGGCGGCAGCGTGCCAGCTCCTGGCTTTCGGCAACGGCCTGTGTGGCGAGGGGCAGGAGCAGCATGGATAGCCAATATTTTTTCATTTTTTTCGTCCTTTCTTTCAGTGGGATTCGGCATACGCCACCTTCGCATTCGGGGTGCGGCAGCAGCCATTTGGGAAATTGGTAACGGTAGCGGGCGAACCACGGATAAAGCCGGTCGGCCAGTTTGTTTAACAGCGGCAAATTCGCCAGTTTCACCAAGGCAAAACCTTGATAGCCTTTGTACATTTTGCGTACGGCGGCCATTTTTTGCAGCATCACTCGGCACAGGGGTAAAATCTTATCCTTTTGATGTTTCAGTCGGTATGTTACAGCCTATTTCAGGCTTCACGCCCTCAAAACCGCTGCGTTGCAGCACCTGAATCTGTTTGCGTACCAAATAGGCCAATACCAGCAGCAAACTCACGCCGCCAAACACGGCCCAGCGCAGGGCGTAAAGCAGGTTATCTGCCAAACTGCGCTCGAAATTCGGCGCAAATAGCAGTACGCACAACAGCGGCGTAAACAGGGTTAGGCTCAAATACAGCCGCTGCCAAAAAATACCGCTGATTTCCTTCACTTCATCGCGCGGGTCATTACATAAAAACGCTAGTACCCGCCGCAAAGACACACCTAAAACCAGCCAGCACACCAGGCTCACCGTTAAAGACACCATCACCAAAAGCAACATCACAGATAAAGTATGCATCATCATTCTCCATTTTCAGTTTAACAATCTTTTGTCGGGCACCTCCGCGGAGGCAAACCCACATCTACATCGGCTTCAACACCATCAGAAAATACATCACCACTGTGGCACAGAAGGCCGGGTAGCCCAGCATTTCCCACCAGAATTGATAGCGTTTGTAGCTGGCCGGCAGCGTATTTCCACCCGCCTTCCAAGCCGCAGCCGCCTGGCGCGCCATCTTGATTTGCAGCCACACTACCGGCAGCCAGCACACCCCGGCCAACGCATACAGCGCCAGCGTCCACTTCACCCACAGCCACGCCCCGTCCCACGTGAGCGGCATGCCTAAATGATGCAGCATCCACAAGCCCGAGAGCGGCTGGAAAATCACCGCCGGCGTGGTGAACCACCAATCCGCCTTCATCACCCATTTCGACACCACCGCCTGCGCCGCCACCGAGCCGGAACGGTTCGCCCAAAACAGATAAAACGCCGTGCCGAAGCCCGTGCCCACCATCAGCGTGGCCGAAATAATGTGCAGGGTTTTCACCACCATATAAGTATTCATGATTCACTCCTAATCATTGTTTCTAAACAAATAAAATAACACTGCCAAAATCGGCACATTCTTAACCAGCGGCGCAAATGGATGCAGCCACATTTCAGGCAGCCTGCACGCCACAATCACGCTGTAGCCCAGTACTACGGCAAATTGTGCCAGCCATATAAAACGGTAATTTCTGAATTTTGTGAAACATAAAATCCCAAAAAATACGTCTAAAGCCGATGAGGCATAAAACGCTACCGTCTGCCATTCTGCCGCAATACCTGCCCTTCCCAGTAAATCCAACGACATATCCGCTGCCGTCAGAGCAGGCTGTATCCCGCTCCAAAGCCATAAAAAACCCATCGAAAACCGCAACACGTCAAGCCGTTTCATTTTCAATCCTTTCGAACACACTATTCTGGCCAAGACCGCCGCGCTCACTGCGTCGTAGGGCACAGTTATCATGATTGCTGCCGGCAGCTAAAGGAATACCACCGCCGAAACCAGCACTCCGACCACCAGAGGCTGCCTCAAAGGCTACCAGCCGCCAGCTAGCAGAAATCCCTAACTACCCACGCCTTTGTAATGATGCAGGCTACCTGAAACTAGTTTATTTATTATTTCCTAAATTTCTGTCTATAGAGAAATAAAGATTCAAAAATTTAGCGGAATTATCCGCATAAATTTAAGAATTTACATCCCTCAGGCAAGGCTACCTGAAAATATCCGGTAATGTTTCAGGTGGCCTATTCACCTGCAAACTGTTTCAACGGAAAAATTTCTGAATGCCCGCGCCCAGCTTCAAAATCTTCACCATGGTGCCTGTGGAAAGTTTCAGCATTTCATTGGCCCAGATGGTGAGGGTGCCGATGAAATCGTTGGTTTGCCGGATTTTCTGCTGCACGGCCTCGTTTTCCTGCGCAAATTCCGGGCTGTCGATTAAGGTTTGCAAAAACTGCCGGGTGGGCTCGATTTCGCGCTGCATCCGCACTTCGGCAATGGTGCGGAATAGCGTCCACACGTCATCCGAAGTGGCGAAATGGTCGCGCCTGTCGCCCATGATGTGCACGGTGTGCACCAATAACATGCCTTGCAATTCTTTGATACTGTTGGAAACATTAGAGCGAGCCATGCCCAGTGTTTCGCAAATTTCTTCGGCATTCATCGGCCGCCCGATGATATACAGCAGCGCATGGATCTGCGCCACGCTACGGTTCACGCCCCATTTGGAGCCCATCTCGCCCCAATGCAGGATAAATTTTTCAGTGGTCGGATTCAGTCTCATAGTGCGGCAGAGTTTATTTGCATCTTTAATTTCTGTCAATACAGAAATTATGAAATATTTTTCAGGTAGCCTTTTATGGCCGTGTTTTAGCCATAAAAATTTCAGGTAGCCTCAATCATGCTAAAGGCTACCTGAAACTGTTTTCTTGCTGCTTACACGTCTTCCGGTGCCAGCTCAATCTGGGTGGCACCCTGCTCTTTCAAGCCGGCTTCGGCTTGCTGCCAGGCCTGGTTTAGCCATGCGCAGGCTTCGCCTTCGGCTTTGAGGCCGAACAGCAGGCGGTAGCGTTGCTGGGCGGTGGGAGTGGCGGGCAGGCTGAAGCTGCGGATGCCGGGATAGCGCTGTTCAATGTCAGCCATCAGGGTGCTGATGCGGGATTCGGGCAAATCGATCCAGGCGCTGATGCTGCGGCGTTCGGTTTGGTGTTGGAGATGGGCGTAGTATTCATCGAGCACCCAGGCAGCCATGGGCTGTGCCATCACGGGGAAGCCGGGAAGGAAGTAGTGTTCGCGGATGGAAAAGCCGGCGATGTTGTTGTAGGGATTGGGAATCAGGCTGCTGCCTTGGGGAAACTCGGCCATGCGCAGGCGGATTTGGTGGCCGTGGCTGTCGAGGCTGTCGCCGTGTTTGAGGGATACGGCTTCGATGTTGGCGGCGGCCTGCGGGTGCAGCGCCAGCGGCAGGCCGAGGGCTTCGGCAGCGGCTTGGCGGGTGTGGTCGTCGGGCGTGCTGCCGATGCCACCAGTAACGAATGTCGGCAGGCCTTCGGCAAAACTTTGGCGCAGGCGGTGGATGAGGATTTGGCGGTTGTCGGGCAGGTATTGCACGGAATCGAGCTGCAGGCCTCGCTCTTTGAGCAGCTGCTTGAAAAAGGCGAAGTGTTTGTCTTGGCGGCTACCATGCAGGATTTCGTCGCCAATGATGATGAGGGAAAAGGACATGAGTTTTCCTTAGGAAGGAAGGCTACCTGAAACTGTGAACGATGTTTTCAGGTAGCCTCTAGGCGAATAACAGGCTACCTGAAAACCTGATTGCTGCTTGAGTTTCTTTGCAGCCTACGCTTTCAGCCAGCCTTTGCTGCTCAATAGCTGGTGGCCGGCATCGGGCAATACTGGATGGACGCGGGGCGGGTGGGATGTACTTCGCCATTGGCCTGCGGCAGGATTTCCACTACAGCCACATCGCAGCCGTTTCCACCGCGTGAATACTGCACTTCATAATCTTTACCAGCCTGCGGGGTGAGGCTGGCGGCAAGTCGGCAACGGTTTACCTGGCTGGTGGTTTCACTGGAAAACGCGCCGTCGAGCACCAGCGCTTTGCCAGCGGGCACCACAAATTCTTTATACGACTCGCGGAACACCACGCCGGTATCGGCATTCACGGTGTTGCTGCGCTGAGTAGCAGGCATGCCCACCGAGAGGTTACGGATGCGGCGCGGCAGGCCGCCGGTGAAACGGGTATGACGACGGCGGCCTTGTTTTTCTGCCCATTGCTCGCAGGTGCTATTTGGAATCATGCGTACCACATCGCGGCCGTATTGGCCGTAGATGCGTAGTCTTGCTTGATTTTGCGCGTTATACGGCACTTCGCGGTGTACGATTTGCGATTTCTGCGACATAAAACAACCGCTTAAAGCCAGTGCAGCACAAATCGGCAGCAATAAACTGATTTTCTTCATAAGACGTTCTCCGTTGGGTAAAAGTCAAGCTATTCAGCTACAGCAAATCCAAAATCTGTCCGGGCACATCCAGCCGCGCATCGGCCGGCCATTCGTGCACCGGGTCGCTCTCGGCAATGTAGCCCCAGTTGGCCAAGGCCGTGGCCATCCCGGCGCTTTTGCCCGCCACCATATCGCGCTCGGCATCGCCCACATACAGGCAATGCTCCGGTGCAATACCGATTTGCCGACAGGCATGGTGCATCGGCAGCGTGCTGGGTTTGGATTCGGCACAAGTATCACCGCTCACCACCACCGCAGGCGGAGCAATAAAGCCCAGTTCGGGCACGAGCAGGCTGGTAAAACGGTGTGGCTTATTGGTGATGATGCCCCAGGCAATACTGCGGCGGGCGAGCTGCTCGAGCATGGGGTTGATGCCTTCAAACAACACGGTTTCATCGCAAAAACCGTGCTCGTATTCGGCCAAATATTCCTGCCGCCAGCGCGGGTGGTCGGGATGGCCTTTTTCAATGCCAGTGCCCAGCTTAATCAGATAGTTGGCGCCGTGGCTGGCCACCGGCCGGATTTGCGCCATCGGTACGGCAGGCAGGCCGTTTCTGGCCAAAAGGCGGTTGAGCGCGCCGCCCAAATCCAATGCAGTGTCGGCCAATGTGCCGTCTAAATCGAATAATACCGCTTGAATCATAAGGTTCTCCAAAGAAGGCGGTTGAAGGCTACCTGAAAAGTATCTGGCGCAACCTTTACCGCCGCTTACCACAGCCGCGAATTATAGCGCAGGAATAAAATCCGGTTAAAAATTTGCCACCCTACTCTGCCTAATACCTTGCTGTAGCGGAAAAATCCATTTGCTGCACCGTCTTTACAATTCCAACCGCCCTGCCCCGCCGCACCCAAGCTGGTACAATGCGCCGCATTCCGTTTTGATTCGCACATAAGGAAAAACGATGAAAACCCAAACCTTCCGCCTAGCTGCCGCAGCCGTTTTGGCTATGGCCATCGGTAACGCCCAAGCCGGCGGCATCGAAGCCCTGCAAAAATTCAACGCCGACACCGACGGCATCAGCGGCAGCTTCAGCCAAAGCGTGCAAAGCCGCAACAAAACCCGCAATGCCCAAGGCCGCTTCAGCATCCTGCGACCCGGCCTCTTCAAATGGGAATATACCAGCCCCTACAAACAAACCATCGTAGGTGACGGCAGCCACATTTGGCTCTACGACATTGATTTGGCGCAAATCACCAAAACCGCGCAAAACCAAGCCATCGGCGACAGCCCCGCCGCCATCCTCTCCAATAAAGACGCCCTCTCCGCCAGCTACACCCTGAAAGAAGACGGCTCCGCCGGCGGCATCGACTACGTTTTGGCCACGCCCAAACGCTCCAACGCCGGCTACCAATACATCCGCCTTGGTTTCAAAGGCGACGACCTTGCCGAAATGCGCCTGAAAGACAGCTTCGGCAACCAAACCACCATCAAGTTCAATAACTTGAATACACGCCCCAACCTCTCCCGCAGCCAATTCCGCTTCACCCCGCCGCAGGGTGTGGATGTATTGACGCAGTAAGAGCGGTTGAGTTTATCGGCATGAAAAAGAAAGGCTACCTGAAAATTTCAGGTAGCCTTTTTGGTAACTGATAAACCAAGCAGTAGTACATGGGTTATAAATGATAGCCTGCTATTCTTTCCTAATAGGGAGGTTAGCATTAATCGGCAACGACGAGCGGGAAACTTTAACTTTTGGATAATGCTTCCGCATTAAGTGCTGAAACACTTCCGCCTTGCGATTATTTCCGCTCTTTTCATAATTCGTCCCCAAAATCACTTCATCCACAATATCGCGTATATCGGCATAAGGCAGATAGACGGATTTTGTGGTTGGGCAATATTCGATTTTGTCCGAACCTATTTGTTCGATTTTCAACAGGCGGAACTCTTCCTCGTCGCGGAAAGCAAAATCTTTAAACAGATAGCGGATATATTCTAAAACCTTTCTGTCTTCATTTTTGATTTTATTAGAGTTCTTAATTAACTTCATTAACGCTGCTCTAAGCTCCTTAATACGGAATTTATGCCATTTTAGATTTTTCCCGACAGGCTTTAATCGAATACCGAATTTTGGTCTTCTTGCATCGGGTAGCCATATTGTGCATTTTTCCTTAGCAATATACTCATCGTAATAAGCGATATAAGCTACCTGATAAAGCGGCAGGTTATCATCTTCAAAATCTGAATTAGGTATATCTGCTTCTGCTAGCTGTTCACCTGAATATCCATCTCCCCCTTTTTTTACCATGCTACGGAATGAGGCAGAAACATCAGATTCCTTCAGCCAATTTCCCTCTTTATTAAATACCAAACAACAGCCCGATGCTTCTACGCTGTTTTCTTTGCCATACAGACGGAACTGGTTCAAATCGTTTACACGGCTGGAAAAACAGGTAAAAAAAGCATTATAGTCAGGACAATCGGCTTTATTTTCCAATTCTAAATCCTGCATATTCAGCAACTCCAACAGCCCTTCTCCTTCAGTCGGGTCATTCATGTAGGTGGAGCTGCCGATTCTCATCGGACTAACCTTGTTACTGTCAACAGGATCGTTATCATCGGCTTTATCATTAGTTTTATCGCTGACAATACCGAATAATCTTTCGCATACTGAAGGCGAAGTGTAATGAGAAAGTGGAATCGCCCCCAATTCGATAGGCGGAATATTTAAAACTGCCAGAATGGTGGAGATAGCATCATTTAAGCTATCTTCTTTATTTATAAATAATTTTTCCTGTATTCCCTGTTTTTTCTGTTCAAAATAACGTTCCCACTTTTCTTCTTGGAGAAAATAAGAGTCTCGTAATAATTCATTAATTCTCTTTTTTAACTTTTCTTCTTCAGATTTATCAATCAGTTGTGATAAACGACTATCAACAGATGAAAAACATCCCTCTGCTCGCTTGACCAATATTTTAGCTTGAGAAGTTTTTTTATCTTTAATTGCAAAGGCCTGTTCTAAATAACAACGACCCAGCCAACCTTCGGCATTGAGTTGTTGTTGAAGGCTGTTTTGTTCGTCTGTCAGTTGTTTGGCAAGCCTTAATTGCTGTTGGTGATGTTTAACTGCCTGCTCAAACAACTTAGCTGCTTCCTGTCCTTCGGCTTGCTTCGCCTGCTCCAAATAGCAGCGGCCTAACCCAGCTTGAATCTCATTTTGCTCTTGAATTTGGCTATTTTTATCTTCAATTCCATCTAAAGCCTGATTCAGCTTCTCAATCGCTTCGTCAAATTTTTTGTTTTTGAATAACTTTGCACCTTTGTTAATTAAACTCCAAACACTCATTCCTTTATCCCTTTCTCAAAACAATCGGTTAAACGCCGTACCATCTCAATGCGCCTCTTCCCAATTCATTCCCACGCCCACTTCAGCCACCAGCGGCACTTTCAACATTCCTTCGTCCACTTTCGCCATAATCTGCGGCAGTTTTTCTTTCACTAAATCCAGTTCGGCTTCTGGGACTTCCAGCACCAGTTCGTCATGCACCTGCATAATCAGTTTGCTTTGCAAGAGGTCGTCTGAAAGCCAGCGGGATACGTCTATCATGGCGCGTTTGATGAGGTCGGAGGCGGTGCCTTGCATGGGGGCGTTGATGGCGGCGCGTTCGGCTCCGGCGCGGGCGTTGGCGTTTTTGTTGCGGATGTCGGGCAGGTAGAGGCGGCGGCCGAACAGGGTTTCGACGAAGCCTTGCGCGGCGGCTTGTTCTTTGGTGCGCTGCATGTATTCGGCGACGCCGGGGTAGCGGGCGAAGTAGCGGTCGATGAAGGTTTTGGCGGACAGGTTGTCTATACCCAGCGATTTGGCGAGGCCGTATTGACCCATGCCGTAAATCAGGCCGAAGTTGATGGTTTTGGCGTAGCGGCGTTGTTCGGACGAGACGTTTTCGGAGGCGATGCCGAATACTTCGGCGGCGGTGCGGCGGTGTACGTCTTCGCCGTTTTGGAACGCGGCGATGAGGGTTTTGTCGCCGGAGAGGTGCGCCATGATGCGCAGCTCGATTTGGGAATAGTCGGCGGAAACGATGACGCTGCCTTGCGGTGCGGTGAAGGCGCGGCGCACGCGGCGGCCTTCGGCGGTGCGGATGGGGATGTTTTGCAGGTTGGGGTTGTTGCTGGCGAGGCGGCCGGTAATGGCGACTGCTTGGGCGTAGGTGGTATGCACGCGGCCGTCTTTGGGGGAAATCATTTCGGGCAGTTTGTCGGTGTAGGTGGATTTGAGCTTTGCCAGGCTGCGGTTTTGCAGAATGATTTTGGGCAGGGGGTAGTCGGGCGCGAGCTGTTCCAACACGGCTTCGTTGGTGGAAATGCCGCCTTTGGCGGTTTTTTTCAGGCCTTTGGTGGGGATGCCCATTTTGTCGAACAGGATTTCTTGCAGCTGTTTGGGCGAGTTGAGGTTGAACGGCTGGCCTGCGGCGGCATAGGCTTCTTGTTCGAGCTTCATCAGCTCGGCGCCGAGTTCCGCGCTTTGGCTGGCGAGTTCGGCGCGGTCGATTTGCACGCCGTTGCGCTCCATTTCAAACAATACTTGCGCGACGGGAAGCTCCATTTTTTCATACATTTCAAGCTGTTTGGCGTCCATTTGCGCGCGCAGGTGTGCTTCGAGGCGCAGGGCGAAATCGGCGTCTTGTGCGGCGTATTCGGTCGCTTGCTCGATGGCGACGTCGGCAAAACCGATTTGCTTCGCGCCTTTGCCGCACAGCGATTCGTAGGTAATGGTTTCCAAGCCCAGCCAGCGTTCGGACAATTCGTCCAAGCCGTGTCCGAGATGGCTCTCGATGATGTAGGAAGCGAGCATGGCGTCGCCGGCAATGCCGTTCAGGGCGATGCCGTAGTTGGCGAAAACGTGTTGGTCGTATTTGAGGTTTTGCCCTATTTTTTTCAGTTCGGGGTTTTCCAAATGCGGTTTCAGACGACCTAATACGTCTTGCAAATCAAGTTGTTCGGGCGCGGCGGTCAGACTGTGTCCTACGGGGATGTAAACTGCTTCGCCTGCCTGGAACGCGATGCTGATGCCGACCAGCGCGGCGTTCATCGCGTCTAGGGACGTGGTTTCCGTATCGATGCCGATTGTGTCCGCCTGCGACAGTCTGTCTAACAAAGCGGCAAACTGCGCTTCAGTGGTAACGGCTTGATAATCCAGCTTTTCGGGGGCGGGGGCATGTTCTATGATTTTTTCAGACGACGTTCCGCCATTTTCAGGTAGCCCCAACGCCGCCTGTTCGCCTATCGTATCGCTGCCGAACAAATCGCCGTCCGCCGCTTCGTGCATACGGCTTTCCGCTTCTTTCAACCAAGTGCGGAAGCCCCAGCGTTTGAAATCGACCGCAAGCTGCGACCATTTCGGCGAAGTACGGCGCAGGCTTTCGAGGCCGTCTGAAAGCTCCGCGTGCAAGTCCACATCGGTTTTAATCGTCACCAAATCATACGACAGCGGCAGTTGGGGCAGCGCGGCTTGCAGGTTTTCGCCGACCTTACCTTTGATTTCCGCAGCGTGTTCCATCACACCGGCCAGCGAGCCGTAGGATTCCAGCCACTTCACCGCCGTTTTGGGACCGCACTTCTCCACGCCCGGCACGTTGTCCACCTTGTCACCCATCAGCGCGAGATAATCGCGGATTTGGTCGGGGCGCACGCCGAATTTCGCCTTCACGCCTTCAATGTCCAGCGTTTCGCCGCTCATCGTGTTCACCAGCGTCACGCGATCGTTCACCAACTGCGCCATGTCCTTATCGCCGGTCGACACCACCACATTCCAACCCGCTTCGCCGGCCATCGCCGCCAGCGTGCCGATAACATCATCCGCTTCGACTTGCGGAATCACCAGCACCGGCCAGCCCATCAGCCGCACCAAATCCGGCAAGGCTTCCGCCTGCGGGCGCAAATCGTCCGGCATCGGCGGACGCGTCGCCTTGTAGTCGGGGAACATCTCGTGGCGGAAATTCTTGCCCTTCGCATCAAACACCACCGCGCAATAATCGTGCACATAATCCGCCCGCAGACGACGCAGCATATTCAACACGCCATAAAGCGCACCCGTCGGCGCACCGTCAGGCGCGGTCAATTGCGCCATTGCGTGATAAGCGCGGTAAAGATAAGAAGAGCCGTCAACGAGGAGGAGGGTTTTGCGCATTTGGGCAACCGTTTGTGTGGAATAAAAACAGTGGGATTATAGCGCACAATAAGCAGGCTACCTGAAAGCCAGCCAAAACCGAGCGGCAAATTGCCGCTAGCCTTTGGCAGGTGGAAGAAAGGCTACCTGAAAACCGCGGCGATTGGGTTTCAGGTAGCCTTTTATGGGATGGATGACGGATTTGCTTTTATTGAGAAAATGCTTTTTATTGGCAAGCAAAATGGTAAAGCCGCCCTACTCTGGAGCAAGCTCAAGGTCGGTTGTAAGCGGTGCGGTAGTGAGGCTCAAACAACGTGGGTTGCTAAGTGGCACAAATTGCTCGGCCGTTTTTTCAGGTAGCCTTCAAGCCAGCCAGTCGTAGCATTGTTCCCAAAGCAGGGTTTCCTCCGGCTTTTCGCAGCCGGCCAGCAAGGCTTGCTCAAAAGCGCGGCGAAAGGTGGCGCAGGTGTGCGGGGCGGCGAACCAGACGGAAAGCTTGGTGACTAGATGCTCACGATGCGGGCGATGGTCGGGGAAATAACAGACTTTATCCCAGTCCGGTTCGTTTGCACCATAGGGTATGGTCAGATACAGGCCGATAAATTCACGCAGGGCGTTGGTTTCAGAAGCAGATTTCGTCCATAGGGTGAGCAGTTTATCGGTTACGTCAAGGCCTGCAAAGTGGAACATGACGAGCCATGTGGACAGGCAGCCTTCGTAGCGCGGAGCGGCGATTTGGTGTGCAAACCAGGCGGCAGCAAAACGGTGCAGCCAGCGGATTTCATCTTCCGGCCAGCATTCGGGCAGGTCGCAGCGCAATTTGTCGAGCAGCATTTCGTCGAGAGAACGCACATCTTCATCATTTACCAAGGCCTGCAAAATGCGCGGCAGGAAATGCTTCATATCGCGCGCGGTGGCGGCTTCGTCTGCCAGCGGCACGCTGCCCAGATAACCGGCCAAGTTGTTAGCAGGAATCTCGCGCAGCCGATAACTTAACAACTCGTGCTGGCAGTCTTCTGGCATGCAGCATGCGCAGGTGCAGATGTTGAGTGGGAAATGAACCGTATAAGGGGCGAACAGCCGGTAGGCTTCTTCGATGAAGGCTTGCATTCGGTGGCTCTTTGGTGAAGTTTCAGGTAGCCTGAATTGCTTGAAGGCTAGCTGGAATATGGCTACTGTGGTTTTAAGTATTTAGTATATCAGGTACTTTGGTGGATACCGTTATTCAGCCTTTGGCTTGCTTGGCTGATGGTTTACGATTTCAGGTAGCCTGCACTGGTTTGAGACTAGCTGGAACCAAACTGCCGTTCTGGTTTTTCAGGTAGCCTTTTCTCCCAAACCAAAACGCAGGCTGTTGCCAACCTGCGTTTCTTGATGCGGTACTGCTTAGTGCACGTCCTTCCAGTATTCCTTTTTCAGGAAGTAGGCCAACGGCAGCATGATAGCAAACAGGAACAGCAACACGCCGTAGCCGATTTGTTTGCGTTGCAGCTGCGCGGGTTCGCCCATATACACCAGATAGGCCACGAGGTCTTTGGCGTAGCGGTCGAACTCTTTGGCGCTCACTTCGCCGTTAGGCAGGCGGCGGCTATGCAGGCCGGTGGCTTCCCAATACAGTTTGGGCACCAGGTTGCCGTGTTCGTCTTTCACCATCACGGGCTGACCTTTGCTGTCGAGCTCCACTGCGCGGATACCCTGTTGCTCCCACAAGGGGTGCGGCATGCCGACTTTGTCGAACACCAAGTTGTTCCAGCCGGTGGGGCGGCTCGGGTCTTTATAGAAACCGCGCAAATAGGCGTAGAGGTAATCCGCACCGCGCGAACGGGCAATCAGGGTTAAATCCGGCGGCTCGGCACCAAACCAGCGTTTGGCATCTTCCGGATTCATGGCAGACTGCATCACATCGCCGGTTTTATCGGTGGTGAACATCAGATTTTTGCGGATTTCGTCTTCGCTCAAGCCCAAGTCCTGCAAGCGGTTGTAGCGCATGCCGCTGGCCGAATGGCAGGAAAGGCAGTAGTTGGCGAAAATTTGTGCGCCGCGTTGCAGGCTCACTTGGTCACCCAAGTCGATATCTACATGTTCGTAGTGGCCGCCGCCGGAGGCGTTGGCACTTAGCGGCAAGGCCAACATCAGCGCGGCCAGCCAGTTTTTCCATTGTTTTTTCATTTCGCCGCTCCTGTTAAATGCTGTTGGCAAACAGATACGCACCCGCCAATGTAATGGCTGCATACACGAAGAACATGATTTTTTGGCGGGTAGTGCTCATGGTTACACGTTCCGGCACTGCTTGATCCACATTCAGCTTGGTGTTCAGCAGCGTGCCAACAAAGAAGAAGGCCATATACAGTACTGAGAACACACGGATCAGCAGGGTTTGAATTTGGAACGGGTCGGCGAAAAACAGGCGGGCAAGCAGGTAGAGATCGTAAATACTTACCAGCACTGCAATCAGCATCACGCCGCCCACCCAGCCTGCGGCAAACAGCGCAGCCAATGGACGAGAGCGCAGCTGCTGTGTAAACGCAGCCAGGCTCGGACGCTCAGGACTGGTGTAAATCGGCATACCGAGGAAGAACAGGAAATAGAAAATCGTGAACGATTGGGCAATTTCTGTTCTAAGATCAGTAGCCACTTGCGCACCGAGAATACCTAAACCGATGAAGGCAATCAGGAACAGCACCAGCATGGTTTTGAAGGTGGTGTTGCGGTAGCGCACAGATTTCACCGGCGAGCGATCAAGCCAAGGCAGGAGGGCAATCAAAATCACTGCCGCACCCATGCCGATTACACCCCACACCTGCGTGCCAGCAAACGAAGGAATAGCGCGCAAGATGGCGTAGAACGGAGTGAAATACCACACCGGAGCAATGTGTGCCGGAGTTTTCAGCGAGTTGGCCGGATCAAAGTTGGGGGCTTCGAGGAAGTAGCCACCGCCTTCAGGGGCAAAGAACATGATGGAGCAGAATACAATTAGGAATACCACCACGCCCAAAATGTCTTTCACGGTGTAATACGGATGGAAAGGGATGCCGTCGAGTGGGATACCGTTTTCATCTTTCAGTTTTTTAATTTCCACGCCGTCGGGGTTGTTGGAACCCACTTCATGCAGTGCAATCAGATGTGCCACCACCAGGCCAACCAGCACCAGCGGCACAGCAATCACGTGCAAGGCGAAGAAGCGGTTGAGCGTAACGTCGGAAACGTTAAAGTCGCCGCGAATCCAAGTGGACAAATCCGGGCCGATTACGGGGATGGCGCCGAACAGATTAATGATTACCTGCGCACCCCAAAACGACATTTGGCCCCAAGGCAGCAGGTAGCCCATAAAGGCTTCTGCCATCAGGGCGAGGAAAATCAGTGCGCCACACACCCACACGAGCTCGCGCGGTTTTTTGAACGAGCCGTAAATCAGGCCGCGGAACATGTGCAGATACACCACGATGAAGAACATCGAGGCGCCGGTAGAGTGCATATAGCGGATAATCCAGCCGCCGGACACATCGCGCATGATGTATTCCACTGCGGTAAACGCAGCAGGCAGATGGTATTGGTTCAAGTTACCGTCTGGCTTGTAGTTCATGGTGAGGAAGATGCCGCTGACAATTTGAATCACCAGCACCAGCAAGGCCAGCGAACCGAAAAAATACCAAAAATTGAAGTTTTTCGGTGCGTAATATTCGGTTACGTGTTCCTTCATCATTCTAGAAAGGGGGAAACGCGCGTCCACCCAGTCGAGCAATGCTTTGGCTTTATTATTGGTTTGATTGGTCATGATTTGTTCCCCGGTATCAGCCGTCTTCGCCCACACGGATGGTGGTTTCAGACAGGTATTTATAAGGAGGAATCACCAGATTGGACGGTGCTGGCACGCCTTTGAACACGCGGCCGGCCAAGTCGAATTTGGAGCCGTGGCAGGGGCAGAAGAAACCGCCCTTCCAGTTCGCTCCTAAATCGGCAGGAGCGAGGTCGGGACGGAAAGTGGGCGAGCAACCCAAGTGGGTACAAATACCGATGGCCACCCAGATATTATCTTTGCCTTTAATGGAGCGCAGTTCATTTTGGCAGTATTCCGGCTGCTGGTCGGCAGCAGTGGAGGAGGGATCGACCAATTCACCGTTTAAGGAAGGCAAATCCTTCAACTGCTGCTCGGTGCGATTGAGCACCCAGATTGGCTTGCCGCGCCATTCGGCGGTAACCAACTGGCCGGCTTCGATTTTGCTCACATCGATGTCGATCGGCGCACCGGCCGCTTTAGCCTTTTCCGAAGGGAAAAAGCTGGCAACGAAAGGCGTGGCTACCCCTAGTGCGCCCACGCCGGCGGCGCCGGCAGTGGCCAGCACTAAAAAGCGCCGCCGTTCCTGATTGATTTCTTGGTTAGTCATTACTCAATCATCCTAATACTCTGAAAATCCGAAATACTGAGGCCTTTGCACAACAGCCGTTGTGGCACCGCAGAGCGGTAAACTTTGCAAAGGCCTCAATGCTGCCAATAACGCAGCGGCGTGATTTTACCTTAATCTAAATCAACACTTAAAGCAATATTTGAAATAAAGTAAAGATTTGTCTTACCACGGCAGGTTGCGTGGGCATAAGTGCAACAATGCAACAGCTTGTTCACATGATAAAAATGCAAACAAAGGCTACCTGAAAAACAAAATGTAAAGATTACACTGCCCAGTTCAACTCAAGCCGGATTATCTTCATCAAAGAACAAGCATTCCAGCGGCCACTCCTGTTGCAGCCGTGCCGACAGCGCTTGGATGCCGTAACGTTCGGTAGCATGGTGGCCGGCACTCACAAACAGCACGCCATTTTCCTGCGCCAAATGATATTGCGCTTCGGAAATCTCGCCGGTAACGAAGGCATCTGCGCCCATATCGATTGCCTGTTGGAAAAAGCCCTGCGCCCCGCCGGTACACCAAGCCAGCTTACGCACCGGTCGCGACAAATCACCGGCAGATACCGGTTGGCGCCCCAAACGTTCAGCCAGGTTAGCCAGCAGCGCATTGCCGTCTGCCTCTGCCTCTGGTGTGCCGAACATAAGTAGGTTTTGCTCACCGGTTTGGCCTTCTATGTGCCACCCCATGCGTAATGCCAGCTGAGCGTTATTACCCAGTTCAGGGTGGGCATCGAGCGGCAGGTGATAGCCGGCCATATTGATGCTGTGCCGGATAAGCGTAGCGATGCGGCGGTGTTTCCAGCCGGTGATGGTGATCGGCTCGCTTTTCCAAAACAGGCCGTGGTGCACCAAAAGCATATCGGCATCCTGCGCCACGGCATAATCGATAGCGGCCTGGCTGGCGGTAACGGCACACACGATTTTATGCACTTCTTCCCGCCCTTCCACCTGCAGGCCGTTGGGGGCATAGTCGTGGAATTCGGCAGTGCGCAAAAATTCGTTGCACCAGCGGATAATGTCTTGGCGTTGCGGCATGGTTTGGGCTCCGTAGCGAATGGGTAATGGGCCTTGGGTAATGGGCCTATTGTATTTTCAGGTAGCCTTGGATGTATTGCAGGCTACCTGAAAATTATTGCTTGGGTTACACCGGATTGATTGAACTGCAATCAACTTATTAATTGGATTTCAGGTAGCCTCGTATCTGAGGCTACCTGAAATCGGTGTAGCGGGTTATTTATTAGCCAGTTTGATAAGGTCGTCGGCCAGTTTGCCGGCAGCGGTTTGGTAACCTTGGGCGGTGAAGTGTACACCGTCGCGCGCACCCAAACCTTGTGCCATCCAGCTCTTCATACTGCACGCGCCGCCCATAGCTGCCTGCCATGACCAATACAGGATTTGCTCCTGCTGCGCCACGTCGCGCTGCATTTGCTGCATGGCATCAAGATAAGGCGGGCGTTGGCCGCATTGGCCGTGTCGCCCTTTAAGCGACTCGGGTGCACCAATAATCAGGATGCCGGCGCCGGGCAGAGCTTCGCGGATTTTGTGGATGGTATCGGCCCAAATACGCTTGGTTTGCGCCATATCGAGGTGGCTGTTAAACGCTTCGTTGGTGCCATAGGCCAGGATGACCAAATCAGCCTGGGTGGCCGACAAGTCCTGCTGCCAATCGGCACGCCAGCCGCTCCATTGCGAGAGTTGCGAGCCGTTGATGCCCATGGCGGATACGGTTACGCCGGGGCGGTTGTTTTCAATGTTGATGTGACCGATTTCCCAAATATCGCCGGCTTGGGCGCGGTAGCTGAGCGGTAGCCGGGAGGTAAAGGAAAAATACTGCCAAGCGTTGCTGCCGAGGTTGGGCAGAGAGGCAACTTGGCTGCCTTGCGAATCGTGTACTTTGAGCTCGCTGTCGGCAAACACGGGGCGGGCAGTGATGGTGATCTGCTGGGCTTCGCCGATGGGGGTGCGTGGATTAACGGTTACGCTGCCACCGCCGCCGGAGGAGCGGCTGAGAATACCACCCAGCGGAAAATCGGCACGGGCATTACGGTTGCTCAACACCTGCCAACCGCTGCTGCTATGCAGCACTTGGGCATTACGCTGGCCGGATACGGTGTTGGGATACACCCAGCCGATGCCGCCATCGCCCCACTGCTGCTGCAAACGGGTGCGCAATTCGTTGGTAAAGTAGTCGCCGGCGGTATGGGAGTCGCCCAGCTGGATGATACGGAATTTTACGTCGCCGCCACGGTTGAGCCGTTGCAGCTTGTCGAGCCACACAGGCTGCCAGCTGCCGTAGTTAGTAAGCTCGGCTTTTTCAGGTGTGCCTTGGGCGGCAGTTTCGGCACTGCAGGCCTGGCAGGCGAGCAGGCAGGCGGTCATCAAGGCCAGCTTGCGGCCTTTTTTGGAAAACAACATTACTCTAGCTATCCTTCAATTATGATTTTCCACTCGCCATCACGGTTTCGGAGGCGGCAGGGGTGGCTGGCGCAACAGCATTGGCAGGTCGGTAGTCGATACGGCCTGCTATCTGGTCGGCCAGAAACTGTTGTCCCTTTATGGTGAAATGAATACCGTCTTTGCTGCGCAAGCGGACGGTTTGCCCGTTGATGCTGATGCTGTCGCGGTATTGCCCGTCTTCGCCGCCCATGATTTTATCGGTGGGCAACCAGATGGTTTTCCCGGCCAGCTCGCTGGCAAACAGGCTGTCTAGGTAGCGCATTTGGGCATTGAGTCGGCTGCTCTTCATCAGCGGCACGCCCAGCCAAATAATCTGCACATCGGCGGCCTTGGCGGCTGTCACAATGCGTTCGATACGCTGTCGGTACACCTGTTCCCATTCTGGGCTTTGGAATTTCAGGTAGCCTCGAGTGCCCGGTTCGGGATTGGGGAAATCCCAAGGGTCGTTCGGCCCCAGGAACACCACCAGCAACCTGATTTTTTGATCTTCCCGCAAGGTTTTTTCTATAGTAGCCGGCCAGTCGAAGAAGCTGGGGTAGGACAGCCCGGTGCTTTGGCGGCTAAGGTTGAGTGAATCGATGCCGTATTGGCTGCTCAACCATCTTTGTACATGCGGCGCTACGCCTTCCATCATAGAATCGCCGGCAAAAAATACTTTGTCTCCAGCCGAAAGCTGCACGCGCTCTGGCAGCGGTTTGGGCGCAGTGTTTTGCGCTACAACTGGCGCAGAAGCAGGCTTAGCCTCAGCCTCAGAAGGCACGGTAGGTTCAGTAGGCAATACTACTATACTCGGTGGCGCATGCTCGGCGGTATGCTGCTGGCGCCAGCTTTCATTTTTGGTTTCCAGCCAGCTTAAGGCAGCTTCATGCCGCTCTAGAGCAGCCTGTTGCCAACGGCTGCCACTGCGCCACCAGCCGTAGTCGTTTAGTTTTTCCAAGGGACTGGCGCGGTGGTAGGTTTGCTGCCAATAGGCGTTGATGGAATCTTGGCTGAACCACACCGTGAGCAGCGCAGTGAGCAGCATGGCCACATATAGCCGCCACACAGGCGAAGCAGGTTTGTTTTGTTTATCCGATGCTGGACTGGACAGACTGGCAGCATCTGCTACGGGGCGGGCGGTTTTGGCCGGCCGTACAGTAGCATATTGCGCAGATTTTGGTTTACGCTGTGGCGCTTTATGCCCTGCTCTGGCTGTTTGGCCTGAGGCTACCTGAAAACGAGAGGGCGATGTAGTCTCAGTTTTAGCCGCTTTGGCTGCAGGTTTAGTTTTATGTTGGGCTGCGGCCTTAGCCTTGGCCTGCGATTCGGGCTTGGCTGCGACTTGCTCCGGCATCGATACCGGCAACTCCAACTGCTCTGGGCGTTTTTCCACGCTCGATTTACGGCGGGCAGCTTGATCGCGGTGTTTGTGCTTATTGGCTCTGCGCTTGGCTTTACTGGGGTTCATGACTGCTTAATCCTTTCTTATTATTATAGTTATTAAAAGTTAGCATACATAAAGCCGGGGATGCCGGAAGGAGCAAACACCATCAGCAGCCACATCGCAGCGCCCATCGGCAGCGGCCATGTCCACATCGGCAGGCGTTCCAACAGTGCCACTGCACCATTAAACAGCTTGGCCAAAAGGCCATATGCAGCCAGCGCAAACACCATTGCCCCCAGCACCAGTAGGGTTTCAAACTCCGGTACGCCGCTGCCGCCACCGCCGAACAATGAGCGGAACATCAGCCAGGCATCGGCCAGGCTTGCGGTACGGAATACCACAAAGGAGAGGCAGACAAAGTTGACGGTAAACAGCACCGCCACCAGCTTGCCAAAGCGGGATGAGCCGGATAATTTCTCTCGCCCGCCCAAAATCTTGTCGCCGATATTCAGCCCGACCAGTACCACGCCATGCAATGCGCCCCACAGCAAAAAATTCCAGCCGTGGCCGTGCCAAATGCCGGAGAGCAGCATGGCAATCATCAAATTGACTTGCGTGCGCCACCAGCCTTTGCGGCTGCCGCCCAGCGGGATATAGATGTAGTCACGAATCCAAGTGGAGAGCGTGATGTGCCAACGGTCCCAAAAATCGCGCAGGTTAAACGCGCGCAGCGGCATGGCGAAGTTTTGTGGCAGCTGAAAGCCGAGCAGCATGGCCATGCCCACCACTAAATCGGTGTAGCCGGAAAAATCCATAAACAGCTGAACGGTATAGCCATACATCGCAGTGAGCACCGTGATGGCATCGTATTGCAGCGGGTTTTCAAACACCGGATCCACCCAGTTGCCGCCCAGTGCCCCGGCCAGCCACCACTTTTTGCAGATACCCAGCACAATCAGGCCGATAGCCAATGCCGGGCGGATGATAACGCGCGGCTGTTCGCTGCGGATTTGCGCCGCCATGCCGCCATCTGTGCCGTAGATGCTTTTTAATTGGCCGGCACGGGCAATCGGACCGGAAGTAATGGTGGGGAAAAAGCTGAAATACAGCAAAAGCTCGCGCCATTTGAGCCGCACATCTTCATTGCGGTAGAGCGACACCAAATAAGCCACGCCTTGAAAGGTGTAGTAGGAAATGCCCAGCGGCATCAAAATGCCCAGCGCCGCATCTTGCCCGCCGCGCTGTAACAGCGGCAGGAAAAAATCCACATATTTGAAAAACGACAGATTTAACACCGCCAACAGCACGCCTGCCGCGAGCCATCTGCGCCGTACCGCCTGCGCTTTGCCTTGCGACAAACCGCCTGCAATCAGCGTAATCCCCAACGAAAACACCAATACCGCCACGGCAAAGCCCCAATGCAAATGCCACAGCCAACCCAAACCGGCAAACAGCAACAGCCAATTCTGCCAGCGCGGATGCTTGGCCAACAGCCAGTAAACAGGGAAGAAGCACAGGAAAAAGGCAGCAAATTCGATAGACAGCAGCGGCATAAAATCAGCGCAAGGAAAGAAAGGGTTAATTCGTCGGCGAAAGAGCCGAATTATACTGTTTCCCGCTGCAAGGATAAAGCGTTTTACATATCCTGCATCATGCAAGCTTAAGTTTCAGGCAGATCGGTTTTCAGGTAGCCTCAAGCTGGCCAAAGGCTACCTGAAAACATCGATTTCAACGCAGTAAAAATCCATTTAGCTCACCGCCCTACCCCTTTAGCAGCCAATTCGGTATGATAACGCCTTTTTATCTCGGCTCCAGGCTCTATCCACGCAATAGCAGCCACCAGAAAACTCATGAATAAGAATACCTTTATTATCGGCTTTATGCTGTTTGCCATCTTTTTCGGCGCCGGCAATCTGATTTTTCCGCCCACCCTCGGCCTTAATAGCGGCCCCGAATTTTGGAGCACCCTCCTCGGCTTCGTGATCACCGGCGTCGGTCTGCCGCTGTTGGGCATCGTGGTAAGCGCCTTCTACCACAACGGCTACAAAACCGCCCTCACCCGCATCCACCCTTGGTTTGCCGTCATTTTCCTGATGGCGATTTATCTCACCATCGGCCCTTTCTTCGCCATCCCGCGCACCGGCGCCACCTCCTACGAAATGGCCGTGTTGCCCTTTATCGGTGAAGCCGGCCGCACCTCGCTTCTCGCCTTCACCGTGGTTTACTACGCCATTACCCTGTGGCTGAGCCTGAACCCCTCCAAAATGGTCGAGCGCATCGGCGCCATCCTCACCCCTGCGCTGCTCATCGCCATCCTTGCCCTGATCGGCAAATCTGTGTGGTGGCTCTACGGCAATCCACCCACCATGCCGGCTGCCAACTTTGGCGACCAATCCGCCTTCTTGGCCGGGTTTATCGGCGGCTACCAAACCATGGACGTGCTTGCCTCCGTGGCCTTTTCCGTAATTGTGATCAACGCCATTAAGGCCAAAATGCCGGCGGATCAGCGCGATAACCAAGTGGTGATGAAGCAAACTTTTGTGGCCGGCATCATCGCCGCCGTATCGCTGGCTATTATTTATGTCGGCCTGGCCTGGGTAAGCAACCGCCTGCCCGTGTCGCCTGACACCCTGGCCGACCTGGCTGCCAAACAACAAGACATCGGCTCCTTCCTGCTCAATACCGCCGCCTACCAAACCTTCGGCAGCTTCGGCCGTATTCTGTTCGGCATCATTGTTACCCTCGCCTGCCTCACCACCTCGGTCGGACTGGTAACCGCCGTGGGCGAATTCTTCTACGGCCTGTTCCCGCGCATCCGCTACAGCAGCTACGTCATCGCCGTAACCCTCGTGAGCTTCATCCTGGCCAACCAAGGCTTGAGCGCCGTTATCGGTAAATCCGTGCCTGTGCTGATGGTGCTCTACCCGATTGCCATGACCATTTTGCTGCTGCTGATTATCGACAACTTCATCCGCCCGATGCCCCTGCTTGCCCACCGCCTCGCTACCGGCCTGGCTACTGCGGTTTCCATCCTCTCCGTGGCCGGTACTGGCTTTACCGAGCAACTGCCGTTGAAAGCCTATTCGCTGGAGTGGCTGCCCTTCGCCCTGGCCGGGATTGTGCTCGGCAGCATCATCGGCAAAATGGCCGTCGGCAAACCGGCTGATCAGGAAACAGTTTGATTAATTAGATTGCTTGATAGCGATAAGTAAGGCTACCTGAAACAAACGCGGCGCTGTTCCGCAACGTTTTCAGGTAGCCTTTTATAGTGGATTAAAATTAAGAATGGGACAAGGCGGCGAGCCGCAGACAGTATGAGCAATACGGCAAGTCGAGCCAACGCTGTAGCATTCTTATTTTAATTCACTATATAGCAAGCCAACCCTTGTTCCCATCAGATTAAAGGCTACCTGAAATTCAGGTAGCCTTTGTATTGTCAACCAACCAAACCAATCCGCAGCATCACAGATCAGCCAAGCGCTCCACGCTCGGCGCGTAGTAGTAGGCGCTGCGCTTGGCGGTGGACATATGTTTCAGCAGCAGGTCAATTTTGCCGTCTTTTTCGCCGAACATGAATTTCAGCTGCTCATCGATATTGTGCAGGCTGGCGCTATAGGCAATGAATTGCAGGCCGTGCTCGCCGCTCACTTGGCCGAAAGGCAGGCTGCGGCGCACGATTTTCAGGCCGACGCCGTTTTCCTTGATGTTGGTGCGGCCCAGGTGCGAATCGGGCAAACGGTCTTCACGGGCGAATTCGATGTTATCGACTTTACTGCGGCCAACGGCCTGCTCCTGCTTTTTCACGCTGATACTGTCCCATTTTTTCAGGTCGTGCAGGTATTGTTGCAGCACCACATAGCTGCCGCCCGCGCTTTTCCCTTCGGCAATGATGCCCACGGCAGCGATTTCTTCATCGCCGTGGGGGTTTTCCGTGCCGTCCACGAAGCCGTCCAGCCCACGCTCTTCCGGCATACGGAAGCCGTGGGTTTCGTTTTTCACCTCAAGCGATTCGCCGAAAGCAGCCAGCACCTTTTCTGCCAGCAGATAGTTCAGGCCGGTATGGGTGGATTGGATATGAATCATCACATCACACTGGGTGGCCGGGCACAGGCCGTTGCCCAGCGGCACGAACGGGCGGATTTCTTCGCCTTCGCCGCTGTGGTTTAGGCTGCGCCAGAAGTCTGCACCGAAGGCGATGGTCATGCCCAACTCGTGGCCGTGGAAACGGGTTTGGCAGTCTGCCAGCGCGGCGAGGGCTTCGCAGCAGGCGGTTTTGACTTTGGCCTTATCGCGCACGTCGGCCTCGATATAAATGGCGGCGGTGATGGTTTCCGGGATGATGGCGGTTTGCGGGGTACTCATGCTGGCGATCCTTTCTTATCTTTCGGTATTGTTTTGGCGATGCACGCATTATAACAGCAGGCTACCTGAAAATTTGGCAGCGCTGTTTTTCAGGTAGCCTTTGCCGTATCGGCGGGGATACGGATAGGGCTAAACCAAACCCTGCCGCAGCTGCGCCAAGGTAGCGGGACGGGTTTCCAAGTTTTCCGGCGACACGGCGCGCACGTCGGCGCGGGCGGTGAATTGTGCCAATGCGCTTTGGTTGTCGGGGCTGAGGTGTGGCTGCAAATCGGGCAGGCGGTATTGCATGAACACCAAGGCCATGCCCAGCGCAAGGTGGGCGACATCGCTGCTGACGGCATCCAGCTGCGGGGCGGCGGCCAGGCCTCGGCTGCAGGCGGCACGGGCGCGTTCGGTGAGCGGGTGGTCGGGGGTGTTGTCGGCTTTGAATTTTTGCAAGCCGAAGAGTTTCACCAGCTGGTCGAGCAGGGAGAAGGCAAATGCGGCGGTGGCGGTTTGTTCGGCGGTTTTTAAAGGGTGGCCGAGCAGGAAGTCCAAAATAAACGGGCTGTTGCCGATCACGGTGCCGCTATCGGTTTGCAGCACGGGCACTTGGGAGAAGGGGTTGAGGGCTTGGAGCTCGGCGGGGTTTTCCCACGGGTTAGTATAGGCAATGGCGAAATCAAGATCATGTCGCGGGAGGGCAGCGAGCAGGACAAGGCGGCCGTAGGGGGAAGTGGGACTGGTGTAGAGTTTCATGGGTTTCTCTTGTTTGGGTTATAGGTGGTTTTAACTTCGTTGATACTGCACTTTCAGGTAGCCTGTTCGGTGTTGGGGCTACCTGAAAATGCTGCTTTACCGAAATTGCAATGGACCATGCCGTTAAACCGGCTTTCAGGTAGCCTCAGCCGGCTGCTGCAATGGCGGCTTGCTGGTGTTGCAGCAGTTCGGCAATGCCTTTTTGGCCGAGCGCGAGCAGTTGGGTGAGTGCGGCGGGGCTGAAGGCGGCGCCTTCGGCGGTGCCTTGGATTTCGATGATGTTGCCGGAGGCGGTCATCACGAGGTTGATGTCGCTGTCGCAACCGGAGTCTTCGGGGTAGTCCAAATCGAGCAGGGGCACGCCGCCGACGATGCCGAGCGACACGGCGGCCACGGCTTCGCGGATTGGGCTGTGCGCGAGTTTGCCTGCGGCCAAGAGCTTGCCCACAGCCAGATGCAGGGCGACGTATGCGCCGGTGATGCTGGCGGTTCGGGTACCGCCGTCGGCTTGGATTACGTCGCAGTCAATCAGGATTTGGCGTTCGCCCAGCTGGCTTAAATCTACGGCGGCACGCAGGGAGCGGCCGATCAGGCGTTGGATTTCCTGGGTGCGGCCGGATTGCTTGCCTTGGGCGGCTTCGCGGCGCATACGGCTGGCGGTGGAGGCGGGAAGCATGCCGTATTCGGCGGTTACCCAACCTTGGTTTTTGCCGCGCAGAAAGGGCGGGACGGATTCGTCGATGCTGGCGGTGCAGATCACTTTGGTGTTGCCGCAGGCAATCAGGACAGAGCCGTCGGCATGAGGCAGGAAATGGGGGGTGATGCTGATGGGGCGCAGTTGGTCGGCAGCACGGCCGGTGCGGATGGGGGCTGGGGACATGGTGTTCTCGCTATGTAGATAAGGATTAGGCCTTGGCTTTGGCAGAAATGGCGCTACGCTTCCACTTCGTTGCTGCTTGCGTTTTCAGGTAGCCTCAGCTCAGCCGAGGGCAATTATACCGCCGGATGGCTCGCATTGCTTGGGAATACGGGCGCGGGTGGCTGGAATAGCTTTGATTTCAGCTATATAATCTAGCCATTCCAGCCCAAAAGGCTACCTGAAACCCCAACCGGCCTGCACACCATGTCTGATTTAATTGTTTTCAACAAGCCCTATGGGGTTATCTGCCAATTCAGCCCGCACGAGAAACACCGCTCGCTGAAAGAGTTTATTGGACTGCCCGATGTTTATCCCGCCGGGCGGCTGGACACCGACAGTGAAGGGCTGCTGCTGCTCACGGCCGACGGCCGCCTGCAAGCCAAAATTGCCGACCCGCGCCACAAAACGGTGAAAACCTATTGGGCGCAGCTCGAAGGCAGCCCGGACGAAGCAAAACTGGATTTGTTGCAGCGTGGTGTGGATTTGGGCGATTTCGTTACCCGCCCGGCGCAGATCAGGCTACCTGAAAAATCGGAAACCGACTGCCTGTGGCCGCGTGTTCCGCCGATTCGGGTGCGCAAGAGCGTGCCGGATTTTTGGTTGGAAATCCGCATCAGCGAAGGCAAAAACCGCCAAGTGCGCCGTATGACGGCCAAGGCGGGCTATCCCTGCCTGCGGCTGGTGCGCGTGGGCATCGGTCGGTTGGATTTGTGGCAGCTGGATCTGGCACCGGGTCAATGGCGGCCTGCACCGTGTTTGCCCTAGCTCAATATTCGGCGTAATGGCCGCACTCTCGGTATGCCGTTTGCTTGGCATTTGTCTAATTGAATAACATGAGGTTTGATATGGCAGATTTATCCCAGCAGTTGGCGAAGTGGCAGCATACTGCCCGTTTCCGTTTCCCCCTTTTAATCAAACCACGGGCCGAAGACAGCCATAAAGGCACGTTCGGCACGGTGGCTGTGGTGGGCAGCGCGGCCGGCATGTCCGGCGCCGGGGTGCTGGCGGCCAGCGCGGCCTTGAAAGGCGGGGCGGGCAAAGTATGGCTCGGTTTTGCGCAAAACAGCCTGCCGATACCGTATCTGCCCAATTATCCGGAAATCATGATCACCACCGCCGCGCAGCTGGTGCAACGGCGCGACATCAGCGTTTACGCTATTGGCTGCGGCTTGGGCATGAGCGATGCCTCGTGTCAGCTGTTGGAGCAGACCACGGCAGCGGCCATCCATACTGATGCACCGCTGCTGCTGGATGCCGATGCGCTGAACCTGCTGGCGGTAGAGACTATGTTCTTGCCCAATAATGTGGTACTCACGCCTCATCCGCTGGAAGCGGCACGCCTGCTGGGTATTACAGTGGAAGAGGTGCAGGGTAACCGCTATTTGGCAGCCTCCAATATTGCCGAGCGCTACGGCAGCTATGTGGTGCTCAAAGGTGCGAAAACCTTGGTGTGCACACCAGACGGGCGGATTGTGTATGAAAACGACAGCGGCAACCCCGGCTTGGCAACCGCTGGCAGCGGCGACGTATTGAGCGGCCTGATGGCTGCCCTGCTGGCGCAACATCTGCCCATGCAAGATGCGGCCTGCGCGGCAGTATGGATGCACGGCACGGCGGCAGAGCTGCTGGCCGCCCGCGGCATCGGCCCCATCGGCCTGACAGCGGGCGAAATTGCCGATGCGGTGCGTGAGCTGCGCAATCTGGCAGCGGGTTAGGCTGGATGGACGGCTTGCTCCAAGCATAATTGCAACAATAGAAAGACTACCTGAAAGTTTCAGGTAGCCTTTCTATTGTTTCTATACAAGGCATCAGTTTGCTTCTGCTCTATTGACGCAAGAAGCTGGAACGAATGCAACTTAACAAACCAAGATTTCCTCACATTATTAAAACATCCAAGCCGCCCTTCCCTGTTATCACTCTGCCAAAGCCAAGTAGAAATAGCAAAAGGCTACCTGAAAGTTTCAGGTAGCCT